>NZ_JMHT01000016.1 GCF_001905655.1 Mycobacterium sp. ST-F2
AAGGGTGGCGATGGCTTCGACACCATCACCGCGATCGGCATCGCGGGCAACGGCGGCGCCGGCGGTAACGGTGGCACCGGTGGCACTGATGGCAATGGCGGCAACGGCGGCGCCGGCGGTGCGGGCGGCAATGGCGCCGATGGCCTTGCGGCACTTGGTGAAAGCGGGCCCAACGGCGGCCATGGCGGCGCCGGTGGCACCGGTGGTGCCGGTGGCACCAACGCGGGCAACGGCGGTAACGGCGGTATCGGCGGCAATGCCGGTAACGGTGGTTCCGGCGGCTCGGGTGTCCTCGGCGGCGGAGCGCTCGGCGGCGGTGGAAACGGCGGCAACGGCGGTAATGGCGGCGCCGGAGGCAAGGGCGGCGCCGCTGCTCACGGCACCGTCGGCAACGGCGGCAAGGGCGGCAACGCCGGAAACGGCAGCAACGGCGGCAATGGCTCCGACGGCAGTTCGTCGTTGATCCCCAACGGCGGCAAGGGCGGTGACGGCGGCAACGCCGGCAGCGCCGGTACCGGAGGCTTCAACGGCAACGGCGCCAACCAAGCCGCCAGCGGCACGGGCGGTAACGGCGGCAACGGCGGTAAGGGTGGCGATGGCTTCGACACCATCACCGCGATCGGCATCGCGGGCAACGGCGGCGCCGGCGGTAACGGTGGCACCGGTGGCACTGATGGCAATGGCGGCAACGGCGGCGCCGGCGGTGCGGGCGGCAATGGCGCCGATGGCCTTGCGGCACTTGGCGAAAACGGTCCCAACGGCGGCCACGGCGGCGCCGGCGGCATCGGTGGTGCCGGTGGCACCAACGCCGGTAACGGCGGCTCCGGTGGTACCGGTGGCGCAGGCGGTAACGGCGGCAGCGGCGGCTCGGGCATCCTCGGCGGCAACACCGGTGGTTCCGGTGGCGCGGGCGGTAACGGCGGAGTCGGCGGCAAGGGCGGCAGCGCGGCCCACGGCACCGTCGGCAACGGCGGCAAGGGCGGCAAGGGCGGTAAGGCCGGCAACGGCGGCACCGGTGGTGCCGGTTCGGACGGCATCTCGTCGATCCAGCGCGACGGCGGCAAGGGCGGCACCGGCGGCAGCGCCGGTAACGCCGGCGCGGGCGGCTTCAACGGCAACGGCGCCAACCAAGCCGCCAGCGGCGCGGGCGGCTTCGGAGGGGACGGCGGTAAGGGCGGCAACGGCTTCGACGCCCTCACCATCCTCGGCACCGCGGGCCGCGGTGGCGACGGTGGCGCCGGCGGTTCGGGCGGCCTGACCGGCGACGGCGGTGCCGGTGGTGCCGGTGGAACGGGCGGCAACGGCGCCAACGGGACCATCGGGGCCTCGCTGGGGGCGACCGGCTTGTCCGGCAGCGCCGCGGGCGCCGGTGGTAATGGTGGCGTCGGCGGCGCCGGCGGCACCGTCTCGGGCGTCGGCGGCGCAGGCGGTGCCGGCGGCAAGGGTGGCACCGGCGGGAACGGCGGCGTCGGCGGGCTCCCTGCCTTCGGCTCCAACAACGCGGCCGGGATCAGCGGCGGTGGCGGCTTCGGTGGCACCGGCGGCGCAGGCGGCGCAGGCGGTAACGGTGGAGCGGGCGGGACATCCGTGAACGGCATCGACGGTGCCGGCGGCAAGGGTGGCACCGGCGGCAATGGTGGCGTCGGCGGCGACGGCCAGACCGGCGCGAACGGCACCCCGTTCATCAACGGCAACGCCGGGTCCACAGGCGGCGTCGGTGGCACCGGCGGCGCCGCGGGAGCCGGCGGTAAGGGCGGCAGCACCGGCGACAACGTCGGTGGCGTGGGCGGTGACGGTGGCGTCGGCGGCGCCGGTGGTACCGGCGGCGACGGCGGTAAGGGCTACAACGACAACGTCACCCAATGGGGCAACGGCGGCAACGGCGGTGCCGGCGGCACGGGTGGCGCCAGTGGCAACGGCGGTAGCGGCGGAACCGGTTCGATAACCGGCGCCGGTGGCAACGGTCCCGCCGGCGGCGCGGGAGGCGCCGGCGGTTCGGGCGGCGCCAACGGCGGCCACGGCACCCACGACGGCACCGACGGTGCCACGGGCAGCAGCGGCGCCAGTGGTTCCGGAGGCACCGGCAACCCGGCCGGTGGCAGCGGAATCCTGGTCTGACGGGTGCGGTGTGGCGCCGGCGGTCGGCGCCACACCGCATCACCCCCGCAGGTCCAACAGTTCCTCCTGAAAGCCGCCGAATCTCCGGCCGGGCTCGACGAGATGCACCTCCAGAATCCAATGGCATTGCCGCCCTTGCGAATCCACGCGCCGCATCGGCAGGTCCGAACCAGGCGCCACGTAGGAGTCGATCTCGTGGCCGGCGATCTTCTCGTGCGGAAACTCTCCCACCAGGTGTCCGGCGATGGTGCCACCGAATTCCCACCCGGCAGCCCGACTCAGCCCGACGACGTGGTCGAACAGCTGCGCGCCGGTGATATCCGGAGTCGACTCGAAGTGCGTCCGAGCCGCTTCCCATACCTTCGGTAAATCGTTGCGCAAGGCCAACTTTCGCGGATCGTCGCCGAGTACGAAGGTACGGCCGAAGTCGGCTTCTCACTCCTCGAAGAGCGGCCCCAGGTCGACGAACACGATGTCGTCGTCGGCAATCACCCTGTCGGGCGGGTTCTCCCGCGCGGTCGACAGCGTGTTCTCGCCGCCGCGGACGATCCGCTTGTGCCAGTGCCGGGTGACGCCGAGGATTTCGGCGGCCAGATCACGGATCTCGTCGGTCACCTGACGCTCGCCGGCACCCGGCCGGATCAGTCCACGTTCTTCGATGGCGACGAACAGTTCCGCCGCCTTGCGCTGGGCATCGAGAAGGTGTGCGACACGGGCCTGTTCATCGATCTTCTCCATGCCACCGATGCTAGGCGGGTCGCACGAACTCCCAGCCCGCCGCCTTCATCTCGGCGATCGCCGCCGCATATCCCGCGGCGGTACCCGAACCCGGGTGGTTCATGTGGGAGATGACGACGGAACCAGGTTGCGCACCAACCACATTCGCGCGCACCCGGGCGGCCGGCAGCGTCGCACCACAGTCGCCGTTGACACTGAACCCGAGTGGCTGCAGCCCGAGATCGCGCACGATCTGCACCGCCACGTCGTCGTAGTGGGCGGTGCCGGGGCGGAACCAGGTGGGTGCCTTCCCGGTCAGCGCGGTGAGCTTCATCTGATTGCCCCACACCTCGTCGACGACCTCGGCAGCCGACCGCGTGCCGCCGATGCCGTAAGCCACCCGGCCGGTCACCGACAGCGGCACGTGTCGGGTGCCGTGGTTGCCGATCTCGAACAGCGGGTTGGCGGCCAGCTGTGCGGCACGATCCGGGTGTTGATCGACCCACCGGGAGTTGAAGAAGAGCACCGCAGGCACGTTGTTGCGCTGCAGCGTGTCGAGCAGTGCATCGTCGACACCGCCACGGCACGCATCGAACGTCAGGGCGATCTGGCGTCCGCCGGCGGGGACCGAGGTGACGATCCCGGGCAATGCCATCCCCCACTGGGTTGGCACCCCGCGCGCGTACTGGCTCGCGACGGCGGCCGGATCCTGCGCCGCAGACGCCCGGGACGCCAATGCCAGCGAACCGGCAGCAGCAGCCCCAGCAGCAAGGAAGGCGCGTCTGGTTATCACGGCACGGACGCTAGGCCGCGACTCTGAACAGCGCGTGTCCAGAGCCTGTGAGTTCACCGCGAACCGGGTGAATGGTGGGCCACCCTATGAATTTCGTCGTCGAGTAGGACTGGCCCGACTCGTCCCAGGACACGCCGAGGAAAGTGCACCGCCCGAACCCGTTGCCCTAGACTGCCCTTCGACCAAGGAGGAGTCTTCGGGTGCGGGCTTATGCAGCGCCCAGCACCCAGGCTTTGCGGGGCTGGCAACGTCGGGCTTTGGTGCGGTATCTCACCGCCAAGCCGCGTGATTTTCTTGCTGTCGCGACCCCGGGTGCAGGCAAGACGACCTTCGCCCTGCGGATCGCCGGTGAGTTGCTGACAGAGCGCACCGTCGACCAGGTCGTGGTCGTCGTCCCGACCGAGCACCTCAAGACCCAGTGGGCGGAAGCCGCGGCGCGCGTCGGCATGGCGCTGGACCCCAAGTTCAGCAACTCGACGGGGCAGACGTCGTCGGACTACCACGGCATCGTCGTCACCTATGCCCAGGTCGCCAGCCACCCGACCCGACACCGGGTGCGCACCGAGAACCACAAGACGCTGGTGATCTTCGACGAGGTCCACCACGGCGGCGACGCGAAGAGCTGGGGCGAGGCCATCCGCGAGGCCTACGACGATGCGACGCGGCGCCTCTGCCTGACCGGGACCCCGTTCCGGTCCGACGACAGCCCCATCCCGTTCGTGCAGTACGAGCCCGACGGCAGCGGCCATCAGCAGTCGGTGGCCGACCACACCTACGGCTACTCCGACGCGCTCGCCGACGGCGTGGTGCGGCCGGTGGTCTTCATGGCGTACTCGGGCGAGGCCCGCTGGCGCGACAGTGCCGGCGAGGAGCACGCGGCCCGCCTCGGCGAACCACTCACCGCCGAGCAGACCGCCCGGGCCTGGCGTACCGCGCTGAACCCCGAAGGCGAATGGATGCCCGCGGTGATCGCGGCGGCCAACAAGCGGCTGGGGCAGTTGCGGCAGAGCATCCCGGACGCCGGCGGCATGATCATCGCCACCGACCAGACCACCGCCCGCGCCTACGCCAAGCTGCTGCACACCATCACGGGCGAGGAAGCGACGGTCATCCTGTCGGATGACCCGACGGCGTCGGCTCGCATCTCGCAGTTCTCCGAGGGCACCAGCCGCTGGCTCGTCGCGGTCCGCATGGTGTCCGAGGGTGTCGACGTGCCGCGGCTCGCGGTCGGCGTGTACGCGACGAGCGCGTCGACCCCCTTGTTCTTCGCGCAGGCCATCGGCCGGTTCGTGCGGCTGCGCCGCAAGGGCGAGACGGCCAGCATCTTCCTGCCGTCGGTGCCGAACCTGCTGGAGCTGGCCAGCGAGCTGGAGCGCGAGCGCAACCACGTGCTCGGCAAGCCCCACCGCGTGTCCGACGGCCTTGACGACGAACTGCTCGAGCAGGCGCAGAAGAAGGAAGACGAGAAGTCGGAGCTGGAGAACGGCTTCGAGATGCTCGGCTCGGACGCCGAGCTGGACCAGGTGATCTTCGACGGCTCGTCGTTCGGTACCGCGACCGAGGCCGGCAGCGACGAGGAAGCCGACTATCTCGGCATTCCCGGTCTGCTGGATCACACCCAGATGCGCGACCTGCTGAGCAGGCGCCAGGACGAGCAGTTGCAGAAGCGCAGCGCCAAGGCCGCTGCCACTGGCGCACCGCCCCCGCCCATGACCACCCACGGCCAGCTGCGCGAGCTGCGCAAGGAACTGAACCTGCTGGTGGCGGCGTTCCACCACCGCACCGGCAAGCCGCACGGCTGGATCCACAACGAGTTGCGCCGCCGGCACCCGGGTCCCCCGGTGGCGGCCGCGACCCGCGAGCAGCTGCAGGACCGCATCGCCGCGATCCGCAACATGCAGCGGGAGCTGACGGCCTGAGGCCCTCAGAGGCCCAGCAGCTCCGGCAGGTCGGCGACGGAGTCCAGCACGTAGTTCGGCTGCATCGCGAATTCGTCTGCGGCCCAACGGTCCAGCGTGTCCTGGCGGAATTTTCCGGTCCGCACGAGCACGCCCGTCATCCCGACGACCTGGGCCGCGAGGACGTCGTTGTTGAGGTCGTCGCCGACCATGTACATCTCTTCGGGTTCGACGCCGAGCCGCGCGGCCGCGGTGAAGAACCCGGCGGGTGCGGGCTTGCCGACGGCGGTGCCCTGATGACCGGTGGTCTGTTCCAGCCCCGCCAGATACAGCCCGGTGTCCACCCGTAGCCCGTCGGCGGTGTTCCACGCGTTGCTGCGGTGCATGGCGACGACGGGGACGCCGCGGGTCATCCAGTCATAGATCCAGCTGAGGGTCAGATGCGTGTATTCGGGCCCCGCGCCACCGAGCAGCACCACGTCTGGCGTGTCGGGCTGCTGCGGGCCAGCGAAGTCGGAGGCGTACACCAGATCGACGCCGGGCATGTCCGCACCGATCTGGCCGCTGTTCACCAGGAAACATCGGGCACCGGGGTAGCGGTCACGCACGTAGTCGGCGGTCAGCACCGCTGCGGTGACGACCTCGTCGGCGGCGACCTCGATGCCTGCCGCACAAAGCAATTCGGCGATCTGCTGACGGGTCTTGGTGGTGGTGTTGGTCAGGAACGACCGGGCGATCTGACGCTCCTCGAGCGCCCGCAAGGTCTCGGCCGCACCGTCGATCGGACGCCACGAGGTCACCAGGACACCATCGATGTCGAAGAGCACCCCGCCGATTGCCATGGTGCCGACAGTAAACGCCCGCCGCTCCCGCGCAACTCAGGCGGTTCGCTCGGTAGTGTCTTCGCGCATGAGCACACAAGCGAGTAGCGGAGCGAATCGCGCATGAGCCCCCAGTGGACGGCCAATGATGTGCCGGACCAGACCGGGCGGGTGGCGATCGTCACCGGCTCCAACACCGGGCTGGGATACGAGACGGCGCGGGTGTTGGCGGGCAAGGGCGCTCGCGTGGTGATGGCGGTGCGCGACACCGCCAAAGGCGACGACGCCGCCGCCCGGCTGCGGGCGAGCACCCCGAACGCCGACGTCGTCGTGCAGAAGCTGGACCTGGGTTCGCTGACCTCGGTCCGCGCGGCGGCCGACGACCTGCGGGCGGCCTATCCGCGGATCGACCTGCTGATCAACAACGCCGGCGTGATGTACCCGCCCAAGCAGATCACCGCCGACGGCTTCGAATTGCAGTTCGGCACCAATCACCTCGGCGCGTTCGCGCTCACCGGACTGCTCATCGAGAACCTGCTGTCCGTCCCGGGTTCGCGCGTGGTGACCCTCGGCAGCATCGCGCACCGCATCCTCGGGAAGATCGACTTCGCCGACCTGCAGTGGGAGAAGCGCCGCTACAACCGGGTCGCGGCGTACGGGCAGTCGAAGCTGGCGAACCTGATGTTCGCCTACGAGCTGCAACGCCGGCTCGTGGCCACGAACGCCGAAACCATCTCGGTCGCGGCCCATCCCGGCATCTCGAACACCGAGTTGATGCGCCACATCCCCGGCTCCGGCCTGCCCGGCTTCAACCAGATCAGCGGGCTGGTCGCCAACAGCCCCGAGGTCGGCGCGCTGGCCACCTTGCGGGCCGCCGTCGACCCTGATGCGCGCGGCGGCGAGTACTACGGGCCTTCCGGTCTCCTCCAGCTGGTCGGCCACCCGGTGCTGGTGCAGTCGACCGCCCAGTCGCACGACGCCGGCATCCAGCGGCGGTTGTGGGCGGTGTCCGAAGAGCTCACCGGCGTCACCTTCGCGATCTAGCCTCATGCGGACCGTCGAGGAACATCAGCACGTTGTCGCCGGACTGATCAGCGCCCGGCCCGCCGTCGCGGTGCCGCTGGCCGACGCGCTGGGGCTGGCCCTTGCCGAGGACGTGGTGGCGCCGCTGTCGCTGCCCGGTTTCGACAACTCGGCGATGGACGGTTACGCCGTCCTGGCC
Source organism: Mycobacterium sp. ST-F2 (assembly GCF_001905655.1). GTDB lineage: Bacteria > Actinomycetota > Actinomycetes > Mycobacteriales > Mycobacteriaceae > Mycobacterium. The sequence continues at coordinate 7,570 of NZ_JMHT01000016.1, forward strand.
GCCGACGTGGCCACCGCCACCGCCGACAATCCAGTGAAACTGCCTGTCGCCGAGGACATTCCGGCCGGACGCACCGACCTGCTGACTCTGGCGCCCGGCACCGCGCACCGGATCATGACCGGCGCCATGCTGCCGGCGGGCGCCACCGCGGTGGTCCAGGTCGAGGCCACGGACGGGGCGACCGACGTCGTGTCGATCTACTCGGCGGTCCCCGAAGGCCGGAGCATTCGGCGGGCCGGCGAGGACGTCACCGCCGGGATGACGGTGCTGTCCGCCGGCGAGGTGCTCTCCCCCGCGGCCCTGGGTCTGGCTGCCGCCCTGGGCCTGGCCGAGCTGAAAGTTATTCCGCGGCAACGGGTCCTGGTGCTGTCCACCGGAACGGAGCTGGTCGCGCCGGGCACGCCGCTGCAACCGGGACAGATCTACGAGTCCAACGCCGTGATGCTGGCCGCCGCGCTACGTGAGGCCGGCGCCGACGTCACGACCGCACCGGCGACATCCGACGACGTGGCGCTGTTCCGGGAGACCCTGGCCGGCCATGCCCAGAACGTCGACCTGATCGTCACCACGGGCGGCGTCAGCGCCGGCGCGTACGAGGTGGTGAAAGACGCCCTTTCAGGCGATGTCGAGTTCGTGAAGGTCGCGATGCAGCCCGGCATGCCGCAGGGCGCCGGGACCGTCGGCGGCACGCCCATCGTCACGTTGCCGGGCAACCCCGTCTCGGCGCTGGTGTCGTTCGAGGTCTTCATCCGGCCACCGCTGCGCGCGGCGATGGGCCTGCCGTCGCAGCGACCGCGCCGCCCGGCGACGCTCACCGAGAAGCTGACCTCCCCCGCCGGGAAACGCCAGTTCCGCCGCGGCGTGCTCGGCACCGATGAGCAGGTGAGCAGCTACGGCCCGCCGGCGTCGCACCACCTCCGGTGGCTGGCGACGGCAAACTGCCTGCTGGACATCGGCGAGGACGTGGTCGAATTAGCGGCTGGATCGCCCGTGCCCGTCTGGGATCTCAGTTAGAGCCCCGCAAACCGTAGAATCGAGTCCCCATGGCCAGACCTGCGCGCCCCCCAGCTGACACTCCAGAGTCCGAACTGTCACGTTTCGTCGACCTGGTCCGTTCCACCGTTCCCCCGATGCACCCGGCCGGGCTGCCGTTCGTCGGCGGCGCCCTCGGTGTCGCCGCGATCGGCCACCGCAAGCGCTGGGTCCGGGCGGCCGGACTGGCCGCGGCCGCCGCGTGCGCCGGGTTCTTCCGGCATCCGCCGCGGACGCCACCGAGCCGGCCCGGCGTCGTCGTCGCGCCGGCCGACGGCCTGGTGACGCTCATCGACGAGGCCGTCCCGCCCGCCGAGCTGAACCTGTCCGACGAGCCGCTGCCGCGCGTCAGCATCTTCCTGTCGCTGTTCGACGCGCATGTGCAGCGCGCGCCGGTGGCCGGCGAGGTGATCACCGTCAAGCACAAGCCGGGCCAGTTCCTGTCCGCCGACAAGGCCGAGGCCAGCGAGGACAACGAGCGCAACAGCCTCTGGCTGCGCACCGCCGACGGCCACGACGTCGTCGCGGTGCAGCTCGCCGGTCTGCTGGCCCGCCGCATCGTGTGCAGCACCCACCCGGGTGCGCACCTGGCGCTGGGCGAGACGTACGGCCTCATCCGGTTCGGCTCCCGCCTGGACACCTACCTGCCCAAGGGCTCCGTGATCGGCGTCGAGATCGGGCAGCGCGCCATCGGCGGCGAGACGGTGCTGGCAGACCTGCCGAGCGGGTCGCCGGCATGAAACCCCGGATCAAGACTCCGCAGGTGAGCCTGCGGAAGCTGGTCCCCAGCGCCCTGACGGTCGCTGCGATCTGCCTGGGTCTGTCGGCGGTCAAGTACGCCCTCGACCACCGGCCCACCGAGGCCATGGCGCTGCTGGCGGGTGCCGCGATCCTCGACGCGCTCGACGGCCGCGCGGCCCGCATGCTGAACGCGACGTCCAAGATGGGCGCGGAGATCGACTCGCTGGCCGACGCCGTGAACTTCGGCGTGGCGCCGGCGTTCATCGTGTACGCCACGCTGCTGGAGCACAACAGCTCGCCGCTCGCCTGGATCGTGGTGCTGCTGTACGCGGTGTGCATCGTGCTGCGGCTGGCGCGCTTCAACGCCATGCTCGACGTGGAGGGCCCGGCGTTCGAGAAGGAGTTCTTCACCGGCATGCCGGCCCCGGCCGGCGCGATCGGCGCCATCGGCCCGCTGGCGGCCAAGATGCAGTTCCCCGGCCCCTGGTGGGATTCGCACTGGGGTCAGATCTTCATCTGCATCTGGCTGATCGGCGTCTCGCTGCTGGTGGTCAGCACCGTCCCGATGCGCAAGGTGCACACCTTCGCCATCCCGCCGAACATGGCCCTGCCGCTGCTGGCGCTGCTGGCCATCCTGGTGGCCGCCTCGGTGATGTACGGCTACATCGTCATCCTGGTGATCATCGTCGCCTACGTGATCCACATCCCGTTCGCGGTCCGGACCAAGGCCTGGCTGCGTGCACACCCCGAGGTCTGGGACGACAAACCCAAGGAACAGCGACAGGCCCGCCGCGCCATCCGCCGTGCGCAGCCGCGTCGCACCGACCGCGGGCAGCGCCGGTCCACGGCCCGGCTGCGGTTGCGTAGGCCGGGTCCTCGTCGATGACGCCCCCGCAGGCACAGGCCCTGCAGGGCGCATCCGACCCGTCCGGCGCGCAGCTCCAGCTCACCGCCCGGCTCAACACCTCAGCACTCGACGCCCGCCGCGGCGTGGTGCTGCTGCACCCGGAAGCGATAGCTGCCCTGGGTATCCGCGAGTGGGACGCGGTGTCGCTGACCGGCACGCGCACCACCTGCGCGGTGGTCGGGGTGGCCGCCACCGGGACTCCCCCGGGCACCGCGCTGCTCGACGATGTGACCCTGTCGAATGCCGGCATCCGGGCCGACGCGCCGGTGCTGGTGTCACCGGCGACGGTGTACGGCGCCCGCTCGGTGACCGTCAGCGGTTCGCGACTGGCCAGCAGCTCGATCTCCCCGGCGACGTTGCGAATGGCATTGCTGGGCAAGGTGATGACGGTCGGCGACACGGTGTCACTGCTGCCGCGCGATCTGGGTCCGGGCACCTCGACGTCCGCGGCCACCGCGGCGCTGGCCACGCAGGTCGGCATCACCTGGACCTCAGAGCTGCTCACCGTGACAGCCGTCGACCCGGCCGGACCGGTCAGCGTGCAACCGAATTCAGTGGTCAGCTGGGGTGATGCCACCGTCGTCACGGCAGCCGCGCAACCGGTGATCTCCCCCGCGAAAACGACTGACGCCCAAACCGTTTCGGTCGATGACCTCAAGGGCGTACACGCCCAGGTGACGCGACTGACCGAGTGGCTCAAGCTGGCCCTCGACGAACCCGAACTCCTCGAAACCCTGGGTGCCACCGCCAATCTGGGCGTCCTGGTGTCCGGGCCCGCGGGCGTCGGCAAGGCCGCCATGGTGCGCGCGGTGTGCACGTCACGCCGCCTCGTCGAGCTCGACGGGCCGGAGGTCGGGGCGCTGCGCGCCGAGGACCGACTGGCCGGGGTCGCCGCTGCCGTGAGCTCGGTGCGCGACGGCGGTGGTGTCCTGCTCATCACCGACATCGACGCGCTGTTGCCCGCGGTCGCCGAGCCCGTGGCCACGTTGATCCTGACCGAGCTCCGCAAGGCCGTCGCCAGCCGCGGTGTGGCGTTCATCGCGACGTCGGCCGTGCCCGACGGCGTGGACGCCCGCCTTCGCGCGCCTGATCTGTGCGACCGCGAACTGGGACTGACCCTGCCCGACGCCGCCACCCGCAAGGCCCTGCTGGAGGTGCTGCTGCGGTCGGTGCCCGCCAAGGACCTGGACCTGGACGAGATCGCCGGGCGCACACCGGGATTCGTCGTCGCCGATCTCGCCGCCCTGGTGCGCGAGGCCGCGCTGCGGGCGGCCGCCCGCGCCAGCGCCGACGGTGCCGAACCGGCTCTGACGCAGGATGATCTGGCCGGCGCACTGTCGGTGATCCGGCCGCTGTCGCGGTCGGCGACCGAGGAGGTCGCGGTCGGGTCGGTGACGCTCGACGACGTCGGCGACATGGTGGCGACGAAGCAGGCGCTGACCGAAGCGGTGCTGTGGCCACTGCAGCGCCCGGACACCTTCGAGCGTCTCGGCGTGGAACCGCCCCGGGGCGTGCTGTTGTACGGGCCGCCCGGCTGCGGCAAGACGTTCCTGGTGCGGGCCTTGGCCAGTTCCGGCCGGTTGTCGGTGCATGCTGTCAAGGGCGCCGAGTTGATGGACAAATGGGTCGGCTCGTCGGAGCGCGCCGTCCGCGAATTGTTCCAGCGCGCACGCGATTCCGCGCCATCGCTGGTGTTCCTCGACGAGATGGACGCGCTGGCGCCGCGCCGCGGGCAGAGCTTCGATTCCGGTGTCACCGACCGTGTGGTGGCCGCGCTGCTCACCGAACTCGACGGCATCAACCCGTTGCGCGACGTCGTGGTGGTCGGTGCGACCAACCGGCCGGATCTCATCGACCCCGCGCTGCTGCGGCCGGGCCGGCTGGAGAAGCTGGTGTTCGTCGAGCCGCCCGACGCCGAGGCCCGTCGCGAAATCCTGCGTACCGCAGGCAAATCCATTCCCCTGGCGCCCGACGTCGACCTCGGCGAGTTGGCCGGTGAACTCGACGGCTACAGCGCCGCGGACTGCGTCGCCCTGTTGCGCGAAGCGGCGCTGACCGCGATGCGCCGGTCCATCGACGCCGCCGATGTCACCGCGGCCGACGTCGCCAAGGCCCGCGAGACGGTGCGGCCGTCACTGGATCCCGTTCAGGTGCAATCACTTCGGGAGTTCGCCGAAGGGCGCTGAGTTTCGCAATCGAAACAAGCTACGCGAGCCTCAGTCAAAGTGCCGAGGCACATCCATCCGCTGATGGAGGATGCGCACGACGTCGATGATTTCCCCGGAGATGAGCCGGTAATACAGCACGTGCGATCCCACCGCATGTTTCCGGTAACCCGGGCGAACGTCGTCGCACGCTCGCCCGATCATCGGCGACTCCGCGATGCGTTCGATGGCATGTTGAATCTCCCGAACGTACGCCTGCGCCTGATCAGCGTTCCAGCGCTCACATGTGTAGTCCCAGACATCTTCCAAGTCGGCGCGCGCCGCGGGCGAAAGTACATAACGGCTCACTGACGATGGGAACCCTCGGCCCGTTTGCGCGATACGAACTCATCAAAGTCGAATTCTGTTGATTCACCGCTACGTTCACCATCCACAAGGGCCTGGCGCAACGCCCTCAGTCGAGTCTCCCGATCCTCGAGCAGTCGCAATGCGGATCGCACTACGTCACTGGCCGATCGATAACGACCGGACGCGACTTCAGTCTCGATGAACGCGCTGTAGTGCTCATCGAGACTGAATGAGGTGTTCCTGCCCACATCCCGAACAATACCAGTTTTTGGTAACCCTGGGCCGTCGCAGCGATGGCACGAGGGGCGCTAACCAGCCAAACCCACGACGGCCTGCACCGCGGACCGGACGCGCCGTTCCAGCTCACCGGAGTCGGTGCTGTCGAACTTGCCGTCCAGGAACAGGAACGCCAGTCCATGCACGAGCGCCCAGACGGCGTCGCTCAACGCATCGGCATCGGCATCCGGGAACACCCGCGCGATGTTCGCCTTGAGATAGGCCGAGATCGCCGCGACCGCGTCGACCCGCTCGGGACTCCCGGCATCGCACTGCTCACTGAACATGGCGCGGAACAGCGCGGGACGCCGCAGCGCGAACTGAACGTAGGCGATGGCGACGTCGGCGATCTCGTCGGCCGTCGACGGGGACGGGCTGACGGCCACCAGGTCCGCGGCCAGTTCGCGATAGCCGACGGCCGCGACGGCTGACATCAGCGCGTCCCGGTCCTGGTAGTGCCGGTAGGGCGCGGCGGCGGTGACCCCGGCGTGGCGGGCGACGGCGCGCATCGAGAGCGCCGCGGCGCCCTCCTCTTCCAGCAGCGCCAGCGCCGACTGCACCAGGGCGGTCCGCAGATCGCCGTGGTGGTACCCCGGCTTCGACACCGCTTTCGACGTCATCCCGAGTCCTGCCTCACAAATGTTGACACTGTTCACATTGCCCACTAGAAATGTGAGCAGCGTTTACATCATACCGACCCGAAGGCAGCCGATGTCTCCCACACTCTTCACCCCCTTCACCCTCGCATCCGGTCAGACGCTCCGAAACCGCATCGCCAAAGCCGCGATGGAGGAAGGTCTCGCCGGCCCCGGCCAGGCGCCCGACGATCGGCTCATCGCGCTGTACCACCGCTGGGGCGTCGGCGGCGCGGGCGTCCTGATCACCGGCAACGTCATGGTCCACGCCGAGGCTCTCACCGGACCGGGCGGCGTCGTCCTCGATGCGAACTCGCCGCTCGAGCCGTTCGTGAAGTGGGCCAAGGCCGGCAAAGCAGGCGGCACGAAGATGTGGATGCAGATCAGCCACCCCGGCCGCCAGGTCAACGCCAACATGCCGGGCGTGGTGTGGGGCCCGTCGGACGTCGCGGTGGATGTCGGCAAGCACAGCAAGCGGTTCGGCCGGCCGAGCGCCATGACGCCGCAGCAGATCGGCGCCACCATCCAGCGGTTCGTCACCACCGCGGCGCGCGCCGAGGAAGCCGGCTTCGACGGCGTCGAGGTACACGCCGCGCACGGCTACCTGCTGTCGCAGTTTCTGTCGCCGTTGGTCAACACCCGCACCGACGAGTGGGGTGGGTCGCTGGAGAACCGGGCCCGCCTGCTGCTGGAGATCGTCCGCCAGATCCGGCTGGCCGTCAGCCCGGAGTTCGCGGTCGCCGTCAAGCTGAACTCGGCGGACTTCCAGCGCGGCGGCTTCGACGCCGACGATGCCCTGCGCGTCATCGAGATGCTCGCGCCGCTCGGCGTCGACGTCGTCGAACTGTCCGGTGGCAGCTACGAGAGCCCGGCCATGACCGGGCGCGCTGCGGACAGTCGCACCGCGGCCCGCGAGGCGTACTTCCTGGAGCTGGCCGCAGAACTCGCCAAGACCAGCCCCATCCCGCTGATGCTCACCGGCGGCATCACCCGGCAGGACACCGCGAACACGGTGCTGGCCAACGGTATCGACATCGTCGGCATGGGTACCGCCATCGCCGTCACCCCGGATCTGCCCAACCGCTGGAGCCGCGGTGAGGAAGCCACCCGGCGCCTCAAGCCGGTGACGTGGTCGGACAAGACGCTGGCGTCGGCGGCGAGCATGGCATTGGTGCGCTACCAGATGCGGCAGATCACGCAAGGCCTCGAGCCGACGGCCCGCGCACATCCGCTGTACGCCCTCATCGTCGATCAACGGGTTCAGCGCAAAGCCCTTGCGCGCTAACGCAAATGGCTGCCCACGCAGCCGTCCGACCTGAAGTCTCCCATCGCACTCGAGGACCACCGATGAACCAGCCCGTCCCCCACAACCACGTCGCGATCGTGGTCACCGGCCCGGGTGCCCTTGCGGCGGCGGTTCGGCTGCACCAGGCCGGGATTGACGACGTCGTGCTGATCGATCACGACACCGACGATGTGACGGCGCTGCACTGGCAGGCGGACCGGCAGCGCTGGCTCGTCACGACCGCGAATGACGAACGGACGGCAACCCACATCGTCGTCGACACCGACGCGCTGGCCGACCGGCTGTTCGGCACCGAGGGCATGTCCATGGCCGAAAGCTGGGACGGCGAGCCCGTCGCCTATCTGGGGACGTCGGTCCACGGCTTCCCCAACTGCTATCTGGTGCACGGCCCGAACATCGGGCTGCGACACAACTCGGTCGAACAGATGCGGGAGTCCCAGGCGGACTACGTCGCGACCGCAGTGGCCTACGCCCGCGACTTCGGTTTCGCCGTGGTCGAACCGACACCGGCGGCCCAACAGAACTACGCCAGTTTCCGGCCGCGCGGCACTGCCGATTTCCGCCGTCGCACCAACAGTTTCACCCCGATGGATCATCTGGTCCAGCGGCCGGTGCGCACGTCGGCCGCCGTCAGCGCGGCGGGTCTCCCCGCCACCGGAAGCTGTTGACGTACTTGCCCATATCCGCGGCCAGCTCCAGGCTGGCCCCGGTCGGCGGGCCGGAACCGGGCCCGAATTCCTGAAACGGCCCCGCCGCCGCGGCGACGAGCGCCAGATCGTCCTGCACCGCCACCATGATCAGGATGCGGGTCCGCGAGGCGACGACGTTCTGTCCGTCCGGCCAGTCATCGGCAGCGACGCCGTAGCCCGGGTGATATCCAACCAGTGCGTTGGGGATCTCGTAGGCCACACGCGAATCCGGAAACGCGTCCAGCAGCAATGCGGTCGTGATGTCCTTGGCGTCCCGGCCCTGCGCCGGCTCCCCCCACAGCCGCATCACCCCGCCGGTGCCACCGGTGTACTGGGCCGTCACGCCGGTGTCGTTCATCGTCACCGAATATGCGGTACCCGGCGCCGGATAGGAGACGCTGAAAGCGCCGTCGGGCGCGGTGAACCTGGGGTTGATCACCACGGGCTTGCCCATCAGCGGGTGCCCGCAATTGGGCGGGCACTGATACCGCGCCGTCGGTTGGGTTGTGGCAGCGGAGATTCCGACCAACCCGAGGGCCAGCACCACGATCACCGCGGTCCACGTCGCGACCAGTCGCGGTGCGGACAGCACGCGTACGTCGCGTTCCGCGTCGTCGGCATCTTCGTTCCGCAGCGTCAATTGCAGGACCAGGCGGAGTAACAGCACCCCCAGCACAGCGAATCCGACGTGCCATGCCGTCTTCGCCCACTGCGAGATGCCGGCCGAATCCTCGTCGCCGAGCCACACGTGCGCCAGCACCGGCACGACGGCGATCAGCAGTACGCGCCACCAGATCCGCCGGCCGCGGGGCCGGAACCACAGTGCGGCACCGAGCATCCCGGCAGCGGCGGCCGCGGTGATGGGCATGGTGATGCCACGGATCACGGCTTCGATGAGGAAATCCGACAACGGCTGATCGTGGTCGACCAGCCCCGAATCGAGCTGGGCGAACATCCGGACGATCGTGGTCGCGGCCGTTGCACCCAGCGCGCCGGTCGCCCCGATCACGTAGCCGTACAACGCCTTTCGGTCTCCCGGGCTGAACACTCGGAGGAGCAGCGCGGGCGCTATCACCAACAGCGCCTCCACCGCAGAGAGGCCGGCCTCGACGGTCCGCAGATGCACTGCGGCAACACCACTTTCGAGCGGGACGCCATAGGCGCGCGCGACCACCGCACCGGACCCGAAGGCGAAGGCCACGCCGAACGCGATGCCTAGGCCCGTGCTCACGAGCAGCCGGACCTTCGCCGGGCCCCGGTAATCCAGCTGTCGGGCGTACAGCACGAACAGCAGCGGAATCCCCACGGCCACCGTCGCGATGAAGAGGCCCGGCAACCGCAGCACCGCCGCAACGGCCAGCCAGGCGACGAATGCAGCCATGGCGATCTGGAAGGACCGCCGACCGTGGGCCGGAAGCTCTGGGAACAGCGTGCTCACCAATCCGATGCCGCTCATCCGGTTGTCCCCTGCGCCACCAGCAGGCTGCGTGCCAGCTTGTCGATATCGGGTGTGCCCAGGCCGGTGACGGAGTCGAAGCCGGGGCCGGCCATCGCTATCGCGTTACCGCCGACGGTGACGTCGTGGAACGCCGGGAGCCGTCCCGCCCGCTGCACGCGGTACAGCAGCGGGTTCAGGTCGCCGAGCAGTCGCCCGCCGTGATCGAGCAGGTACTGGTCGATCACCGCCGCCATCCCGGCCCAGATCGGCGCGGACATGGAAGTGCCTCCGGCCAGCACGGTTTCGCCGTGGAAGACCATGCGGGCCCCGGTGAAGAAATCCGCGACGGCCGAGACGTCGGGGACGAGCCGCTTGTTGCGGCCGCGGTCCGACGGCACACCCCGTTGCCAGGCCGGGCGGTCGAACAGCGCCGATACCCCGCCGCCACTGCCGTGGGTGAGGGGCACGTCGAACCAGGCCTGCTCGCCGAGCCATTGGCCGTGCTCGTCGGTGGACAGCGTGGTGCCGCCGACGGCCGTCATCTCGGGTACCGATGCCACCGAGTCGAGTCCGATGTCGTCGATGCTCGGCGGTGCCGACCAGTCCTGCCCGCCTTTGCATTCCAGCCCCGCGAGATCGCCACTGGCATCGAAGGCGGTGGTGCCGCTGCGGTGCGCCCGCGCCAGTGCCGACCGCACGGGTGCCAGATCGGCGGCGGTGAGCATCTTGTCGCAGCCCCACCCTATGGACAGGCTCCACTCGGCGCCCGGGAAGCGCCGGTCGGCGTCGGCCATCATCTCGCCGATCTTGCGATAGGCGCCGTCGCCGGACACGGTCGGCCGGGCATTGACGTAGACGGTCTGGGCGTCGGGAGCGATGGCGTGCGCCATCTGGAGATCCATCGTGGTCTCGCCGGTGCGCTCGGATGGCATGTCCCCCACCACGATGGGAGTGAAGCGCGGCAACTGGTTCAGTTCGGCGAACATGTCGAGATCGGATTGATCGAAGCCGTCGAAACCGAAGATGACGATGGTGCGGCCCTTGCCGGTGTATCCCTGATCGGACAGCGGAAAGACGTTGTAGGCCCGGCGCAGGTCCTGGGCCGAGAGACCGCCGGCGGGGACGTCGCGCGGCGCGATCAGCGGCCGCGACTCCCGGAACGGCGTGTACCCGAGGAGCCTGCCGAATCCGCTCAACTCGGGAACCAACACCGGCGGCAGCTCGGGTTGGCTGGTCGCCGCATAGAAGGTCTGCCCGCGGCGCCCGCGGTAGTCGCGGACATCGACACGCAACGCCCGCGCCATGGCACGGGCGTCGCCTTCGACGGTGGCCCAGTCGTCGCCGGGCCGCCACTGCACCGAAAGCCCGGCGGCTCGCGCCCATTGGATCAACCCATCGGGCCGGGCGGCACGTGTCAGCGCAGCGGTCAGTTCGACGTGAGCTGCCGCGGACGGGCCGAGATCAGCCGAAGCCGACAGCAGATGGGCCAGTGGGCCGGTCAGGGCCAGACGGCCACCCCGCTCAGCGGGCGGGCCGGCGGACGCCAGCGCCGTCAGCCCGGCCGCTACCAGTACCGCGCCGATGCGCCGTACGGCGCATCGGCGACCTACTGGGATGGGGCTCCCGTTCCTAGTGCGGAGCGGTGACGACGTTGCCCGGCAGCGCCGTCTGCGGTCCCGGAGCCTTCACCGACGGGGAGAACGAGTTGCCACCCTTGGTGGGCCCGCCCTTCTCGCTCGGCGTCACCGGCGACGACGAGGCGGGTGCCGACGTCGTGGTCGTGGTGCTCGTGGTGGTGGTCGGCTCTTCCTTGGCCTTCTCGCCACAGGAAGAGAGCAGGCCCATCGCGAGTCCGGCGGTCACGGCGAGGCCGGCCACCATCTTCTTGCGGGTCGAGTGCCGAACGGTGGTCATACCGATTCTCCTTTTGTCCATTCCGTTCGCCCCGACGGCTGTAGCCACGAAGAAACGGGCATCGCGATCGTAATCTGATTCGCTTCTCACAGCATACCGACAAGCGATTTCCACCACTGGGATATCTAGCCCGATAGTGGGACATCGCACGCTGCTGGCAAACAACAGCTCAGAGCCCTGAAACCCACGCGACTGCGACCGCTGGGACAAATGAGACGGCAGTGAACCAAAAGCACCCGGCAATTCCCGCAAAGTAGTACGTGCCGTACCAGTGACCAATACGGTCGAAAGTGTTCGGACTTCAATGGCGAAGTCGTTTCACCTGTCGAATTCATAGAGGAAGTCTCACGTGAAAACCGAATTGCTCGTCCGCCGTACCGCCGCCGCCATCGGCGTCGCCGCACTCACCGGAGCTGCCGTCGTGGCCTGCTCCCAAACCAAGGACATCGGTTCCACCGCGTCGTCGGCTGCCAGCTCCGGAGCCAGCGCGGCATCGTCCGTCGCCAGCTCGGGAGCCAGCGCCGCATCGTCCGCCGCCAGTTCCGCGTCGAGCGCCGCCTCGTCGGCCATGGCCGGGTCGCCGACCACCATGAGCGTGCCGGGCGTGGGCGACGTCACCTTGGACGGTCCCGTCGCCGACGCCTACCAGAAAGCCGGTGGCGAAGCTGCTCTCGGCCAGCCGACCGCCCAGCCGCAGAAGGTCGGCGACGGCACGGTGCAGGCCTTCGCGAAGGGCACCATCTTCAGCTCGCCGGCGACGGGCGCCCACCTCGTGCAGGGTGAGATCCTCCGCGAGTACACGGAAAAGGGCGGCGCCGGAGGCGAATTGGGTTTCCCGACCACGGACGAAGCCCAGACCGCAGGCGGACCGGACGCGCCAAAGGGCGGCTGGATCAGCGAGTTCCAGAAGGGCACCATCACCTGGCTGAACCAGGGTGACGGCACCTTCAAGGCCACCATCACCCCCAAGCAGTAGTCACTGCTCCTCGGCGAGTGCGGCAAGCCGGGACAACGACGCCTGCAGCCACTCGGCCGAGGTCCGCCGGGCCCGGTTCAGCCGCTTCTCGTCGGTCAGCGCGGTCCAGTCGTAGGTGTGGGTGACGCGGGTGTGCCCGTCGTCGATGGGCTCGAGTTCCCAGCGCCACAGATGGCCCGGCTGCGGCAGCCCGGGTTCGGACGGCTTCCACGCGATGCGCCGTCCCTCGACGAATTCCACGACGTGGTTCTCGCGGTTGGTCCCCAACGTCAGGCCCATGACGAACACGTCACCCACGGCGTGCACGCGTTGGTCGACGGGCGCCTCCGCCAGGTTGTCGTTGCCGTCCCAGCGCGGCTGCTGTGCGGGGTCGGCGATGAGCTCGAAGATCTCCGCCGCCGGTGCGGCGATGTCACGACTGGCGCTGACGACCCGAATTTCGTTGTCCACGAGTCGTATTCAACCCTATGTCGGCAGCCGCCGGTTGATCACCAGCGCGGAGATCACCGCACAGGTCAGCGCGAACACGCCGAGGCGCAGCCACGCGGTACCGCCGGGTCCGCGGATGATCTCGTAGCCGATCTGCTGCTGGATGGCGTCGTAGCTCTTGTTGAGGTCCTCGATCTTGGCCGCCGTGTACATCTGCCCACCGGAGAGCTCGGCGACCCGCTTCATGGTGGTGTCGTTGACCGGGACGTTGACGCTCTGGTTGTCGACCTTGATCTTGCCGCCCTTGGTCCCGAACGCGATGGTCGAGATCGGGGTGTCCGACTCCTTGGAGGTCCGCGCCGCGGTGTAGGCGCCGTGCGGGCTGTCCGGGTTGCCGGGCCGGTTCTCCGCGCCGTCGGACAGCAACACGATGCGTTTCGGCGGCTTTTCGGTGTTGCCACTGCCACCGAGCACGTCGGCCAGGGTCGAGATCGCGCGCAGGGCCGCGAAGATGCCGTCGCCGGTCGCGGTGCCGTCGTCGACGGTGAGGTGGTCCAGCGCGGTGATGGTGGCGTTGTGGTCCGGCGTCGGCGACACCAGCAGGTTGGTGTTCCCGGAGAACGTGACCAGGCCGAGGTTCACGCCGGGGGTCAGCTTCTTCGCGAACTGCTTGGCGGCGTCTTTCGCCGCGGCCAGCCGGCTCGGGGAGACGTCGTCGGCCTCCATGGACCGGGAGACGTCCATCACGAGCATGATCACCGCGCGGTTGCGCGGGGTCTTGATCTCGTGGGTGGGGGCGGCGAGCGCGACGGTCAGGGACAGCAGCGCGGCCACCGAGAACACCATCGGGAGGTGCCGCCAGCGCGTCGGCTGCATCGGTACGACGTCGGTGCGCGGCTGGTCGCCGGCATAGCTGCGCAGCCGGCTGGCGCGGTTGCGTTGCGCCGCGAGATAGGCGGCCACCAACGCGATGGGCAGCAGTGCGGTCAGGAGCAGCCAGGGGTGCGCGAAGCCCGACAACGACACCGATCCGATTCCCGGAAGACTCATCGGCGCCCCGTCGCGTTCGTCACCATAAGTGAAAAGTGTAGGAGTCGGTGCATCGGGCACCCGGTAGCGGGGCTGTGGCCTGCGAGAACCGCGGGACCACGGCAGTAACAGCCGCCCCGTAAGCTGGCCGGACCGCCCCCCGACGCCTGCCGGAGGCCCATGCTCACCGTTCTGTACGTACACGCGATCGCCACTGTTCTCGCTCCACTGTTGGTACGACGCTGGGGACGGCGGGCGTTCTATCCGCTCGCGCTGGCGCCCGCGGGCTCGCTGATCTGGCTGGCGTCGAACTGGCCCGGGACCGGCGAGCAGACGCTGCACATCGACTGGGTGCCGCAGCTGTCCATGGACATCACGCTGCGGCTGGATTCGCTGGCGGCGATCATGTCGGTGCTGGTGCTGGGCGTCGGCACCCTCGTGCTGCTCTACTGCGCCGAGTACTTCCACCACGCCGACGGGCACACCGAGAACCGGCTGCCCAGCTTCGCCGCCGAGCTCGTCGCGTTCTCGGGCGCCATGTTCGGACTGGTCTGCAGCGACAACACGCTACTGCTGTACCTGTTCTGGGAACTGACGACCGTGCTGTCGTTCCTGCTCGTCGGCCACTATGCCGAGCGCGTCGCCAGCCGGCGCGCCGCCACCCAGGCGCTGCTGGTCACCACGTTCGGTGGTCTGGCGATGCTGACCGGCATCATCATGCTGGGCACGCTCGCCGGCACCTACCGGCTGTCCGACCTCGTCGCCACCGCGCCGACCGGCACCACCTCATCGGTCGCCGTCGTGCTGGTCCTCATCGGTGCACTGTCCAAGTCGGCCATCGTGCCGATGCACTTCTGGCTGCCGGGCGCCATGGCGGCGCCGACGCCCGTCAGCGCCTACCTGCACGCCGCGGCCATGGTGAAGGCCGGCGTGTACCTGATCGCGCGCATGACACCCGGTTTCGCCGATCACCAGCCGTGGCGGCCGACGGTCGTGACGCTGGGCCTGGTGACGCTGCTGCTCGCCGGCTGGCGTGCCGTGCGCGAGTACGACCTCAAACTGATCCTGGCCTTCGGCACCGTCAGCCAGCTCGGGCTGATCACGGTGATGGTCGGCGCCGGCGGTGGCGATCTGATGCTCGCCGGGCTCGCCATGCTGTGTGCGCACGCCATGTTCAAGGCCGCGCTGTTCATGGTCGTCGGGATCATCGACCACGCCACGGGCACCCGCGACATCCGGAAACTGGCGTGGCTCGGCCGGCGCAGCCCCGTGCTGCTGAGCATCGCCGTCGCCGCGGCCGCCAGCATGGCCGGGCTGCCGCCGTTCCTCGGCTTCGTCGCGAAAGAGGCCGACTTCGAAACCCTTTGGCACAGCCCGACATTGGGCGCGTCGGCACCGTTCGTGCTGGCGACCGTGGCGTTCGGGTCGGTGTTCACCACGATCTACAGCCTGCGGTTCCTCTACGGCGCGTTCGCCCGAAAAGGCAGGGAAGAGCCGACGATTCGCGTCACTGAGATGCACCGTCCCAGCCTCGGTTTCCTCATCCCGCCGGGCATCCTGGCCGTCGCCGGCCTCGGCTTCGGGCTGCTGCCGAACGCGTTGGACCACGCCATCGCCGACTACACCGCGACCATGCCGGGCAGCACTGGATACCACCTGGCGCTGTGGCACGGCGTCAACATGCCGCTGCTGTTGTCGGCCGTGATCCTCGGAGCCGGCGCGGCGGCGTTCGTGCTGCGGCACCGCCTCGAACGCTTCCGGGTGCCATATCTGCCGCTGGGCAATGCCGACCGGATGTACGACGCGGCCATCCGCGGCGCGGATCGCTTCGCCGTGCGGCTGACGGCGTTCACCCAGCGCGGCTCGATCCCGACGACGCAGGCGATGATCCTGTCGACCCTCGCCGTG
Organism: Mycobacterium sp. ST-F2; assembly: GCF_001905655.1. GTDB lineage: Bacteria > Actinomycetota > Actinomycetes > Mycobacteriales > Mycobacteriaceae > Mycobacterium. Next base: position 23,363 of record NZ_JMHT01000016.1, read on the forward strand.
CTGCCCGTCGCGGTGCTGCTGCTGGGTCCGCGGGACCAGCCCGACCTGAAGTTGTGGAACTCGCCGCTGCAGGTCGTCGTCGGCCTCATCGTGCTGGCGGCGGCGATCAGCGCGACGGTGATGCGCAACCGCCTGGCGGCCGTGCTGGTCGTCGGTGTCACCGGTTACGGCTGCGGCACGCTCTACATCTTCTACGGCGCACCGGACCTGGCGTTGACCCAATTCCTGGTCGAGACACTGACTTTGGTGGTCTTCCTGCTGGTGCTGCGCACCCTGCCCGCCGAATCCGACGCCGCCCACATGAAGCGGCACCGGCTGCCGCGTGCCCTGCTGGCCACCGCGGTCGGCGCGTCGGTGACGGCGCTGGCCGTCTACGCCATGGCCGCCCGCAAGACCCGGCCGCTGGCCGAGCTGCTGCCCGACGCGGCGTACTACCGCGGGCACGGCGCCAACACCGTCAACGTGCTGCTGGTGGACATCCGGGCCTGGGACACTCTCGGCGAGATCTCGGTGCTGCTCGTCGCCGCGACCGGTGTGGCGTCGATGGTGTTCCGGCACAGGCGTTTCGGCTCGGCGCCCCGGGTACCGAAAGATCACCGGCCGACACCCGACATCACCTGGCTGCGGGGCAGCGACCTGCGCGATCCGCGGCACCGCTCCCTGGTGCTCGAGGTGGCGACCCGCATGATCTTCCCGCTCATCATGGTGCTGTCGGTGTACTTCTTCTTCGCCGGACACAACACTCCCGGCGGCGGTTTCGCCGGTGGCCTGACGGCGGGTCTGGCGCTGGTGCTGCGGTACCTGGCCGGCGGCCGTTACGAATTGGGCGAGACGCTGCCGCTGGACGCCGGCAAGATTCTGGGTGCCGGCCTGGCGCTGTCGGCCGGGACGGCGACGGCCTCGCTGCTGCTGGGCGCCCCGGTGCTGTCCAGCGCGGTGGTGAAATTCACGCTGCCCCTGCTGGGTTCGGTGAAGGTGGTGACGGCGCTGTTCTTCGACCTCGGCGTGTACCTCATCGTCGTGGGCCTGGTGCTGGACATCCTGCGCAGCCTGGGCGCCAGGGTCGACGAAGAGTTGTACGCACCACGTGAGGCGGCCACCCGATGACGACCTATCTCGTCCCTCTTGTACTCATCGGCGGTCTCACCGGCACCGGCGTGTACCTGCTGCTGGAGCGCAACCTGACCCGAATGTTGTTGGGCCTGTTGCTGATCGGCAACGCGGTGAACCTGCTGATCCTGGTGATGGGGGGTGACTCCGGTAATCCGCCGGTGCGCGGCCGCACCAGCCACGGCCAGACGGGCACCGCCGACCCGCTGGCACAGGGCATGGTCCTCACCTCGATCGTCATCACCATGGGTGTCGCCGCGTTCGTGCTGGCGCTGATCTACCGGGCCTACCGCCTCACCACGGTCGAAGAGGTGGGCAACGACCCCGAGGACAGCCGCGTCGCGCAGCTGTCGACCACCGACACCCCGGCGGTCGAGGAAGACCGCGGCGAACCGTCCGTCGTCACCGACGCCGACGCACCCGCGGAACTCGACGCGCTACCCGCCGACCCGGTGGAGCAGGCGTGACGACGGGTGCGGTGCTGGCACCGCTGCCCGTTCTGATCCCGATCCTCGGTGCCGCCGCGACGATGTTCGCGGGCCGCCGGCCCCGGCTGCAGCAGGTCGTCGCGCTGGTGGCGCTCGCCGCGATGACGGCGGTCTGCGCGGCGCTGGTCTACGTCGTCGACCACAGCGGCACCGTCGCGGTCCACGTCGGCGGCTGGGGCCAGACCGAACCCGGCATGGGACCGCTCGGCATCGTGCTTGTCGTCGACCGGCTTTCGGCCCTGATGCTGGTGGTGTCCGCGATCGTGCTGCTGGCGGTGGTCTGGTACGCCATCGGACAGGGCATTCGCGACGGCGGCGACGAGCAGCCGGTGTCGATCTTCCTGCCGACCTACCTGGTGCTGTCGGCCGGCGTCTGCATCGCGTTCCTCGCGGGCGATCTGTTCAACCTGTTCGTCGGCTTCGAGGTGCTGCTGGCCGCGAGCTTCGTGTTGCTGACCGTCGGCGCCAGTGAGGAGCGGGTCCGCGCCGGCATCGGCTACGTCATGGTGTCCATGGTTTCGTCGGTGATCTTCCTGATCGGCATCGCGCTCACCTACGCGGCCACCGGCACCCTGAACCTCGCCGAGCTGGCGAACCGGCTCGACGGCATCACCCCGGGTACCCGGGCGGCACTGTTCGCGGTGCTGCTGGTGGCGTTCGGCATCAAGGCGGCGGTGTTCCCGCTGTCGGCATGGCTGCCCGACTCCTACCCCACCGCCCCGGCACCGGTCACCGCGGTGTTCGCCGGCCTGCTCACCAAAGTCGGTGTGTACGCGATCATCCGGGCCCATACGCTGCTGTTCCCGGGTGGCTCACTCGACGGCGTGCTCATGATCGCGGCGCTGCTCACCATGTTGATCGGCATCTTCGGCGCCATGGCCCAGAGCGACATCAAGCGACTGCTGTCCTTCACCCTGGTCAGCCACATCGGCTACCTGGTGTTCGGCATCGCGGTGTCCAACCGGATCGGCATGGCCGGCGCCATCTACTACGTGGCCCACCACATCGTCGTGCAGACCACGCTCTTCCTGGTGGTGGGGCTGATCGAGCGGCAGGCCGGGGCCTCGACACTGCAGCGCCTCGGTGGACTCGCGGCGGCCAGCCCGCTGCTGGCGTTCGTGTTCATCATCCCGGCGCTGAACCTCGGCGGCATTCCGCCGTTCTCGGGTTTCATCGGCAAGGTGGCGCTGCTGCAGGCCGGCACCGAGAGCGCGTCGGTGCTCGCATGGGCACTCGTCGCCGGCTCCGTCATCACCAGCTTGCTGACGCTGTACGTCATGGCGCGGGTGTGGACGCTCGCGTTCTGGCGCGCCCGCGACGACGCGCCGGAGGGCATGCTGTCCACGGCAGCCCCGGCCGGACTGCTCGAGCCGGTGGCGAACGTGGCCGTCGACGACCGGCCGGACGTCGGCCGGATGCCCGTCAGCATGCTGGCGCCGACCGCGGTGCTCATCGCGGTGGGGCTCGCCCTGACGGTGTTCGCGGGGCCCATCTTCGGGTTCGCGGAGCGGGCCGCCGACCAGGTCGCCGACCGCGCCCAGTACATCTCGGTGGTGTTGACGCCATGAGGCAGTGGTTACCGCGCGTGGGCATCCTGGTCTGGCTGATGGCCGTGTGGATTCTGTTGTGGGGCAATATCTCCGCCGCCAACATCGTCGGCGGCCTCGCCGTCGCCGTGCTGATCACGGTGCTGCTGCCGTTGCCGCAGGTGCCGGTGGCGGGCCGGCTCCATCCACTGTCACTGGCGTGGCTCGTGCTCAAGGTCGCCTACTACCTGGTGCAGTCCTCGATACAACTCGCGTGGCTCGCAGTGAGACCCGGACCCCCACCGCTGACCGCGGTGCTCCGGGCGCGGCTCGCCCTCAAATCGGATCTGGTGCTGGCAGTGGCCGTCAACGTCATCATTCTCATTCCCGGCTCGATCGTGTTGGAGATCGACCAGGCGCGGCGGATGATCTACGTCCACGTGATCGATGTGGGCTCTGAGCGGTCGGTGCGACAGTTCTACCGCCAGGTGGCCGAGATCGAACGGTTGATGATCGCGTCGTTCGAACGCGAATCCCATTGGCAGCCTTTGGAGGCGGACCCCGCGTGAACACCCTGTGGATCATTGCTGCCGGAATGCTGATCACAGCTGCGGCCATCACGATGTTCCGGCTGCTGGCCGGTCCCGGCACCCTGGATCGCCTGGTGGCGCTCGACACGTTCGTGGCCGTCACCATGTGCGGCATCGGCACGTGGGCGGCCTACAGTCTCGACACCACAGCGACCTACAGCTTGACGGCGCTGGCCCTGATCACCTTCGTCGGTTCGGTCAGCGTGGCCAGGTTCCGCGTCCGCGACACCGATCAGGAGCCGCCGCGATGAACGTATTCGACATTGTCGCCGTGGCTTTGATCCTCGGCGGCTCGGTGCTGGCGCTGACAGCAGCCGTCGGCGTCGTGCGTTTCCCGGACACCTTGTCGCGACTGCAGGCCGCCAGTAAGCCGCAGGTGCTCGGACTGCTGCTGGTGCTGACCGGCGCCGGGCTGCGCCTGCGCGGGCACGCCGACGTCGGCATGCTGATCCTGGCCGGTCTGTTCACCCTGATCACCGCTCCGGTGGTGGCCAACCGGGTCGGCCAGCTCGCCTATCGTGAACAGAGTTTCCGCGACGACCTGCTGATCCGCGACGAATTGGACGACTATGGCGCGAACTGACGACGATTCCTGGGGCATCACCGAAAGCGTGGGTGCCACCGCGTTGGGGGTGGCGATGGCCCGGGCCGCCGAATCCGCTTCGGAGAACCCGCTGTTCGACGACCCCTACGCGCAGCTGTTCATCGACGCCGCCACCGCGGCCGGCTGGTCTTCATCGTTCTCCGGCGGCGCGGCCGGTTCGGCACAGGCGCAACGCATCCGCATGGTGTGGGCATACGCGGCAGCACGCACCAAGTGGTTCGACGAGTTCTTCGCATCGGCCGGCGCCGACGGCATCCGCCAGGTCGTCATCTTGGCCGCGGGCCTGGACGCGCGGGCCTGGCGACTCCCCTGGCCCGACGGCACCGTGGTTTCGAGATCGACCAGCCGAAAGTGTTGGCGTTCAAGGAGGAAACCCTGGCCGCCCATGGCATTCAGCCGGCCGCCCGGCACGTCGGCGTACCCATCGACCTCCGCCAGGACTGGCCGGAAGCCTTGCGGCGAAGCGGTTTCGACCCCGCCCAGCCGACGGCCTGGCTCGCCGAGGGGCTGCTGCCCTACCTGCCCGCCGAGGCCCAGGATCTGCTGTTCGACCGTCTCCACGAACTCAGCGCGCCCGGTAGCCGTGTCGCTGTCGAGGGCTTCGGCGCCAACTATTTCAGCGAGGAGAACCAGCGCATCCGCAAAGCCCGGATGGATGCGATCCGCGAGGAAGCCGCCAAGGCCGGTCAGCAGGTGACCGACGTCTCCGAGCTCTTCTACCCAGAGCCGCGCGAGGACGTCGCCGAGTGGCTGGCCCGCCACGGCTGGCAGACCCGCGTCGAGACCTCCGTGGAGGTCACCGGCCGCTACAAGCCCGACGTCGCCGGCGAGGTGCCGGACATCGGCAGCGAGTTCGTGGACGCCAAGCTCAGTTGAACTTGATCTTCACCTGCTCGCCACTGACGTCGGCGGTGGTGCCGGTGACATATGAGGTCAACGTGCCGCGCTTGGTCCCGCCGTTGCGGCCCTGGCCGCTCACGTCGTAGTGGACCTCGCCGGAAATACGTACCTCCATGCGGTATTCGTCCAGATCACCGACCTTGACGGCGCTCATGTCGGGCGGGCTCCATGTCACGGTGCCGTCGACCAGATCGCGGTCGCTGATCTTCACCGGGCAGGGTGCCGGCGGCACCAGTGAGCGCGACGACGAGCAGCTGCCGTACGCCGCCTCCAGCAGCTTGGTGATGGTCTTGGTGCCGGAGTCGTTGAGCGCAAATTTCGGCTGCAGGTAGGCGCTCGCCGAATACCCTTCGATGGCGTCGAGCAGCAGCGGCTTGCTGTTGGTGACCGTGACGTACGGGCTGGTGCTGCCGAGGTCCAGGAAGCCGGGGAACACGTAGATCGCCGATTCCTCGCCGATCTCCTTGCCGAACACCGTCATCGTCTTGTCCGCGGCGTTGTTGGAACTACTCAGCGACGACAGATCGACCTTGACGGCCGCGTGGGCCAGCTGCCACTTGCCGCCTTCCTTCTTGACGTGAATCGTGGCGTCGGAATTCTTGTCACCGAACTTGGCCGCCACGTGGACGTCGGCGCGGCCGATCGACTCCATGGTCTTGTCTTCGTTGAGGATGCGGATGTCACTGATCGGCCATTCGGCGGTCTGCTTCTTCAGCACGTCGCTGGAGAGGAACTCCTTCGAGGCCGGCTGGTCGTTGCTGAAGGACAGTGCCATGTCGGCATTGCCGTTCGACAGCGCCTCCAGGTAGCCCTTGACGACCTCGCTGGCGGAGCTCGAGCCGCTGCTGTCGCCCGAACCGAACGAGTCGTAGACGTAGTAGATGCCACCACCCAGCACGACGAGCACCACCACGATGGCCGCGATGATCAGCGGCACCTTGTTCTTCTTCGGCGGGGTGACGAACGGCTGGGCGCCGTAGCCACCTCCGGGTGCACCCGGGGCACCTGGCCAGCCCATGGGGGCGGTACCGGGAGCGCTCGGCGGCTGGCCCCAGCCGCCGGTCTGCGGCGCGACCGGCTGGCCCCACGCCGGTGTCTGCGGCGGGCCTGCCGGCTGCTGACCGGCCGGCGGCTGGCTCAACGGCGGCGGCGTCTGCGGCGGCCATCCGGGGGCGGCCGGTGGCGTGGTCTGGTGAATCGCCGTCTCTTCTTCGTCGGACGACCTGCCCGCGCCGCCACCTGGGTTGGGACCGTTGTAACCGCTCCCCTGCCAACCCGTCATCGTGAACCCTCCCCGTAACACAACAAGCTGTGTCAAGGATAAGCGGTGCCGCACCCCCCTGCCTGCACGGAACGGCCGCCGCTACTCCTCGGACAGCTGGAATTCCACCATCGCGGTGAGACTCTCGACCGCTTCTTCGAGCGCGTCCAGCCGGGCCGTGGCATTCGGCGCGGCCAGCACGGAGTACTTGTCGGCCTGGCCGATCGGCAGTAGTGCGGCCAGCGCGTAGAGGCGTTGTCCCACATCGGGTTTGACGGTCCTGGCCAGGATCGAGGCCCGGTCCCGCAGGCGTGCGCCCTGCGCCGACGCGATGCGTTCGAACAGCGCGATGATCCGGTCCTCGACCGCCACGATGGACGCCTCCGGGACCACCGGCCCGGGCTCGTCGGGCCACCTCTCGATTTCGGCCCGCGGATACGGATCGTCGTTGTGCCACTGCACTATTCGGATGCGGTCGGTCACGCTGCAGCTAAGCATGTACCGGCCGATGCCCTGCGGCTGGCACCGGTCGATCTGGGCGAGCGCCCCGACCGAGCACCGGGCGTCGCCGCCGCCGACCTCACGGCCGGCCGAAATCAGCACCACGCCGAACACCTGCTCCGGGGCGGCCATACAGTCCCGCACCAGTTCGCCGTACCGCGGCTCGAAGATCCGCAGCGGCAGTTCGTCGCCGGGCAGCAGCGCGGACTCCAGCGGGAACATCGGCGTGATGGGCACGGCTACAACACCAGCTCCGACACCAACGCGTCCACGACTTCCAGCAGATCCCCGTCGGTTTCCTCGGCGACCCGGCGCTGGCGTTGATAGGAGCCGCCCAGGGTGTAGATGTCGACCACCCGGGCCAACTCGTCGGCGCAATTCAGTGATGCCGCAACCGGTTCCAACCGGTTCAGCAGCTCGTCCAGATCTTCGGTGACCAACCGCTCGTTGCTGTCGGCATCCAGGATGATCTCGGCGTCCAGTCCGTACCGCGCCGCGCGCCACTTGTTTTCCTGCACATGCCAGGGCGGCATGGTCGGCAGCTGCTCGCCGGCGTCGAGCCGGCGGTCCAGATCGACGATCAGGCAGTGCGTCAGCGCGACCAGCGCACCGAGTTCGGCGATGTTGGACACGCCGTCGAAAATCCGGACCTCGATCGTGCCGAGATGCGGCGACGGCCGGATGTCCCAACGGATTTCGTTCATGTGGTCGATGATGCCGGTCTTGCGCTGGTCGTAGACGAAGCGCTCGAAGTGAGACCACTTCTGGAAGTGGAATGGCAGGCCCGCGGTCGGCAGCTGCTGGAACATCATGGCCCGGTTGCTGGCGTAGCCGGTGTCCTCACCGTCCCAGTACGGCGACGACGCCGACAGCGCCAGCAGATGCGGGTACTGGTTGAGCAGCGACGTGATGATCGGCATCACCTTGTGCGCCGAGGAAATCCCGACGTGTACGTGCACGCCCCAGATCAGCATCTGCCGGCCCCACCACTGGGTCCGTTTGATCAGTTCGGCGTAGCGCTGCCCTTCGGTGAGCTGCTGGCTCTCCCACTCGGCGAACGGGTGAGTGCCCGCGCAGAACAGCTCCATGCCGCGGTCGCGCACGATCCGGCGTACCGGGCCGAGCGTCGACCGCAGATCGTCCATGGCCTCGCCGGCGGTGTCGCAGACGCCGGTGACCACCTCAACGGTGTTGCGCAGCAATTCCTTGTGCACATGCGGCGTCTCGCCGATCTCGGCGATGACCGCGGCGGCCTCGTTGCTCAGGTCGCGGGTGCGGGCATCGACGAGGGCGAACTCCCATTCGACGCCGAGGGTCGGCCGTGGCGACCCGGCGAAATCGATTCGCGGTGGGGTGTGGCTGTCCGCGCTACCCGGCAGCGATGACACCGCACGCCACGCGCTTACCGGAGTCACCGGTGTTCATCGAAGCCTCGTCCGCCCCCGGTGCGGCGCCCTGGATCTGCTGGTACCGGTCAGCCGGGATGTTGCCGAAGTTGTCGGCCTTCTCGTGGATGATCAGCGCGGTCTTGTTGCCGGCGAGCAGCTGCTCGGCGGTGAAGGCGTCCGTGGTGGTCACCAGCGAGCCGGTGCCGTCACCCTTGACCTGCAGCGAGGCGAGGTCACCGCTCATCGGGTAGCCGGTGTGGCCCGGAGCCTGGAAGTGTCCGCCGGCGGACAGGAAGTCGCCGGGGGCGCCACCGGTCGGCGCCACCGAGTTCGGCTCGCACTTGCCGGCCGAGTGGATGTGCAGGCCGTGGAATCCGGGCGTCAGCACGCCGCCGGAGGTGGTCTTGACCGTCAGCGTGGCGAACCCACCGTTGAACAGGAACTCGGCGGTCGCGACCGTCGTGCCCTCGGGGGTCTTCAGCTCGGTGACCAGCTTCTCGCCGATCGGGGCGGCCTGCGGGGCAGCCTTTTCGCCGGCCTTTTCACCGTGGCCCTGCGGGGCGTGCTCGACGCCGGTCCAGATCGCCGGCGTGGTGCCAGGAGTGGTTGCGGGGACCTGTCCGGGAGGCGCACACGCAGCGACGACGGGTGCAATGACCGCAGCGGCGGCGAGGAAGCGAATCGGGGCTGAGATCGGCATGCCCGAGAGCCTAACCGGTCACCAGAACGATGACGCCCGGTCCCTTGTCATTGAGCGCCGGGATGCGCGGTTCGACGGGCGCGTCGAGGATTTTGCCGACCGCTTCGGCGGCTTCCTTCTCTCCCGCGGCCTCACCGAAATACACGGTCGTGGCGGCCGGCGGGGCGTCGACGCTGAGGTTGTCGGTCTCGGTCACGTTCCACTGCTGCTCGTGCAGCTTGTTGGCGACGGTCTGCGCGGCGCCGGCGACCTCAGAGATGTTGAACACCTTGACGTCGGCCTTGGCGGGCGCCGGCGTCGTCGACGTCGTGGTGGCAGTGGCGGACGTCGCACTGGCGGAGCTGCTCGACGAGCTCGAGTCGGAGCTGCTGTCTGAACTCAGCGACTGGAACGCCACCAGCAGGAACACGACACCGAGGAACAACAGCACCATGACCATGGCGCGCAGGGGCAGTCCGGAAGACTCTCGCTGATTCATTGCTCCCCACCTTATCGAGGCGGACCCTCAGGGCAGAAAAGCTAGGTGATTTCGAAACCGAGACGACGCGCGGCCTTGGCCTTCTGTCGGCTGGCGCGCTGCCGGCGCAGTCGCTTGACCAGCATCGGGTCCGCGGCCAGCGCCTCAGGCCGGTCGACCAGGGCGTTGAGCACCTGGTAGTACCGGGTCGCCGACATCGAGAAGAGTTCCTTGATGGCGTCCTCTTTGGAACCCGCGAATTTCCACCACTGACGTTCGAAACCAAGAATGTCGTGTTCGCGACGGGTCAACCCGTCAGCGAGCTCAGAGTCGTCCCCGGATCGCTCAGTACGCGCCATAGCGCCGTCCATTTCGCCCCTGGACCCTTTCTCTGATCTCGGTATATGCCAGCCTGTTTCGTGCGTCACAACGGATCTGGGACGCTGCAAGTGGTTCGGCGAACATTCAACCACGGCCGACGGTATTGAGCCGTGATCGTTACCCGCGAGTCGGATCATTAAGATTGCTCGTCATGGCTGTCCGTCCAATCTGCATCGTCGGTGACCCTGTTCTGCACACCGCGACCACTCCGGTGGCCGTCGGCGCCGACGGCTCCCTCCCTTCCGATCTCGCCGCGCTGATCGATGACATGTACGAAACGATGGACAAGGCCAACGGCGTGGGCCTGGCCGCCAATCAGATCGGTGTCGGGCTTCGGCTGTTCGTCTACGACTGCGCCGACGACCGCGGCCAGACCGCGCGGCGCCGCGGCGTCGTGATCAACCCGGTGCTGGAGACCTCGGAGATCCCCGAGACCATGCCCGACCCGGACTACGACGACGAGGGCTGCCTGTCGGTTCCCGGCGAATCGTTCCCGACCGGCCGCGCCTCGTGGGCCAAGGTCACCGGTCTGGACGCCGACGGCAAGCCCGTCGAGCTGGAGGGCACCGGTCTGTTCGCCCGGATGCTGCAGCACGAGACCGGTCACCTCGATGGCTTCCTGTACCTCGACTGCCTGATCGGCCGCAACGCGCGGGCCGCCAAGCGGATGGTCAAGTCGAACAAGTGGGGCGTGCCGGGGCTGAGCTGGATGCCGGGCGAGGTCGACGACCCGTTCGGGCACTGATGCCTTCGGTCGGTAGCCGCGTCTCGTTACGCTACCGGTTGCCCGAGGCCGGCCCCGAATCCCAGGCCTTCACCGACGTCGTCGGGCACCTCGAGGCGCTCACCCCGGTCGTGGTGGTGCGCACCAAATCGGGTGAGCGCGTCGAGATCGGCCCGGCCGCGGTGATGTCGGTGCGCGAGCTGTCGCACGCCCCGGTGCGCAATTCAGAGATACGTGCGGTCGAGCACGCGGCCGCCCTGGCCTGGCCGGGTACCGAACGGCACTGGGCCGGCGGCTGGTTGCTGCGCGCCGGCGGGACGGACAAGCGCACCAACTCGGCTGTGCCGCTGCTCTTTTCGTCGGACTTGACGACCCTGCCGACAATTGCCGACTGGTACGCCGAACACGGACTGCAACCGTGGGTGGCGCTGCCGGAGCGGCTGCTGCCGGTCCGTTCCGAAGGCGTCGAGCCGAATCGCGTGCTCACCATGGAACTGTCGGGCACCACCCATGCCGAATTGCCCTCGCATCCGGATGCCCGATGGTTGGAGATTCACGCACAGGACGTGCCCGTCGAGCTGCTCAGCACCGTCGTCGACGGAGACGTGGCATTCGCCACGGTGGCCGACGCGGCGGTCGGGCGGGTCGCCGTGACCACGGCGCCCGGCGGCAGGGTGTGGGCCGGGCTGTCGGACGTCGCGGTGCTCGAGCCGCAACGCCGGCGTGGACTCGGCCGGGCCGTCTGTGCCGAGCTGGTGGCCGGGGCCGCCGGCCGCGGCGCGACGCACGCCTACGTCCGGGTTCCCGACGACAACGCGCCGGCGATCGCGCTGGCCGAGTCGATGGGTTTCCGGCTGCATCACCGGTCGCGGTACGTGCTCCTGTAACGCCGCGGCCACGGTTTCCCGCGCGACATCGTCGGCGCCCGGGAAACCGTGGCCTCGGCAGGTACCAGCTAGTGCGCGTCGGCTCCACTGTGGGCCGAACCACCCTGAGCTGCAGTGGATTTCGCCGGTGCCGACTTCTTCACAGGCTTCGGCTTCTCGGCCTTCTCCGACTTCTGCTTGCCCGGCTTCTTCGACTCGGACTTCTTGGTCTCCGACTTGGTGGTCTCGGACTTCGTTGTGTCGGACTTGGTCTCGGACGTCTTCGTCTCCGACTTGGTGGTATCCGGGTTGGTGTCATCCGACTTCTGATTGTCGGCCTTCGTCGGCGTCGCCGGGGTCGCCGGGGTCGCCGGAGTGGCCGGGGTAGCCGGAGTGGCCGGGGTCTCGGACGTGGCGGGGGTAGCCGGAGTTGCCGGGGTCGCCGGAGTTGCGGGCGTCGCCGGGGTCGCCGGGGTCGCCGGGGTCTCCGCCTTGGCCGGAGCAGCAGGCTTCGCGGGCGCCTCCGGAGCCTCCGCTGCGGTGGCCTTCACCTGCGTCACCGCCAACGTGGACTGCGGGATCGAGGTGATCGAGTTGTCCGTCGCCGCCTTGGTCACCGACACCTGCGTGGCAGCAGCCGGATCGGCGGTGGTCTTGGGCGCCAGCGGATTACCCGTGCCGCTCCAGCCGATGGCCTTGGCGAGGATGCGGCCGAGCGACACCATGGCGCCGATGGGCCCGATGCCCAGACCGTCGATCTGCAGGTCCGTCCCGATGATGTCGGCATAGACGGTCTGTCCGAGTGAGTTCAGGATCGAGCCACCGAGGCCCATCTGGTCCCAGCCCGTCGATCCGGCGGTGAACAGTCCGCCGAACTGGATGTTGAGCGCCTTGACGACGGCATTGTCGCTGAGGGGAATGGTCTTGTTGATCAGCTTGGCCACGAGGTCCAAGTTGAGGTTGGCGCCGTTGAGGACGCCGTCCACCATGGCAGCCGGGATGTTGATGACGGTCTGCAGCGCTTTCGCCGCGTCGCCTTGCGACAGGGACGCACCGATGCTGGTGAGACTGTTCGCCAGCGCCACCGCCGGGCTGATCGCCGGTCCTGCCAGGCCGATCAGGACCCCGCTCAGAGGCGATGCCAGGAAGTTGAACACTTCCTGCACGACCCGGTTGGCCATGGCGTTCGAGGCCGTCGGAAGCAGCTTCGGAATCACCTGAAGCAGGATGAAGTGGAAGCCATCGTTCGAGTCGACGGACTGCGAGTTGTTGCCGGGGTCGGTGCCCAGCAACGTCGCGGCGGTGATCGCCGACTGCACGTTGTGCCCGATCTCGCCCAAAACCGTGCCGATGTTGCCGGGATTCTGCAGGATGGCCCCGACATGGTCGATCTGGTTCGCCAGGAACTGCTGCAGCAGCACCGCCGGCGCCTCGGAGAAGGCCTCGCCGATGCGCCCGGCATTCGCCGCGGCGGTCTTGAACGCGTCCTGCCACGGCTGCAGCGGGTTGTACGCCGCAGTCAGTTGCACGGCGGCGGTACTGACCGACGGCAGCGCCGGAAGCTTGACGGAGGCGGGTGCCGACGTGAGCAGTGGGCCGGCCACGATGGCCGCCGTGGTCGCTGCGCAGATACCCGCCTTGGTATGGCGACGGACGGCTGAATCCATGAATACGACTCCCTCTTTGCGAATTGATTGGCTTGATTTGGGCAGGACAAAAGAGCTCGGTTGATCGGACGGAGGGTCCGACGGGAATCAGTGGGCCTCCCCCGAGCAGGGAGGCCCACCGACTGCGACTACGTGCTGCTGACTACTTGCTCGAGGCGGCCGAAGCGTGCGAGCCGGCACCTCCGTCAGCGCCGTTCGCCGAACCACCTTGGCCAGCAGCAGATTTCGCCGGCGCCGGCTTCTTCGCAGGCTTCGGCTTCTCCGACTTCTGCTTGCCCGGCTTCTTCGACTCGGGCTTCTTGGTCTCGGACTTGGTGGTGTCCGACCTCGCGTCCGACTTCGTGTCCGACTTGGTCGAGTCCGCCTTCTGGTCATCCGACTTCTGGTTGTCGGACTTCGTCGGCGTCGCCGGAGTGGCCGGGGTCGCGGGCGTAGCCGGCGTAGCCGGGGTCGCGGGCGTCTCCGAAGTTGCCGGGGTAGCGGGGGTCGCCGGGGTCGCGGGCGTAGCCGGAGTTGCCGGGGTCGCCGGCGTCTCCGTCTTGGCCGGCGCGGCAGGCTTCTCGGCCGGGGCCTGTGCCGCCGTGGCCTTCACCGGAGTCACGGCCAACGCAGGCTGCGGGATCGAGGTGATCGAGTTGTCCGTGCTCGCCTTCGTCACCGACACCTGGGTGGCGGCAGCCGGTTCGGCAGCAGCCTTGGGGGCCAACGGATTACCGGTACCACTCCAACCGATGGCCTTGGCCAGCAGATGGCTGAGGTTCACGAGCGCACCGATCGGCCCGATGCCCTGGCCGGTGATCTCCAACGGGAATCCCGGGGCGAGCACCGTTTCGGCCGTGAGGCCCAGGGAGTTCAGGATCGAGCCACCGATGCCGGTCATGTCCATGCCCGTCACACCGGCGGTGAACAACCCACCGAACTGGATGTTCAGCTTCTGCAGCTCGTTGCCGGCCGGCATGGTCTTGGTGATCAGCGGCGCCAGCACATCCAGGTTCAGGTTGGCTCCGTTGAGGAAGCCGTTCACCATGGCCGCGGGGATGTTGATGGCGGCTTGGGCCGCGGTCATCGCGTCACCCGCGGCGAGCGAGGTCGCGATCTTGGTGATGCTGTTGACGAGCGCCACCACGGGGCTGATGCCGGGACCCACCAAACCCATCAGCACACCGCTGAGCGGCGATGCCAACACGTTGACCACCTGCGTGACGATCGCGGACGCCTGCGGGTTGCCCGCCGTCGGGAGCATGTTGGGGAGCATCTGCGCGACCAGGCCGTGCCACACGTCGTTCGAGCCGGCGATGGTCCAGTCCTCTGGCTTGGTCCCCAGCAGCGTGGCGGCGGTGATCGCCGACTTCACGTTCTGCCCGACGTCCTGGATCACCGCGCCGATGTTGCCGGGATTCTGCAGGATGGCCCCGACATGGCTGATCTGGTTCGCCAGGAACTGCTGCAACAACACGGCCGGCGCCTCGGAGAAGGCCTCGCCGATGCGCCCCGCGTTGGCCGATGCGGTGTTGAACGCGTCGAGCCACGGCTGCAGCGGGTTGTACGCCGCAGTCAGCTGCACCGCGGCGGTGCTGACCGACGGCAGCGACGGCAGATGCGCGGCGGCGGGCACTGACGGCAACAGCGGGCTGACCACGATGGCCGCCGTGGTCGCTGCGCAGATACCCGCCTTGGTATGGCGACGAACCGCAACGTTCATGACGTGACTCCTCGGGGGTCGGCTTGCTTACTGGCGGGTAATTTACCGACGAGTAACCGAGTTAATCCAGAGTTTTTGACGAAGTCGTAACGAATCGATAGCGACGGCATGCGGTTCACAGGCCACACCAAGCTGGTTTGCGTATTAGCCGGTAAAGCGCCGTTCATAGCCCCGCTAACCTTCCGGGCAAATGGCCAGTCGGCAAACCCATTTACGCCGCCGAGCGAGCCTGCTGCGCCACCCCGGAACGCTAGGCGGACCAGCCAGATATATTCCGATTAGTCATGCTCAAGCGTGATTTTCGTGTCGTGACCGAGACCACATCGCATGACGATCGTGATCGGCATCTCACAACGGCGAAGTCGGGCCTGTGAACTCGGCCGGGACGCCCCGTAGCCCGCCCGGGGCAAATCGGGCACGAGCCCCGGCGGCGCGCCAACGCGATTGCTGCGGCCGCCCCGACAGCAGCCGGCCGCGACATCGACTGGTGTCCACATGGTGAGACAACATCTGGGACCGGCCGTCCCGGGCAATGCCGGCAACCGTCCCTGCGGGCGCAGCGGAGCACGACCGCCGACGCCGGCCGACGCTTCGCCAAGTATCTTGGACCGGCGGTGGAACGCACCGAAGTGTCAGGCTGGTCAGGGGTTGCGGGTGCAAGAGAATGCGGCGCTGTCGGCCGCCGAGTTGCTCGAACTCAACCGTGACGTTCAGGGCTCGCGCGCGGTCCGGCTGCTGGCCACCAACAATCTCGGCGTCTACGCCACATTGATGGAGCGGCACCTCAGTGACGGCATGATCGCCGAGACCGATCTGGTGGTCCGGCTGGAACGCGACCTGGCGACGCTCGGCGAGACCGACGACCAGCTCGGACAGTCGGGCCTGGCCCTGATCAAGTCGTGGGCCAGCCAGGGCTGGGTGCACCGGGTGACCGAGACGCGCGCCGGCGCGGAACGCAACGTCTGTTATCTGACGCAGGACGCCCGTCGCGCCCTCGACTTCGTGCGCGGCATGCGCCGCGGCGACAGCATCGCCACCGGCGGCTCGATTGCCGGCATCGCGTCCCGCATGCGCCAGATCGCCACCCGTGCCGGCAATGACCCCGACCGCATCCGGGCCGGCATCGAAGCCGAGATCGCCGCGCTGCACCGCGAGCTCGACGAGCTGGAGGCCGGCCTGCGCCCCGAGCCCGACGTCACCGACATGTACGACGAAGCCCGCGCCATCGCGCTGCAGATGGAACGGCTGATCACCGACATCGGCCTCTACGGCACCATGATCGAGCAGGCCACGCAGGCGCTGGACGATCCGATCGACACCAACATCGAGTACCGCGACCGGCAGCGCCAGATGTACGCCGACTACCAGGCGGCATGGGATTCGGCGGGCCGCGATTCGCATCGGGCGTTCCTGCGGATGATCAACGACCCCGACCAGCGCGCCGAATTCGAGACCGACATCGCCACCGTGGCGTCGGCGCTCCCCGAGCTGGACCCGGCGCTGCGCAAGGTGATGGCCGGGTTCTTCGAGTTGATCGGCCACCAGATCGACGAGGTCGAACGCATCCAGCAGCGCTGCGCGCAGCGGGTCAAGCGGTTCACCGCGTTCGGCACCATGGAGTCCAGCCGTGGTGTGGCCCGTCAGCTCAACGAGGCCATCGGCGCCGCCCGGACACTGCTGAAGTCGTCCCTCACCGATTCCCGGCTGGACATCGAGGTCCCCCTGGCCCGGCACGCGATCAGCTCGATCGGCGCGCTGAGTTTCAAGATCGGCGACCTGTCGGCACCCAAGCCCGCGGAAGCGGCGCAGGGCGACGTCGACCTGTCCACCTTCGCGGCCCTGACCACCCAGGTCGACGCACCGGCGATGTCCGAGATGCTCAACGCCGCGGTCGCGCGACGGCCGGTGTCACTCGCCGAGGCCGTCTCCTTGCTCGATTCGGCGTACCTGGGCCACGTCATCGTGTTGTGGTCTTGGGCCCTCAAACAACCCGCAGGACCGGGTGTCGCGGGCGACGACACCATGTCGGTGCGCTTCCGGTCGCTCGACGGCCGGGACCGCGAGATCGAGGTGCCCTATCTGATGTTCACCGAGCCTGTTGCCGTGGCGGGAGCCCTTCATGACTGACTCACCCATCGATTTCGCCTCGCTGCCCGAGGTCGACAGCACCAGCCGCGCGGTGCAGCAGCGTCGTCCACGCTTCGACGGCGACGTCAGCGCCATGCCGGACCGGGCCTGCTGGGCATTGCAGCACCTGCTGACCCGCCGCTACATCAGCAGCGAGTCCGATCGCGACATCTACAGCTGGATCCTGGAGTACCGCAACGAATTGTCGGTGCGGTTGTCCGAACTCGATCTGCAGTTGCGCATCTCCGAGGGCGTCGACATCGCGTTCATCGAGCAGGCCCGTTACGAGTCGGCCAAGGGCATCAAGCTGTTGCGCCGCGAGCCCCTGGGCACCTATGACTCGATCCTGGCACTGCACCTGGCGCAGCTGATGCGCGCCGGCGGCGACCAGAGCTTCCTCATCACCCGCGACGAGATGCACGGCATGTTCAGCGGTGTGCTGAACGAAACCGACCGTGACGCAGTCACGTTCACGGCCCGGATCGACGCGGCCATCGCGCGCCTCACCGGTCTCGACATCCTGCGCCGTAGCCGTGACGACGAGGACAGCTACACCGTGAGCCCCGTCATCACGGCGGTGATGACGGCCTCGGTGATCACCGAGCTGCAGCAGCAGTTCGAACAACTCACCGGCGGAGGTACTGAAGCCGATGTCTGAGCAGTTCCATCTGTCCCGGCTCCAGATCATCAACTGGGGCGTGTTCGACGGTTATCACAGCATCCCGTTCAGCGCCGGCGGCTCACTGGTCGCGGGCGGCTCCGGCAGCGGTAAATCGTCACTGCTGGACGCGATTTCGCTCGGCTTCCTGCCGTTCAACCGGCGCAACTTCAACGCGTCCGGCGACAACACCGCGGCCGGCTCGAGCGCGGGCCGACGCACCGTCGACAAGTACGTCCGCGGCGCCTGGGGCCAGCGCAGCGAAGCCGGCACCAGCCAGGTGATGTACCTGCGCGGCGAAGGCACCACCTGGTCCGCGGTCGCGGTGACCTACACCAGCAACACCGGCCGCACCATAACGGGCCTGGTGCTCAAATGGCTGACCGGAGAATCGCGTTCGGATTCGTCGAGCCGGTTCGTCATCGGCGACGGCGACCTGGACATCGAGGACGTCTGCAACCGGTGGGCTGCGGGGCGGTTCGATGCCGGCGTGTTCAAGGGTGACGGCTGGCGGTTCACGACCAAGGTCGAGTCGCAGTACCTGGCGCAGCTGTATGCCTCGATCGGTATCCGCGCGTCGGATGCTGCACAGCAGCTGCTCGGCAAGGCCAAGTCGCTGAAAAGCGTTGGTGGGCTTGAGCAGTTCGTCCGCGAGTTCATGCTGGATGAACCGGACAGCCTGGCCCGGCTGCCCGAGGCGCTCAAGCAGATCGATCCGCTCGTCGAGGCCCGGGAACTGCTCGCGGTGGCTCAGCGCAAGCGCAAGATCCTCGGTGACATCGAGGCCATCCAGGTGCGTTACGCCTCCGAGTCGACCGACCTCGGCATCATCGACCTGGTCGACCTGCCGATGGTGCGGGCCTATACCGATCATGTGCGGCTGCGGCACTGCCCCGCGGAGATCGAGACGCTCGATGCGACCATCGACCAGCTGGAGAACGAGAACGCCGATCTGACGCGGCAGCTGAATCTGGCCAAGGCCGAAGGTGATTCGCTCAACGCCCAGATCAACGGCGCATCGGCGAACGTCGGCCCGCTGCAGGCCCAGGTCAACGCCGCCGAAGCGCAGGCCGACGACGTGGCCCGGCGGCGCGCGGCCTACGAGGAGATGGTCGCGGCTCTCGGCGTCGAGGTGCCCGATACGGCCGACGAATTCTGGAACCTGCGCGAGGAGCTCACCCGGCAGGCCACCGAGATGCTGGGCAAGCTCGAGTGGGGGCGCGATGCGTCCACCGACGCGGAGTACGCACAGAAGTCGGCGCGGATCCTGCGCGACAACGCGGCCAAGGAACTCAAGCGCGTCGAGCACGTCGGCTCTGCGCTGCCCGAGTCCGCTGTGACTATGCGGGACCACATCTGCGCGGGTGTCGGTATCGACCCCGCCGAACTGCCCTATGTCGCCGAACTTTTCGACTTGCAGCCCGAGCACTCCCGCTGGCGGCTCGCGGTGGAGAAGGTGCTGCGCGGGGTGGGCCTGCGGCTGCTGGTGCCGGATCAGCACTACGCCAAGGTGCTGCGGTTCGTCAACGAGACCAACATGCGCGGACGGCTGGCGCTGCACCACGTGCGGGCCGGCGCCTCGGGACGCGAGGCCGAGCCGAACACGTTGGCGGGCAAGCTGTTCCTGGTCAAGCCGAAGCATCCCTGCGCCGCCGAGGCCGCCGATGTGATCGCCGCGGCCGGTGACCACATCTGCGTGGACACGCCCGACGTGTTCGTGCGCTTCCGCCGCGCCGTCACGGACACGGGCCTGTACAAGGACTCCGACCGGCTGGCCATCAAGGACGACCGGCGTCCGATCAAGCCTTCCGAGTACATCTATCAGGGTGACATCGGCGCCAAGCTGGAAGCGCTGCACGCCGAACTCACCGAGGCCGAGGAGGCCTTCAGCTCCGCCCGCCGGGCGGCGGATGAGATTGCCGCACAACGGCAGCGCTGGCGGGACCGGGCGGCGGCATGTAAGGCCGTCTACGAGCAGTTCCCGCAGTGGAGCCAGATCGACACCGACACCGCCGAGGGCCATGCCGATCGGCTGCGCGAGCAGTACGAGCTGCTGTTGGCCGACCACCCCGACATCGAGGCACTGTCGGCGCGCGCCGAGGAGTGCTGGGTCGACATCCAGACCCTGATGACCCGGCGCGGTGCGATCCAGACCCGGCGCGACGATCTCGACGCCCGCCGGACCAAGCTGATGGATCTGCAGGACCGGCTCTCCCCCGCCGCGGTGTCGGAGCAGGCCACAGATCTGTTGCGCCGCTATGCCGCTGAGGTCCCGGTGCCGCTGGAACTGCTGAACCCCGAGCCGCACCGCGAGGCACTGTTCGCGGCCATCCGCCGCGAACGCGACCAGCTCACCGAGAGCCGCCGGCGCTCCTACGAGGAGCTGTCGCGCATCGTCGCGACGTTCGACGCCTCGTTCCCGGATGCGATTCCGAACGACTCGGACGACTTCGACGAGCGCATCTACGACTACGTGGCGGTCTGCCGTCACATCGACGAGCGCGAGCTGCCCGACGCCTACGACCGCATGATGCGCCTGATCACCGAGCAGGCGCCCGATGCGATCCTGACACTGCACCGCGTCGCCGAACAGGAGACCCGGCGGATCAGCGAGCAGATCGAGCGCGTCAACACCGGTTTGGGCGCGGTGGAGTTCAACCGCGGCACCCGGCTGACGTTGCGCGCCAACCCGCGCAGCATGGCCGCCGTCTCCGAGCTGACCGACATCGTCAAGGCCATCTCCCGGCGCATTGCCGAGGTCGGCCTGGGCGACAAGAAGGCGATCCTCGAGCAGTACGCCGACATCCTGCGGTTGCGAAACCGGTTGGCGGGCAACAATCCCGAGGACCGTGCCTGGACCCGCGATGCGCTCGACGTGCGGAACCGGTTCACGTTCGACTGCGCCGAGTGGGACGTCGCCAGCGGCGAACTGATCCGCACGCACAGCAACGCCGGTGACAACTCCGGTGGCGAGCAGGAGAAGCTGATGGCCTTCTGCCTGGCCGGGGCGCTCAGCTTCAACCTGGCCAATCCCGAAAGCGGCGACAACAAACCGGTTTTCGCGCAGCTGATGCTCGATGAGGCGTTCTCGAAGTCCGACCCGCAGTTCGCCTCGCAGGCATTGCAGGCGTTCCGTAAGTTCGGCTTCCAGCTGGTGATCGTCGCGACGGTGCAGAACGCCACCACCATTCAGCCGTACATCGACGGCGTGGTGATGGTGTCCAAGTCCGAGGCCACCGGCCGCAACGCCCGACCGGTCGCGAACGTCGCCACCAAGACCATCACCGACTTCACCGCCCTACGTCGGGAACTGAAAGTCCCCGAGCCTGTCTGATCGGAGCGTCATGCGTATCGCCACCTGGAACGTCAACTCCATCCGCACCCGGGTCGACCGGGTGACGGACTGGCTGTCCCGCGCGGACGTGGACGTGCTCGCCATGCAGGAGACCAAGTGCAAGGACGAGCAGTTCCCGACGATGCCGTTCGCGGCACTCGGTTACGAGGTGGCGCACGTCGGGCACAGCCAGTGGAACGGCGTGGCGATCGCGTCCCGCGTCGGAATCGAGGACGTGCAGATCGGTTTCGACGGCCAGCCGCAGTGGCAGGACGCCGACGAGGCGCGCGCCATCGGCGCCACCTGCGGCGGGGTTCGGCTGTGGAGCCTGTACGTGCCCAACGGCCGGACGCTGGAAGACCCGCACCTGCCCTACAAGCTGAAATGGCTTTCCGCCCTGCGGGATACCGCGACGGGCTGGCTGGCCGACGATCCGTCGTTGCCGTTGGCCCTGATGGGCGACTGGAACATCGCGCCGACCGATGAGGACGTCTGGGACATGGCGGTGTTCGCGAACTCGACGCACGTCTCCGAGCCGGAGCGCGCGGCGTTCCGCGCCATCAACGACGCCGGCTTCGCGGACGTGGTCCGCCCGTTCACCCCGGGTCCGGGCGTCTACACCTACTGGGACTACACGCAGCTGCGGTTCCCCAAGAAGCAGGGCATGCGCATCGACTTCGTGCTGGGCTCACCGAAATTCGCGGCGCGCGTCACGCACGGCGAGATCGTCCGCGAGGAACGAAAAGGCAAGCAGCCCAGTGATCACGCGCCGGTGCTGGTGGAGTTGGCACAGTGAGCGCGGTCATTCACGCCACCGAGCCGGCCAGCCTGCGCGCGCGCATCATTCACTTCTTCGCGTCATTGCTGTTGGCCCGCATCCTGATTCGCGCGCTGACCACGGCGGAGTACGAGGCGACGTCACAGCGGATCGTGCGGGTGGGACGCAATGTCAACAAGTTGGCCAGCCTGCAGCGTCGTCGGCCACCGCGCGGCTTCCGGCTGGTCGCCGAAAACTGGAGCGGCCTGCCGGTCGAATGGGTGTCGCCGTCAGACCTCGACGCGCCCATCACCGACGGGGTCATCCTGTATTTCCACGGCGGCGGGTTCGTCCTCGGCGATCTGAACACCCACCTGCGCGCCGTCGCGGCGCTCTCGCGCGTCACGCGATTGCCGTTGGTACACATCGAATATCGGCAGTACCCCGAGGTCGACCTGGAGACGACCATCCAGGACTGCCTGAGCGCTTACCGCCACCTGCTGAGTCTGGGCGTCGATCCGGCCAAGGTGGTCCTCGCCGGCGACTCGGCCGGCGGATTCCTGGCGTTCGCGACCGCGCAGCAGGCGCCGAAGCACGGGCTCCCGAGTCCCGCAGGCGTGGTCGGCATTTCGCCTCTGCTGGAATTGGACAACGCCGCACGCACTGCGCATTCGACCGCGGCGACGGATGTCTTCGGGATCGCCGCCGGCTTCCCGGTCATCACCGAACGCATCTGTCCCGCCGGCAATCTCGACGAATTGGAGCCGGTTTCCGGTCCGATGGATTCGATGCCACCGTCGCTGATCGTCGCCTCCGAGACGGAGTCACTGTTGTGCGACGCCGAGCGGATGCAGGACAAACTGCACGAGGCCGGACGCAAGTGCGAGGTCGCGGCCTGGCCCAGTCAGGTCCACGCGTTCCCGGCCATATTCCCCGGACTGCCCGAGAGCCGCCGGGCCTACGCGCGCATGGCCGGTTTCATCGCCGACTGCCTGGCGGGCACGGCCCCGGCAAAGTCCGCCTAATTCAGGTGCTGCTCCACCGACTCGACAAGCGCCGCCTCGACACGGCGTAGCGGCACGTCCGACTTGGTTGCCTGCGCCATGACGATGGCACCCTCCACCGCGGCGACCGTCAGCGTCGCCTGGCGAGCGGCGTCATCGGCTGACAACCCCGCGGTTTCGAGCCCGGCGGCGATTCGACGCTCCCAGTCCAGGAAGACCTCACCGGCGGCGTCGGCGGCCGCCGGCGCCTCGCTGCGGCCGAGTGCCGCAGCCACGATCGGGCAGCCCACCTCGAAGTCACCGCTGGCCAGGTTCGCAATCCACATCTCGATGAAGGCCCGGACCGCCCCGACCGGGCCTCGTTCCCCGATCAGTTGGTCGATGCCCTCGGCCAGCGTGTTGCCGGCCGTCACGGTCGCATCGGCGACGAGTTCCGCCTTGCCGCCCGGGAAATTCAGGTAGAGCGAACGGCGCGCGGCACCACTGCGTTCGAGTAACTGGCTGAGCCCCGTCGCTGCGACGCCCTGGCGCCGAATCAGATCGATGGCTGTGACTACGAGCCGATCGCGGGCACTCATGTGACGTAACTCCCTGTCTTTCAGCATTGTTTGTACACCAGTCGGTCTACTAGCGTCTGCCTCCAATAGTAGACCGAACGGTGTAGTTCTGGTCTCGAATCGGAGGGGATCCGGGTGGGACACAACAGCAGGTTTTTCGCCGCCACCAGCCGTTTCTGTGCCAAATGGGCATGGCTCGTCATCGGCTTCTGGGTAGCGCTCGCCGGAATCCTCAACATCGCCATCCCCCAGCTCGAGCAGACCGTCGCCGAGCATTCCGCGCCGTTCATGCCGGCGAACATCAAGGCCGCGCAGACGCTGCGCGAGATGTCCGACGCCTTCGGCGTCCCGCGGTCCTCGGCCGTCGGCAGCGTCGTGCTGGTCGACGAGAAGGGCATCAATGCGGCCGACGAAGCCCTCTACCGCGACATCGTGGCCACCTTGCAGCGCGACACCACCAACGTCGCCTACGTGCTCGACACCTACGACAATCCGCAGCTGCGCGACATCGCGCTGAGCCCCGACCACAAGGCGATCAACCTCGTCCTGGCCGGCACCGGCGCCGTCGGGTCCACCAAGGCACACAAGAACACCATCGCGATCCGCGACCAGCTGCACGCCCTACCCAAGCCGCCCGGAGTCGGGGTTTATCTCACCGGGCCGTCACCAACATTGGCTGATCTTTTCAGCGCCATGGACTTTTCGCTGCTGATCATCACCGCGGTGTCTGTCCTGCTGATCACGCTGGTGCTGCTGATGGTCTATCGGTCGCTGGCCACGGCCATGGTGCCGTTGCTGACCATCGGCATCGCACTCGGCGTGGCCCGCCCGATCGTGTCCCTGCTGGGTATGGCTGGGGTACTTACCGTTTCGAACTTCACCATCTCGCTGATGACCGCGATGCTGCTCGGCGCCGCCACCGACTACGCGATCTTCATCCTGGCCGGCTATCACGAAGCCCGGCGTAGCCAGGTGCCCGTCATCGACGCGATAGCGCAAGCCGGACAGCGGGTTTCGGGCATCCCGATCGCCTCGATGCTGACCATCGCGGCGGCCGCCACAGCCATGGGATTCACCGAACTCGGCATGTTCAAGGCCGCCGGCCCACCGATCGCCATCGCGATCGTCGTCGGACTAGCCGTCTCGATGTCCCTGCCCTACGCCCTGCTGTCGCTCCTCGGCAAGCGCGGACTGGCCGAACCGCGCCCCCTCAACGACCGCCGCTGGCGCCGCATCGGATCCACCATGATCCGCCGGTCGGGTGTACTGGTTGCCGCGTCGCTGGTGCTGTTGCTCAGTGCCGCAATGGTTCTGACCACGTTCCGGGTGAACTTCGACGAGAACGCCATGCAGCTCGACGACACCGAGAGCTCCCTCGGTTACGAGAAGACCTACGCCCACTGGGGTGTCAACGAGGCGGCACCGGAATACCTGATCGTCTCGGCCGACCATGACATGCGGAACACCGACGATCTGGCCGCGCTCGACCGTGTCGCGGGCCGCCTCGCCGGGATGGCCGAGATCGCCTACGTCCGATCGATGACCCGGCCGGCCGGAAAGCAGTTGCCGCAGACCACCATCGGCTACCAGGCCGGGATTGTGGCCGACCGGCTCGGCGATGCCAAGAACCAGGTCAACAAGGCGGTTCCCGACATTCACCGGCTGGACTCCGGTGCGGCCCAGCTGCGCGACGGCGCCGCCTCCGCGGTGACCCAGATTCCCCAATTGGTTTCGGGTATCAGGCAGGTGACCGGGCTGGCCCATCAGGTGCTCGACGGGTACCAGGCCGCCGGCGCCGGGCTGTCCACGCTCACCGACGGCACGGTGGACGTCCGTTCGGCGTTGGCCGATCTGAGTTCCTCCACCGGCTTGCTCGACGCAGCATTGCAGGCCATCGACGGCAACGCGCAGGTCGCCGATGCCGGCCGGCTGGTGAGTTCGGCGCTCGGCTCCGCGCTGGATCCGCAACCCGGCCCCGACTGCCTCATGAACCCGGTGTGCAGCCGAGCCCGCGCGGACATCGCCGACCTCGACGCCATCTCCAACGGCGCGGTCAGCCGCGCGCTGCTGCAGGCCCAGCGACTCTCCGCGGTCCCGCAGGTGACCGTCGAGAAGGTGCGGGCCGCCGAGCCGGCCATCCGAAATGCGTTGGCCACGTTGCAGAAGATGGTGTCGAACCTGCCCGGTGGTTCGCCGGCCCAGGCCCGCACCCAGTTGGCCGAACTCGTGCGCGGCGCGGACCAGCTCAGCGCCGGGATGAACCGGCTCGCTGTCGGGCTCGACCAGGTCAAGGGCGGCGTGGACCAGGTGGTCACCATGTCAGGGCGCCTCACCGACGGGCTCGGCCAGGCGACGGATTACCTGACGACCTTGAGCACGCACACCGGCGACGGCCCGGCATCGGGCTTCTACCTTCCGCCGCAAGGCTTTTCCGACCCGGCCTTCCGGGCCGCGCAGGATCTGCTGTTCGCGCCCGACGGCAAGACCGCGCGGATGCTCGTCATCTGGAAGATCAACCCGTACAGTGCCCAGGCCCTCGACGCCTCCCGCGCGCTGGCGCCGGCGGCGACCGAGGCCGCAGCCGGAACCTCTTTGCAGACAGCACGTTTCGCCAGCACCGGCCTGGCGTCGCTGTCGGCAGACATGCGCGACCAGGTGTGGCATGACTTCGCCGTCTACGGCATCGTCGCGATCCTCGGTGTGCTGCTGGTGTTGATCGCGCTGTTGCGCAGCATCGCCGCGCCGGTGTTCATGGTCGCGGTCGTGACGTTGTCGTTCGCCGCCGCTTCCGGATTCAGCGTCTTGGTGTGGCAGCACATCATCGGGGTCGACATCGACTGGTCGGTGTTCCCGGTGTCCTTCATGGCGCTCATCGCCGTCGGCGCGGACTACAGCATGCTGTTCGCCGCCCGCATCCGCGAAGAGTCGGGTGACGGCATGATCCGCGGCATCATGCGCAGCTTCGGCAGCACCGGCAGCGTCATCACCACTGCCGGCATCGTCTTCGCGCTCACCATGTTCGCGCTGATGACCGGGCGGGTGATCAACCTGCTGCAGATCGGGTTCACCATCGGCATCGGCCTGCTGATCGACATCACGCTGGTCCGCACCGTGCTGGTGCCCGCCGCGATGGCCATGATCGGCAACCGCATCTGGTGGCCGAGCAAGCCGGCCGCGCACCCGTAGGGAATCGTCGACGATTAGATGGGCTCGGCGGTTCCGGCCGTGCCCATCCCGACTCGGGCTGCCGGGGTCTCTGTCGGCGCTGCGATCCTCGACGGTTAGTTGGACTTGGTAGCGCTTGCCGATCGGCACCTGACACCCGCAGTCCGCGCGGCGATCGTCAACGGTTAGGTCGCCTAACCACTGTCGGTCGCCTGACTAGCGCGGGTCCGGGATGGTCGGCGGCGCGTCCCGTCGGCGCCGTCTGCGTGTGTCGGGTGGCTAGTCGATCTAACCGTCGACGATCCCCTTCCCGTCGTTCCCACGGCGCCCGGCCGGATCCAATCTGGCTGCGGCCCTTCTATTTAGCTGCCCTAACCGTCGCCGATGGGTCGCGTCCGCGGCCCCCGATTCGTGTCGGTGGGCAGGTATACATTCGAACGTATGAGCGAATCAAATGGTGATCCCCACGCCGCGGCCGCGGCGGTCGACGCGATCACCCTGGCCACCCGGCAAGAGAACGCCGCCGGCGCCCGCCGCCTGGGGGCGATCGGTGACCTGTGGGCGCTGCGGGCCCCCGACGACGACATCGAGAAACGGTATTGGGCGATCGACGGCTATGCCGGGCTGGTCGTCGAGGTCGCCGCCGCATTGGGGATATCCCGTAAGCGGGCCCAAGCCCAGGTGGACCGGGCGGTGACGCTCCGCACCCGCCTGCCGAAGGTGGCGGCCATCTACGCCAACGGCCTGATCGATGCGGTGATGGTCGCCATGATCGTCGCCCGCACCGACCTGATCATCGACGACGACGTCGCCGGGCAGGTCGATGCCGACCTGGCCGCCAAGATCGTGGCCTGGGGCCGGTTGTCGAAACCGAAAATGGAACAACGCATCGACGCCATCATCGCCGCGTCCGACCAGGCCGGGGTCCACCAACCCAAACCCCCGTCGCAGGCCCGCTACCTCGACATCCGCGCCTGCGGCCCCGGCGCAGCCAGCATCTGCGGCACGATAGACGCGGCGACCGCCGCCGTGCTCGACGCCGCCATCGACGACCTCGCCAAGAGTGTGTGCCGCAACGATCCGCGCTCCCATGATCAGCGCCGCGCCGCCGCCATCGACGCCCTCGCCCGCGGGCAGCGGCTGGCCTGCCAATGCGACAACCCGGACTGCCCCGCCGCCGCGGCCGCCATGGGGGAACCGCCGGCCGCGACCGTCGGCACCCGCGCCGTCATCTACGTGATCGCCGGCCCCAAAACCCTCGCCGGCCAAGCCCCGGGGTTCCTGCCCGGATACGGGCAGATCCCCGCCGAGCAGGTCGCCCGGCTCGCCGAGGGGGCGACCATCCGCGAGGTCGAGATTCCGCCGGATGCGGCCGAGCCCCGCTACCGTCCGTCGGCCAAGCTGGCGGAGTTCGTGCGCTGCCGAGACCTGACCTGCCGATTCCCCGGCTGCGACCGGCCCGCGCAAGCCTGCGACCTCGACCACACCGTCCCGTACCCGGCCGGGCCGACGCACCCGTCAGACCTCAAATGCCTGTGCCGGTTCCACCACCTACTCAAAACGTTCCACGGCTGGACCGACCACCAATACCCCGACGGCACCGTCGTCTGGGTCGCCCCCACCGGACACACCTACATCACCAAACCCGAAGGCGCCCACTGGTACCCACAACTGGCCACACCCACCGGAACACCCACAATCACCGAACAACCACCACGCACCCCCGGGCGCGGGCACTGCATGCCCAAACGCAAACGCACCCGCGCCCAAGAACGCCAACAACTCATCAACGAAGCCCGCATGATCAACGAAGAACGCATCGCCAGCGAAGAATGGCACCGATACCGCGAACTCGAAATGGCCCACGCCGCAGAGGAATGGGATGAACCCGCACCATTCTGAGCACCGAAAGGCAGCCGCTCACAATGGGTTTCACTGTCGTCTACTACGCCGAGTGCTACGGGCACCCCAGGAACTGGCATGTCGCGTTGGTGTTCTCGCCCGCGACGGTGCGGTAGTGGGGGTGGCCGCCGTACCAGCCGTCTTCGGCGGTCATACCGACGACCTGGGGCGGCATTCCACGGTGTACCAAGTTGTACTTATGGCAGGTCGTCCAGTCCCAGTCGACCTCGGTGAAGCCTCCGGGGACCGGCTGGCCCGGACACCAGGTGCCCGAGGAGGGCTCTGCCTGGGCAGTGCCGGCGCTCAATCCGAAAGCGGCCAGACTCATCCCGCCGGACAACAGTGCCGCCGCGGCCAGTCGTGCGATTCGTCGCGTCATGTGAACTCACCTGTCTCTGCTGCTGATTGGTGAAGGAAGCATGCAGCCCGACGCTTGGCAGATTCTTGGCTTGCACCCGCGAGCAGCCGAACACGACCCGGCACCGGTCCAGTCCCGGGTCGGTTCGGCTCCTGTGCCTAAACCAGTTCCGGCACCCGCAGGTGAGCGAAGGCCACATCGAATTCGGCCTCGTCCAGTTCGGCCGCGCCGGTTTCCTTCATGCGCATCTGCTTCATCGTGCGCGCGCCATCCCGGTTGCGCTCCATGGCTTCTCGGCTGTCGAACGTCGTGCAGGCCACGCCGCGTCCGGTGTTCCGATTGACAAGCAGGCTGGTGCTGCAGAAGCCCTCGAGCGCCTCACTGTCGGGGACGATGTTCATCTTGAAATGCTCGATGGCGGCGTCGGCATGAGCCGGATCGACATGCCCCCACGTGACGCGTGCACATGCGCCCTCGGGCATCTGGCGAGCGCGGTGCAATATCGCGATGTCCCACTCGTCGACGGTCGGGGCGCCGCCACTGAACATCTGGGTCGCCTTTTCGCGAATCGGCCGAACCTGCTCGGCGACAGCGTTCATCGCGTCCTGGGACTCCCACGCGGTCACCACGATGCACCGGCCGGACTCCCGGTCTGTGAGCAGCGACATGCCGACGAACCCGTCGAGACCTTGGAGTTGGGGCATCACTTCATCGCGGAGGTGAGCCACTCCCGAGTCGATAGCCGAGGGTTGTGCGTTGATAGTGGTAGAGCGTGCGTACACGGCCCACCCCCTCTATATCGGGGCGGCGCCCCAGCGGCGCCGCCGGTCCACCGATATACGTTCCTCCGATGTTCGGCGGGTGGCAATAGCCGATCGACACGGGTCTCGATATTGACGAGTGAGGACGAATTCCGTTCTGCGAGAACAGGAATTGACGACTAGCTTCGTTTTACGCCGGGAAGCCGGTCGACGAGCCAACCCAGCCGGGCCACCGTGGTATCGAGCGGCTCCACGACTTCGGCGAGCCGCTTCAGGCTCGGCAGGGTCGCCGCGATGGAGTTGGCACCGTGGGCGATCTTCTCGGCAGACGTGTCGATGCCGGCCGCGGCCTCGGTCAACGTGGTGATCTGGCTGGCGATCAGTTCGGCGTGCCTGTCGATGCCCGCTGCGCTCTCGCTCAGGGCGGCGATGTTGTCGGCGATGAACTGCGCGGATTTCCGGAGTTCGGCGACATCGTCCATCAATGCGAACACCGCTTGGACGAGGGTCTTCGGCCCGCGCTTCCGTTTGCCGGAGGAAGCCTCAGCTCCGTCTGCCTGCGCCATGACTCACGCCTTCCGTTCGACAGGAGCCCCCTTGTCCTTGGCCTCCTGCTGGTACTGCCGCAGCTCGGCTCGCACCGCTTCATCTAACGCGCGGTCAAGGCTAGCGTGGGCAGAACGGCGGGATACACGGCGCATGGCATCGATCAGATCGGCGGCCCAGGCAAGTTCGACGTCGTTGCTGGGGTACCAGCCCGTCCCCCGCTGCCGGACCACCTCGGTGTGCCCGGCCCGCGTCATGGCCCGGGCCGCTTCGTCGAGCTTCTTGTCCACCGCCGTGGTGGTCTTGAGGATCGCCGCCAACGGCATCCCGCGGGAGATGAGCCTGGCGAAGTCGTCGATAACCCGCCGGTCAGGCACCAGATAGGCATCCTTGTCGTCCGTCGGCTCGATGATCCGGCCGGCGACGAGCCGTCGCAGCGTCGCGCCGTCGAGCCGGCCGAGCTGCATCTCGAGCTCCTGGCGCGTCATGGTCTGCGCCTCGGGGTTCGACCACGGCGAGATCACCAGCTCCTCGAGCTCGGCGAGGTCCAGCACCTCGACGAGCCCCTCACCGCGCTGCAGGCCGGTGAGGAACTTCAGGATGTGCTTGACGGTGAAGCCCTCGCTGAGCAGCCGGACGATCGCCTGCAACTGGCTCAGGTGCCGATCGGTGTAGATCGCGACCCGGCCCCGGCGCTGGGGCCGGGGCAGCAGGCCGTTCTCCTGGTAGACGCGGACGTTCCGGGTTGTCGTCCCCGCTTCGCGCGCGAGGTCGTCGATCCGGTACTCAGCCACCAGCGGATTCTATGCGGTCAGGACCGACGCACCGCTGGTCTGTTCAGCAGTGATCTTGAAGTCGTGCAGATTGACCGCCTTCAGCTGGTTGACGTACTGGGTGGCGAACCCGGGGAACATCGTCGCGTTGAAGCCGTCCTCGGTGAGGTACCAGCTCTGGCAGCCCGAGTTCCACGTGGTGGACTGCAGCCGCTGCTGGATGTCCTCGTTGTAGCGGGCCTGCACCTCGGGCCGCACGTCGAGCGACTTCCACCCGAACTGCAGCAGTTTGGAGATCGCCTCGACGATGTAGTCGATCTGCGCCTCCATGTAGACCAGCGCCGAGCTGTGGCCCGGGCCCGAGTTGGGTCCGAAGGTGAAATACAGGTTGGGGTAACCGGATACCGCGACACTGCGGTAGGCGTACGCGCCCCGGCTCCATTCCGCGGCGAGTTCGCGGCCATCGATACCGATGACGGGGAACGGGGTGCCGGCCTTGGACACCTCGAAACCGGTGGCGAACACGATGGCGTCGAACTGGTGCTCGATGCCTTCGACAGTCCGGATTCCCTTGGGCGACAACCGGGCAATGGGCCAGGTGACGAGCTTGCAGTTGTCGGCCTGCAGCGCCGGGTAGTAGTCGGCGGTCATCAGCAGCCGCTTGCACCCGGCGGAGAAGTCCGGGGTCAGCTGGCGGCGCAGCCACGGGTCCTTCACCTGCCGGCGCAGGTTCGCCAGGCTCAGGGCTTCGACGACCCGCGTGAACGGGCTGTCCCACACCACGCCGAGCGCCACCGACTCATGGCCCCAGAACCACGCTGAACGCATCAGCTTCTCGGCGAGCGGCACGTCCTTGTAGATCCGCTTCATCCAGCCGCTGGTGGCTCCGTTGATGCGGGGGATCACCCAGCCCGGCGTGCGCTGGAACACCTTGACCGACTTGGCGACCTTGATCAGTTCCGGGACGATCTGCACGCCGCTGGCGCCGGTACCGATGACGGCGACCTTCTTGCCGGTGAAGTCGTAGTCGTGATCCCAACGGGCGCTGTGGATCTTGTGGCCTTCGTAGGTCTCGATGCCCTCGATCTTGGGGAAGCTGGCGTTCGCCAGCGGCCCCGAGGCGACGATGACGGTACGTGCCTGCACCGGTTCACGACCCTCGAAGTTGACGGTCCACTCCCCCGCCACCTCGTCGTACTCCACACCGGTGACGTTGTGGCCGAACCGGATATGCGGGGCGATACCGAACGACTCGACCATGCTGTCGATGTACCCGAGGATCTCGTCGCTACCGGAGTAGGTGTGCGACCAGTCCGGGTTGGGCGCGAAGCTGTAGGAGTACAGGCGCGACGGAATGTCGCACGCCGCACCGGGATACGTGTTGTCACGCCAGGTGCCGCCGACGCGGGTGCCGCGTTCGAAGATCTCGAAATCGGTGATGCCCTGGTCTTTGAGCCGGATGGCGGCGCCGATGCCGGCGAAGCCGGCACCGATGATGGCTGTTGAGATGGTCATTCGTGAGTTCCTTTACGCGACCGGCTCATAGGTCAGCTCGTCCGACCACGTCGGCGTGTACTTCACCAGCGGCATCGGGATGGCGCCGGTGACCACCACCAGCGAATCGGCGAGCCAGTGGTACTTCGAGGTCCGGTCGATCACCTTTTTGGCATGCCACGAGATGAACCGGTACATGGGTACCCGGCGGGCGAAAGCGCTTCGCTCACCGACACTTTGGAACCGGCGCATCGCCTGGTACAGACGCTCCTCGTTGACACCCATGGCCACGATGTTGTCGCGCATCTTGTTGAGCAGGGGGAAGTAGCTCAGCGTGCCGACGATCAGCGCCGGGTTCATCCAGCTGCCGACGAAGTCGACGACCAGCTTGCGCATGTCGGCGTGGCCGAGGATGTCCATGACCTCGAAGTCGACCGCGAGGTGCCGCGACTCGTCGGAGTTGATGCGCTTGAAAACCTCCTGCGCCACCGGATCTTTGACCTCATCGGTGATGAATTTGATGAGTGCGCCGTCGAGAGCCACCTCCAGCATGGGGATGACGGTGCCGAGGATCGACAGCGACATGCCGTCGGAGAACTTGTCGAGCCAGGTGATCACCAGCTGCACATTGACGCTCGGCGGCGGGACCTCGTCGTTCTCGAGCATGCCCCAGCGCCGCATGAGGGCCAGCTCGGCATTGGCGTGCTTCTGCTCCTCGGCGTGGAAGTGCTCATAGATGCTCTTGAGCGTCGGGGTCGGGGCCTTCCGCGCCAGCGCGGCGAAGCCACGGGCGCCGACGTTCTCGATCCACATCAGATCGGTCATGAACGGCTTGAGCTTGGCCCACAGCTCGGGCTCGATCAGCTCGGCACCCGGTGCGTCCCAGTCGATGTCGGCCAGGGCCCACTGCTTGTCCTTGATGCGCTGCAGCATCTCGTCGAGATCCATTGCCATGATGGGTTCCTTTCAGTCCTTGGGAAGTACGCGTCCGAGTAGTCCGGCGCCGCGGACATACAGGGCGGGGAAGTGTCGTTTGAGGTGCCATATGACGGTGGCGTCGAGTTGCGGCACCACGTAGAGCCGGCCGCCGTCGTGCGCGTCCAGGGTGCGCGCGGCGACGTTGTCGGCGGACAAGCCGGTCCAGCGGGCCAGCTGCTGACTCAGGCTCATCGAGCTCGGGGTGATGCGGCCGTCGGTGAACACGTTGGTCTTCACGAAGGTCGGGCACAGCACGGTGACGGCGATGTCGGTGCCGTCGAGTTCGGCGGCGAGGGTTTCCGACAGTGACATCACGCCGGCCTTCGACACGTTGTAGGCCGCCATCGATGGCGCGGCGGCGAACCCGGCCGCCGAGGCCACGTTGATGATGCCGCCCCGGCCGGCTTCGCGCAGCAGCGGCGTGAAGACCTCACAGCCGTACACCACGCCCCACAGGTTGATGCCGAGCGCCCAGTCCCAGTCCTCGAAGCCGATGTCGCCCACCGGTTTTCCACCGATGCCGACGCCTGCGTTGTTGATCACCAGTGTCGGTGCGCCACCGAAGATGTCCTGCGCCTGCTTGGCCAGCAGCTCGATGGCGGTGCGATCGGCGACGTCGCACTGCACGGCGTGACCCTTGCCCGTCGGCAGCTGGTCGATCAGCGCCACGGTCTCCTTCGCCCGCTCCAGGCTGATGTCCGCGCAGATGATCTCGCCACCCCGCCGGGCGAGCTCGAGCGCGAACGACCGGCCGATGCCGCTGCCGGCGCCGGTGACCACCGCCTTCGCCTTGTCCGAGCGACGTTGCCCGCGAAAGACATTCAGGATCGTGTCGATGCCGATCATCAGCACACCTCTTCGAGCTCGTTGGATCGCTTGTAGGCATCGGCGATGAAGGCCGCGGCGCGGCGCAGTGCCGGGCCGGCTTCGGGCGCCAGATGCGGCAGGGCCTGGAACACGTGAACCATGCCGGGCCAGACCTCGAGCGTGCTGGCGCCACCGCCACGGCGGAGTTCGGCGTCGAGGTAGCGGGCGTCGGCGCGCAGCATCTCGAAACCACCGACCTGAATCAGCATGGGCGGCAACTGCTCTGCCTTGGCGAAGTCGAGCCGCAGGCGCGGATCGGCCAGGTTCTGGCCTTGCGTGTACAGCCCGACCATGCGCGCGGCCGCGGTGGCCGACATCGCTGGATCACGGTACGTCGCCTTCTCCTGTTCGAGCGCGAGCCCGAGCGTCACGTCGATCAACGGCGAGAACAGCACCACGCCCGCGGGCCGGAAGTCCGGGTCGCCGGCGTGCGCCAGCAGCATGTCGCAGGTCAGGTGACCGCCGGCGGAGTCGGCGCCCATCACGATGTCCGAGGCCGCATAGCCTTCCGCCAACAGCCACCGGTACCCGGCTTCGACGTCTTCGGCCGCCGTCGGGAAGCGGTGCTCGGGTGCCAGCCGGTAGTCCACCACGAACATCGGCAGTCCGGTCGCCTCCGACAACCGGGCCACCAGCTTGCGGTGGGTGCGTGCCGAGCAGATGACGTACGCGCTGCCGTGCACGTAGTAGCCGGCGCGGCGGCCGAACTCGACGCCCGGGCCGAGAACCCACTCGCCCCGCAGGTTCGGCGTGCGGACCGGGACGATCCTGGTGCCATCGGGCATCGAACCGAAGGTCTCCATGATGGTGGCGATCAGCCCGCGGCCGAACCAGACACCTGGGGTGTTCATCGGGATGACGCTGGTCAGATTGCCCAGGGTCCAGCGGGTCACCGTGGCCGAGAGCGCGGCGCGCAACGTTGCGCGCGTGGGTACTTCGGGCAACGTTGCCCGATCAGTTTCCGTCACGGCAACTAGATCATCATTAACTGTGCCATTTGTCAATGGCACAGTTAACGACGACAATCTGACCTGGTCCCACGACGGAAGGCATTTCCCATGACCGCATCGACAGCGTCCAGGTCGCACGAGTTGACCGTGGTCGAGGTGATCACCGAGACCCCCGACGCCGTGTCGCTGGTCCTGACGGCCGCGCACGACGCGCGTGACCAGTTCACCTACCAGGCCGGCCAGTTCCTGACCCTGCGCATCCCGGCACACGGCGGCGCGGTCTCGCGGTGCTATTCACTGTCGAGCAGTCCGGCCGCCGACGAGCACCTGAAGGTGACCGTCAAGCGCACCGCGGGCGGCCTCGCATCCAACTGGCTGTGCGACCATGCCGAGGCCGGTATGACACTGGAATCCCTCACGCCCGCAGGCGCTTTCACGGTCCGTCCGGCAGACAGCGAGCTGGTCTTCGTCGCCGCCGGCAGTGGCATCACCCCGGTCATCTCGATGATCCGCGCCGAACTGCTGCAGTCCGGCCGCCGGGTGACACTCGTCTACGCCAACCGCGACCGCGAGTCGGTCATCTTCGACGCCGAGTTGGCGGAACTGCTTGCGGCACATGCCGACCGGCTGACGGTCGCACACTGGCTCGAGTCGGAGTCCAGCCTGCCCACTCCGGCCGGCCTGCGCTCCTTGCTGCCCTCGACACCCGCAGCCGATACCGCCGCCTACCTGTGCGGCCCAGCCGCATTCATGGACGTGGCCGCGGCCGCCCTGCACGACGCCGGCGTCGCCTGTGAGCACGTGCACCGCGAGGTCTTCGTCTCACTGACCACGGATGCTTTCGCCGCGCCGGAGCCGGCGACCCGTTCGGCCGCAGCCTCCGACGCGGTGACCGCGACCGTCGAGATCGACGGCGATACCCACGAGATCAGCTGGCCCAAGAGCGAAGTGCTGCTCGACACCCTGCTGAGCCGAGGTATCGACGCACCCTACGCCTGCCGCGAAGGCAACTGCGGCGCCTGCGCGTACACGCTGCGCGAAGGCCAGGTGAGCATGCGGATCAACGACACCCTCGACGACTACGAACTCGGCATCGGCGTCCGGCTGGCGTGCCAGTCGATACCCGAATCCGACTATCTGACAGCTGTTTTCGACCGCTGACCGGCCGTCACGCCGCGTTGTCGGCGCCGGGCTCGGTGGCGTAGGTACCGGGGTTGAACATCGACGCCACCGCACCCAGCAGCATCATGACCGCCGCCGCGCCGAACACCACGACCAGGCCGGAGTGGAACGGCTCGGTGATGAGCTGCGGGAAGAAGCTCTGACCCGTCAGGGTGGCGGCATCGACGCCCGGCTGTTGCAGCGTGTGGAACGGAGCCAGCAGCTCGCCCACCGGGTTGTAGCCGAGGAAGGCCGCGAACAGGCTGCCCACCGGCGGCAGTTCGGCGACCTGCTGCGCGACGTCGGCCGAAACCCCTTGCTGCTGCAGGCCACTGGACAACGCGGTCGGCAAGGTGCCGGCCAGCCCGACGACCATGAGCGAGAAGAAGATACCGATCGACAGCGAGCTGCCGGCGTTGAAGAACGTCGACCGCACACCCGACGCCGCGCCGCGCTGCGCCGCCGGCACGCTGGACATGATGGCCGCGGTGTTCGGCGCGGTGAAGATACCGCCGCCGACGCCGTTGAGGAACACCAGCAGGGCGAATTCCCAGTACGCGAAATTGACCGGAATCAGCAGCAGCGCAACGAAGGTCACCGCCATCAGCAGCATGCCGCCGACCGCCAGTGGCCGCGCGCCGAAGCGGTCGGACAGGCTGCCGGCGACGGGTGCCGCAACCAGGAAGCCGATGGTCGCCGGCAGCAGGTAGATGCCCGCCCACAGCGGCGTCGATTCGAAGTCGTAGCCGTGCAACGGCAGCCAGATGCCCTGCAGCCAGATGATGAGCATGAATTGGAGGCCACCGCGGCCCACCGACGACAGCAGCCCGGCCAGGTTGCCCATGCCGAAGGTCGCCGACTTGAACAGCCGCATGTCGACCATCGGCGATTCGACCTTGAGCTCGATGAAGCAGAACGCGACCAACAGCAGCAGACCGACGCCGATGGAGCCGAGGACGGCGGGACTGCCCCAGCCCGTCGGCGAATTGCCGTACGGCTGAATGCCATACGTGATGCCCAGCAGCAGCACCGTCAGGCCCAGCCCGAATGTCACCGTGCCGGCCCAGTCGAGCTTGCCGGGCGACCGCGTGCCCAGCTCGCGCAGCGAGCGGTAGCTCCAGATGGTGCCGATCACGCCGATGGGGATCCCGACCCAGAACACGGCCTTCCACTCCCATTCGGAGAGGAACCCGCCGATCAGCAGACCGAGGAACGAGCCGGCCACCGCGGCCACCATGTTGACGCCGAGCGCCATGCCGCGCTGGTTGGCCGGGAAGGCGTCGGTCAGGATCGCCGACGATGACGCCATCAACATGGCGCCACCCACGCCCTGGATCACGCGCCACGCGATGAGCCAGACCGCGCCGCCACCGAGGTGGAACGGATCGAACGACAGCGCCACCGCCGCCAGGGTGAAGACCACGAAACCGAGGTTGTAGATCCGGACCCGGCCGTACATGTCACCGAGCCGGCCGAACGGCACCACCAGAACCGCGGTTACCACGAGGTAGCCCATCAGCATCCACAGGAGGTAGCTGACGTTGGTCGGTGCCAACGGGTTGAGGCCGATGCCCCGGAAGATGGCGGGCAGCGAGATCAGCACGATCGACGCGTTGATGGTGGCCAGCAGCGTGCCCAGCGTGGTGTTGGACAGGACGACCCACTTGTAGTGCGGGTGGTCGTGGTCCATCTGGACGCGGCGGCGCGCGGTTGCTGCGAGGGCGGTCTCGCTCTGCTCGGTGAGCTCGGTGTGAGTCGTCATCAGTCGGTGTTCGCTCCAATATCAGAAAAACATATGTTAGCTATACAAACGACCGCATGACAATTCGATTCCCAGGTCTCGACCGCTGGACGGAACGCCGCCGCTGCACCCTTGCCTTCCAGCACGGATCGACTACGGTGAACACCGTCCGCGCGGGAGCGCACACCTTGGTGCGCTGAGAGGACGGCTGAATGGCGCCGTCGACCGTATGAACCTGACCGGGTAATGCCGGCGTAGGGAGTAAGCAGATGACTGCAATTGGCGTATCGCCAGCTCGTTTCAATGACCTTTCCTGCGGCCCCATCCAGGGCAGCACCAAGGTTTACCGGGAGCTTCCGGGCGGTGGAAAGGTCCCGTTCCGGCGGGTCAACCTGACCACCGGCGAGCACCTCGACCTGTACGACACCTCGGGTCCGTACACCGACGAGAACGCCACCATCGACCTGGAGAAGGGCCTGCCCGCCCGTCCCGGCGTCGTCAAAGACCGCGGCACCCAGCTGCAGCGCGCGCGCAACGGTGAGATCACCGCCGAGATGGCGTTCATCGCCGAGCGCGAAGGTGTGCCCGCTGAGCTGGTGCGCGACGAGGTTGCCCGCGGTCGCGCCATCATCCCGGCCAACCACAACCATCCCGAACTCGAGCCCATGATCATCGGCAAGGCCTTCGCCGTGAAGGTCAACGCCAACATCGGCAACTCGGCCGTGACGTCGTCGATCTCCGAAGAGGTCGACAAGATGGTGTGGGCCACCCGCTGGGGCGCCGACACCATCATGGATCTCTCCACCGGCAAGGACATCCACCAGACCCGCGAATGGATCCTGCGCAACTCCCCCGTCCCGGTCGGGACCGTGCCGATCTACCAGGCGCTGGAGAAGGTCAACGGCGATCCCACCAAGCTGACGTGGGAGCTGTACCGCGACACCGTGATCGAGCAGTGCGAGCAGGGCGTCGACTACATGACGGTGCACGCCGGCGTGCTGCTGCGCTACATCCCGCTGACCGTCAAGCGCGTCACCGGCATCGTCTCCCGCGGCGGCTCGATCATGGCGGCGTGGTGCCTGGCGCACCACCAGGAGTCGTTCCTGTACACGCACTTCGAAGAGCTCTGCGACATCCTGCAGCGCTACGACGTCACCTTCTCCCTCGGTGACGGCCTGCGTCCCGGCTCCATCGCCGACGCCAACGACGAGGCCCAGTTCGCCGAGCTGACGACCCTCGGCGAGCTCACCAAGATCGCCAAATCCCACGGTGTGCAGGTGATGATCGAAGGCCCGGGCCACGTCCCGATGCACAAGATCGTCGAGAACGTCCGCCTCGAAGAGGAACTCTGCGAAGAGGCGCCGTTCTACACCCTGGGCCCGCTGGCCACCGACATCGCGCCGGCGTACGACCACATCACCTCGGCCATCGGCGCCGCGATCATCGCCCAGGCCGGTACCGCGATGCTGTGCTACGTCACCCCCAAGGAACACCTGGGCCTGCCCAACCGCAAGGACGTCAAGGACGGGGTGATCGCCTACAAGATCGCCGCGCACGCCGCCGACCTGGCCAAGGGCCACCCCGGCGCCCAGGACCGCGACAACGCATTGAGCCAGGCCCGCTTCGAGTTCCGCTGGCACGACCAGTTCGCGCTGTCGCTCGATCCGGACACCGCCCGCGAGTACCACGACGAGACGCTGCCCGCCGAGCCCGCCAAGACCGCGCACTTCTGCTCGATGTGCGGCCCGAAGTTCTGCTCCATGCGCATCACGCAGGACATCCGCGACGCCTACCCGGACGGGGTCGCCCCCGATTACGCGGACGAGATCGCGCAAGGCATGGCCGAGAAATCCCAGGAGTTCGCGGACCACGGCAACCGCGTGTATCTACCCTTGGCTCCGTGAATCTCTTGCCCTTGACCCCGCCGGGCGACACGCCCCTGCGGGTGATGACGATCGCCGGCTCCGATTCCGGCGGCGGTGCCGGTATCCAGGCCGACCTGCGTACCTTCGCGATGCTCGGCGTGCACGGCTGTGTCGCCGTCGCGGCGGTGACGGTGCAGAACTCGGTGGGGGTCAAGGGTTTTCACGAACTGCCGCTGGACATCATCAGCGGTCAGATCACCGCGGTGGCCGACGACATCGGCATCCAGGCGGCCAAGACCGGCATGCTCGCGTCGGCCGAGATCATCGGTGCGGTCGCCGAGACGTGGAGTTCGCTCGACGGTGACATCCCGCTCGTCGTCGACCCGGTGTGTGCGTCCATGCACGGCGACCCGCTGCTGCACCCGAGTGCGCTGAATTCGGTTCGCACCCAGCTGTTTCCGATCGCCACACTGGTCACCCCGAACCTCGACGAGGTCCGGCTGATCACCGGTATCGACGTGGTGGACGAGGCCAGCCAGCGTGATGCCGCCAAAGCCCTGCACAACCTCGGCCCGAAGTGGGCCCTGGTCAAGGGCGGCCATCTGCGGTCCAGCGACCACAGCCCCGACCTCCTGTACGACGGCAGCGAGTTCCACGAATTCACCACCGAGCGCATCGACACCGGCCACGACCACGGCGCCGGCGACACCCTCGCCGCGGCGACGGCTTGTGCACTGGCGCACGGTTATTCGGTGCCCGACGCGGTGGCGTTCGGCAAGAGCTGGGTGACCGAATGCCTGCGCGCGGCCTACCCGCTGGGGCACGGCCATGGTCCGGTGAACGCGCTCTTCCGGTTGCAGCATGGATCTTGAGGCCATCGCCGGCGTCGCGCACGAGCCGTCGGGCACGCCCAAGGGGACAGTGCTGCTCACCCACGGCGCCGGCAGTAACCGCGACGCGGCGCTGCTCGTCCGGCTCTGCGACGAATGGGCGCGCCACGGTTGGCTGGCCATCCGCTACGACCTGCCGTACCGGCGCCGCCGGCCGAAGGGGCCGCCGTCGAACTCGGCGGCGTCCGACCAGCAGGGCATCACCGAGGCCATCGAGTTGGCCCACACCCTGACCGACGGGCCCGTGATCGCCGGCGGCCATTCCTACGGCGGCCGGATGACGTCCATGGTGGCAGCCGCCGGGGCTGACCTGGCCCTGCTGGCGCTGTCGTCGTATCCCCTCCACCCGCCCGGTAAGCCAGAGCGGGCCCGCACCGAGCATCTGCCCCAGATCGCCGTCCCGACGGTCTTCACGCACGGCACGGCCGACCCGTTCGGCACCATCGCCGAGCTCACGGCCGCCGCTGCCCTGATCCCCGCCCCCACCGAGCTCGTGGAGATCACCGGCGCCCGCCATGACCTGGGTTCCAAGACGCTGGACGTCCCCGCGCTGGCGGCTACTAGGGCCATTGGACTCATGGCCGCAGGCGGTACCTGAGGTACCGTCTGACTATGACGACGCAGCAGTTCGACGCGGTCATCGTCGGCGCAGGATTCGCCGGTATCGGTGCGGCCATCCAGCTCAAACGCCTCGGGATCGAGAACTTCATCATCCTGGAGCGCGAGGACGACCTCGGCGGCACGTGGTACGTCAACCACTACCCCGGCCTCGCCGTCGACGTGCCGACCACCACCTACTCGTACTTCTTCGAGCCCAACCCGAACTGGTCGCGGCTGTTCACCCCGGGCCCGGAGATCAAGCGGTACGCCGACGACGTCGCGGCCAAGTACGACGTGCGCCGGCACATCCGATTCAACGTCGTCGTCAACGGGGCCCGCTGGGACGAGGAAGCCTCACTGTGGCGCATCAGCGTCGCCGACGGCGAAACCCTCAGCGCCCGCTACCTGATCACCGCCACCGGGTTCCTGTCGCAGCCGAACATCCCGGCGATTCCGGGTATCGAGACGTTCGAAGGCCGCGTCATCCACACCACCGACTGGGACGACGACTACGACCCCGCGGGCAAGCGCGTCGCGGTCATCGGTACCGGTGCCACCGCGGTGCAGCTGATTCCCGAGCTGGCCAAGACCGCCGCCGATCTGACGGTGTTCCAGCGCACGCCGATCTGGGTGGTGCCCAAGATCGACCCGCGGTTCGGCGCCCGGGCCAAGAAGATGTTCGCCCGCTTCCCGTTGACGCAGCGCGTACTTCGCTGGCTCACCGACTCGATCTACGAGGTCATGGTGTCCGTCGGCGTCCGCCACTACGGCATGTTCCGGGGCCGCTTCAACATCTCGGCATCCGACCTGTCGAAGATGCACCGGTTCTTCGTCATCCGCGACAAGGATCTGAGGCGCCGGCTGACCCCGGACTACGACTTCGGTTGCAAGCGGCCGACTTTCAGCAACGGCTACTACCAGGCCTTCAACCGGCCCAACGTGCACCTGCAGGACGCGGGCATCGACCACATCGTCGCCGACGGCATCATCGGCAACGACGGCGTCAAGGTTGAGATCGACACCCTGGTGCTCGCAACGGGTTTCGACCTGTGGGAGGCCAACTTCCCCGCCATCGAGGTGATCGGCCGCGAGGGCCGCGATCTCGGAAAGTGGTGGCGCGAAACGCGGTTCCAGGCCTACCAGGGCGTGTCGATGCCGTACTTCCCGAACTACCTGAGCCTGGCCAGCCCGTACGCCTTCCTGGGGTTGAACTTCTTCAACACCATGGAGTACCAGATGCGGCTGATGGACCGGCTTTTCACCGAAGTCAAGGCGCGCGGGGCGACGACGTTCGAGGTCACCGAGGAAGCCAACACCGCCTTCCTGGACCGGATGACCGAACTGCTCGGCGACTCGCTGTTCACGCTGGGCAACTGCGCCAGCGCCCACTCGTACTATTTCAATCCCGCGGGTGAGCCCACGCTGCTGCGGCCGTCGTCGACCGAGACGGCGATCCGGGAAGCGTCCGAATTTCCGTTGAGCGACTACAAGATTTCGTGATCAGAGAGGACCACAGGTGACCGACGCCGCTGAGAACACCGCTGGGAAGAAGAGCCTGCTGACCGGCATCCTGCTGGCACTGGCCGGGGTGGCGCACTTCGTCAAGCCGGACCTGTTCAAGGGCATCACCGCGACGGCGTTCCCGCAGGACATCGACAAGCATCTGCAGATCAACGGGTCCATCGAGACGGCGCTCGGCGTCGGTCTGATCGTGCCCCAGACCCGCAAGGTCGCCACCGTCGGTGCTATCGGCTACGTCCTGTACCTGGCCGCGAACGTCATTCGCAACCGCGCCTGACTACGCCG
This sequence comes from Mycobacterium sp. ST-F2, assembly GCF_001905655.1. Lineage (GTDB taxonomy): Bacteria > Actinomycetota > Actinomycetes > Mycobacteriales > Mycobacteriaceae > Mycobacterium. The sequence continues at coordinate 66,522 of NZ_JMHT01000016.1, forward strand.
TGGCGGGCAGGTGCTTGGACCAGCCCGCGGCGCAGACGACGGTACAGCCCGCCGCCAGTAGACCGACCACGGTGAGCATCGTCGGGTAGCTGACGTAGTGGGCCAACGCTGCCAGCACCGCCGGCAGCAGGAAACCGACGTACGCCAGCGAGTAATAGACGCCAGAAACCCCAGCCAGCTCATGGGGTTTGGCGATGCGCTGAATCTCCAGCAGCCCGGACACGATGGCGATGCCGTAGGCGCTGCCCAGCAGCATGGCCACCAACACCGCGATGGCCGGTGACCGCGTGACGGCGGTGGCGACCGCGGCGAACACCCCGGCCGACATCAGCACCATCGACACCACCACCGCGCGGGCGCTGGAATGGTCGTCCAATCGCCTCGCGATCGGCTGCACCAGCACGCCGCACGCCAGCGTCAGCACCGTCAAGCCCGCGGTGTACAGCAGCGCCCAGGAACCCAGCCGATCGGCCACGAGGGCCGGCACGATGGCGTACGCGATGGCCGCGGAGCCGAACACCCACGGCGCCATCGGGGCCACCACGCGGACGAAGCGGCGGTGCGTCGCGGCCGGAACTCGCAACTGGGACAACAGGTCTCCGCTGACCCGCGCGCCGCGGGTCTCCACCGTCCGGGTCAGCACCAGCCAGAGCGCCGGCACACACAGCGCCGCCTGCACCAGATACGTCAGGGTCAGGGGCAACGGCGCGAACTGCGCCAGCAGGCCCGAACACAGCGGCCCGATGGCCAGCCCGAGCGACAGCCAGATCGAGGCCCGGCGCGCGCCGGCGCCGGTCGCGGCCGAGTCATACGGCGGCGCGGACAGCTCGGCGATCCAGGTCGAGCCGACCGCCATTGCGACGCCCACACTCAGCCCGCAAAGCAGCCGACCCATGAAAAGTGCTGGGAATCTGCCGAGTTCGCCTGTGGCGAGGATCAGGCTGCCCAGCGCCGAGCTAATCAGCCCGGCAACCATCAACGGCCGGCGGCCATAGCGGTTCGACATCGCCGCGGCGACCAGCAGCCCGGGGATCAGACCCAGCACGTAGGCGCCCAGCAGGACGTCGACGTCCACGCGGGAGTACCCGGCGCGGTGCACGTACTCGATCAGCATCGGCGTGAATTGGTTTCCGCCCCAACCGATGCAGAAGACACCGGCGGCGACCGCGAGCCAGGGCCTCATCGGAGCACCACCTCGTAGGTCGACTCGAGGTGCGCGAGCAGACGGGCGTCGAACGCCGCCGCGTCGCGGGTCCCGATGGCCTGGGCCAGTTCGGCATGCTCGGCGATGAGCCGGTCGACGAGGCTCCTGTCGGCCTGCACGGCGTCGGCCATCATGCGACGCTGCCGGTCCCCCAGCGAGCCGTAGAAACGCTGCGCGATGCAGTTGCCCGCCGCATCGACGATGTGCCGGTGAAAGGCGTCGTCGAGTTCGGCGAAGCGCACCAGGTCGGCGGCAGCACCGCGCTGCTGGTCGATCAGGCGGGCGAGTTCGGCAGACGCCGCCTGCGCGGTGGTTTCGGAGCGGCAGAGCCGGCGCACGGCGCTGCCCTCCAGCGCCAGGCGCATCTCGAGCAGATCAGTGGCTTCCCGCGGCGGGATGGGCACAACGACCGCGCCCCGGCGGGGCAGCAGGTCGAGCAGGTCCTCCGCGGCCAGGCGTAGGAAGGCCTCGTGCACCGGCGTCCGGCTCACTCCCAGTTCGGCCGCGACCTCGACCTCGCTCAGCAGTTGGCCACCCTTGACCGCACCGACCAGGATCTTTGCCTTGGTATCCCGGTAGGCGCGCTCGCTGGCGGGAGTCTGCTCGATGGCCATCTGACAACGGTAGCAACTTGCATGCAAGGTTGCATACAAGCAGTGACGGACCTAACTCAGGGCCTGATCAGTGCTGCTGCGGCCCGAAGTTGTTGAAGCCGCCGCGCTCGCGCGGCTGCGGCTGGTAGACCGTCGAGGTCTGCACCGACGTCGACGTTTCCGTCGAGGTCTGCACCGACGTCGAGGTCTCGGTCTGCGTCTGGGTCTCGGTCTGGGTGGCCGTCTCGGTGTTGGTCACCGTCTCCGGAGCGGGCGCCGGCGCCTGCTGCTGACCGCCGCCCGCGCTACCGCCGCCACCACCGCCGTGGTGCTGCTTGGCCGTCGTCGTGGTGGTCGTGGTGCTCGACGGGGTGACTGTCACGGTGGCCGGCGCGTTGTTGCCCTGCGAACCACAGGCGACGGTCAGCCCGCCCATGGCCACGACAGTCACGGTGCCGGCAACGGCCGACCAACGGCGATAGGTGCTTTTCATGGGCACCATTACTAACCCGGCAACCTGGCAACCGGACTCACAGGAACGGCGATTCCAGTTATGCAGTAGCTGTGAAACTCGGCTACTTGCCTGCTTGCCGGTGTCGTTCGTCGTGCAACGGCACACCGTTGGGGCCCGTCAGCGACTGCGCGTACGTGCCGACCGCAAACGCGACGGTGGGTCCGGTCACGGCCAGCGCCGCGCGGTTCAGCTGCTCGACGGTATCGCCCTTCGGCCCGTACCCGGGATCGAAAGCGGCGCCCGCCTGTCCGCCCCACAAGCGCGCCTGGATCGGTGATTTCCGCTGCGACGTGCCGGTCGAGATGCCGCCGACCGGAATCCCGGCGGTGAGGAACGGACCGTAGCCACTGCCCAGATCCATCGTCATGTCGGCGGGCCGCTTGCCGGCGAGATACAGATATCCGGCCAGCGTGCGCTCGAGCCCGGCCGACCCGGCGGGCACCGCGTCAAGCGGGATCTCAGGGTTCGCCTGGCCGGACTGGTCGCCGTCGAACGTGAAGAACCCGGCGTTGGGTGAACCGAGGATGTCGAAATCCAGATACAGCGCAATGTCATTCAGCGGTTCGGCAGCCAACCCGCGCACGTACTTGGTGGCGCCTTCCTGACCCACGGCGCCCGAACCCCAGAACGTGAACCGCACCGCGTTCTCGATCTTCGGCGAGCCGCCCAGCGCTGCGGCCGTCTCCAGCAGTGCCGACACCCCGGTTGCCGCGTCATTGATGCCCGCGCTCGTCGGCGCGCTGTCGAGGTGCGCGCCCGCCAGCACGACGCTGTGCTGGTCGCCGGTCTTGGTCTGAGCCAAGACGTTTCGCGATTTCACACCGGTGTTCTTGGCGTCGAGGGTGAGCTTCACCGGGCTGTTGGTTTTCAGCAGTACGGCATCGGCGTCCTTGCCGATGATGCCCACCGGCGTGTTGAGGTGTTCGTAGTAGCCGGGGCTGAACAGCCCGCGCGGGGCGCCGTTCGCGCTGGGCGGGCTGACCACCAGCACCGCGACCGCGCCGCGGGCCACCGCCGCATTCTGCTTGTCGACCACCGAGCACACCGCGTCGTCGACCACCGCGATGGCTCCCCGCAGGTTGAGGGTGCCGTAATCGTCCGGAGCGCAACCGGCCGGCTTGACAGGGTGCAACGTCGGCGCGGTCAGGCCGCCGGGCGCCGTGGACGTCAACAGCGAGGCCTGCACGACCCCCCACCGACGGCCACCGACGTCGAGCACCGGATTGCCGGGGGCACCGCGTTCCACGCGCACATACTCGGGGGTCTGCACGTCGAACCCTTTGTCCCGCAGCAGGTTCGCGACGTAGTCGACGCTGGCCTGGTAGCCGGGGGTGCCGTCGGCGCGGGTGCCCTTGTTCTCCGCCGCGATGGCGGCGAACTTCCTCAGATGCGTGTAGATGCCGTCGGTGCCCACCCTGCCGGCCAGATCGCGCGCGAGATCAGGCGCGGGCGGCGGCGGTGGGGCCGGTAGCTGCGGCGGTGGTGCACACGACGCCAGAACAGCGGTCAGCAGCCCGGCGGCCAGTGCCCGCCTCATGATGCCGAGACCACGTGCCGGGTCCGGTCATCGCGGACCGGAACGCCGTTGCGGCCACTCAAATCCTGGGCGTACCGCCCCACCCCGAAAGCCACTCCACGACCCATGATGTCCATTGCCGTGCGGTTGATGTGCGCCAAGTCGTCCGTCTTCTTGTGGTAGTTGGAGTCGAAAGGTTTTCCGGCGGTGCCGCCCCACAGCCGGGCCTGCTCGTCGTTCATGTTTTCCTCGTCGCCGGTGCCCAACCCACCCGCCGGGATACCGGCCTTGGTGAAGGCGTCGTAGTCCGACCGTCCGTTGAACGGGTAGTCCTGAGGCGGCTTACCGGCATCGGACAGATACGCCGTGAAGGTGCGATCGATTCCCGCCGAGCCCTCCGGGATACGCGGCACCAGGTCGTCGGCCAGCGGCGGGCCGGACAGGTTGCCGTCGTAACTGAAATAGCCGGCGTTCTCCGAGGCCAGCATGTCGAAATTCAGATACAGCGCAATGTCTTTGAGCGCCTCGACGTCGAGGGATTCGATGTATCGGTCAGAGCCGATCGTGCCCTCCTCCTCGGCGCCCCAGAACGCGAACCGCACCGCGTTCGCGATCTGCGGGGCGCTGCCCAGCTGCAATGCCGTCTCCAGGACCGCGGCCACGCCGGAGCCGTTGTCGTTGATCCCCGGCCCTTCCTTGACGCTGTCCAGATGTGCACCGACCATCACGACGTCATGCTCGGACCCGGTCTTGGTCTGGGCTATCACGTTGCGGGTGTGGTCAACCCGCACACCGGCATCCAGCTTGAGGGTCACCGGCCCCGGCGCGGCCCGCAGCCGGGCCCCGGCGGCCTTCGGGATCAGTACCACGGGAATCTTCACCGTCGCCTTGGCACCCAGGGTGCCCCCGCGCGCGGGGGCACCCGCGTCGTCGACGTCGTCCTTGTTGTCGGCCACCACCAGCGCGACCGCGCCGAGGACTGCCGCCGTCGCTTCCTTCACCGCGAAGGTGCACGTGCCACGGTCGACCAACACGACCGCGCCCTTGATCGGAAGGCCGTCGTAATCGGCGCTGTTGCAGCCTGATCCGGGACCGCCCTTGACCGGCACCAGCGGTGCGGTGAGACCGGGGGTGCCCACCGAATACTCCAGCGCCCGCGCCGGTATCCGTGCGCCGGCCACGGTCAGTTCAGGCGTGTTGTTGTACGCCACCTTGACTTCCATATCCGGAGTGACGACGTCGAAACCCTTGGCGCGCAGCGCATTCGCGACGTAGTCCACGCTCGCGTCGTAACCAGGTGTGCCGAACGCCCGGTTCCCACCGTGAGCGTCGGCGATGGCCTGCAGCTTGGCCAGGTGACCGGTCGTCGCCTCGACCGTCACGCTCTTGGACAGCTCGCCGGCGAAGTCATCGGCCGTAGGCTCCGATCGGCCGCACCCCGAGATGCCGACCGCCAGCACGAGCGCGAGCGCGACGCGGGTGCGGACCATGGGCACCACCGTAGCGTGCAGGCTCACAGAAACCGATGCACCGGGCCAGATGGCGAAGCTGGTGGCCGTTCCCGAACGCCCGCAGTGGATGAGCTGAACCGTTTCGGTGGAAGCGCAGCAAACATCAACCGAAATCGGGTATACGGATTCAGTGGACAATCCACCCGGGCCGACCATCTGCCTCAACATGATCGTGCGCAACGAAGCACACATCGTCACCGAGGTGCTCGATGCGGTCGCGCCCTATATCAGCTACTGGGTCATCGTGGATACCGGCTCCGCCGATGGCACCCAGGAGACGATCCGAAATCACATGGCGCATCTCGGAGTCCCCGGGGAGGTCCACGAACGCAGATGGCGCAATCTCGGCGAAAACCGTTCCGAAGCACTGCAGCTCGCCCATGGCCACAGTGACTACATCTGGGTCATGGACGCCGACGACACCGTCCGCGGCCGGCCCGACTTCACGCGACTCTCCGCCGACGTCTACTCCATGCGGATCAGCGACGGGCTGCTGTACTGGCGGCGGCAGCTATTTCGCGACGGCCTCCCGTGGCGATACATCGGCGTCGTCCACGAATACGCCGACTGCACTGAGCCGTTCCACGAGGAGCGCCTCGAAGGCGACTACTTCATCGAGTCCCGCCGACTCGGCGCCCGTAACAACGATCCGCGAAAGTACGAGCGGGATCGCGACCTGTTGCTGGTGGAGGTGCAGCGCGACCCGACGAACGAACGTTCGGCCTTCTACCTCGCCGAAAGCTATTTCAACCTGGGTGATTTCGCCAACGCCCGAATCTGGTCGGGCCGGCGCGCCGAGATGGGCGGCTGGGACGAAGAGACGTTTTACGCCCTATGCCAGGTGGCCCGGTCGATGTGCCGCCTGGGCGAACCGTGGCCGCAGGTCTTGGATGCTTACCTGCGGGCTTGGGCGTTCCGGCCTACCCGCGCTGAGCCGCTACATGCCATCGCCGCCGAGTACCGTGCCCGGGGCGAGTATCAGCTCGGTTATCTCTTCGCACGATGCGCAGCGGAGATACCGCTTCCGGAGGCAGACATCCTGTTCGTCGATTCGTCCGTCTACCAATGGCGTGCCCTCGATGAACAATCCGTCTGCGCATCATGGACCGGCCGGCACGCAGAATCGTTTGCGTTGTGCCGTCAGCTGCTCGCCCGTACTGACATCAACGGCGAGGACCGCAGCCGAATAGCGAGGAACCGCGATCAGTCCGTTCCGGCGCTGCTCGAAGCCGCGTCGGCATACCCTGAAGCATTGGTACACAACATGTCCAGCCACCAGCGGGGTGCCGCGGTGACGATCAGCCTGCTCGCGGGACCGGACATCCGAACAACCCAACTGGCGCTCAACACATTCATGAACTGCTGTCTGGACGTAGGCCAGGCACATCGATTCCTGGTGCTCGACACCGGTCTCGCCGGCCGAGACCGGGCACTCTTGTTGGAGCAGTACCCCTTCCTAGAATTCGTCGATCACACCCCTCGACGGAACCACTGGCAGAACTCAGCGCACTGCGCGAGCACATCAATGGCCGCTACTGGTTCCATCTCGACCAGGGGTGGCTGTTCTTCGCCCCCGAGAATTTGGTCGGCAGGATGCGGGCAGTCCTCAACGCCGAGCCGACCGTCGTTCAGGTAGGCGTCAACTTCGCTGACGCACAATCCATCTCCGGCGTGTACGCACGAAACGACATAGTCTTGCGGACCGCTGAAGGCCACCGATACGTCGTCGTCGATGACGCCACCCGCGGTCCGGCGATGATCGACCTATGGCGTCTGGACGCCAAACCCGCAGCTGGGCCACGAACAACCGCCCTTGACGAGGTGTTCTGCATCAAGGGCGGTTGATCGTTCGCGGTTTATCCGCCGGCGCCACCTGCACCGCCGGCACCTCCACCGCCACCGGCACCACCAGCGCCGCCGCTCACACCGAACGTCGCATGGCCCGCGGAGCCGGTGCTGCCCGCGCTGCCGGCAGCACCTGTGTGTCCGGCGCTTCCTGCCGCACCCGCAGTGCCACCGGCGCCAGTGGCGCCCGTACTTCCGGACGCGCCGGTCTTTCCGGGCGTTCCGGCTGCGCCGGTGCTGCCTGTCGCTCCGGTCGCGCCTGTCGCACCCTTCGCGCCGGTGGCACCTGTGCTGCCGGCCGTGCCGCCGGACCCAATTCCCAAGCCGCCCAACAAACCGCCACCACCGCCGGCGCCCGCAGCGCCGCCGGTACCACCCGTGCCGCCCACGCCGCCCTGGCCGCCGTTGCCTCCGGCACCAGGCGCACCGCCGGCCCACCGGTTGCACCGCCGCCACCGGCACCACCAACGCCGGCCGCGCCGCCGGTACCACCCGTACCGCCGGTGCCACCCTTACCACCCGCACCGCCGGTGCCACCCGCACCACCTGCGATCGCGAAGGGCAGCGGGGCAATCGGCGAGATGCCGTCGCCACCGGCGCCACCGGTACCGCCGGTGCCACCGGTACCGCCGGTACCGCCCGTGCCACCAGTCCCACCGGAACCGCCCGTGCCGCCTGCGCCACCATTGCCGCCTGCGCCACCATTGCCACCATTGCCACCCGTGCCGCCGGTGCCACCCGAACCGCCGGTGCCACCGGTTCCGCCGGTGCCACCAATACCGCCGTCACCACCTTGGCCGCCGCCACCGAACAACGTGAGCAGGCCGGCACTGCCACCGGCACCACCGGCACCACCGGCACCGGCCGCAGTACCCTGCAGACCCGTCCCACCGGCACCACCGCCGCCGCCGGAGCCGCCCGGCGTACCGGCACCACCGGTTCCGCCGGTGCCACCGGTTCCGCCAGTGCCACCGGTACCACCAGTGCCGCCTGAAGCACCCGCGCCACCCGCGGCGCCCGCACCACCGGTGCCACCAGTGCCGCCCTTCAACCCGATCAATACAAAGTCGCTGCCCTTGGAGCCGGTCGCGCCGGCAGTGCCCGCAGTTCCCGCGGTGCCCGCGGTACCTGCCGCGCCGGCTGCGCCTGCGGCTCCGGTAGCGCCGGTCGCACCTGCCGTACCGGTCGCGCCGTCGGTGCCAGCAACGCCGTCACCGCCCGCGCCGCCGGTGACGCCAGTCGCACCGAAGCCACCTGCGCCGCCATTACCGCCCTTGCCGCCGGTCCCGAACAGCCCGAGCAGACCCATGTTTCCGCCCTTGCCGCCGTTACTGCCGGCCAGGACGTCGGTGCCGTCGGCGCCGTTGCCGCCTCGGCCGCCACTACCGAACAGCAGACCTGCTGCGCCGCCGTCACCGCCGTTGACTCCTGCATCGGTGCTGTCCCAGCCTGCGCCGCCGTCACCGAACAAGATGCCACCGGCTTGGCCGTTCGGGTGCGCAGCCGTACCTGCCGCGCCGTTACAGATCAGACCGCACGGACTGTCCAATGGGTCCGGCGTCGTCGGGGCGAACGGCTTGATGAGCGCTTTCGGTCCCGGCGGCGACGCGTTCGCCCCGAACAACCCGGTCAACCACCACAAGGGGTTGTTCGGATCCTGCGCAGGCGCCAGCGGGAAGCTGAAATCGGTGAGTTCAACCGCTCGCGGCGACGCTGTGAGCGCGTCCACCGCGCCTGGCGGAATCGCCATTACGATGCCGGCACTCGCGGCTGCGACGCCCAAGGCACCGGTCGCGAGATAATTGACGGACCTCAAGGTCCTGCCGGACTTTTGTTTGCGATGCTTGGACACGATCGAATCCCCTTTGGATTCAGAGCGTTTTGCCGCCCCGCGCTCGGCCTATTGGAAATTACCATGTTTGCCCACTAGCCAACAGATTCCTCAAAAAATCCGCATAAACGCACGTGGAGTGCTGATATTGCTACTGCATAGTAAATATTTGCAGTTTGCAGGAAGAAGGTTTATTAACTATCGCGATTGAATATTTTTAATCGGTCTCATACGCCTCATGCGCCACTCCATGTTCTCCGCTACACGAAAATGGAAACGCGCGGCAGAGAGTCGACTTTGCAAACAAATCTATGCTCGGCCAATCGTGAAAAGACGGGGTGGTTTCCATTTTCTGCGGACGGCATCTTCTTTTGCGGGTGCGGCATCGAGGCGGCGGTCGACCATTGTCGATGCCGCCATCGAGGACACCGATCACGCCAAGTTCGAAGCAAAACGCAAGGGCGGCAACGCCCATCGCGATGGCAGGGAAGGTACATGCTGAGGCTCTCGCGTCGTTTGGCTCGCTACGTGACGGGGATCAGTGCTTTATGCCGATGAGGAGGCGATCGCACCACTATGGAAGGGCAAACGCTTTCCGATGGAAGCGTGCACCGCGCCGACAAGGCGATGTACCGCGCGCGCCGAGCAAGCTGAGAATGGCCTACGTTTCCCGCCGCATACCTACAACCTGCGTTCGGGCGGCGTAGAGGAATGACGCGGGTCTGCGTCGGATCGGTGCCGAGGGGTGGCCGAATGTACCGACAAGAATCGGGTTTCGCCCGAACCTGTCGCTTTGGCCTGATACATGGCGGCATCGGCCTGGCGTAGAAGATCGGTGGGCGTTGTTGGCCGGGTCGGGTCGACGCCGGCAACGCCGATACTGGCGCTGACGGCGATGGTGTGCTCATCGGTGACGATTGGGTTCTCGAGGGCGTGGTGCAGCCGCCGAGCGATCTGCTGAAGGTCTGCGGCGCTGGCTGGTGCAGCGACGAGCACCACGAATTCGTCGCCGCCGACACGGGCGAGGGTGTCGGTCGCGCGGATCGCCCCCTGGAGACGCTCAGCGCAGGCTTGCAACACCACATCGCCAACGTGGTGCCCCAGCGAGTCATTAATCCGTTTGAGTTGATCGATGTCGATGAACATCAGCGCCGCCAGATGAGGGTGGTCGCTGGGCGTCATGGCCGCAGTGATCATCGCCAGGGCGCGGCCACGATTGGGTAGCCCGGTGAGCGTGTCGTGGTGCGCCGCGCGGCGCAGATGCAGATTGGTCAGGTGCTCGGTGGTGACGTCAGTGAGCGACATGACAATCGGCGAACGTTCGGGTTCATCGGGGTTGAGCAAGGTTGTGGTGAACGAAATCCAGGATTGATGGCCATCGTCGCGACGCAGGCCGAGAACCTGCGCGTAGACGGGCTGCCCGGTGCGCAAGGTGATGTTGGCCGGCCGCTGCGGGGCAGGCACCATGTTTCCCTCGGTGTCGAAACCGGGTAGTCCAGCGCGCGCTCAGCATGTGTACTAGGAAAGCGTCCGCCCCCGGGTCCGCGGATGCGGATGGCGGCCGGATTGATGGAGGCGATGGTGCCGTCACGATTGATGACCACGATGCCGCGGTCCAGCGATGTCACCACCGACTGATAGTGCTGTGTGGTATCGAGCGCGTCGGCGCGGTCGGTGCAGATGAGGATGTACCCGGTGTCGACCGCTGCGACAGAGACACGCACCGCCACAGGCCCTCCTGTCAACGTGTATCAGGTGAGGTCGCGGGCACGTCCCTCTGCGGCGATGGCAACCACATCGAGTTCGACGCCGAGCGCGTCGCGGATCAGCTGCCCGAGGGAGTCGGCGACTGATCGCCCGAACAGCCGCTCGGCAGCGATGTTCCATCCGGTGATCAGGCCGTCGACGGTGGCGGTGATGATGGCCTCCGGCGCATGCCGGACATGCAGTTCGTGGTTAATTGTATTGCTGTGCAACACTATTGGCGTGGTCACCGCTCGCAGCACCGTCTGATGGGCGGGGCGACCTTCCCACGGGGTGGCTACCGTGGTGGCTTCGATGTCGAGCGTGGTTCCATCGCAGCGCAGCAAAACCGACATCACTGGTGCCGATGCCTGGCCTGAGTCGCCGGGAGCGGTCAAGGCGCTCAAAATTGCTGCGGGATGCACAAAGTCGGTGATGAGCGCCAACCATCTGCCCCGTCGACTCGGCCATCGTCAAACTCGCCGCCGCGGCGTTGGCGTACACTACACGTCCACGATCGTGCACCAGGACGGCGTAAGGGCTGGTCTCGCTGAGGCTCCGGAAGCTGGCTGCCGATGCACCGACTGACACATTCCACGAGGTACCAGAATCGTGCCCCGTCGCATGATTGTTATGCATGCGTCACGCTCCCATCGGGGCCGACAGACACTGCCCGACGACAGTCGGGACGACCCCTGCCAAGCCTCTCTGCAATGATCGGGCGGTCTTGAGCGTCTGCGCATACCGCTGCGCCGCCGAGTCGGCGAAGTACTTCCCTGCCATGCATCAGTCCCGTCAGCCGGTGCGCGAACACCGTTCCCCGCGTCGCGCCGTCGCGCGACAAACCCCACCAACCACCTGCGAAAAATGACTGGCGCTAGCACTTCTAGCAAATCACTGATGCAGTGCTAATTCAACTTCTGGGCGCAAAGAAGTCGCAAAGAAGTTCTGATCGCGCGCCGACGACCGATCGCGCCATTCACTACCACCCGCCGGGTCATCCCAACATCATCGGCGGTCTTGAACACGTATTACTGACGAATATCCGCGAACTGCACTTGACGCATCCGCGAGAAGACGACTCCTCCCGGAGGTGCGGCCACAACTCCGAGAGGACCACTGACGAGTGTCGAACAGAAATTAACTGTGAATGATATGAGCTAAGTTATTAGCCGATACTCCTACCTAGCGGACCATGCTCACCTATGCGGACCGGTGATCGAACGCTTTTTGGTCAACGGCCCCGCCGCGGCGGGCTCTTGTCCGCGACGCGAACGCCAGGCTCTGCGTTTCAGCCGGGCGGGGTCGGGTCGCTGAATCTGTCCGCTAAGGCCGCGCGCACTGGCGAGGGGACGGTCGGCGCGAACCGTCGCAGGTAAGCCTCGACCCAGGCCGGCGAGGTGTTGAGAAAAGCGAAGTCACTGCCCACCATGTGCCGTATCGCGAGGAGCGGAACGGGCGACTGCAGCGGACGGAAGTCGGCATTCCAGAGACCGCGCTCGGTGCAGCCGTCATAGAACTGGCCGACCATGAGGCCGGCGTCAACGAATTCGGGTTTGAGTGCCTGTTGCACCGCATCGATGACGGCGACGTCGGTCAGATCGGGGAACACGATGAACACCGCCTTGAGCAGGCTCTCGGGGCCATCAGCCGGCTCCAGCTCCAGGAATGTGTCACGCAGTGTGTGCAGCTCAGCTACCAACTTGGAGAATGCCGGGAGTTCGCTGTGCACCGCGGTAATCCACAGCATGTCCTGATCCAACGAGGCGCGGGCAAAAGGGCACACCGGTCCCGCCCGCCCCAGGTCCCTATGCGGTTCCATGAGGTACTCACGAATCCAACCGCGCAGCAGGTGAGCAAATTCTGACGTTTCGTTGTCGGAATCGTCGCCGTCAGATAATTTGCAAAGACCGTCAAGCAGGGTGACCGCCATGTGCACAATCTCCCTGTCTCTGCTAACCGCCGCAGCTGTCGCGATATCCCCGTGGAGGGTGAAAACACCCATGTCAGTGCCCACCGAACGTCGAATCGCGATCGTATATGAACCCGACTCGGTCCCGCTGCTCATACTCACAGAGACGGCGACACGAAACGGGATTCACCTCGTCTGGTTAGCCGGTCAGACCGACGCACGAATACTCAGACGATTCGGAAGCGTTGTCATTACCGACGGCAGTTCCACCGAGAAGGTGACCGCGCAGCTCACACTACACGATGTCGTCGGCGTCACCACATTTGCCGACTCACGCATCGAGCATGCCGCCGCCCTGGCACGGAATATTGGTTTGCCAGCAAACCATGCCTGCACAGCACGGCTACTCGTCGACAAAATCGCCCAACGCCACGCACTGGCCGATGCCGGCGTACCCGGACCCGGGTTTGTCGGCATCGACAGCCCGGCCAGGGCAACCAGCGCCGACGAACTACTCAAGAAGCTGACCTACCCGGTCGTGGTGAAACCGGCGTCGGGGCACGGGGGCCGCGACACCATCTGCATTCCCGATTTCCCGGCGCTGGCAGCAGAATTGGCAATCCGATGCCACGCCAACCCATGGCGACCGACCATCATCGAAGAACTCCTCGGTGACTTCCCACCAACCGATCGCGGCGGCGTCGGCGACTACGTCTCGGTTGAAGTGGTGGTGGACAACGGGCTGCCCTCGGTCCTCGCAATCACCGGCCGCATGCCCCTAGCCGAACCATTCCGAGAAACCGGCGCCTTCCTCCCGGCGATACTGAGCCCAGTCGAGCGACACGACGTCGCAGACGTGGCGCTAAAGGCAGCACTAGCACTCGACGTGCAATGCGGCTGCCTACACATCGAGATCAAACTGACCACGACCGGGCCCCACATCATCGAAGTGAACGGGAGAGTTCCCGGCGGCGGCATCACCGACCTGGTTGCCGCACAAACCGGCATCGACCTTTTTGAATGCGCGCTGAACTCGGCCGCCGGACAGATCGTCGACCGGAGGCCGGGCAACGCAGCCGGGGTCCATTACCAGTTGGCCCTCCAGCCGCCGATCGGCCAACGAGTCCGACTACGACCGGATTGGTCGGCACAGTTGCGCACCGTCGCCGGCATCGAACACGTTGCGCTACGGTCAATGACCGCCGAAGTCGACCTGCGCGACGGCTCCTACGGCTACCTGCTGATGGCACGTGGCTGCGCCGACGACCACGAGGGCTTGCTAGAAACCCACCGGCGTCTGAACACCCTGTTGCTCAACGACTGATACCACTCACGAGACAGGACATCAATGACAGAATTGCACGCGCGAGTGCGCGCGCACCTGGCCGCTGCCGCGGTGACGCACCGGGTGCACGATCACGCCGCCCTGCCCGGCCCCATCTCATCGCCGACGGACTTCGCAGCCGCGCTGGGCTACCCCGTGGACCGGATTATGAAAACGCTGATCTGCCACGAACACTCCACGGGCAGACTGATCGCCGTCACCTGCCCGGTGAACATTCGGGTAGACCTCAAACGTGTTGCCACCGAACTCGGTTGCAGCAGAATCGAAGTCGCCAGCAGCGTGCAATTAGAAGCGACTACCGGCTACCCCCGACTCGGGGTATCACCACTGGGCCTGGACCCCAGTTTCATCGTCGTCATCGCGCAACACACGCTGACCTATGACACCGTTCTGGTCGGTGGCGGAGCAGCCGGAATCGAAATCGAACTCGCCCCCCGCGACTTACAACGCACCACTGACGCAGTTCCCGTCGATCTCCGATAGCGTCCCACCGCACGCGGGTACGAATACGGGCGGCACAGCCGTGCTGGCGAACTCTAATTTCTGATCGTTCTCAGCGTGTCTTCAGGTCGTGGCTCCTACGGTCGGGAGGTATATGCCCGGCGTAGCGCCACACCTGACCGAAGGCAAGCATGTTGCCTCGGCCGCCGGTCATTCACACGACCAGAAAGGACAACGCCGTGAGCCGAGAAGGAGAAATGGTCTTTCTCGATGATGTGTTGGTCCAGCATGCTGGACGGCTGCGGCAAAACACTGGGTTGTCGATCCGAACCGACCTGCAGCCGACCTACGTGGTGGGTGACGCTACGACATTGAACCGGGCGGTCACTGCGCTGGTCGAACATGCACGTTGCAACGCCGTATCGGCGATCGAGCTTGAGGTGTACCGCCGAGATGCTCAGGCGGTCATCATCATCCGCGACGACGGCCCCCATATCGCGGTCGCCGACACCGGCCGGATGTCGTCAAAGTGCAACTCCGGTCTGGAGTTGGCTGCTCGGATCATCGCCACTCACGGCGGGACACTTGCCGTGGGTGAACGCGGCGCGTGCAC
Organism: Mycobacterium sp. ST-F2; assembly: GCF_001905655.1. Taxonomy (GTDB): domain Bacteria; phylum Actinomycetota; class Actinomycetes; order Mycobacteriales; family Mycobacteriaceae; genus Mycobacterium. Next base: position 81,590 of record NZ_JMHT01000016.1, read on the forward strand.
CAATGCAGTGAGCGTGCGGTTGCCGTCCACGCGGCAATCTCTGTTCAATTCGCCTGCACCGAAATGGATTTCGGATGGGCAATGACATCGCGCGCCGCCGAGGACGCACGCTGTGACATCGCTGCCGGAGACGGCAGTGAATGATGGAGCGATGTGGGTCGGTCGTGGGTGGGTCTCGCTGAGGGGCCTGCAAGGCCAGGGCGCCGAGTGAGCCGCCGCGTGGCGCTGAGGGATTTCGCAGGCCGGTGGCGTGGCTGGTTCGGCGGCATTGCGGTCCGCTCAGCGCTGGTGGCCGCGGCGGTGGTGCTGGCCGGCCTCGTGATCGTGGGGTCGGCCTCGACGCTGTTGCTGTACCGGATGATGTGCGCCGACGTGGACAACGCAGCGGAGGCCCGCGCCCAGGCGGTGGCCGATGTGCTGCGCAAGGAACCACCCGATGAGGTGGAATCGGTATTGATGCACACCGATCACCGGATCGTGGCCGTGCAGATCGCCGACGCCGCCGGCACCGTGGTGGAGCGATCCGACAGCGCACCGCAGACCCCGTTGATTCCTGTGCCGCACGAAGGTGCCCAGGTCGGGGTGCTGGCAACCGATGACGACGACGTGCGCGTCAGCACAATCACAGTGGCATCCCGCAAGGGGCGGCAGTACACGGTACTTGTGGGCGGGGGCATCGAGCCGATCGAGCAGATGATCGGCACTGCCGGGCAGATGCTGGCGATCACGGCGCCGGTTGTGGCTGTGGTGGCCGGAGTCGTCACATACCTGCTGGTGCGCCGGTCGTTGCGGTCCGTGGAGGCCATCCGGTCGCGAGTGTCGGCGATCAGTGCCTTCGATCTGGGCGAGCGGGTCCCCGTCGGTCGCAGGTCGGATGAGATTTCCGCGCTGGCGGTGACCATGAACGACATGCTGGCCCGCATCGAGGCCGGCCATGCCGCGCAACGACGGTTTGTCGGGGACGCATCCCACGAGCTGCGGAGCCCGCTGGCAACGGTGGTGTCCGCGTTGGAGATCGGAGCCACCCACCCCGATCTCCTCGACAGAACGCTGCTGACCAACGCATTGTTGCCGGAAGCACGCCGGATGCAGACCCTGGTGGAGAACCTGCTCCTACTGGCGCGCGCCGATGAACGCGGCTTGCCGCTGCGTCGTGTCGAGACCGATCTCGACGATCTGGCGACTGCGGAGGCGGCACGACTCAAACGGGAAACGACGTTGCGAATAGTCTCCGATCTTTCGGCGGTAAAGGCCAGCGTCGATCCGGACGGGTTCGTGCGATTGTTGCGCAACCTGGCCGACAACGCGGCCCGCCATGCCACCAGCGAGGTGACCATCGTCGTGCGCGCCGAGGGTGACAACGCCGTCGTGCAGGTGATCGATGACGGCCCGGGAATCCCTGCCGCCGCACGGGACAAGGTTTTCGAGCGGTTCTTCCGGCTGGACGCCGACCGATCCCGGCGTGGTGGTGGTACCGGGTTGGGGTTGGCGATCGTCTCCGAGATCGTGGCCGCCCACGATGGCTCGGTCAGCATCGAGGACCGACGCTCTGGCGCAGGAACCGTGGTGACGGTTCAGTTGCCGCTTGCCGGTTCGCCGGATTCGAGCCGGTAGCCTGCGCCACGGAGCGTGGTGATCGCCTCCGAGCCGATCTTGCGTCTCAGATAGCCGACATAGACTTCCACCACGTTGTCGGGGCCGTCGTAGTGACTGTCCCAGACGTTGTGCAGGATCTGGGTTTTTGTGAGGACAGTGTCCTTGTGGCGCAACAGGTATGCCAGGAGCGCGAATTCTCGCGGTGTCAGCGAGACGTCCTCGCCACCCCGGTGCACGGTCCGGCGCGCGGGGTCCAGTGAAATGTCGCCGGCAGTCAGCACGACGGGACGCTGCGGTGCGCCGCGGCGAATCAAGGCCCGCAAGCGCGCGGTGAGCACCATGAACGAAAAGGGTTTGGTCAAATAGTCGTCTGCGCCCAGATCAAAGGCGTCGGTCTGGTCGTAGTCGCCGTCCTTGGCGGTCAGCATCAGCACCGGCGTCCAAATGTGTGCGGCGCGCATCTTGCGCAAGACCTCGTAGCCGTTGAGACCCGGCAGCATGATGTCGAGCACGATGACGTCGAACTGCTCGTGGGTGGCCTGCCAGAGGCCCTCGGCACCATCGGCCACCGCGACCACGACGAACCCTTCGGCGCGCAGCCCAGCGGTGATCGTCTCGGCCAGCATGGGCTCGTCTTCGACCAGCAGCACTCTCACCTGCGTAGCCTGGCACAGACTGAGGCGGCGGCCATAAATTGGCCGGCTACATCCCCTGGACGAGTGCGCTGTCGTAGTGCCCGCCGTTCGACAGAGCCGGTGCGTTCTGGGCGCGCTCCTGGGCCTCGTGGACCGACATCGTCGCCGCCACCAGCATCAGGGCTCCGACCATCAGGTTGATTGCTTCTCGCCGGGCTGTCATGTCCATCAACACCTTTCACGGGATTCCAGCTGATCGAAGCCGAGCAGCTGTCGGGTATGCCACCAGACTGACAGCAGGTCGCTGTGAGGACGCTGAGCACGAACCGACCGGATGTGATCACATTGAAGACCGGGCATCCGGTTCACCGGCCGCCATGATGAGCGGGCGCAGCCGGGTCGTGGCGGCGCGGACCACCAGCTGCCTCAGCACCGGCCGGGCGATGAGGTATCCGGAAACACTCAGGGTCGCGCCTAGAGCGAGACCGGCAAGGACGTCTTCGGGGTAATGCGCACCGACATAGACGCGAGCCAGTGCCATGGCCGCTGCCGCGATGGCGGCGATCACGCCGAGCCGTCGATTCACCAGCCAGACCCCGGCAGCGACGGCACCGGCCATCATCGCGTGGTCGCTCGGGAAGCCGCCGTCGATATTGCAGTGCAAAACCACGATATGAGGTAAAGCATTGCAGGGACGGGTTGCGTTGATGGTGTCGGCTATCGGCTGGTTGACGGCCACCGCGGCCAATACGCCCAGAGGTGCCCATACTGCCGCGGTCATCGCGCTGAGGTTGTCGGCTCTGCGGGCAATCCACCACCCAGCGAGTAGAAAGATAGCGAAAAGCACGACACCGTCGTTGGCGTATGCGGCCACGACCGGATGCAGCCACGGCGTGTCCCGGGCGAAATTGTTCACGTAGTAGAAGATTCGGGTGTCGAGGTCCATCGAGGCCTTGTCGGTATGAGGTTTTGGCTGCGTAGATGCGTCAGCGCAGGCTATTCAGAAGCGTTGTCAGGGCGCGTTTTTCGTCATCGGCGCTGGGGCTGCTGGATCGCACGGACTTGAGTGCCGTGTCGATCTGCTGGTCGAGTGCGGTCCAAGCGCTGGAGTCGATGGCCTGTAGGCGGTCCTGGTCGTGGTCCCATGCTCTTTCGAGGTCGGTAATGCGCGCGCGGGCGCCTGATTGGTCTCCGGCATTCACCTTCACCAACGTGTCTTGGGTGACGTTGCGGAAGTGGGCGATGTCGGTCGCAGGGAAGGCACTGACCTTGCCGGGCGCGAGAGCCACGGCCGCGGCTGGCGCGGGCCCTTCCTCACTGTCGGTGGCCGGGCCGTGGGGCTGCATCGAAGCCCATTGCAGCAGCGCGCCGGCGGCCAGGATGACAACGGCGTAGAAACCGACCGTGGCCACCGCGGACACTCGGCGTTGAGATGTGGGCACAGTGTGGTCGTTCACGTCGTTCGTGTCGATCACGTCGACTCGTGTCCGGGTCAGGTAGATGACTGCGGCGGTGATCGCGGCCAGGAAGATCCCGCTGGTCAGACCGTATCCGAGGCCGTAAGCACTTCTCGGTGCGGCCAGCCAATCGCCGAGATTGGCCCCCAGCGGGCGGGTCAGAATGTAGGCCAGCCAGAACGACAGCACGGAGTTCACACCGAAACGCCAGCCGACAGTCACGACTGCGATGAGGGTGAGCGGTAGCAGCACCGATACCCCTGGGCTCCACCCGGTGAGGGCCAGGGTCCAGTCACCGGCGGCGGTACCGAGGGCGAAAGTGACCAGAACAGCGAGCCAGTAGAACAGCTCCCGAGATCGCGTTGTGATGCTGTGGATCGACAGCGTCCGCTCCCACGCAAACCACACCCCGAACACCGCCGCCAAGGTAACTGTGAAGACAGCCGTACTCGTAGCCAAGGGCACGGCGAGAGTGTCGGTGAGCAGGTCGGTGTAGAGGGTGCCGGTGACACTGAGCACCACAACGGTCAGCCAGTAGATCACCGGGACATAGCGCGGCAGGCGCAGCTGCGCGCCCATCACCAGGGCCAGCAAAACGGTGAAGATCATCGCAGTGGCACTTAGGCCCACACCAAGACCTTCGTTGATCCAGTCCGCGAAGCTCTCGCCGACGGTGGTGCACAGCACCTTGATCAGCCAAAACCAAATGGTGACTTCGGGAACCTTGCTCGTAAGAACACTGTTCACGATCGTTGATGGGCGGGCAGCACCGGTCATGCCCGCCGACGGTAGACACCGCTTACTGAACAGACGCTGAGAACGACAGCATGTACGAGCCGCGGTGGCTGTGGACCGAGCCCGTTCCATCTCACACCCACCTAGTCCTCCAGGTCGACTTCGGTGTACACCACGGTGCGGAAGCGTGCCGCGGCTTCGCGCCGAGTGCTGACGCCCAGCTTGGCGAGCAGGTTGTGCACATGGTTTTTGACCGTGTGGATCGCAATGCAGAGCTGATCGGCGATATCACGGTTCGATAGGCCCGACTCCAGCATTCGCAGGATCTGGACCTCGCGCACCGTGAGGACTTGTTCCTTAGACATGGACTGTCGTTGCGCAGCCAGACTGGACAAGCGACGCATCAACACCGCGGACACTCGAGGCGAGCAGAACGTCTCACCGTCGATGACCCGGCGAATGAGTTCGAGCAGGTCGCCTATGGAAGCCGTGCGAAGGTGGTAGCCGGCAACGCCGGCTTCGGCACAGGCCACGATGGCTGCCTGATCGTCTTCGTCGATGCCTAGGACAATTACTTTCGAGTTCGGGCAGATTTCGAGTATCGCCCGCAGCAGCATGGCCCGGTCACGAGTGTCGAGGTTCAGCAGGACCAGGCTGGGCTGGTATTCGGTCAGAGCTGCCAGCAATGACTCAAGGTCCCATGCCACTGCTGGCGCGGCGGCGCCATCGGTACCGAATACGGCAGCGAGATATTCGCGATAGAGCGTGCAGTCGTCGACGATCAGCAGAGCTGGTTCCCGCTCGGTCCGTCGCGTCTGCGAAACATCGGCCAGGTCGCGTAGCACCGAGACGGGCTGCCATGACCCAGAATGTTCGGACGCATTGTTTGCTGAGGCCGAGCTGCTTCCGGCGAATTCTGCGCCCATTTCAGCCTCCCAGCAGACAACGGTGCTCGCGACAACCCTGCGGTCAATCATTGTGAGCGCGCAGCGATCGTTTGTCTACAACCCGCAAAAATTATGTCACCGTTGCAAAATTTGCTAGGTCCAATGAATGCAGCCAGGATTGTTGATTTTTCCAGTGGCCAACACCAGCATCCACGCGTTGATGACGACGCCAACTCGCGCTATTTGGCCACTACAACACGATAGAGGAACGCAAACGCGGGCTGTGAATCACACACAACATCTAGGGCGCACGCAGCCCCCCGGAAAGGCGTTTGCTAATCACACATGTTTGCTTGTAATTCGATCATCAGGGTTTCAGCAAATAATCGCGGAGGCTGGCTTTCCTCTTGCGAACGCCAGCCCACATCGGGGGCAGACCGTTGTTCTGCCGGTCGCAAAACGTTCCGCGCCAGCCGACTAGTTGCCGCAAGAGCCACGTCCGGAACATCGGGCGCCCTTTTGCCCACCGCGCCGAAAGTCCCTTACCCGCGATCGGCACCGGCCGCTTTCAATTCGCTCCACAACGTAGGTCCCCTGTGAGCTGTCGGGTACCGGTCGTTGCGCCTAACTCGGACAGCATGCATCCTTACTTTTGTCACATATGACGTTCGTTTGGCATCCCGAATGAGCCCCTGTAACTCACTTGCAGAGGCCGGCAATCTTGATGCTGACGGCGTCACCGGCCTTCAAGCGGGCCGCCTGCGCCGGCTCGGTCCCGCCGATCCCGGCCTGCCCGTACATCGAAATATCCTGCAGATCATTGGAAAATTCGCGAATGGCGGCCGCGAGGTCGGCTGGTGTGGCGGGATCCAGACGCGCCAGCAGATACTACGCGCCGCTGCTCATGGCCAACCGCGAGACCGCGGTTACCGCTTGCACCGCAACCGGGTCAGCGCCGAGATCGGTGTGTGTCTGCAGCGCCACCGCCGTCCGCACCGTCACGAAGGCTGTACAGGCACGAGTCTTCGCCTCAGCAACCTGTTGTTCTGTGGGTGCAGGCGCCGACGGCGCTGACTGGTGCGGCGGCGATACGAGTGCCCAGACTGCGACACCGAGTGCGACTATCGCGACTGCCAGTGACGTCGGCGCGATCCACTTCGGCTGGACATCCACCGCGACAGGCTGGCGCGAGACGGGCGATGCTTCCGATTCTGCCTCCGACATGTTCGCGATCGTAGAGCAGCAAACCCGTCAACATCTGCTGTTGGACGAACAACTGGCAGCAACAGGTTCATTCGAACCACACTCGGGTGCCGTTATCGCGGCGGAACAGAAACCGTGCCGCTGCCGGCCATCTCATCACGGGGTGCCGCCGAATCGGGCCGACCACGAATGTCCTCCGCTACGGCCTTGCACCGTTCCCACGGCACGAACGACAGGTACAGCACAAAGATGGCCAGGGAGAAGAATCCGACAGCCATCGTCAGAAGAATCGTCAGGTGCAGGAACACGCCGGCAAGCAATATCTTTGTGCGCCAACGCTTATTCCAAACAAATACCCCTAGGCAGAATTCGACCGCCAGGGTGCCCCACGTCATCGCATTCGCGATCAGGGGACTGGTGGTCATCCACGCCGGGCTGGGCAGGAGCAGCATGTCATCGAGTCGCAAGGTGTACGAGACGGCACTGCCGTTCTGCCACGTATCGCCATGCAACTTCGAGATCACTGTCGTGATGTAGATGATCGATATCTGGACCTGCATCAGGCGCATGGGCCACACTTTGATGTCCTGTGCGGACCAGAAGGATCCGAAGCGGCGGCGTTGGTCCAGCGACAGCGCCGCACCGCAGGGCGACAGCGCCAAATACAGTGAGAGGATTCGGATCAACCCGTCACCCGAGTTGAAGATCCAGGGATTGCGGCGTTCGAACGACATGATCATCACGAATACGAGGAACGCTGCCAGTTTGGTGTGCCAGCCGACCATCAAGGCCAGTGACACCACCATCAGCACAATCCAGCCGACGAACAGGGCGGTATCACCCGGCCAGGCGTAGAACACGCCCCAGAGGTAGGGATACGTCGGAGGCTGCGGCACGATGCCGTTGACGCCGAACTTGTCGAGCAAGTCCAACCCGACTTCGAGCGACCAGACGAAAGCCAAGGCGCCGAAGGCAATCCGGATGATCCCCAGCGTGTAGGCCGGCTCGGTACTGAACCAGAAGCCTCGCCAAGCATGCACCGCAGTGAGACCCGACTCGCGCAGCCTCGCCACCGGAGCAATCATGACGCAGGCCCAAATTTCCAGTCGTACAAGATCTTTTGTTGATGCTCTTCCGGTGCATTCGATCCCGGAGGCCGAAGCTTGCGCGTATCGGAGTAGATCGTCACACCGACCGGACGCTCCCCCGGCTGCATCAGCTTCCGAACGACCCACATCGCGTATGCCGGACGCGTGACCGGCTCATTGATCAGTTGTTCTTTGAACTTGCGCCACCGGTCCCAGTGGAATTGGCCGACCAGTGACCGGCCGCCTTCGAGTTTCCAAATCCGCCGCGCACCACTGTCATAAAGCACGGCAGTTTCCACCTCGGGCACCGACAACGGCGGATTCGGCGAGAACATCCCCCACGCCTGATCCAGGCCAGTGAACCGAGCTATCGGCTGCAACGGCGGCACCATGACGTCCTTGATCGGCGCGCCTGGCATACTCCAGATCACCGCGACGATCAGCGCGATGATGATGCAGAAGCTGGCGAAAGCCTCCCGCAGTTCAGACCCGCGGGAGGTACGTCGCCGGAGCGATCTCTCTAACAGGCTTCGCAAACGAGACATTCTCAGCATCGTAGAACCGGTGGACTGGGTGCAGCTATCACTACGGATCGCGGCGGGTGACCATCACCAGGGACAGCACGGAGACCCCTGCTGCCACGGCGGCGAAGTAGAAGGCGGCACCGACCGGCCCCCACCACATCGTGAACGTCTGAAACCAAGGAGTTTTGGTGAACGCGTAGGCATTCGCGAAGGGCAGCAACGACCCGATGCGGCCTCCGATCTGCGGAATGGTCCCGAGGAGTGGCTCCACCACAAACGGCATCAGCACCAGCACTGCCACCACTGCCGCAGTGTGCCGCAGCAAGGCCCCGAGTGCGACCGCCAAAACTGCACCGAGCACGGCGTACAGACTGGTGGCACCGACCGCCCGCCAGACCTCCCAACCCGACAGATCAAGCTCTCCCGCACGCTCGCTGGACAACAACCGCGCCAGCCCGATGGCACCGACCATCATGACCGCCGTGACGATCCCGGAGAACGCAGCAGCGACCACCGCTTTGGCCGCCAGCACGACACCGCGGTGTGGCGTGGCCAGGAACGTCGTTCGAATCATCCCCGTGCGGCATTCGGTCGTCACCGACTGCGCGGACAAGATCATCAACACCGGAACCCCGAACATGCTGACCCCAAGGGCCGCTCGCTCCGGCGACAGATAGCTGTACGGCAACCCACCAGCCTGGATCGCCGCGAAACCGAGGCTCAACACCGTGACCGACAGCGTCGTCCATACCACCGCACGGGTGGACTGCAATTTGATGCGTTCAGCATTCAGTGTCGCGAGCATCAGGAAACCGACCGATAGTCGACAGCGTCGTCAGTCAGTTGCAGATAGGCGTCCTCCAGGGACGCCTGCCGGGAGCTGAGCTCATGCAGAGTGATGCCGTGCGCCGCGGCAAGTTCCCCAACGCGTTCTGTCGAACAATCGGCGACCGCGAGCACCTCACCGTCAGGCCGGGCCGAAATCCCCTGGGCGGTCAACACTTCCCGTAGCCGGTCGAGTTGCGGGCTGCGCACCCGGATGGTGTCGCTCCCGGAACTGGTGAGGAACTCCGACATGGTGCTCGAGCTGATCAACTGTCCCCGCCCGATCACCAGCAGCCGGTCCGCGGTGTTCGCCATCTCTGCCAGCAGGTGACTGGACACCAGCACCGTCCGGCCCTCAGATGCCAAGTCCCGCATGAGCGTCCGAATCCACCGAATGCCCTCCGGGTCCAGCCCGTTCACGGGTTCGTCGAACAACAGAACTCGTGGATCACCCAGCAACGCGACCGCGATGCCCAACCGCTGTGACATACCGAGCGAGAACGTTCCGGCCTGCTTTCCCGCGACGTCGGTCAGTCCGACGATGTTCAGCACTTCATCGACGCGCGCCTTCGGCAGCTTGTTACTGGCGGCCAGCCAACGAAGATGTGCACGGGCCGTCCGATTCGGGTGTACCTGACGCGCGTCGAGCAGCGCGCCGACGCTGCGCAACGGATGCTTCAGCTCGTGATAGGTCTTGCCGAGCACTGTTGCGCTGCCGGAGGTCGGGCGATCCAGCCCGACGATCATGCGCATGGTGGTGGACTTGCCCGCGCCGTTCGGCCCCAGGAAGCCAGTGACGAAACCGGGCTCGATGGCACAGGTCAGGTCATCGACGGCACGTTTCCGCCCGAAAACCTTTGTCAATCCGGTCAGCTGAATCATCGCCGGACACCCCCCTCGCGCGGTGGCAGCACCATCACGCGCACGATACGCGTTCGATCACCAACTTCGCGACGGCGCGCATGCCCGCGGCATTGGGATGCAACGGCGCCACTCGGCCCGGCAGCGGCAGGTGAAAAGCCGTGGTCCAGGGGTCTGCGGACCACGCATGATGATCCCGGCTCGCGTCCGCTGCCCGCACCAGTTCGCATCCGGTTTCCGCGGCAGCCGCGGCGGTGAGGTCGGCCAGTCGGGTGGCGATGTGCCGACCCAGGTCGGCCTCGGCCGCGCCGATCGGCGGCGCGGGTACCCCGGCCGGCGGCAGCAGCGTCAGGTAGTCGACGAACAGCACCCGGGCCAATGGTGCACGCCGGCGTACTTCTCGCCCAACGGTTTTCAACGACTCTGCGACGACGTCGAGCGCCTGGTCCCGCGCCGACGCATCGAGCAGTCCGCGCAGCGATGAGCCGACGATGGGCACCGATCGGACGAAGCGGGGCAGGCAGGCAACGCCGAGCATCGGGACGTAGCCGGCGTCGTTGCCACCGATGGTGATGGTGACCAACGACTCCGATCCGTCGAGGGCGTCCACCTGTGGCGATGCGTCGTACTGCCGTTCGGTGAGCACGTGCGCCGTGGTGGCACCCGAAAAGGTCACGTCGACAAGGTCGTAACCGAGCTGTGCGGCGACGAGGTGCGGATAGTTGACCGCCGACCGGCCTGATCGTTTCGGCGCGCCCGGGGCTCCCGGCGCGATACCCGGTCCCGCCGCCATCGAACTACCGAGGGCGACGTAGCGCGCGCTCACAGCGCCGGGCTGGACGCCTGTGCCCAGAACCGCTTGGGGACGCGGCCGGCCCGCGAGGCGAGGCGACCCGCGGTGACGGCGGCTGCCATGGCGGCGGCCATCATCGGAGGATCGGACGCCCGCGTCACCGCGGTCGCGAGAAGGACTGCATCGCAACCCAATTCCATCGCCAGCGCCGCATCGCTGGCCGTGCCGATACCGGCGTCGAGCACCACCGGCACGCCGGCGGCCGCCACGATCATCTCGATGTTGTGCGGGTTGGAGATGCCCAATCCCGTGCCGATCGGTGCGCCCAGCGGCATCACCGCGGCGCAACCGGTGTCCTCGAGCCGCCGCGCCAGCACCGGATCATCGTTGGTGTAGGGCAGGACGACGAAGCCGTCGTCCACCAATTGTTCTGCGGCACGCACCAATTCGATCGCATCCGGAAGCAGCGTGCGCTCGTCGGCGATGACCTCGAGCTTCACCCAGTTGGTCTGCAATGCCTCGCGCGCCAACTGCGCTGTCAGCACCGCCTCGGCCGCGCCGCGACAGCCCGCGGTGTTCGGCAGCGCCGCGATGCCGAGCTTGTTCAGCAAATCCAGTACCCCGGTGCCGGTTTCGGCATCGATACGGCGCATCGCGACGGTGGTCAGCTCCGTGCCGGAGGCGACGAGCGCTTCCTCGAGGACCGACAGGTTGGCCGCGCCACCGGTACCCATGATGAGCCGGGAGCCGAATTCACGGTCGGCGATGCGCAGGACATCGTGCGATGTACAGACCTCAGCCACCCTGCACCGCCGTCACGACCTCGATCTTGACGCCCTCGGTCAGGACGTCGTCCCACTCCGACCGCGGCAGCACCGCCCAGTCCACGGCGACGGCGATGCCCTTGTCCGGAAAGCCCAGTGCGTCAATCAATTCGGCCACTGTCGTGCCTTCGCGAATCTCGACGCTCTCATCGTTGACTGTGATCAGCACAGGGCCACCTTCTCTTTCACATCTTCGGCCAGCAGTTCCGAAATCCGTTGTGCGGTCCACGCGGCCAGCAGAAAACCGTTCCGGCCGTGACCGGTGGCCGCCAGGGTGCGGTCATCGAGCCAGCCCACGATCGGCAGACCGTCCGGCGTCATCGGCCGCAGTCCCGCAGCACATTCGGCCAGTTCGTACTCACCGAGTGCCGGCATCACCGCGCAGGCATCATCGAGGAGGTCGCGTACCCCGGTGACCGCGGGAGCGGTGTCGCGACCGTGCTCGTACTGGGTGGCGCCGACCACCACACCGTCGGCACGCGGCACCAGGTAGACCTGCCGGCCATGGACCCGGGCCCGAACCACCCGCGTCGGCACCGGCATGCATCCCTTGCGCCACCGCAGCCGGAGAATCTCACCCTTGACCGGACGCACGGGCAGGCCCGGCCACAGGGCCGGCGCGTCGATCCCGTTGGCCAGCACAGTGATATCGGCGTCGCGCGTCTGCTCCAGAGACTCGACCGGCCCGGCCCACTGCACACCCAGGCGCTCGCAATGCGCGACCAGGCCTTCGACAACCAGCCGGTTGTCCACGGCCAGTTCGGTTTCCGCGCGGAAGCCGTGCCGGATGCCCTGCGCCAGCAGCGGTTCGATGTCGCGTGCAGCGGTGGTCACGGTCACCGGATGCCCCTGCGCCGCGAGCCACTCGGCGACCGTGCGGACGTCGGCGGCATCAGCCCGGTCGACGGCGACCACCAGCGAGTCGTGGGCCGTCACCACGTCGTCGGGCAGGCCGTCGAGGAATCCGCCGTGCCACAGCGCCAGCGAGTCCAGGCCCAGCTGCAGCTGGTCCTCCTCCCTCGGCCAGCCCTCAGAGTGCGGCGCGAGCATGCCGCCGGCGACCCACGAGGCGCCGCGCGCCTCGGTCCGGTGCACGCGCACCGACCACCCGTCCAGCGCCGCGCGCCTGGCCACGGCCAGACCGATGACGCCGCCGCCGATTACCGCCATGCCAGCCGGCACGATGATTCCTCTCCCTTCGCCGGCATGATCCGGATCAGGTGTGACGGTAAGGGTAGGACGACCCCACTCTCAGCCCCCGGTCCCGGGACTCCCGTGTGTGCGGCGTCCACGGTAGTCGCTACCGTCGCGCTGTGTCTAAAGCCTTCGAGCGTCTGCAGTCCGCGTCCCTGTACCTGTGCACCGACGCCCGCCGGGAGCGCGGTGACCTGGCCGAGTTCGCCGACGCGGCACTCGCCGGTGGCGTGGACATCATCCAGTTGCGGGACAAGGGCTCGGCCGGTGAAGCACAGTTCGGTCCGCTCGAGGCCAAGCAGGAGCTCGAAGCGCTGGAGGTGCTGGCCGACGCGGCCAGGCGGCACGGCGCGCTGTTCGCGGTGAACGACCGGGCCGACATCGCCCGCGGCGCATTCGCCGACGTGCTGCACCTCGGCCAGGACGATCTGCCGCTGGCCCTCGCCCGCGACATCGTCGGGCCGGATCCGCTGTTCGGCCGCTCGACGCATGACGAGCAGCAGCTGGCCGTCTCGGTGACCGAGGACGTCGACTACTTCTGCGTCGGCCCGTGCTGGCCGACGCCGACCAAGCCGGGCCGCACCGCGCCGGGCTTGGAACTGGTCCGCGCGGCGGCCGCGACGGGTACCGACAAACCCTGGTTCGCCATCGGCGGCATCGACCTGGCGCGGGCCCCCGAGGTGGTGGCCGCCGGTGCGCGGCGCATCGTCGTGGTCCGGGCGATCACCGCGGCCGAGGATCCGGCCGCGGCAGCGCAGGCACTCAAGCAGGCCCTGCCTACGAACTGAGCGGGATACTCGCCGTCACGCTGCGCAGCTGTTCCCAGCTGGCGGCGAATCCGGGATGCAGCGGCAGCGACGCGACGTCGTCCTCGGAGACCCACCGCAGCTCGACGCTCTCCCGGTTGGGCACCGTCGCGAGTTGTTCGGGTGCGTCGGCGATCACCGTGGTGTACGTCCACACCTCGCCCATCGCGATCGCGGTGACCACCGTCGTCCGGACCGTCAGCTGCTCGGCCAGCAGGCCGGCCTCCTCGTAGGCCTCGCGGACGGCGGCCTCCTCGACGGTCTCGTGGCTGTCGCGCGCCCCACCGGGCAGTGCCCAGGTGCCGCCTTGATGGCTCCATGGCGCGCGGTACTGCAGCAGCACCGCCGCTCCGCCGCCCGGCTGCGGCGCCCGCAGCAGAAGTCCGGCCGCACCATGGCGACCCCAGAAGTGGGAGCCGTCAGCCGCGAGCACCCATCCGTCACCGTCGCCCTGCACGAAACCCACAATAGGGAACGTCGCGAAAGATTTGGGGGACCGGGCCGACCGGTAGTCCACCCCCTACGCGCCGCAAGCTCTTAGACTTCTATTAAACGAGTTCGGCAGGGCCAACGGGTCAGGAAAGTTGAGGTCGGCGCACACGTGACGGTGGAGTTGGCGCACCCTTCGACCGAGCCGGTGGTATCTCGGTCCCCCGGGACTCCCGCGCACACTCGATGGTGGTTCATGTGGACCACCCCCGGCCGCATCCTCCTGATCGGGTTGATGCTCGCCAGCCTGGTCCTCGCGTGTGCCTTCGCCACCTCGACCACGATCCACGCCCGCCAGCAGGCCCTGACCACCGTGCTCGACCACACCGAGCCGCTGGCGTTCGCGGCCGGCCAGCTCTACACCACGCTGTCGGTCGCCGATGCCGCCGCCGCGACCGCCTTCATCGCCGGCTCGGAGCCGGTGGATCTGCGGCAGCGCTACGAGCAGGCCATCACGGACGCCGCCGTCGCCGTCACGGCCGCGTCCAGTGGCATCACCGACGAGCCCATGGTCAAGGTGCTCGGGCACATCAATGCCGAGCTGGCGGTCTACACCGGCCTGGTGGAGACCGCGCGGACCAACAACCGCGCCGGCAACCCGGTGGGTTCGTCGTACCTGTCCGAGGCGTCATGGCTCATGCAGACCCAGATCCTGCCCGACGCCCAGCGGCTCTACGAGAACACCTCGGCGCGGGTGAACTCGGAGACCAGCGGCTCGTCGCAGGTGCCCGCACCCGTGATCCTGGTGGTCGCGGCGACGCTGATGTTCGGCTTCTTCTCGAACCGCTGGCTGGCCCAGCACACCCGCCGGCGCGTCAACATCGGTTTCGTCGCCGGCGGCATGGCGGTACTGATCATGATCATCTGGATCGGCGCGACGCTCATCATCTCGACCACCGACACCCGGCATGCCCGCAACGCGGCAGCGTCGCTGCAAACTGTGACGAGCATGGCCATCACCGCACAGCAGGCGCGGGCGGACGAGACGCTGTCGCTGATCCGGCGGGGCGACGAGAGCGTCCGCAAGCAGTCGTACTACCACCGCATCGACGCCCTCCAGCAGCAGCTCGGGGATTACATGCGTCGCCCCGATGCGATCGGCAAGAAGGACCTGGACGGCGCCGATCAGTTGATCCGCCGGTGGCGTGCCGCCGACGACCGGATCAACGCCTACATCTCGACCGGCAACTACCAGTCCGCCACCCAGGTGGCGCTGGGTACCAGCGAAGACGATTCGACGCCGGCGTTCGACAAGCTCGACGAAGCGCTCTCCAAGGCCATCGACGAAAGCCGCAAGCAGCTGCGCAGCGACATCCTGAACGGACGCCAGGCGCTGTCCGGGGCGACGGTCGGTGCGGCCGCGTTGAGCTTCGCCGCGGCACTCGCGGTGGCGCTCGGGCTGTGGCCGAGGTTGAGTGAATACCGATGAGTTTCACGATGCGTTCTCGGTTGGTCCCGGCGATGGTCGCGGTGTTGGTGGCCGCCGGCTGCGGCGAGGCCCCGCCGCCCGTCGCGCCGCAGAGCATCACCATCGCGCCGCCGACACCCGCGGGCATGGAGGTGCAGTCCGCCGTGCCGGAGCTCGGCCCGGAGGACAAGTCCGACTGCACCGCAAGCCTGCGGCCGTTCCCGACGCCCGAGGCCGCCGCGGCGGCCGTCACCAACATCAAGGACCGCGGCCGGCTGATCGTCGGGCTCGACATCGGCAGCAACCTGTTCGCGTTCCGCGACCCCATCACGGGGCAGATCACCGGATTCGACGTCGACATCGCCGGGGAGGTGGCCCGCGACATCTTCGGCACCCCGTCACAGGTCGAGTACCGCATCCTGTCCGACAACGACCGGATCTCGGCGCTGCAGCACAATCTCGTCGACATCGTGGTGAAGACCATGAGCATCACGTGCGACCGGCGCAAGCTCGTCAACTTCTCAGCCGAGTACTTCTCCGCCAAGCAACGGATCCTCGCCACCCGCGACTCCGACGTCCGCAGGCCCGCGGACCTGTCGGGCAAGCGGGTCTGCGTCGTGAAGGCCACCACCTCGAAGGCACGCCTGCAGCGCATCACCCCGCCGCCGGTCCTCGTGGAAGCGGTCACCTGGGCGGACTGCCTGGTGGCGTTGCAGCAGCGGCAGGCCGACGCGGTGTCGACCGATGACGCGATCCTGGCCGGTCTGGTGGCGCAGGACCCGTACCTGCACATCGTCGGCCCCAACATGGCCGAGGAGCCGTACGGCATCGGAATCAACCTCAACAACACCGGTCTCGTGCGGTTCGTCAACGGGACGTTGGAGCGGATTCGCCGCGACGGCACGTGGAACACGTTGTACCGCAAGTGGTTGACCGTGCTCGGCTCGACGCCGAACCCACCCGTACCGAGGTACAGCGACTGATGCCCGACAGCGAAGCGACGACAGGCCCCGTTGAGGCGGGCCCGGTGGATGCGGGTCCGGTGGACGCGGGTCCCGACACCGACCCCGGCACCCAGGCCGTCGAGGTGACGTGGGATTCGCTGGCCACGATGCGGCCGATGGGCACGCAAGCCGTGTTCCGGCCACTGTTCGACGACTCGATGAGCATCCCGGTGCCGGTTCCGCCCGAACGGGATTCCGCGCCGACCGGCCTCGTCACCGCGACCACCCGGGTCTCGCCCATCCGGCGCCTGGGCGGCGGCCTGGTCGAGGTGCCGCGGGTGGTGGACCAGGATCCGCTCGCCGCGTTGATGACCGATCCCGTGGTGGCCGAGGCCAAACGGTTCTGCTGGTCCTGCGGCAAGCCCGTCGGCCGCTCCGAGAACGGCGAACCCGGCCGGTCCGAAGGCTCCTGCCCACACTGCGGCGCCGCGTATTCGTTTCTGCCACAACTGAGTCCGGGCACCATGGTGGCCGACCAGTACGAGGTCAAAGGCTGCATCGCACACGGCGGGCTGGGCTGGATTTACCTTGCCCTGGACACCAACGTCAACAACCGCCCGGTGGTGCTCAAAGGCCTGGTGCACTCGGGCGACGCCGAGGCGCAGGCCATCGCGATGGCCGAGCGACAGTTCCTCGCGGAGGTCACCCACCCGGCGATCGTGAAGATCTTCAACTTCGTCGAGCACGCCGACAAGCACGGTGACCCGGTGGGCTACATCGTGATGGAGTACGTCGGCGGCACGTCGCTGAAACAGGCCAAAGGCGCCAAACTGCCGGTGGCCCAGGCCATCGCGTACATGCTGGAGATCCTGCCCGCACTGGGCTACCTGCATTCGATCGGACTGGTCTACAACGACCTCAAGCCCGAGAACATCATGCTCACCGAGGAGCAGCTCAAACTCATCGACCTGGGCGCGGTATCGCGCATCAACTCGTTCGGGTTCCTTTACGGCACACCGGGTTACCAGGCGCCGGAGATCGTCCGGACCGGACCGACGATCGTCACCGACATCTACACCGTCGGCCGCACCCTCGCGGCCCTGACGCTGAACCTCAAGACCGACAAGGGCCGCTACGTCGACGGGCTCCCCGAGGACGATCCGATTCTGCTGCAATACGATTCGTTCGCCCGGTTGCTGCGCCGCACGATCGACCCCGACCCGCGCCGGCGGTTCGGCAGCGCCGAGGAGATGTCCGGGCAGCTGCTCGGGGTGCTGCGCGAGGTCGTCGCCCAGGACACCGGGACGCCGCGGCCCGGCCTCTCGTCGGTGTTCAGCCCCTCGCGGTCGACGTTCGGTGTCAACATGCTGGTGGCCCACACCGACGTGTACATCGACGGGCAGGTGCACACCGAAAAGATCACTGCCCCAGAGATAGTCCGCGCACTGCAGGTACCGCTGGTCGACCCGGCCGACGTCGGTGCGACAGTGTTGTCAGCCACTGTGCTGAGCCAGCCGGTGCAGACCCTGGATTCCCTCCGCGCCGCCCGGGAGGGGTCGCTGGACTCGGAGGGCGTCGACCTGTCACAGTCGGTCGAGCTGCCGCTCATGGAGGTGCGCGCGCTACTGGACCTCGGTGACGTGGCGAAGGCCAACCGGAAACTGGAGAACCTCGCCGACCGGATCGGCTGGCACTGGCGCCTGGTGTGGTTCCGCGCCGTGGGCGAGCTACTGTCGGGCAATTATGCCGCGGCGACAAAGGATTTCACCGAAGTCCTCAATACCCTGCCGGGCGAGCTGGCCCCCAAGGTGGCGTTGGCGGCCACCGCCGAGCTGTCCGGATCGACAGCCGAGCGCGCCTTCTATCAGACGGTATGGAACACCGACAACGGCATCATCTCGGCCGGTTTCGGACGCGCCCGGGTGCAGGCGCAGGCCGGTGACCGCGAGGCCGCGGTCCACACCCTCGACGAAGTACCCGCCACCTCAAGGCATTTCACGACCGCGAGGCTGACCAGTGCCGTCACACTGCTGTCGGCCCCGACCACCGCGGAGATCACCGAACGCCAAATCCGCGACGCCGCGCGACGGGTCGAGGCGCTACCGGAGACCGAGCCCCGGGTGTTGCAGATCCGGACGCTGGTGCTCGGCACCGCACTGGACTGGCTGGCCGACAATACCGCCAGCACCAACCACATCCTCGGGTTCCCCTTCACCGAATACGGCCTGCGACTCGGAGTGGAGGCGTCGTTGCGCGGACTGGCCCGGGTGGCGCCGACCAAGGCGCACCGCTACGCGCTCGTGGACCTGGCGAACAACGTGCGGCCGATCAGTACGTTCTAGTGCGGCGTGTTGCCTTCGGGCGTGTCAGCTCTCCTGCAACACATTCGATCTGAAGGCGGCAGCTTTCCCTGACGGTCAAGGAAAGTGGCTCTTGTGACACATGTGTGGGTGATTTTGGGGTTTGAATAGCCGAACGCCGTTCCCGGTCTAGGTTTCTGGCTTGTCGAAGGTCAGGTACCAAGAGAGCGGGGAACGGCGTGCGGAATGCCAGCTTATGGCGTGCGGTGTTGGGCGTCCAGAACACGGTCATCGAGGACATCGAATATGACGAGGGCGCCCAGACGGTGGTGGCCCATGTGCGACCTCGACGGTCGCGGGGGCGGTGTGGAACCTGCGGAAAGCGGGCATCGTGGTACGACCAGGGCCAGGGCCGGCGGCGCTGGCGCACACTGGATCTGGGCACCATCGAGGTTTTCCTGGAAGCCGACGCCCCGCGGGTGCACTGCCCGACCCACGGGCCCACGGTGCGTCAGGTCCCGTGGGCCCGCCACGGCGCCGGGCACACTCATGGGTTTGATCAGCAGGTGGCCTGGCTGGCCATTCATTGCTCCAAACGCGCAATCACTGAGCTGATGCGGATCGCGTGGCGCACCGTCGGGTCGATCATCGCCCGGGTGTGGGCTGATACCGCCGCTGGGATTGACCCGTTCGCCGGGCTGGCCCGGATCGGGATCGATGAAATCTCCTACAAGCGAGGCCACAAGTACCTGACTGTGGTGGTCGACCACGACAGCGGTCGGCTGGTGTGGGCCAGCCCCGGCCGTGACCGGGCCACCGTGCGCGCGTTCTTCGATGCTCTGGAAGCCTCTGGTGCGGGCCGGTGCGCGCAGATCACCCATGTCAGCGCCGACGGGGCGGGCTGGATCGCGGACGTCGTTGATGAATGCTGCCCCGACGCGGTGCGCTGCGCGGACCCCTTTCACGTGGTCAGCTGGGCCAACGAGGCACTCGATGAAGTGCGCCGCGCCGCGTGGAACACCGCCCGCAAAGCCGGGCAGACCCGCAGCCACGGGTGGGCTCGTGGCCGGCGGGTCACCGTGGCCACCGGCGATGCGAAAGCATTGCGCCGCAGCCGCTATGCGTTGTGGAAGAACCCGGAGAACCTCACCGAACGTCAACAAGTGAAGTTGGCGTGGATCGCCAAGACCGACCGCCGGCTCTATCGTGGCTACCTGCTCAAAGAGGCCCTGCGCACGATCTTCAAACTGCCCGTCGACGAGGCCACCGACGCGCTGGACCGGTGGGTGTCCTGGGCCCGGCGTTGCCGCATCGAATCATTCGTCCTGTTGCAGCAACGCATCACCCGCCAGCGCCCACAGATACTGGCTTCCATCGAACACGGCCTCTCCAACGGGCTCGTCGAGTCAGTCAACACCAAGATCCGCCTGCTCACCCGCATCGCATACGGCTTCGCCACCGCCGAACCCCTGATCGCACTGGCCATGCTCAGCCTCGGAGGACACCCACCAGCACTACCCGGTCGCTAAACCACCCACACATATGTCAGCAGGGCCATGAAAGTTGACGGGTTGAAATCGCAAGTGCCTCAGGAGAGAGACGACACACCGAGCACGACTCGCCGACGTCGCGCGATCAGCGATAGCGGTCCCGCAACTGCGGATCTTCCTGCCACCACAGGCCGCTCGACGGCGCCTCGGCCAGCGGTTCGTCGGAAGCGGCCGGGACGGCGAGGGCCTCCGCGTCCAGCTCCGCATCGACCTCAGCCGCCTTGCGTCGTTCGTCAGAACCCAAGGCGCGCATCAGAAGCAGGATGAACGGCACGCCGAGTACGTCGCCCAGAATCCACAGGATCCCGGCGCCGAACGTCTGGTCCTGGCGGATGCTCGGACCGAAGTCGCGGTGCAGGCCCGCGTAGTAGTCGTAGGCGATCACCGGGCCCAGCCACAGCACCAGCCCCAAGATGCCGTCGCCGAGACCCTCCGCCACACTGATGCCGATGGACAGCAGTGGCGGGTAGCGCCGCGGTACGGGGTCCACTTGCAGGCGGGCGTAGAAGTAGCCAAACCCGATGCCCAGCAGCGCAAGTCGCGTCAGCGAGGCGAGTGGACCGGTCATCGACGCCACGTACCACGGCGTCAGGTAGAGCAGCCACGGCGTCGCCAGCATCAGCACAGAGGTCACCGGAGGCGACAGGAGTATCCGTGCCACAACCGAATCCAGCACCGGGTCGAGCACGGTCCCCAGGATCGCGACCGGACGGCCCAGCGCCAGGAAGAACGGCACCACGTACAGCAGGAGCAGAACCTGAAGGGCACGCACCCAGAACAGCACCGGCGCGTAGACCGCGACGGCGCTGAGCGTAGCCACGCTCCAGACCGCGATTGCGATACCGAGGCACCACCATTGGGCACGGGACATGCGTCGGCGCAGCCGCACCAGGACACCGATGCCGAGCAGCATCAGTACCACGGCTACGGGATCGAACGTCGCGGTCAACACGAGCGCAAGCTACGCCCCAACCCTGGCAGGTTCCTTCAGTCCACCTTGCAGACGTCTACGCAAGCCCGTGCGATGGCCAGCTCCTCGTTGGTGGGGATGACCAGCACGCTCACCGGCGAAGTGTCGGTGGAGATCCGCCGGGCACCACGGTTCGGGGAGAGGTTCCGCTCCTCATCGACCTCGATCCCGAGCGCCAACAGCCCGGCGAGCGCATCGCGCCGGACCGCGGCGTCGTTCTCCCCCACGCCCGCGGTGAAGGTGATGACGTCGGCCCCACCCAGCAGCGCGAGGTAGCCGCCGATGTACTTGCGCAGCCGGTGGATGTAGACGTCGTAAGCGAGTTGCGCGGCGGCATCGCCGGCATCGATGCGCTTGTGCAGCTCGCGGAAGTCGGTGGCACCGCCCAATCCCGATACGCCCGAACGACGATTGAGCAGCACGTCGATGTCCTCGACCGACATCCCGGCGGCGCGCGACAGGTACATGATGATGCCGGGGTCGACGTCGCCGGAGCGCGTCCCCATCACCAGGCCCTCCATGGGCGTCATCCCCATCGACGTGTCGATGGGCCGGCCGCCGGCGATCGCCGACGCCGACGCACCGTTACCGAGATGCAGGACAATCTGATTCACCGATTCCAGGGGCAGTCCGAGGAACTGCGCGGCCTGCTCGCTGACGTACTGGTGCGACGTACCGTGGAAGCCGTACCGCCGAATGTGCCACTGTGCGGCCACATCCCGGTCGATCGCGTACTCGGCGGCGGCCGCGGGGAGGTCGTGAAAGAACGCGGTGTCGAAGACGGCGACGTGCGGCGCGTCGGGCAACAGTGCACGGGCCTCGGTGATACCGAGCACCGCAGGCGGGTTGTGCAGTGGCGCCAGCGGGGCCAGCTCGTCCAGCTTGGCGACCAGCGCATCGTCGATCAGGGTCGGCCGGTAGAACTGTCGCCCGCCGTGCACCACCCGGTGCCCGACGGCCATCACGTCGTCGGGGGACACCCCGACGGCAGCGACGGCGTCGAACACCTGCTGCAGCGCGGCGCGGTAGTCGACGACGCGCTCGACGATGCCGTCGACCAGGGACTCACCCGAATCCGGCTGCACCAAACGGTATTTCACGGAGGACGAACCGGAGTTGAGAACCAGGACCGGCTGGCTCATTTCGCCCCCTGCGCCTGGATTGCGGTGATCGCGACGGTATTGACGATGTCCTCGACCAGCGCACCGCGGGACAGATCGTTCACCGGCTTGTTCAGGCCCTGCAGCACCGGGCCGATCGCGATGGCCCCGGCGCTGCGCTGCACCGCCTTGTAGGTGTTGTTGCCGGTGTTCAGGTCCGGGAAGATCAGCACCGTGGCGCGGCCGGCCACCGGTGAATCCGGCATCTTGGTCGCGGCCACCGAGGGCTCCACCGCTGCGTCGTACTGGATGGGACCTTCGACCAGCAGCTCGGGGGCCCGCGTGCGCACGAGTTCCGTTGCCGCCCTGACCTTGTCGACGTCGGCCCCGGTCCCCGAATCCCCGGTCGAGTAGGACAGCATGGCCACCCGGGGCTCGATGCCGAACTGCGCGGCGGTCTGCGCCGAGCTGATCGCGATGTCGGCCAGCTGCTCGGATGTCGGGTCCGGCACGATCGCGCAGTCGCCGTAGGCCAGCACCCGGTCGGCCAGGCACATCAGGAAGATGCTCGACACGGTCGAGATGTCCGGTGCGGTCCGGATGATCTCGAACGCCGGGCGCACGGTGTGCGCGGTGGTGTGCGCGGCCCCGGACACCATGCCGTCGACCATGTTGTTGTGCACCAGCATGGTGCCGAAATACGAGACGTCGTGGATGATCTCGCGGGCCTGCTCGAGGGTCACGCCCTTCTTCTTGCGCAGTTCGGCGTATTGCGCCGCGAACTGGTCGCAGAGCTCGCTGGTGCGCGGATTCAGCACCACGGCGTCCGACAGATCCAGGCCCAACTCGGCGGCCCGCGCCCGGACCGTCGGTTCGTCACCGAGGATGGTGAGGTCGGCGACCGACCGGGCCAGCAGTCGTCCCGCCGCCCGCAGAATCCGGTCGTCGTCGCCTTCGGGCAGCACAATGCGCTTGCGGTCGGCCCGGGCCCGGTCCTGCAGCTGGTGCGTGAACATCTGCGGCGTGACGACCGACGGGATCGGAACCGCCAGCTGTGCAAGCAGATCCGCCACATCGACGTGCTCGTCCATCAAGGCGAGCGCAGTGTCGACCTTACGCAGCGACGTCGCCGTCACCCGGCCCTTCGCCGTCGACGCGGCGCGGGCGGTGTCGTACGTACCCAGGTCAGTCGCCACAATGGGCAGCCGCAGGCCAAGGCCCGCAACGAGTTTGGCGATCGACGGATGCAGCGGAAGGCCGCCGTTGAGGATCAGGCACGAGATCGACGGAAAGCCTTCCGCCGCATGGGCGCTGGCGATGGCCAGCACCACGTCGGAGCGGTCGCCCGGGGTGATGACGGCCATGGACTCGCGTAGCCGCTCCAGGCAGTGCTCGGCCGTCATGCCGGCGACCATCATGCCCATGACCACGCGGGTCAGCAGTTGCTCATCGCCGCTGATCAATTCGCCGCCCACCGCGTCCCGCAGCTCCGCGACTGTCGGCGCCGCCAGCAGCGGCTCCTCCGGCAGCACATAGCTTTTCGGCGTGAACCGCTGCAGCGCGGCAGCGACGTCGGCGAGTTCGTCCGGGGCGCACCGGTTGGCGACCACCGCCGCCGTATGCGCATGCTGGGCCGCGAGCTCGGCCAGACACAGCTCGACCACGTGGGCCACCTCACCGGGCGTGCGATCAGCGGCGCGTACCGAGAGCAGCACGGGCGCACCGAGATTCACCGCGATGCGGGCGTTCACCGATAACTCGCTGGGTGATGCCACATCGGTGTAATCGCTACCGACGATCACCACCGCGCCGCACTTGTCCGCGACCCGATGATATCGGTCGACGATGTCCGCTATCGCGGCGTCGGGATCGTCGTGCAGCTGCTGATAGGTGACCCCGGCGCAGTCGTCGTAGTCCAGACCCGCGGTGCTGTGCGCAAGCAACAGATCCAAGATGTAGTCGCGGTCTGTTCCCGCACGCACGATCGGGCGGAACACCCCGACATTGGCGACGGTCGCCGCCAGTCGGTGTAACAGCCCCAGCGCAATGGTCGACTTGCCGGTGTCGCCTTCGGGTGAAGCGATATAGATCGCGGATGAGCGCTCGCGCGAAGACCATGTTCGGGTGGCGTCAGGCACTGCGTCAGCCTACCGAGCCGAGCGGCCCGTCAGCCGAGTTTGCGGAGGCGCGGTTCCAGGTCGGTCTTGAACAGCTCCAGGAAGCGGCGCTGGTCCTGCCGGGGGTCGTGGAACACCAGGTGGTTCAGGCCCCAGTCTACGTACTGCTTGACCTTCTCGACGGCTTCGTCGGGGTCCGACGCCACGATCCAGCGCTTGGCGACCTGCTCGATGGGCAGCGCGTCGGCGGCCGCCTCCATCTCGATCGGGTCTTCGATGGAGTGCTTCTGTTCAGCGGTCAGCGACAGCGGCGCCCAGAACCGGGTGTTCTCCAGAGCCAAAGCAGGATCCGGGTCGTACGAGATCTTGATCTCGATCATGCGGTCGATGTCGTCGGGGTTCTTGCCCGCCAACTCGGCGCCCTCACGCATGGCCGGGATCAGCTTGTCCTTGTACAGCTCTTCGCCCTTGCCCGAGGTGCAGATGAAGCCGTCGCCGGCGCGGCCGGCGTACTTGGCCACCTGCGGGCCCCCCGCGGCGATGTAGATCGGGATGCCGCCCTCAGGAACGTCGTAGATCGAGGCGCCCTTGGTCTTGTAGTACTCGCCCTCGAAGTCGACGCGGTCGCCGAGCCACAGCTCCCGCATGAGGCGCACCGATTCGCGTAGACGCGCATACCTTTCTTTGAACTCCGGCCATTCGCCTTCATAGCCGGTGGCGATCTCATTGAGCGCCTCACCGGTGCCAATGCCCAGGAAGATCCGGTCCGGGTACAGGCAGCCCATGGTCGCGAACGCCTGCGCGATGACCGCCGGGTTGTAGCGGAACGTCGGGGTCAGGACCGAGGTGCCGAGGATCAGCCGCTCGGTGCGCTCGCCCACGGCGGTCATCCAGGCCAGGGAGAACGGGGCGTGGCCGCCGGTGTGGCGCCACGGCTGGAAGTGGTCGCTGACCGTGGCGCTGTCCATGCCTGCCGCTTCGGCGGCCACCGCCAGCTCGACGAGTTCACGCGGCGCGAACTGCTCCGCCGACGCCTTGTATCCCAGTCTGAGTTCAGCCATGAGTCCCGTTCCTGTTCGTCGCCTCTGCAGTTCCTTTTCTACTCTGCCTACACTCGCGTCATGGCGGCAGCCCTGAGCGCGATCTCCGACAATGTCCACTTCGCCCAGACCGACCTGGTGAACTGGACCCTGGTCAGCGACCACAGCGGGGTGATCCTCATCGACGCCGGCTTCCCCGGCCAGCGCGACGACGTCCTCCGCTCCCTGCGTGACCTGGGATTCGAGGCCGGCGATGTGCGGGCGATTCTGCTCACGCACGCCCACGTCGACCATCTCGGCGCTGCCATCTGGTTCGCCAAAACCCATGGCACGCCGGTGTTCTGCCACAGCGCCGAGGTCGGGCACGCCAAACGCGAGTATCTGGAACAGGTTTCCCCGACCGATCTGCTGACCAAGGTCTGGAACCCGCGGTACCTGTCCTGGTCACTGAACATCGTCGGCAAGGGCGCGCTGGTGCGCGAAGGTATCCCGACTGCTCAAGCGCTCACCGAGGACGTCGCCGCGACACTGCCCGGCAGCCCGCAGTTGATCCCGAGTCCGGGCCACACGGGCGGGCACTGCTCCTACGTCTTCGGCGACGTGCTGGTGGCCGGCGACGCCGTGGCGACCGGTCACCCGCTGATCGCCAAGGGTGGGCCCCAGCTGCTGCCGCAGATGTTCAATCACGACCAGGCGGCATGCGAACGGAGCCTGTCCGCGCTCGGCCTGCTGGACACCCAGGTGCTGCTGCCCGGCCATGGCCCGGCGTGGCGCGGGCCGATCCGCGAGGCCGCCGAGCTGGCACTGCAGCGGAGCTGACACCGGCGCCGTTACGCGCCGTGCTTGACCAGTTCCAGGAACAGGACGAACAGCCCGGCCAGCAGCAGACCGCCGGCGACTACGACGGCCGGCAAGAACAACATGTGGTCGAGCTCTTCGTCATCAAAGGTGTTGTTGCCCTGGGCATCTCGGTTGACCGGACCGTAGAACACCCGACCGAAGGCAGACCAGCGTACGGCGCGCGCTCTGCGGCGGTGCGGGCTGTCCTCAGGCGTCCGGCCGATGTACGTGCGCGCCACCATCCCCGTGCCCAGCACCAGCACGGCGGCAACCAGCAGCAGACACCCAGCGGTCCAACCGGTAAGCACAATTCAAGCGTATCGACCGGATCGCCGGAGCGACCTGAATTCTGCAGGCTCTAGTCAGGGATCCGGCCCGTGATGACGCTTGTTACGTCGGTGGAGATTTCACCGGCATTCGAGAAGTGCACCGAGTAGACCTCGGCGAGCACCGCGCCCTTGGTTTCGTACACGTGCGAAGCGTCGTGCCAGCTCAGCATCAGGTGCGACGGTGCATTCCGCGTCACCGTGTACTGGGAGTACCTGCCGCTGGTACCGGCGCAGCGGCCGTATGCGGCCGCGATACGGTCCAGCGCCGCGGCAGCGTCGGCCGCACCGCCGTACACCGCGACCGCTTGGGTGACAGAACGGTTGGCGGAGCCGACGTAGTCGACCGACCTGAACTCCTTCCAACCGCCGCCGAAAACCGATTCCATCGGGAGTGCCTGCTGACATTCGGGCGACAAGAATGACGGGTCGTAGAGGTTCTTGGGCCGGCGCAGGTCAGCGGATTCCGAATTGTGGAGGTCGTCGGCGCCGGCAATCTTCTCGATGTCATCGAGGCCGACGATCAGCGCATCCGCCGACGGCGGCGTGGGTTCGGCATGGGCCTGCGGGGTGCAGCCGAGGAGAATCAGCAGGCATGCCAGCAGGGCTCCCGCGTTCCTACGGGCCAAGGTGGACATTGCGGTGCTGCTCCCCCCTGATGGGACTGACTTCAACCGGAGTACCTGAACCACTCGCCTGAATCATCAGACCGTTGCCGGCGTACACCGCGACATGATGCGAATCCCCCGGTGTCCCATAGTAAATGAGATCGCCGGGCTTGAGCGCGGAGTCCGGGACGACATTGTGGGCGCCACTGCCGGTCATCGCGCCGTACTGCATCACCGTGTTGCCCGAACCGATGTCGACGCCGCGGCCTTCGGCGGTCGCGAAGCGTGCGAGTCCCGAGCAGTCGAAGCCGATGCGATTCTGGTCGTTGTAGGTCCACGATGCGTCGGGAGTGTCGTTGCGGAACCCTCGGGACACCCCGGGGTTCTTCGGGTCGTGGCCGCCGCCCCAGGTGTAGGACACACCCTGCTGCTTTGCCGCGGCCCCAACGGTTTTGAGCCCGGGATCGGATACCGCGTCCGGATTCGGGAGCACCAGGGTGCGTGGATCGACACGCCCCGGCCTGGTGCCGTCGGACTGGTTGAGGTACGCCTGCCACGCCGCATCCCGGGCGGGGCCGGCCGGGCCGTTGTAGCCAGGTGGGTTGTCCTGCAACGTGATCGAGGCCGACGACCCGGCGTCGACGCGCATGGGCGGCTGGTCCGCGGGACTGCCGGCCAGAGTGGGGGTCTGCCCCGTCCGGTAGCCCGGATCCCCTGGATTGGGTCCTGGCACAGTGTCTTTGGTGGGCTCGTCCGGCGTTGGCGGCGGCGCAGGCGGCGGCACGGGGACGGGGTCAGGGACGGGTGCCGAGGGCACGTCCGCCGGACGTGTCGCGGCACGAACGGCGTCAGCCACATTCGAGTCGGTCGCGGTGAAATGCGCCAGTGCCGACTTGAGTTGGGCCGTCTCGGCCATGGCCAGCAACTGGGCCGTCACGGCGACCACCGGGCTGATGCGCGCCCAGTTGTCAATCACACCACCGCGTTTGATGGACACCGTGCCGTCGGAGTCAACCTGCCAGCCCGTGAGCGTCAGCAGATCGACCTTCCCGACGATCTCCGACCGCATCGACGACAACTGACTGCCCCCGGTGGTCAGCACGGTTCCCAGCCGCCCGTACATGTTCTCGAGTTGCCGCAGCGCAACGACATTGAGCTGCGCCTGCCGATTCGCGGCATCCGACGCGTCACCCTGCCAGCCACTACTGAGGCTGGAGGTTATCGACTGTCCGTCAGACACACTCCGCTCGGCCGCCGCCTCCGACGACCGCGCACCCGCTCCGGCCTGTACCAGCGCCGCGGGATCGGACGCCCGCACCTGATCGACGGTCGCTACCACGATCCGCCGGCCTTACCGATCTTGCCGCCCTGCTCCGCGTCCGTACGTTCGTACGCCTGCGCGGCGTCGGCCAGGTTGCCACCGAGAGCGGACCAGCCATCACCGCTGCGGCCCGAGGCTGCGGCCACCGATTCGGCAGCGGCTTGGCATGCGCCGGCGGACTGCAAACCAGCATTTGCGGCCGCCGCCGAACTCAACGACACGCATGCGGCCGAACCGGCCGCCTTGACGTCGGCGGCGAGCCGCGATGTCTTCGCCGATTCGGCGCGGAGAATCGCCGGATCAACCCTCAGGGCACTGGTCACCGATTCAGCCTAAGGCCGGTCAAACACGCACCCAGACACCAATTTCGGAGCCCATCCTGGCCCTCTCGGTACCAGGAAGATCGCGGCCTACCCGGGTGGCAATCCGTCGCGGCAAGGTCGAGTGCAAGCCGCCACCCCCGCGGTCGCATCGCCGCCATCGAAGGAGCCGCCATGTCCCTACTGAACGAAGTCATCTCCGCATACGGCGGCCAAGACCGATGGGAGCAGATCAACAGCATCAAGATCCACCAGCTCATCGGCGGCGGGCTGTGGGGACTCAAGGGGGTCGCCGGCATCCTCGACGACTCACGGGTCGAGATCAGCCCCAAGGACCAGCTGGCATGGCACTACCCGCTGCCCGAGCCCGGGTTCCATTCGTCGTACAGCCCCAGCCGCGTCCGCATCCAAACCGACGGGGAATCGCCAAAAACGTTGGAAACACTCGATTCTCCGCGCGAGTCTTTCGCCGGACACGTCCTCGAGACGCCATGGTCCATGCTGCAGCTGGCGTACTTCGCCGGCTACGCGATGTGGACGTACCTGTCTGAGCCCTACCAGCTGACGCTGCCGGGCGTCCACACCGAAGAGCTCGGGACGTGGCAGGAGAACGGTCAGACGTGGCGTCGACTCGGGGTGACGTACCCCGATTCCATCGCGACACACAGCGCCCAGCAGACCCTCTACATCGATGCCGACGGCTTGATCCGGCGGCGCGACTATGACGTCGACATCGCCGGCGATTCCCCTGCCGCGCACTACTCCGACAACCACACCCAGTTCGACGGCATCGTGCTCCCGACCAAGCGCGTCGTCTACGTCCGCGACGCCGACGGACAGCCCGTGCGCGACATGGTCACGGTGACCATCGACATCGACGACGTCACCGTGAGCTGACATGGACGTCCGGGGTGCGCACGTGCTCGGGCCGGAACCCGCGACCGACGACGAGCGGCGGGATGTACTGCAGCGGGCCCCTTCCCACGAACGACGGCACCTCGATAGGTGACAGGTCGCCGGCCAGGTTGGGCTCGATCACGCGATCCTGGGCCAGCACCTGGCCGGCCTGGATGATGCGGGTCGGCAATTCACGGCGGCGCTGTACCTTGGCCAGGTCGGCGTCGGCCAGCAGACCGTTACGCAAAGGCCCGCACAGGATGTTCGCGGCGGCGACCGCGTCGGCCACCGCCAGATTGATGCCGACGCCGCCGGCCGGCGACATGGCGTGGGCGGCGTCGCCGATGCACAGGAGCCCGGACCGCCACCAGGTCTTGAGCCGGTCCACGCGCACATCGAGGTGGCTGGTGTCGTCCCAGGACTTCAGATCCTCGACATGTTCGCGAAGCTGCGGCCGCACCGACACCAGTCGGGCCTTGAAGTCGTCGAGCGAGCCACCCTGCGGATTGGTGCCTTTCCGCATCAGATACGCGACCTGCCAATAGTCGCCGCGGTAGATCATCGCCATGAGCAGGCCCTTGCGGATGATCCCAAAGAGCTCCTTCGGGTCGCCCTGGCGCCAACCCAACCGGAACCACAGCACATCCATGGGGCTGTGGGCGCTCGCCACCTCGAGACCTGCTGCCTCACGCACCACGGACTTGCGGCCGTCGGCGGCCACCACCAGGTCGGCGCGCACCTCCAGCTCGGGAGTGCGCACACCGACGACGCGGCCACCCTCGACGATCAAGTCGGTCACCTCGGCGTTGCGGATCAGGGTGAATTCCCGGTATTTGGCGGCCTTTTCGGCCAGGAAGTCCAAGAAGTCCCACTGCGGCATGAGCGCGATGTAG
The DNA here is from genome assembly GCF_001905655.1 of Mycobacterium sp. ST-F2. GTDB lineage: Bacteria > Actinomycetota > Actinomycetes > Mycobacteriales > Mycobacteriaceae > Mycobacterium. Next base: position 112,141 of record NZ_JMHT01000016.1, read on the forward strand.
GGCTCGGGGAAACGCAGTAGCCGCAGGGCGCCGAAATTGCCGAAGGTCCGGAGGGTGCCGTCGGCGTCCATGCAGATTCGGTCGATCTTGGTATGCGGCAGCTTCAAGAACTCATCGATGAATCCCAACTCGTGCATGATCCGCAACGTCGTGGGGTGGACGGTGTCGCCGCGAAAGTCGCGCAGAAAGTCGTTGTGCTTCTCCAGCACGACGACGTTGATGCCGGCCCGCGCCAACAGCAGGGCGTGCACCAGACCCGCGGGTCCGCCACCGGCTACACAAACCTGGGTTCGCAGCGCGCGCGTCATGCCCCGACAGTAGCCCGCTCCGGCGACCAAATCAGGGCTTCATTTCAAAACTTGACACGTGTAAAGTTTGCGGCCATGGACAACATCCGCGGCAAGACCATCGCGATCACCGGCGCCGCCCGAGGTATCGGCTACGCCACCGCCAAGGCCCTTCTCGCCCGCGGTGCGCGGGTCGTCATCGGCGACCGCGATGTCGCAGTGCTCGAGTCCGCGGTCTCTGAGCTGGTCAAACTCGGCCCGGCCACCGGCTATCCCCTCGACGTCACCGACCGTGAATCGTTCGCCGTCTTCCTGGACAAGGCCCGCAGCGACGGCGCCGGCCACCTCGACGTGCTGGTCAACAACGCCGGTGTCATGCCCATCGGCCCGTTCCTCGACGAGACCGAACAGTCCATCCGCTCGGCGATGGAAGTGAATCTGTACGGCGTGCTCGCGGGGTGTCAGCTGGCGCTGCCCGAGATGGTCGCCCGCCGCAGTGGCCAGATCATCAACATCGCCTCGATGGCCGGTCTGATTCCACTGCCCGGGCAGGTCGTCTACAACGCCTCGAAGTTCGGCGTCGTGGGGTTGACCACGGCACTGGCCGACGAGGTGGCGCCGCAGGGTGTCCAGGTATCGGTCATCATGCCGCCGTTCACCCGGACCGAATTGATCTCCGGCACAACGGAAAACATCGCCACCAAGCCCGTCGAGCCGGAAGAGATCGCCGCCGCGATCGTCAAGACGCTGGACAAGCCCAAGACCCACGTCTCGGTGCCGCCACCGTTGCGGTTCGTCGCGCAGAGCGCGCAGATGCTCGGGCCGCGAGGACGACGCCTGCTCAACAAGCTGCTCGGCATCGACACCGTTTTCATGTCGTTCGACGCCGCCAAGCGACAGAGCTACACCGACCGCGCTCACGACGCGCAGGGGGTTGTCGAGAAGGACTAGGCCGGGTGTAGGTCCGGCCGAAGCCGAGCTCGTGTGTCAAATGTGTTGTGAGATAGGAGCATAAGCTCATCGTCGGCGGGTGGCTGGCCTGTCGCCCGGCTGCTTTCGAGGGCCGAAATTTGTCGGTGCCCTCTGCGAGAATGGTGTCATGTCCACCACCGCAACACCTTTGGATGCCGAGGCGTCGCCGGGTGAGCGTATGGACGCGTTCTTCGACGAGATCGGTGAGCTGACCGGGCAGCGCAACGCGATCGACGCACGGCTGGTGGAGATCGTCGCTGAGATCGATCGTGACGGGCTGTGGGGCGCGACCGGGGCCCGGTCGCTCACGTCGTTGGTGGCGTGGAAGACCGGGGTGTCGCCTCGCAACGCCGAGGTCATGGTGGCCGTCGCGCATCGGTTGGAGGAATTCCCGCGCTGCGCCGAGGCGATGGGTGAGGGCCGGTTGTCGTTGGATCAGGTCGGTGTCGTCGCCGAACGTGCGGCCGACGGGTCCGATGAGCACTACGCGCAGTTCGCCGAAAGCGCCACGGTCACGCAACTGCGGACGGCGGTGAAGCTGGAGCCGCGCCCCGACCCTGGCCCGGACGCGGAGCCGACGCCGGAGCCGCAGCGGTCGATCAAGAAAACCACCCACGATGACGGTTCCACGACGTACACGATCCGGTTGCCGAAGTTGGAGGCGGCCAAGTTCGATGCGGCGGTGGCGTCGCATCAGGATGCGTTGATCGCGGACTGGAATCGCGACCACGACGCTGGGGAAACCGGTGAGCCCGCGTCCGAGCAGGTGCCGCCATTCCCGAACCAGGTGGACGCGTTCATGAGCCTGGTCGAGGCCGGCTGGGACTGTGATGTGGCGCGCCGCCCGCACGGTCAGCACGCCACGGTCGTCGTGCATTTCGATCTTGAACAGCGTTCGGCGGCTCTGCATCTGGGGTCGTTGCTCACCGACGACGAACGTCGGCTGCTGTTGTGTGATGCGACGTGCGAGGTGTGGCTGCAGCGGCATGGTCAGCCGATCGGCGCCGGGAGGTCGACGCGCACCATCAGTCGCCGCCTACGCCGCGCCCTGGAGCACCGCGACCGCTGCTGCGTGGTGCCCGGATGCGGGGCCACCCGCGGCCTGCACGCCCACCACATCATCCATTGGGAGGACGGCGGGGTCACCGAACTGCACAACCTGGTGCTGGTGTGCCCCTATCACCACCGGTTGCACCACAAAGGCGGTATCACCATCACCGGGCCCGCTGACCGGCTCGTCGTCACGGATGCTGCCGGGCAACCACTGACCAACCGATCCCTGGCCCGGCCACCCACCACACCGCCACCTGATGTGCCGCCGTGCCCCGGACCCACCGGGGAACGCGCCCAATGGTGGTGGTACCAACCCTTCGAACCACCACCCACACCATCAGCCAACTAGGTGGTGCATCGAATTGACTTGGCCGCCAGGGTGATCCGTGTGCGGCCAGTGCCTACCGCCCCGGCAGCCGCGTGGTGACCTCCTGCAGCACCCAACCGTTACCGTCGGGATCCTCGAACGAGGCGTAAGACGCGTAGCTCCGGCGGTCCGGGTCCGGGCCGGGAACTCGCCCGGCGGTACCTGCCCGGTGGAAGACCCCACCCTCGTCGTGGAACACCTCACTGATCGCGACGCCGCGGCCGGCCAACTCAGCACGGGCGGCAACAATGTCGTCGACCACCAGGTACAGGCCGCGCACCGAGCCGGGCGCAGCATCAGAGACGCCGGTACCGAAGATGACCGAGGCCCCGGAACCCGGTGGGGTCAACTGGATTACGCGGAAGTCGTCGGCGGTGGTGAAGTCACCGTCCAACCGCCACCCCAACGATTCGTAGAAGCTCTTGGCCCGATCAACGTCGGACACCGGCAGGACTGCGATCTCGAATTTCATATCCATGCCGGGTCAAAGCGCCGCGGCCCGCGCAGGCATTCCCACGGATCGTGGGGGTGAGAGGGCCAGGCTATTCGGAATCGATTCTGCGATGGTGGTGCTCAGCGTGACGGACGACCGAAAGGACCAGCGATGAGCACGACCGAAATCGCCACCCCCACAATGGACCTCGCTACCCTGAACGACGGCGGCCCATTCCTCACCGCCGCCGGGCTCCGGCTCACAGAGGTGAGCGGTGACCTTGTCGTCGGCACCATCGAGCTGGGACCCGAACACCACACGCCGTGGGGCGTCGTGCACGGCGGCGTCTACACCAGTGCGGTGGAGACAGCAGCGAGCGTCGGAGCCAGTGCGGCAGTGGCCGATCGCGGGCAGTTCGCAGTCGGAGTGCACAACAGCACCGACTTCATTCGTTCCACGGCCGGCGGCACCGCCACGGTACGAGCCACCCCCGTACAGCAGGGACGCTCCCAGCAGTTGTGGGACGTCACGATCACCGGCCCCGACGGTCGGCTCCTCGCGCGCGGCAGCCTACGGCTGCACAACGTCGAGCTGCACCGCTAGCTCCGCTTCCACCGCTGATATTCCACCGGCAGACAGACCGCGCAGGGCCGATACCCCGCCGCAACAGCCGCCCGCGCATCGGCGAAGAACACCCGCTGGGTGACGTAGCCGCCGGCAGCGATGGCGCGGGCCGCCGACGGGCAGTCAAGCCGACCATAGATCTTGCTACGGCGATGTCCCCCAACAGTTCCCGGCGTGCTGCTCACATAGGGCCGGCCCTTCGTGTCGACGAGCTGGTACGTCATGCGGCGTCGTGGAAGATCAAGCCGAGGGTCATGCGGGAACCAGAGCGCAGCGTGGACACCCCATGACGTACGGGCCCCGCGGCCCAACCGCGTTTCGACAGCACGGGCCGCTCCCGGGTGGTGATGACCAGCCCGCGTCCGTGCGGAATCGACAGGGCAGTGCCGCGGGACTGGGCCCTGGGCCGCTGCTCGTAGAGCAGGAACTCGCCACCGGTGTAATCGACGTCGGGCCTAGTCAGGTTGATGACGACCTGCAGTGGAAACACCAAGTCTCCGTACAGATCCTGGTGCAGGGCGCACCAGCCGCCGGCGCCGTACTTGAGCAGCAGTGCCGTGGTCCGCGTCTGCCCCGCCCGGTGACAGGTATCCAGCCATTCGTCGAAGCTGTCCGGCCATGGCGGGTCGCGGCGCAGTTTCGTCCACCAGTCCCGAGCGATGGGCAGCAACCTCGGATACAGCGCATGTTTGAGCTCGCTGACAGCATCGGGATAAGGGCGGTTGAAGTACCGGTATTGGCCTTCGCCGAACCGGTATCGGGCCATGTCGATGGTCGAGCGGAAGCGGCGCGCGTCCGGGTAGAGGGCGGCCAGTTCGGCGGTTTCGTCCGGTGTGAGCAGAGGCCCGGTCAGCGCGCAGCCGACCGTGTCCAGCTCGGTGCGGACCGCGTCCCAGTCCGTGGCGTCCACGCGCTGCTGCCAGACGGTCATGCCGCGGCCTCCAGATCGAGCAGCAGACGCTTGGCCTCCGGACCACCGAGGTAGCCGCCCATCGCACCGTCACTGCGCACCACACGATGGCACGGAACCACCACGGGCAGTGGGTTTTTCGCGCACGCGGTGCCGACGGCACGCACCGCCTTGGGGCTGCCCGCGAGCGCGGCGACGGCCGCGTAGCTGGCGGTCTCGCCGTAGCCGATCTGGGGCAGGTGGTGCAGGACCGCGCTCCGGAAGCCGGCGGACAGGCGCCAGTCCAGAGGCACGTCGAAAGTGCGTCGGGTCCGGGCGAAGTACTCGTCGAGCTGACGGGCGGCCGCGTCGAGTCGGTCCGGCGCGTGCAGGATGCGTGGACTCACCTTGTCGGCCAGCTGCTGCAGCACCGCGTCGTGGTCTTCGCGGGCGTAGGCAACACGGACCAACCCCCGTTCGGTGGCAGCCAACAGCAGCGGGCCCACCGGAGTGTCGACGGTGCGGTAGGCGAGGTCCAGCAGGCCCTCGTGTTGAGCGGCGGCGGCCAGACGGCTGTGCAGCGCGGCGAGCTTGTCGGCGCCGGGTTGGGTGACACGCGCCAGGTCGGTGGCGATGTGCTCGTTGTCAGTCATGGTGGTCTCCTTTCGGCGGAGTGCCGGTGTAGGTGCGGCGAAGCGTCGCGATGCCGTCGCTCGCGGCGCGGCGGGCGGCCGCGGCGGTACCGCCGACGATGTCGGCGATCTCGTTGTAGGGCAGGCCGGCCAGATAGTGATAGGCGACGGCGAGCTTCTGCTTGTCGGGTAGTTGATCGACCGCAGTGGCGAGGTCGTCGAAATCCACGGCGTCTCGCGGCCCCGGCGTCTCGGGCACGACATCGGTCGGGACGGGCTGACGTGTCCGGGCCCGCGTGATGTCGATGGCCTTACGGTGCGCGATGGTCACCAGCCAGGCCTCCAGGTTGGCGTCGGCGGGAAGGTCCGGGTAGGCCTTCAGCGCCGCCAGGAACGTCTCTGACCAGGCGTCATCGGCGTCATGTGCACCGACGACGGTGCAACACACCCGGAAGACGGTCGGGCCGTGGTTGCGGACCACGGCCTCGAACGGCGGTTTGGCTTTCACACCCTGTAGACGCTCCGCGGCCGGCATTTGTGAGGTGTCGGCTGACTTTTACAGCTCCCGCAGCGCTTCGAGCGCTTTCGCGGAGTCGCTGCCGAGGTCGGCGCGGAATGTGATGACGTGCTGACCACCAGAATGCGGCAGGTTCAACCGGTTGCGGTGCAGGAAGAGTTCACCGACCACAGGATGACGCACGTGCATGACCCCCGGCCGATAGCCGACGTCGGCCCGTGACCAGAGGTCGCGGAAACGGGCACTGGCGGAAGACAGTTCGTTGACCATGCGCTGCAGGTGCGGATCGTCGGGGTGAGCACCGGTGACTTCCCGCAGCCCGCCGACCGCGACCTCGGTCGCCTCGTCCCAGTCGACGTAGAACTCCCTGGCCGCCGGATCCAGCAGCCGCCACGCGAGAATGTTGGAGCCAGGCCGGAATCCAGGTGCCAGCGCACACGCGAGTTGATTGGCGGCCAGCACATCCTGATACCGGCTGGCGACGAAGGCCGGCATGGGGAACTGGTCGATCAGGTCGGGGAGGCCGTCGCGGGCCTCCTCCAATTCCGACTTCTCCCACTGGGTTCCGCTCGGATTGGCCAATTGGTGCAGGTATTCGGTGCCCTTGATGTCCAGTTGCAGCGCCCGGGCCAGCGCGTCCAGAATCTGCGGTGACGGGTTCTTGTCGCGCCCCTGCTCCAAACGCAGGTAGTAGTCGGAACTGATACCCGCCAGCAACGCAAGTTCCTCACGGCGCAGCCCGGCGACGCGGCGTCGGGCACCTGGGATCAGCCCGACATCCTCAGGCCGCACCTGCTCACGCCGTGACCTGAGGTAATCACCGAGCGCGTTCCCCTTCGCCATCGGCTAAGCCTAATGGCCGCACTCGTCAACGCGGCTCGTTCCTCGCCATGCCAACCCTGTCCCTGCCAATACCAGGATCGCGGCGGCGTTCCCATCGAACTCGTCGCGGCCTGATCGTGGATATCAGCAGGCGAGACAAGGAGTGTGGACATGAACCGACGGGACGTCGAATTCACCACCGATGACGGCGTGGTGCTGCGCGGCTGGCTGTTCCTGCCGGACGGCGCAGGGCCACACCCGGGCATCACGATGGCGCACGGCTTCGCCGGGGTGAAGGAACACGGGCTGGCGCGGTTCGCCGAACTGTTCGCCGACGCCGGATTCGTCGTCCTGGTGCACGATCACCGGGGATTCGGCGCCAGCGATGGCGCGCCGCGCGGTGACGTCGACCCGTGGGTACAGATCGCCGACTGGCGGCGCGCCATCTCGTTCCTGGAAAGTCATCCGTCGGTCGATCCGTCTCGAATCGGCTTGTGGGGCAGCAGTTATGCCGGTGGGCACGCCCTCGTGCTGGGCGCCACCGACCGCCGGCTGCGAGCCGTCGTCGCGCAGGTGCCGACGATCAGCGGCTACCAGCAGGGCCTGCGCCGGGTGGCACCCGAGCACGTGGCCGCGCTGGAGACGGCATTCATCGATGACGAACGCCGACGGTTCCGGGGCGAGGCGCCGGCGGTGCAGGCGATCGTCAGCGACGACCCCGCGGTACCCGCCGCCTATCGCTCCGCCGAAGCCATCGCCTTCTACACGCAACCGGTACCGGACGGGGCGTGGGCCAACACGATGACGGTGCGGTCGTCCCGCGCGGCACGCATGTACGAGCCGGGCACCTGGATCGCCCGGGTGTCCCCCACACCGCTGCTCATGGTCGTCGGACTGCGCGACACCGTCACCATGACCGACCTGGAACTCCAGGCCTACGAACAGGCTCTCGAGCCCAAGAAGCTGGTCACCATCGACGGCGGGCACTTCGACCCCTACCTCTCCCAGTTCCCCACGGCCGGCGCCGCTGCCCGCGACTGGTTCACCGAACACCTCGCCTGAAAGGACTTCATCATGACCACGCTGAACTACGAGGTGCTGGTGCACGACGGACTGCGTCGCCACCGCGAACAGCGACTGCCCGACGGCAGCCCCATCGTGTCCTCGCCGGTCTCATCCACGCTCATCTTCGGCGATCACGACGCCGTGCTCGTCGACCCGCCATTCACCCACGACCAGATCGGAAGGGTCGGCGATTGGATCGACGCCTCGGGCAAGACTCTCACGGCCGTCTACGCCACGCATGGCCACGGCGACCATTGGTTCGGCACCGACGTTCTGCTGCAACGCTTTCCGGGCGCTGTCGCCTACGCGACGGCGGGCACCATCAGCAAGATGCACGAGCAGGCCACGGCGGGCCGTGCCCAGATGTGGGATGTCGACTTTCCGGGCATGATCCCGCCGAGCCCCGTTGTCTACCAACAGGTTCCGGACGACGGGTTCGAGCTGGAGGGGGAACGCCTGGTCCCCATCGATGTCGGCCACACCGATACCGATGACACCACCGTTCTGCACGTACCGTCGATCGGCCTGGTCGTCGCCGGCGACGTCGCCTACAACGGCGTGCACCAGTATCTGCTGGAGAGCGACCACGGCGGTATCCGGTCATGGCTGCAGGCCCTCAACAAGGTCACCGCGTTACAGCCCCTCGCGGTGGTGGCCGGGCACAAGAACAAAGACCTCCCCGACGACCCCGCGATTCTCAACGACACGCGCAACTATCTGCTCGACGCACAGCGACTGCTGGCTGGAAACCCCAGTCCCCGTGAATTTTTCGACCACATGATCCGGCTGTACCCGGACCGCCTCAACGTCGGCCCGGTCTGGTACAGCGCCGTGGCCCTCCTGTCCTGAAAGGCATTCCATCATGATCATCGACCCCGCAGACCTCGACCCGACCTCGGCCTACAAGCTGCTCATCGGCAGCGTCCTGCCCCGCCCCATCGCCTGGGTCAGCACCGCATCGACCGAAGGCGTCGGCAACATCGCGCCGATCTCGTTCTTCACCGTGGTCGGCCGCATGCCGCCGATGCTGTCCATCAGCCTGCAGCCGCGGTCCGATGGCGTCACGTTGAAAGACACCTTCGTCAACATCCGCGACACCAACGAGTTCGTCGTCAACATCGCCACCATCGACAACGCCGACGCGGTGCACCGGTCAGCGTTCGAATTCGACCACGACGTCGATGAATTCGCCGCGCTCGGCCTACACAAGGCGGCATCGGAGGTGGTGTCGGCGCCCCGCATCGCCGAAGCTCCGATCTCGTTCGAGTGCGAGGTGGACCGCATCTTCGAGATGCCGCCCCTGCCCGACCACGTCGTGTGGGGACGGGTGAAGAAGATTCACGTCCGCGATGAGCTCTACCTGCCGAGCGGACGCATCGACGTCGGTGCGCTGGGGGCGTTCGGCCGTCTGGCTGCCGAATACTCGTTGATCGACAACATTTTCACCACGCCGCTGCCCGCGGACGTCGTCGAGACCCTCAGCACCCGGCGGGCCGCCCGCATCGATGGCCATTCGGCCGACTTCTCCCCCATCGACACCGCCGCCTGGTCTGCCTCTGGAGCCACGAAATGACCACCGTCCTGTTCATCCATGGCTTCCTCGACGACGAAACCGTCTGGGATGACGTGATTTCCGCGCTGCCCGACGATGTCGCGCCGGTGCGTTACACCTTGCCGGGCTTCGGCGCACGCGCACAGTCGGCCTCCGACCCAGCCGCCATATCGCTGCGATCGCTGGCGGCCGAGGCCGGCCAACTGCTCGACGGCGCCGAGTCCGACGTGATCGTCGTGGGTCAGAGCATGGGCGCACAGGTCGCGGAGTTGGTGGCCCTCGCGCACGCCGACAAGGTCATCGGCTTGGTCCTCATCACCCCGGTGCCATTGGGCGGCACCAGACTTCCCGCTGAGGCGGTCGCGCAGTTCCGGGCGCTGGGCGGCGATCCTGACGGCCAGCGGGCCGCCCGCGTGCACCTGTCACCGAAACTCAGTGCCGAACAACTCGACCGGTTGACCCGGATCGGCGCAACCACGCAGCCGGATGTGGTCGCCCGGTACGTCGATATCTGGAACGACGGCGATGCGGAGGCAGCCGCGGCCGGTGAATTCACCGGCCCCGTCGCGGTAATTCGGGGCGGTGCAGATTCATTCGTCACCGACGAGGTCATCGCCACCGTCACAGCGCGGCTGCCGCAGGCGCGCAAGCACGTCATCGACGACGGCGGGCACTGGGTCCATGTCGAGCACCCCGGACAGGTGAGCGCAGTACTTCTCGACTTCGTCGCGGAGACCGCGCCCGCTGCGACGAAGGGCTGGCAGCAGGGTTTCCTCGAGCAGTCCCAGCACACGTTCGCCGACGAATTCGCCGAGGACATCGTGCTGGACACCAGCGTCATGACCACACCGGTCCGCGGCCGACAGCTCGTCGCGGCGGTGATGGCCACAGCGAGCTCGATCTACGAAACCCTGGAGTTCACCGAAACCGCGGAGTCCGGGCAGACGAGTTACCTGCAGTGGCGGGCAACGGCATTCGGCGGCACCGCAATACGCGGCGTGACCATTCTGCAGCGCGACGCCGAAGGCAAGATCGCGAACGCCGCCATCCACCACCGGCCGCTGCCGGCAGTATTGCGGTTCTCCGCCGAGATCCGCGACCGCCTGACCGGCGTGCTGTCACCCGATCATTTCATCGCGGAGGCACCGTGAATCCCACTCTGCAGCACCAGACCTACGTCACCGCCCAGATCCCGCAGTCGGGGCGCGGGCCGCTGCCCGACGGCAGTCCGCGCATGTGGTCACCCATCACGTCGACCCTGATCTACGGCGTACACGACGCAGTGCTGGTCGACCCACCGCTGACCACCGCCCCCTGCACCCGCGCGTCGTCATCGCGGGCCACAAGAACCCCGACGCCGCCGACGACGCGTCGCAGATCGCGGAGACCCGCCGCTACCTCACCGACGCCCGGGACCTCCTCACCACGGCCGGCGGTGCTCAGGAGTTCTACGAAGCGATGCTGTCCCGGTACCCCGACCGGATCAACCCCGGCGCGCTGTGGGGCGCCGCCATCACGCTGTTCCCAGCCTGAGTCCGTGTGAGGCAATTCCTCACAGCTGCAAGGAGATCGGTCGTGGCGACCCGCCCGCCCCGACCCGCACGATGGGATATGCGCTCCTCCGCCTGGCTCTCGATCGCGCGCACCGCCGCCGCCCTGGCCGCGGCGATGGGCATCGGCCGGTTCGCCTATACGCCGATCCTCCCGCTGATGACGGGCCACGCCGGCCTGACCGCGCAGGCCGCCGGTCAACTCGCGACCGCCAACTACGTCGGCTATCTGATCGGCGCCGTGGGTGCCGCTGCCTCGCCTCGGCTTGCCCGTTCCGTGGTCGCCTGTCGCACGTCGCTGGTGATCCTCGTCGGGACGCTGGCGGCAATGGCGCTCTGCACCAACGTCATCGAGTGGGGCGTCCTGCGCCTGGTCGCGGGGATCGCCAGCGCGCTGGTCTTCGTCATCGCGGTCAACACGCTGATGGACCACGGGCATCCCGTGCACCACGCCGGTTGGGCCTTCAGCGGCGTCGGGATCGGCATCGCGTTGTCGGCGGCGCTGCCGGCCACCGCGGACTGGCAGGCGGCATGGTGGGTGGCCACCATCCTGGCCGCGCTGCTCAGCGCGTTCGCCTGGTTCATCCGCCCTGGGGCCACTGCCGAGGTCGCGAAACCTCCTGCCGGGCAACAGGTCAACACCCGCGGTCTCCTGGACCTGCTGATGACGAGCTACACCCTCGAGGGCGTCGGCTACATCATCGCCGGCACGTTTCTGGTCGCGGCGGTCGCACAGCAGTCACCGGGTGGGCTCGGCAGCGCCGTGTGGTTGTTGGTCGGCCTCGCCGCAGCACCATCGGCCGCATTCTGGGCGCGGTTCACCGGCCGCTTCGCGTATTCGGCACTGCTGGTGGCCGCACTGTTGCTGCAAGCCGCGGGAATTGCCGCGGCGGGAACAGGAAACGGCATTGCGGCACTCGCCGGGGCCGTGCTGTTCGGCGGCACCTTCATCGGCATCAGCACCCTCGCACTCGCGGCCGGCCGGGCGTTGCAGTTCCCGGGCGCCGTCGCGTTGCTGACGACGGGCTACTCGGTGGGCCAGATCATCGGGCCGGTCGCGGTGGCACCCCTGCTGCACAACGGGTTCCAGCAGGCCCTGCTGGCCGGTGCTGCCGTCGTGCTACTGGCCGCCGTGGCCGCGCTGTTGATGTGGATCAGTGGACGGCAGCCACGCGTCGTCAACCCCGAACGAGGCGACGTCACGCGTGAGCGCGTCGACGACAGCGTGAACGGCAGGGTTGTCTTCTCCCCGGCGCCACACCAGTGACCACGTCCACAGCGGTTCGGGGTGAATCACCGGACGACGCACCAGGTCTCGCGGCAGGGCATCCGTCTGACCTCGGGGGTTGTTGAGCACCGGCCGGCCCAGCTGCCGGACGTGCTCGAAGAACGTCGGCCCGGTGACGCCACCGTCGTCGGTGCGCAACACCCGCGCACCGGTGTCCGCGGCGAACTGCTCACCGTACCGGTTCCACGACTCCCAACTGGCGATGTCTGAATCCACCAGCACCAGAGTGTCTTTCGCTTGCACCGGCGAGTCGTCGGGGCCGACGCACAAGGCGAACAGCCGGTCCACGCCCATCAGCCGTGCCTCCAACGACAGCGTGTCCAGATCGTCGGTCTGTACCCAGCAGATCGCGAGGTCCAGGACACCGTCCGAGACCCGCGCCGCCTGCGCGTGCGAGGGCATCACCCAGGTATCGACGCGCAACTGCGCGACGCCGGCCGCGCGCTCGGCGAGGTCGGTCGGACACCAGTTGACATAGCCGATACGGATCGGCTCCGAGTTCGACAAACCGATTGCCCGCCTGCGGAATTCATCGGCCTGGGCCACCAGGGACCGCGCGTGGGGCAACAGTGACGCACCCGCCGCGGTCAGGCTCACCGAGCGGCGGTCGCGATCGAACAGGTCCACCTTGAGGTCGCGTTCGAGCGCCTTGATCTGCTGGGACAGCGATGGCCCGGCAATGCGCAGCCGTTCTGCAGCGCGGCCGAAGTTCAGCTCATCGGCAACGGCGACGAAGTACCGAAGTTGCCGCAGCTCCATGGCAACAGCGTAGTAGGCGCAGCCTCTCAGCAAGAAGCGAATAAGTCCCGTGGCGAGGGCATCGACGCAGGCTGATCGAGGTTGTGAAGGGCAGCACCGTCAATCGAAAGGACCCCCGATGAGCACAACAACCCGCGTCGCGATCGTAACCGGCGCATCCCAGGGCATCGGCGAAGCGCTGGTGGCCGGCTACCGCAAGCTGGGCTACGCCGTCGTCGCCAACTCCCGCACCATCTCCGAGAGCGGCGATCCCATGGTCCTCACCGTCGCAGGTGACATCGCCCAGCCGGGTGTCGGCCAGCAGCTCGTCGACGCCGCCGTCGAGCACTTTGGACGGGTCGACACCGTCGTCAACAACGCGGGCATCTTCATCGCCAAGCCGTTCACCGAGTACACCGACGAGGACTACGACGCCATCACCGGCGTGAATTCACGTGGTTTCTTCGAACTGACCCGCGCCGCCATCAGGACCATGGAGGTCCAGGGCGACGGCGGCCACATCGTCACCATCTCCACCAGCCTGGTGGACCAGGCCAACTCGCAGGTGCCCTCGGCCCTGGCGTCGCTGACCAAGGGCGGCCTCAACGCGGCGACCAAGGCGTTGGCCGTCGAATACGGCACCCGCGGAATCCGGGCCAATGCAATCGCACTCGGCATCATCCGCACCCCGATGCACCCGGCGGAGACCCATGAGTTCCTGTCGGCGCTGCACCCGGTCGGTCACATGGGTGACATCTCCGACGTCGTCGACGCAGCGCTGTACCTGGAGAACGCCACGTTCGTCACCGGCGAAATCCTGCACGTGGATGGTGGTCAGAGTGCCGGCCACTGAAATCGTGCGCGAGGTTCTGGACCGGTGGCAGGCAGGTATCGCCGCCCACCGGCCGGACCAGGTCGCCGCGGTGTTCACCGACGACGCGATATTCCAAGGACTTCGGCCCTACAGCGTCGGACGGCAGGGCGTCTTCGATTACTACGACTCGCAGCCTGTCGGCCTGACGGTCGACTACCGCATCAACGAGATCCGCGAGCCCGCAGACGGCGTCGTACTGGCCTACACCCGGGCCGACTTCACCCGCCCCGACGGGCAGGTGATCAGCCTGAATCTGAGTGTCCTTGTCACACAAGGTGACAACGGCTGGCAGATCGCGCACTACCAGGTGTCGCCCGTCAGCTGACAGGCGAATCAGAACTGCGGTAGGGGTTCCCCGACGCGGTAGGCCTCGATGACATCGAGGTTCGCCATCAACTGCTCGACGGTGAAGCTGTAGATCTCGCCGTCCTCTTCGGTGCCGACGAGGATCAGCTGCGGCTGATCCGGATCGGACACCCAGATGCGGGTCACCAGTTCACGTGGATCGTCCTCGGTGGAGTCGAAGCCCGACGGCGGGTAGTACCAGATCAGGTACTCGTCGTTCGAATACTCCGAATCGAAAACCCAACCGCGCGGCAGGATTTCGCCCGCGATCCGCCCGACGGCCTCGACCTCGGCGTGTACTTCGTCGGGCAGCCAGTTGGCGTTGCGAGTCGTCTGCCGCTTCTTGCGACGCGCCTTCTTGGCCGCGGTCTGCTTCGACATCCTCCAGCCCCCTAGCTCAACGCCTGATCCAGATCGGCGATCAGATCCTCGGTGCCCTCGAGCCCGACGGAAATCCGCACCACGCCGTCGCCCAGACCGATCGCGGCCCGCCCCTCCGGCCCCATCGCCCGATGGGTGGTGGTGGCGGGGTGGGTGATCAGCGTCTTGGAGTCACCGAGGTTGTTGGAGATGTCGATGACGTTCAGCTTGTCGAGCACCTCGAACGCCCGGTCCTTACCGCCGTCGAGCTCGAAGGTGACGACGGTACCGCCTCCGCGCATCTGCCGCTTGGCCAGGTCGTGCTGCGGATGTGACTGCAGGAACGGGTATTTCACCCAGTTCACGCCCTTCACACCTTCGAGGAACTCGGCCACCCGCTGCGCGGACCGGTTCGAGTAGTCGACCCGAATAGCCAGCGTCTCAAGGCCTTTCAGCATGGTCCACGCATTGAACGCGCTCATGGCGGGACCCGTGTGCCGCATCAGCTGCTGCACCGGTCCGGTGATGTACTCCGTGTCACCGAGGATCGCGCCGCCGAGCACCCGGCCCTGGCCGTCGATGTGCTTGGTGCCCGAGTAGACGACCACGTCGGCACCCAGCTCCATGCCCTGCTGCAGCAGCGGCGTCGCGAAGACGTTGTCCAGCACCACCTTCGCGCCGGCGGCGTGCGCCAGCTCCGACACCGCGGCGATATCCACCAGCGACTGCATCGGGTTGGACGGCGTCTCGAAGAACACCGCGGTGGTCGGCACCGACAGCGCTTCCTCCCACTGCGACAGGTCGTCACCGTCGACGAAGACGGTCTCGACACCCCAGCGCGGCAGGATCTCGTTGCACACCACGAAGCACGAACCGAACAGGCTGCGCGCCGCGACCAGCCGGTCACCGGCCGCGAGCAGTGCGCCCAGCGCGGTGAACACCGCGGCCATACCGGTCGCCGTCGCGAAAGCGGCCGGCGCGCCTTCGATGAGCCGCAGCCGTTCCTCGAACATCTGGATGGTCGGGTTGCCGTAGCGCGAGTACACGTAGCGGTCGATCTCGCCGGTGAACGCCTGCTCCGCGGCAGCCGCCGACTCGTAGACGTAGCCCGAGGTCAGGAACATCGCCTCGGCGGTCTCCTCGAACTCGGACCGCAGCAGTCCCCCGCGCACGCCGATGGTCGCCTGACTGACGCCGTCCGGCAGCGGTGCCGGGACCCGGACCGAGGGGACGCCGTCCGCGTTCAGGCCCCTCACGACTGCACCCACGGCAGTCCGATGGCGCGCCAGCCGCTGCCACCGCGATGCCCCTGCTCGTCGAGATGCCCCTCGAAGCCGTCGAGCACGTTGTACGACGGGCCGATGCCCGCGGCGGTCGCCGCCTCGGCGGCCCCGATCGAGCGGTTGCCCGAGCGACACAGGAACACCACCGGCCGGTCGCCGGGCGTCACGCCGGCAGCAAGGAGGTCGTCGACGAAGCTGGTGTTGCGCTTGCCGTCATTCGACACCCATTCGATGTACACAACGTCACGACCGAGGCTGGAGATGTCGGGCACTCCGACCCAACGCCATTCGGCGTCGGTCCGGCAGTCGACGAGCACCGCCTCGGGGTTCTCACTGAGCAGGTCCCAGGCCTGCTGCGGCGTGATATCTCCCGCGTAGCTCACGGATGCGAGTCTGTCACAAACTAGCTCGGGACCGGCGAGCACACCTTCCATCCGCCGTCCTCGTTCACCAGCACCACCGGCGCGTTGGGCTTCTGATCCGGCGTCTTGTCGAAGTGGTACACCAGCACGGCAGTGGCCTTCTGGCCGTCGAACTTGATGTCACGCACCTCGTCGACATACCGCTGCCCGTTCTTGGCAGCCGAATCCTCTTGCTTGGCAAGCACATCGGCCTCGGTACCGGCCTGCGCCTTGCAGGTGTAGCTCTGGAAGCGCGAATAGTCCTTGCGCTGCAGCCCGTCGTTCTGGCCGACGACCGCGGTGCGGACCAACTGCTCCGGCGTCGGGTCGTTCCGGCCGAACACCCCGATGGCGTTCAGGACGGCAATTATCACCACGAGGACCACAATGACCGCCAATGCGGCCAGGAACGGTCCCATGGTCTGGCGGGCGTGCGATTCGGATTCGGTCATATCACTTCCCTGTCTGGTTGATCGCCGCTGCCACCTGATGCGCGCGGTCGCGGGCCCGCACGACGTCGGGCGCCGTCGCCAGCGCCACACACACCTCACCGGACAGCCGCACGTCGCTCTCGGCGACCGCCAGCGCATCGGCGAGGGCCCACGTGGCGGACGACGGGCGGCTGACTTCACCGGCTGCCGGCGAAATCATGATGGTGTCGACCGGCAGGCCCAGGATCGCCCGGGCATGCAGATCGAACTGCGAGAGCCGCTGCGACCGCGTCGTGACGAAGCCGGCACCGGTGAGCATCGGGTGCACCGTCGCGAAGTAGACCTCCTCGGCCCCTGACTCCGGGTCGGCACCGACCAGCAGGTCGACGGTGAACAGCCCCGTGCCGCCGAGCTTGCCCGCGATCCGGGCGGCGATCGAGCGGGCGGCATCCAGCGCCGGTTCCGTCAGCTGGTGCGGCTGCCACAGCTCCAGCGGGCCACCGTTGTCGCGGCGGTGCCCGATCGGCTCGCAGAACTGCACCACCGGCCCCGCCGCACCCTGGGTCCGCACCGTCAGCATGGTGAAATCGGCAGCCCCGTCGCCGG
>NZ_JMHT01000017.1 GCF_001905655.1 Mycobacterium sp. ST-F2
CAGAGGCGCAGTGCCCAGGTGTGGCTCGACGCGCTGGCCCGGGCCCGCGAGGCCGACCCGCCGGCGTCCGAGCCGAACAACGGACTGCCGCCGCCGGCGCGGTGGTCGCGCCGCAAGCCCGAGGCCTTTGAGCGGCTGGAGGCCTGCCGTAGTGGGTTGTCCCTCCTGTCCGAGCGGGTTTCGGTACCCACCGAGAATCTGTTGACGCCGGAGACCGTTCGGCGACTGTGCTGGGACTGGCAGCCGGCTACTGACGTCGCCGCCGCGGTCGACGAGTTCCTGGCCGCGGCCGGGGCCCGGCCGTGGCAGCGCGAGCTGTGCGATCCGGTACTGGCTGCCGCTTTGGGTTGACCCTGAAGCCAGGGCCCAAAAGTGCGAGTGGATTGCGCCGCCAGCTCAGGATCAACGCGGGTCCAGCTCAGCTCAGCGTTGATCCTGTATCCACGGCCACTCAGGCTCAACTGATCACGGCGCCCCGATCGCCGGCACCGTGTCGTGCGGCACCGCATCCTGATAACCCCGACACGTCGTCTGGATTTTGAACGTATGCCACCCCGATTCACCCTGATTCGGTGGCATGCGCCCGCTGACCGTGTAGGTGTCGTCGACTTTGATCCCCGTCACCTCGCGCGGATCGGCGACGAACCCCGTCGCGTCGTCGTACCGCAGCCCCACTTTCTGAACGACGATCTGGCCCACCTGGGTGAGCTGAATTCGGGCCAACTGACCTGACTTGCCCTGCGCCAGGATGACCAGACCGCCGCCATTGGGTTGCCTCGTGCAGACCACTTTGCCAGTGTCGATGGTGTGCGATTCTCCGTCGAAGACGATCGAGGTGACGGTCGGCGTCCCGGATTCGCAGCCGGCGATGAGCATGGTGCCGAGCACCGCCGCCAACCCGGTGCGCCGCATGGTCAGCGGGCGCCGAACGGCCGCCAGAGCAGCGGCGTGACGAACTCCAGGAAGTGCTCGAGCACCGCGTCGGGCGCCTCGATCTGCGGCCAGTGCGCGATGTCGTCGGCGAGCATCACCACGTCCGGGTTCGAGATGACCTCGCGGTACCGGGCGGCCATGTGGGCGCCCGAGTTCGGATCGGACGGTCCGTCGATCAGCCGCATCGGGATCGTCGTCTCCCGCATGGCACGCACCCAGCGGTTGCGATGGGTGTATCGGTCGTTGATGAAGCGGCCGACCTGGTGCATGACCTTCTTGCCGTCGTTGTAATCCAGGATTTCGTGGAACTTGTCCATCAGTTCCTTCGAGGGTTTGGTGTTGACGCCGAACATCTCGTTGATGGTCGGGTCGGCCAGCCGCCGCGACAACGGGGTGCCCTGCAGCGGGCTGATGATGTCGCCCAACGGAGTTCGCGACAACGCCTTCTGCAGCAGCCGCGGGGTGTACGACTCGACGAACAGCCCACCGTTGAGCCAGGTGATCGATTCGATGTTCAGCTTTCCATACGACTGATCGCCGAAGTGGTTGCGCGCCAGCAGTTCCTGGCACACCGAGTCGCCGATGTCATGGGCCAGGATGTGGACGGTCTGCACGCCCAGGTGCGCCAGCAGCGCCTCGTGCATGTCGGCGTGATCGGGCACCGAGTACTGGTACGCCGACGGTTTGGCGGAGAACCCCATGCCCATCATGTCCGGCGCGACGAGGGTGAACTTCTCGGCGAGCGTCGGCCAGATCAGCGACCAGTCCCAGGAATTGAACGGGTAGCCGTGGATGAGCAACAGCACCGGGCCGGTGCCGAGCTCCAGGCCGTCCTGGCGGTAGAAGATGTCGAATCCGAGATAGTCGAAATACTGGCCGGCGGACTTCCAGGCTTCGAGTTCGTCGTGCATGGGCGCGGCTATTGCTTGACGAACTTGCCGTCGGAGTACAGCACCCAGGAATCGGCGACAGCGACGGGCATGGATTGCCAGCCCCGGCTGATGGTCGACCCGTTCGTCGCGTCCACCACGAGCTTCTCGTCGGTGGTCTCGACGAACAGCTGCTTGTTGAACAGGCTGCGAACCCTGAAGTTCAGCGCAGCGGCCTTGTCCCGGGGCATGGCGTAAACCAAGTCACCGGTCAGTGAGTCCCGCACCTCGAAGGCATTGGCACTGTCACGGGACTCCGGCACCACCCCCACCAGCGGGGACCGCTCGTCGGCGAACTCGGTCGACGGCCCGATGACCAGGTTGCGCCGGTGCACGAAGTCATACGCCGCGGCCGGGTGGTAATACTCGGCACCCGCCTTGTTCTCCGGGTTGTAGATCAGCGCGACCAGCCCGACAGCCGAAAACACCGTCTGGCGCAGCGACCCGCAGTACTTGTCGTTGGTCTTCATGGCGAACGTATCGGCGTCGAAAATGTCGGCACCGGTGGCCAGATCGATGATCGCCTGGTGCGGGCAGCCGACGCCGCCCGCCCGCGTCGTCGACGGGATGTCCAGCACCGCGCCGCCGGTACCGAACGTCGCGTTGTCCAGGCGGCCCGGTCGGCTCCAGGCCTGCTTCGAGGCCGCGAAGTCGTAGCCGGTGGCCGTGTCGCCCGTGCCCCAGGCCACGACGTCACCCGTGGTACCGGCCAGCAACCCGATCGAAGGGGCCTGCTGCCCGTCGCCGTACCGGCCCACCTCAGCTTTCTTGCTGATCTTCTTGGTCTTCGGGTCGATCTGCGCCAGATAGACGACGGTGGCCTCAGGCTCCAGGTCGTGCGAGGGCACGCGGACCTCGAAGATGCCGGCGATGTACGGATTGTCGACCGGACCAGAGCTGGCATAGCGCTGGTAGGTGACGTCATCGCCGGGCAGCAGGTTCTTGGCGTCCAGGTCAATCTCACCGTAGGCGGGGTGGAACAGCGTCACTGTTCCCTCGTGTCCCCGGCCGTCGTAGTCGTTCTGGCCGAACCTCGACTCGATGAGGAAGTGTCCGTAGGACAGCCAACTGTCGGCCTTGAGCTGTAGTGATGTGGGCGCGGCAGGCGGCGCTGACGCGGTCGTCGTGGCCTTCTGAGCGGAGGACTTGACGGAGGTCACCTTCGGTGTCTGCGCGGGCTGCCCGCAGCCCGCCAGCAACAGCGCCACCGCAGCGCCGCCCGCCGCTGACCGTGCCAGCCGATTCAGATGATGTGAAGTCAGCACGTGCAGTTCCTCCCGCTCACAAGCCATCGATTCGGCGACAGTACTGCCGACCGTCGGAGGGTCGGCAATCGGCCTTGTGATCAGACATGGTGTGGCCGGCCCCCGAAACACTCCCAACGCTCAGCCCAAGCCCAAGCGCGCTGTGCAAGCCCCCGAGCAGTCATGTACGTCCTTCGGCCGCCAACTCGTCGGGATACACGATGTCGATCTCCGCGATTGACCGCGGAAAGTCCTTGCGGTTGTTGGTCAGAAAGCGATCAGCCCCCGCTGCGACTGCGGTTGCCAGGTGTGCCGCGTCCGCGGCGCGCAGACCATAGGACACCGCGAGCGCCAGGGACAGGCGGGCCGTGGGCGCGTCAAATGGCTGTAGCTCGAGTCGACTCAGCAGGCTCATGAGTGCTGCGCATTCATCAGATTCGGGGTCGTCGCGCATCGGCTTCGCGAGGACCTCAGTGAGCAGCAGAACGGAGCCGATACCTACCGCTTCGTCGGCATCGGCGTCCGCAAACAGGGCCGCAATCCGCTTACCAAGTGGATGATCCTTGGCTGCCGCGTAGATCAAGACATCGGCGTCGAAGGCGGTCTTTGGGCTCATCGACCGCTACGACCGCGGCGGACCTCTTTGACGAGTTCGTCCGCACGATCAGGATCCAGTACCGGCGTGCGGAGCGGCTCCGATCGGGCTGTCTGAAGCCGCTCGTCGATGCGATCGGCATCATTCCAGACCCCCGAAGCGCGGCGCGATCTGAGTACATCGGGACTCACCAGCACGGCGACGACGCGTCCGTGCCGGGTGATCGCGACCTCTTCTCCCCGCTCGACGCGATCGAGCTGGGCGGGAAGAGTCTCGCGCGCGGTGCTCGCACTGATCGTGGGCATGACAAATTGTACGTTCACGTACAACACCGGACAATGAGCTAGCGCTTGAGCCAATCGAACACAGGCCACGGCGCACCGTTTTGAGTCACTCGTTCGGTGCCGCGGCCGTACCACCGACCCAGTCGCCTGTATGCGTCCACTCAACTCCCCCGCTGTGCATCGCTCGGCCAGGCATGTCGGCCAGCTCAACTAGCATCCACAGCAACTAACCAGAAAAGGACGTCGGAATGCTTCGTCTCGTCGTAGTGATTGCGGTCGTGATCCTCGTCCTAGCGATTCTTGCCTTCATCGCAGGCGCCTCAGCACTGACTGCCACCGCTTCCGCGCTGGATCGAAAGAAACGCGGGCAAAGCTTCGACGTCAAGCAAAGTTTGAGTCATTTGCAGATCATGGCTGGCGCATGGATTCTCGCCTTCATCGCAGTGATCGGGGTTGGGATCGCCACGGACGGCGCTGGACTGCTGCCCACCCTTGGGGTATCGGCAATCGGACTCGCGATCACACACGGTGTGACGAGCCGTCGAGCCATGCCTAGCGGTCAAAGCCCCAAGGCCGCAGTGGCGACTAGGCAATCCCGCCAGGCACTTGAACGCGCCGAACTGACCAAGAAACTCGGCGCCAGCGGTGTCGCCTTGCTCGACGGAGCCGAGGCGGCCATCGATCGGATCAAGCATTCCGAAGCCGCTTCGGAGGGCTGGCTCGGCGACCCGGAGGATCTCGACTTCACGGAAGACCTGGCCATGATCCGCGAAAACTCCAGAACCACAATGGAACTCAATCGTTTGATCGAGGAATCCAGTAATCTCCCCGATCCCACGCCGTCCGATATCGCCATGATCGACGATGCGCGGACCAAGGTCAAACAATTGCAATCTCGCTCGCGGTCGCGAGTCAAAGCCCTTCGAGAATGCGCCGACAAGGCCGAGCAGATTGACCAGTCACTGCAGGACGAGCGCGAACAAGCACGTATCGCCGAGCAACGCGACGATGTCCGGAGTCGACTGGCGGCCCAGTTGTACGGCGTGGAAGCGGCACAAGTGCAGGAGCCATCGCCATCACTGGACAAGACCAGCGCACTCGCTGCCGCGTACATAGAGATCAGAGGATCACTCGGCCAAGAGCCCGCCGAGCCGCTCCACGAAGCAGACTCTCCGTCGAAAGCTTTGGACTCCACGGCCAAACGTAAGTCCAAGTCAGACGACGACTTTCTCGACCGCGCGTGGAAGTGGCTGACCGAGTAGCTGGCTACTCCGTCAGGTCCGAGGACGCTTCGTCGGGCGAGTCCGAGGCCCCGCCTTCGGAACCACTCAACTCCCCGCGAGCCGAAGGCATCCACTTGGTCGGCTTGATACCGCGAAGTTTCCGCGACGCCACGTACGCTCCGAACCCTGCCGCTGCAGCAACGACCGCGGGCGCAGCCGCTACAGCGACCGTGCCCGCGACCATCCCGCCGCCGACCAGTCCCCCAATCGCCGCCAGGCCGCTGGAAATACCCACTGCACTTGTGCCGACTACGCCTGCAGCTGACACGGCAGCCAGTCCGCCTGCGCCGGCCGCCACAGCACCCGCCACCGACGCGATGCGTCCGTCGCGCCGCGCATCGTTCTCTTCCGCCGGCAGGCTCTCGTCCTTGCGCAGCCCGACCTGCACGGCACCAATCGAAACCGCTGCCGGGCCCAACGCCAAGGCGAGCGGACCCATCGCCGCCCCGCCGCCGATAAGGCCACCGGCGGATGCAAGGCCAGACATGATCCCGGCACCGCTGACACCAGCGACCGAGCCAACAGCCCCGACTACACCTGCCGTGGCACCCAGCGACGTCGCAGCAGCTGCGCCTGTCGTCGTCAATGAGGACACCACGCGAACCTGTTGACTCGCAGTGCGACCAGTGCAGCACCAGGTGGAAAAGTGCTCGCAGTTGTTGGTGACCACGTTGTAGTCCCGGCTGCCGAGCTTCGACTCTGCGCGCTCGATCACCACGTCAGGCGTACCGCTGTCGCTGTACTCACGAAGGTGAACAATCGAATCGAGGGCGAACTCATCCATCGTCGTCCGCGACACCGAGGCGTCGGATTTTTTGCCGGGCTCTCCCGTGAAATGAATGACCGTCCCGTCACCGCAATCGATGCCGTGATGTGTGTAGCCCAAAGGCCTTGTCACCCAAATGTGGTCGCCTCGAGCCATTCGATCCTCACTGATGTCAACGGACGTAGTGCCGGGATCATCGCACAGGCAACAGACATCCCCGGCAGTCTCGCGCCACGTGCCCACGCTCCGCGGTTGTCGGTGGCCTCGTATATACAGTCCTGTTCAGGTTTGTACGGGGAGTTGAGGAGTGCCGTGATCACCGGTGAATTGAAGAGCAAGGTCGACCGCGTGTGGGATGCGTTCTGGTCGGGAGGCATCTCCAACCCGATCGAGGTGATCGAACAGATCACCTACCTGCTGTTCATCCGCCGCCTCGACGACCTGGAAACCCTGGCCGAGAATCGCGCGAGGCGAACTGGATCGTCCGAGGGGCTGCGGTTCGGGCCGGATCATCAGGATCTGCGCTGGTCGCGGTTCAAGAACGACGAGCCCGGCGTCATGTACGGGCTGATCGCCGACGGCGTGTTCCCCATGCTGCGCGGACTCGGCGGCGACGGATCCACGTATTCCGAGCACATGCGCGACGCCCGCTTCACCATCCCGACCCCGGCGCTGCTGTCGAAGGTTGTCGACATGCTCGATGACATCCCGATGGCTGACCGGGACACCAACGGCGACCTGTACGAGTATCTGCTGTCCAAGATCGCGTCAGCCGGGGTAAACGGGCAGTTCCGCACGCCGCGCCACATCATCGAGTTGATGGTGAAGATGACCGCGCCCGGGCCGACTGACGAGATCTGCGACCCTGCGTGCGGTACCGCCGGCTTCCTCGTGTCTGCGTCGGAGTTTGTGCGTGACACGCACGAGTCGGTACTGACCGACGCCGCGCAACGGAAGCACTTCCACAACAGCATGTTTCACGGCTACGACTTCGACTCGACAATGCTTCGCATCGGGTCGATGAACATGCTGATGCACGGCATCGAAGCCCCCGACATCCGCTACCGAGATTCGCTGTCAGAAGGAGCATCCGAGGATGCCGAGAAATACACACTGATCCTTGCCAATCCCCCGTTCGCTGGTTCGCTCGACTACGAGGCGACATCTAAGGATCTGCAGCGGGTGGTCAAGACCAAGAAGACCGAATTGCTGTTCTTCGCACTATTTTTGAAACTGCTGAAGCCCGGTGGCCGAGCTGCGGTGATCGTGCCCGACGGGGTGCTGTTCGGATCGTCCAAGGCGCATAAGGAACTTCGCCGAATGCTAGTCGAGGATCAGAAGCTCGACGGCATTGTGAAGCTGCCATCCGGCGTGTTCAAGCCGTACGCCGGCGTGTCGACAGCGATCCTGCTGTTCACCAAAACCAACTCCGGTGGCACCGACCATGTGTGGTTCTACGACGTGACGACTGACGGGTTTTCGTTGGATGACAAGCGAAATCCGGTGGAGTCTAATGACCTTCCCGATGCACTATCGCGGTGGGCGTTGCGCGACACCTCAGAGATGGACCGTGGCCGGACTGAGCAGTCGTTCTGCGTTCCGGTGGCCGATATCGTTGCGCAGGGCTATGACCTGTCGCTGAACCGGTACAAGGAGATCCTGCACGACGAGGTCGAGCACCGGCCGCCGCTGGAGATCATCCTGGAGATCGAGAAGTTGGACGGCGAGATCGCAAGTGGGCTGGCCGAGTTGAAGGCGATGCTGTCGTGAAGATGGTGCCGTTGCGTGAACTCATCAGCCCAGCCGGGTTCAAGGCCGGAAGCGACACCGCGTACCCCGTGTACTCGGTGACGAAGCATGCCGGATTTGTTCCCAGCACGGAGTACTTCAAGAAGCAGATTTTCAGCAGGGACCTCGACGGATACAAGCGGGTCCGGCCGGGCGACTTCGCGTACGCCACCATTCACTTGGACGAGGGATCCATCGGGATCGCCCCAACGAATGGCCTCATCAGTCCGATGTACACCGTATTTCGACCAGCTACAGATCTGGTTGATCCGCTGTACCTACTGCGCTTCATGAAGAGCCCCGCGGCGCTTGCACAGTACCCTCGATTCGGCAAAGGATCGGTACATCGCCGAAAGTCGATTTCGCTCGAAGCTCTTTGTGAGCTCAAGATTCCACTGCCCCCACTCAACGAGCAGCACCGCATCGCGGAGATACTTGATCGAGCGGACAATCTTCGCAACAGGCGGCGGCAACAGCTAGCTCAGCTGAGCGAATTGACCGACTCCATATTCGTTGCCAGTCTGGAAGACTCACGTCAGGTAACGTTACGGCCACTGGCTCAAGTCCTAGAAACTATCATCGACTACCGTGGAAAATCGCCCCAGAAAGCGGGCGCGGGAGTCCCCCTCGTAACAGCCGGAGTAGTCAAGGACCAACGAATACTTCCTCCACGCGAGTTCGTACTAGAAGGAGACTACGACGCTTGGATGCGGCGTGGGTTGCCGAAAATTGGAGATGTGCTCTTCACAAGTGAGGCCCCCCTCGGTGAGGTAGCACAAGTCGTAGATAGTCGGATTGCACTTGCGCAACGGGTAATCCTGTTAAGAGGGAAGTCCGACATCGTCGATAATCTGTTCCTCATGCATGCGCTCTCAAGTCGAGGCGTTCGCACACAGCTCCTGCAGAGATCCACCGGATCGACAGTGAGAGGCATCCGACAATCTGAGCTACTTCGGGTTGAAATCCCCTTGCTACCAATGGAATTACAGCGCGCATATGTGGCCAAGGCCGCGGCGCTCCGCTCTGTACGTTCGCGCGTTGAGCACGAGCTGATTCAGCACAACCAGCTATTCGCCTCCCTCCAATCCCGCGCCTTCCGAGGTGAACTATGACAGCGCCATCACAGATCGGCCGCTGGCCAGCATTTGTCCGACCGATGCTGGATGTCCTGAAAGATGGCCAAACCTGACGCACAGCAGAACTTTTCGATGCCGTCGCCGACCGAATGCAGCTCACCGCCGACCAGCGCGCTGAGACGCTCAGCTCGGGACAACTACGCGCTCGAAACCGAATGGGCTGGGCACTGTCGGCACTTACTCGGGCACAAGCTGTCACCAAGGCCCGAAGCGGTTATTCGACGATCACTGAAGCAGGCCAACAATTGCTCACAGATCACCCCGTCAACATCACCGAGGAAACGTTGGAGGCCATCCCCGCCTACCGGGACTACCAACCGAAGCCACGCCGCAGCACCGCCACTACTGAGGTCGTGGACGAAGTCCCGCCACATTGGTTCGTCGGTGCCTTCTACACCGACGGCGATGATGCGGGCGATCAGTCGGAGTCCTTCATTGCACAGGGCATTTGGCGCAACGGCTACGCGAACAAATATGTCGATGAGGTCAACGCGATGCAGCCTGGCGAGCGCATCGCGATCAAAGCTGCCTACGTCCGCAGTCGCGCGGACGACCTCCCGTTCGACAACCACGGCAATCCCGTCTCGGTACTCGGCATCAAGGCCACGGGCACGATCACCCGCAATCACGGCGACGGGCAGACAGTCGACGTCAGTTGGGATCCACCGCAGGCCATCCGTGAGTGGTATTTCTACACCAGCCGCGCCACAGTCTGGAGGGTCGTAGCTGGAGACTGGCGTGCCGATGATCTCATCGCCTTCACCTTCGACGGCGAGGATCAAGACATCGATCAGTTCCGCAATGCCCCGTTCTGGCGCGAACGTTTCGGCGACGAGATTCCCGAAACACCTGATTCCCTCATCGACGAAGAGTCGGACGATGAAGAGCCGGCAACCGATGTCGAGACCTACACCGTCCAGGACATCATCGCCGATGGCTGCTTCATCCCCGCCGACACCTTGACCGGGTACTTGGCTGCACTGAAGTCCAAGAAGAATCTGATTTTGCAAGGCCCACCCGGCACCGGCAAGACCTGGCTGGCCAAGCGCCTCGGCTACGCGCTCATCGGCGAGAAGAGCCGAGAATACCTGCACGCCATCCAATTTCACCCATCCACATCGTACGAGGACTTTGTTCGCGGCTGGCGACCCAGCGCGGACGGCAAGCTGGTGCTGGCCGACGGGGCCTTCCTGCAGATTGTCGAGCAAGCCCTCGCCGACCCCGGACACAACTACGTTGTGGTCATCGAGGAGATCAACCGCGGCAACCTCGCTCAGATTTTCGGCGAACTGCTCACGCTGCTCGAGGGCGAAAAGCGCGTGCCGTCCGAAGCCATCAACCTGACCTATCGGAAGGACGGCGAGGAACCGCTCTACCTGCCGCCGAACCTGTTCATCATCGGCACCATGAACCTGACCGATCGGTCGCTCGCAATCGTCGACTTCGCGCTGCGCCGCCGATTCGCTTTTGCCGACCTACAGCCGATGTTCAATACCGCATGGCGGCAATGGGTTTGCAGCCACAACGGAATACCCGAGGCGGAACTCACGACCGTCGCGGTGCGCATCGACGAGGTCAACCAAGTCATCGCCGCCGACCGATCCCTGGGTGAGCAGTATCAAATCGGCCACAGCTTCTTCACTCCGCCGACATCGCGCAACGTCCCTGACACACAGGACTGGCTCCGTCAGGTTGTGCAGCGCGAGATCCGCCCGCTCCTGGCCGAATACTGGTTCGACGAGCCTGACCGGGTCGATCGGGAGACCGACCGCCTGCTTGGTAATTGACCATGACTGGCGTCATCGTCAGCGGCAAGACCGAGATACCAGTCCGCAACCTGTGGCTGCTGATGCTGTATGCGTCCGAGCTGTACGCCGACAACCTCGACATTCGCGGCGCCGGCGCCGAGGCCCGACCAGACGAACTCCCCGACATGGTTGCCGAGATCCTCGCTCGTGCCATCGAACGCCGTCTGCAACGCAGCCTCAGCCGGGCCTACGTGACACGCAGCCGGCCGCTCACCCGGGTACGCGGCAGGATCGACGTCATCAAAACCGAAACAGCGCAGCTGCTTTCGCGGGGCCAGGTGGCGTGCCGCTATGACGAACTCGTCGTCGACAACCCCACCAACCGGCTGATCTGCGCCGGCCTGATTGTCGCCGGGACCATCGCACAGGACGGCGACCGCGCTCATCGTTGCCGTCAACTCGCCGGCATGCTCAGGCTGCAAGGAGTCACTCCAACGCTGGTCAGCCGCGCGAATGCCGACGCAATCACTTTGGGTCGTAATCAGATTGCCGACCTCGATGCGGTGAACGCGGCCCGACTTCTACTCCGGATGAACATCCCGAACGAGGAAGCCGGTACCGCGCACCGGATGTCACCCCGACGAGACGTTGCTGACATCCGCCGCCTGTACGAGGCCGCCGTGCGCGGCTTCTATCGGGCGACGCTGCGACCGCCCTGGCGGGTTCATGCTGGCGAAACCAAGCACAACTGGCCGCTGCAGGAACAGTCCCCCGGCGCGCTGGCGATCCTGCCCGTGATGCGCACCGACACCATCCTGGAACGGCCGGGCCGACGCATCATCGTCGAAACCAAATTCGCCGACGCCCTCAAGCCGAATCAGTTTGGTACACCCAAGCTTTCCCGCAATCACCTGTTCCAGCTCTACGCGTACGTGCAGTCCCAGCATGATCGGGACGAGTTGAGTGCGACGACCGAAGGCGTTCTGTTGTATCCCGTCGTCGGCGGAGAGCTCGACGAGTTCGTGGTGATCAACGGGCACCGGTACCGATTCCTCACGGTGGACCTTACTGCGGCGGCTACGGAGATCCGGCAGAGACTCATGGCCGTTGTTGTCGGTTAGCAGCGGTACGTTCGCCGTGTGCCCACGGATGCGCTACTACGTTGGAGGTCCGAACGCTGTGCAGCGTTGGACAGCCTCGAAGCAGTGCATGCGCGCGTCACCGAGAAAAAGCCTGGTCGCCAGTACGCAACTGAGCACCTCAACCTCGCGCTGTTCCTGCGTCTTGCCGCTGAGTTCCAGGGGTTCTGCCGGGACCTGCACACCGACGTGGCGCTCGCTATCGTCGCCGACCTCGACGACTTCTCAGGTGCTGAGGTCCACCGCAAACTTCTCCTATCGTCGCTACGGCGCGGCCGAAAACTTGACGTCGGCAACGCAAGCCCAGGCAATATCGGCAACGACTTCATGTATCTCGGCATGACATTGTGGGCGGATATCAAGAACCGGTACCCGACCAAAGGGCCAAGGTGGAACGCAGTCTTGGAGGATCTGAACAACGTTCGCAACGCCGTCGCCCACAGTGATGAGACGAAGCTGGCCATCGTTCGCACGCAACAGCCATTGACTCTGCGGACATTCCGAACGTGGCGCCGCGCGCTGAACGATGCGGCGACTGGCTTCGACACCGTGGTGCGCTCATACTTGGAAGACGTAACCGGAAAGTGACTGCAGGAGGTGGGAACCATGGCGGGGCGTAAGAAGGGCGAGTTCGCCATCGGCGACTCCGTCCACGTCGAGTTCGGGGGTCGGGACCTCATCGGCACTGTTACCGAAGTCAGCGGCTACCGTGTCTACGTCTCCGTGGAAATCGAAGGCTCCAACGAACCCTTCACCACCGTGTATCCAGCAGAGGAACTCGTACCTGCATAGTTCCCGTGTCGATGGTCAGCTCGCGCGCACCGCTCCGACAACCTCCCTCGCCATCGACAACGGATGGGCCGGAAACTGGCCATCGAAATCGGGCAGCTCGCTCATGTTCATCACGAAGCCCGTCTTCAGACCGGTGTAGGGGTCGCGGGCCCAGCCGCCCATCGGGTCATCTGCGGTGGGCTCATGAAGCCAATCATTTTGCCGCGCAATCTCATATACCGCGGCGTCGCGCATGCCGGTGGTACGACCTTCGATGAAGAAACCCTGAACCTGTTGTACATGCTCTGCGTGTAGGTGCAACGTCAGGTTGTACTGCACACCGCCAGATTCCTGCTTGATCTTCATGAGGCTGTATACGAACGGCACCCCACTTGACGTCCGCTCGACGTCGACCTCGATCAGCCCGGCCTGTCCGGCAACGACGGCGTCAGCTTCGAGAAGGCCGTCGATCATCTGCTCTTTGTCCAGCGGCATCGCGTACTCGGCCGGGTAGGGCCGCGTCGTCACGGTTCCCGTTGCGTCGTCACTGAACAGGTAGCCGAACGCCTGAGTTCCGGGCGGATCGTCGGGCAGCAGCCCGCTCTGTTGCCAGTACTCCGCAAGTGCCAGCGTCGGTCCGCCACCCCACAGGTTGACGCGCATCATCGACTCCTCCCCAATTCGTCGCTCAAGTCATACACGCCGACTCCGACATTCAGACGGTCGACGCGTCATCGAGCCCGACTTGTCGGTGGCGCGTGCGAAGCTATGCGGCTTTCGACCGAACCGACGCAGGAGAATCCACAATGTCCGCACCGCAGCAACAGAACTTCCGAGTGGATCTCGGCGGCGTCATCTCGCTGCTCAGCAAGAACCTCTATTCCAGCCCGGGCGTGTACGTCCGGGAATTGATTCAGAACGCCTTCGACGCCACCCTCGCCCGCGACGCGCTCAGCGACACACCGACCCCGCGGACCATCACCATCTCGCCATTCGGCGTCACCTCTCCGGACTCCCCGGCCAACGAATTCGCGATCACCGACGCCGGCATCGGCGTCACCGCAGATCAAGTCGAGCAGTTCCTGGCCACCGTCGGCGCGAGTTCCAAGCGTGACGAGTTGGCCCGCAGCAGGCGCACCTACATCGGGCAGTTCGGCATCGGCCTGCTGAGCTGTTTTCTGATCGCCGACGAGATCACCGTGATCTCGCGCAGCGCCGACGGCTCCGCGCCGATTGAGTGGGTCGGCAACAGCGATGGGACCTACACCGTCCGGACCATCGCCGACGACGTCGCCGTCGGCACCACCGTCCGGCTTCGGCCCCGTCCAGACATGATCGGATGGGCCCGTGCGGAGCAGGTGACTCCCCTGGTCCAGCGCTACGCCGAGTTTCTGCCGATCGACATCACTGTGCTGAGAAGTCAAGGAAACAGGGAAGTTTCACGCCGGTACCCCTGGGCTGACGACTTCGGATCCCACCGCTCCAGCGTGCAGCAGGGTGTTCCACCCGTGTACGGCGGGGTCGGAGTGGGGCGCCAGTTCGACGTCGTTGCGATCAACGACGCCGGCCTCGGTTTGGATGCCGTCGCCTACATCGGTACGGCGGTGGGCAAATCGAAGTCCAGCGCCCGAAACCGGGTGTACGTCAACGACATGCTGATTGACGACGTGGACGCGACGCTGCTTCCGTCATGGGCGTTCTTTGCCTGGGCGGTAGCCAACTCGACCGCACTGGAGCCGACAGCCAGCCGTGAGGCCATCGTCGACAACGCGGCGCTGGTCGCGACCCGACGCAAGCTCGGGCAGGCAGCGCTGAAGTGGTTGCGCACCTTGGCAGATACCGACCCGCAGCGGTTCTCCGAGTTCGTCGCCGACAACGAACTGGAGCTGCGCTCGGCAGCCACACGTGACGCAGACGGCGAGAATCTGGAGCTTGCCGAAGTCGTCCTACCGATGCTGACGGTCCAAACGACAGCAGGGCAGATGCGCCTGGTCGACGTGGTCGCCCACAGCCCGAACGTTCTCTATGCCGTGTCCGTCAAGGAATTTCACACCATCGCCAGCTTCAACCCGGATGGACGACTCGTCGTCAACGCCGGCCACACACTGGACCAGGAGGTGCTGCTGATGCTGCCGCAGGTCCTTTCCGGAGTGACGGTCACCCGCGCCTACCCCGCTTCCGAAGTGGCCGCACTCGCCGTACCGCCCACGGATTCGATCGGCGACTTTCTGACTTTCGAACGGCGGGCGACCCAGGCGCTCAAAGCATCTGGTGCTCGCGTTGTGGTGCGCCAGTTTCCCTCCGCCGACCTGCCCGCGGTGTTCATCGGACACGGACAGATCGACGTGGCATCGCCCGGGTACGGCAACCTCGTGCATCTGGTGGTGAATTGGGGCAATCGGGTCATCCGTGCACTGACCCGCACGAACGATGATCTGGTATTCGACCGCCTCATCCAGTTGCTCTACGTGCAGGCGCGGATGGCCGCCCAATGCGACGGCCCCGAGGACCGAGCGCTGCTATCGGAGGCCCTCGACGACGTCGTTCTGCTCGCCGCAGGCGTGGACGGAACGGAGGTCGGGAGATGAGCGTGCAACCGACCGCTGAGGAATGCGAATTCCTCGGCGATGAGGCGGCCGGGGCAGGACAGTTGGAGAAGGCTCTGGATCACTACAGTCAGGCGCGCCGATTGCGTTGCGATGCACTGACGATGGCGTTGGCGGGCAACGATCTCGACTCGCAGTCGATGTCTACTTACGGCACCGATAGCACCCGGTTGAATCAGAAGATCCGCACGATCGTGGACGAGTTGAATCCACCAAAGACGCTGAGCGAGCGGATCGCGGACCTGCGGGTCGAGATGGACGAGCATCTGATATCGGGTCGGCTCAATCTCGCCTCCCACCTCAGCACCCAACTCGGCGCGGCGTATGAGGAGCTCGGCGACCTGGACGAAGCTGAGTCCGCCTATCGATCCGCCGTGGTGCTCGCCCGGCAGGTCGACGCCCACGATCCCGAGCTGTTGCTGCACACCTTTTGGGCGTTGATCGACTTCCTGCCGCCGTCCGAGGAATCGGTGGCGCTGGCCAAGGAAATGGCGTCCAATCTGATCGAACGCCGTGAGATGTACCACCCGATGCGGGCAGCTGATGCGGCGTACCGGCTCGCGCTGGCAGAGCTGGACTTCGCCGAAATCGCACCGCAACATTTGGATTCCGCGATCGACGGCAGCACGCGGGAGGCAATCGAGATGCTCGACGGTGTCTGCTTCCACGACAAGAGCCAGGAGCTCCAGCGGTGGGCGGCCGCAGTGCTGCGGGCCGTCGGCCGCGACACCGACGCCGACCATTGGCGGGCCGCGGCCGACCGATACGAAGACTGGGAATGGTTCACGGACCAGCAGATTCCCGGGCACGTGCACCTGTGGGACATTCGGTACTGACCCTACGGCCTCGCTAGACTGGCCCTGAAGTCAGCGAAGGGGGTCGCATGGCGGACTTGGGGGGCGCACGGCTGCGCATCGAGACCGAGCCGGTCAAAGCAGCTGCGAACGAGTTTCGGACCATCGCCGATGAGTTGCGTGAAGAACTGCGCCAGCTCGTCGCGTCGGTCGATGACGTAGTCGAAGGTTCGTGGCGCGGTGAGGCCGCTCGGATGTTCGGCCGCGATTGGGATGAGTTTCGCGCCGCCGCGACGAAGATCGTCGACGACGCCGACGAAATCGCGATCCGGGTCGTCCAAAGCGTGGAGGCCTACGCAGCACAGGATGAGCGCGGTGGATCGATCGTTCGCAGCGGGTGGGATGAGCGGTAGGTCGCAATGACTGGGTACACCGTCGACGTCGACGCGCTCAATGAACTGCGGTCGAGAATGCAGGCCTACCTGGCGCACTGCGAGAGTTCGCTGAGCCGGGTGGAAGCGCTCATCGGTCAGGTGTCGCAGTCATGGGACGGCGCAGCCGCCGAGGCATATGAGGCTCGCCACCGGGACTGGGTGCAGTCAGCGCACGACATGCGCACCGAGCTCGAGGACTTCACCGCTTGGTCCGCCCAGGCCGAAGACGCCTACCGGACAGTCATGGCGATGAATCTGCGCATGGCCGGCCAGTAGCGAGCATCCATGGGTACTTGGGTTGTCGATTCAGACTGGTATTTCCTGACCGCGGCGATACTCGGCCGTGCGGGATCGAAGGTGGCTGGTGCTGCCGGCGTGGTCTCAGGCGCGTCGCATGGCTCCGGCCACATGGCCGGCAACGACCCGGTCGGGACGAAATGGGGATCACGGTATGACAGCGCCGCGCGCGACGCTCTCGGTGGCGCCGATTCGCTGGCACAAGCCTGGTCCTCGCTGGCTGGACGCGTCTACCAAGCCGGAGTCAACCATGCGTGGGCTGAGTTCCACGCCGGCCGTCGCAAGATTCCCGTCCCGGCGAATCTGCCACCCCGACCGGCGATCTCTGAACCGTCGTCGACGATCTCCAGTTCCGTGGGCGCCAATGGCGTCGGCCTGACCGACATCATCCCCGGCTTGGTCGAGGCGGTCGGCAAGGAGACTCCGAACGCAGACACGAAGGGCCTCGACGCCGCTTCGGACATGTGGCAACGGTTCGCAACGACGGTCGCTGAAGCTGTCAGTGACGTGGTGAATCAGGTCAGACGACCGGACCACGACATGCCCGACGCCACCGCGTTCTACGAGACAATCGCCAATCTGAGCGCTCCCGCGGATGCCGTCGCCGCCGACGGCCGCACACTGAGTGCCCTAACGCACAGCTTCTCTGCAGCCACCAGCGCGATGCGCGCGAACATCGCCAGTGAGGTCAACAGCACCGCGATGTGGATGGGCGGGGCCGCGTCAGTCGTGGTGCTGTCGTCGGAAGTCACTGGCGGCGCGACATTCCGGGCCGTGCCCGCGGCCATGCGCTGGAGGCTCAACCAGGCCGGCACCAACATCCGGAGCTACATCGCCGAGGTAGAAACCGCTGCGACAGCCATTGACTCACTCACAGTTGCACTCGACCCGGCCAAAAAAGGTCTGCTTGACAACCAAAAGTTCGTTGACGTCGAGATCTACGATCCCGACGGCACCAAGACCCATCACCATCGCATTCCCCTGTCCAAGTGGCTGGCCTGGCAGAACTATCTGCACCGCGGCGGCCAGGAGTGGGACTGGAATCGCTGGAGCTCCAACTACGACCAGCTTCAAGAAAACTCTGCAAACGGCTGGTGGTTCGACAAGTACGCGGCCGAAGTGATGGGCTACAGCAAGGACGACGGATGGCATTCGCAATACTCAGACCAGACGATCGTCCCCGGTCGTCGCTGGGACTGGGTGAGTCCCGATCTCAACGAGTTCATCGAGAACAAGAGTGGACGCCTCGACATGGACCAGCTGGCCAAAGACGAACGCGTTCTAGCCCTCGGTCATCAGCTCACCTACAACCTCAACGCAAACTATCCGTACAGCCCAGCGGAGATCGCTGCGCTCCAGAGTCTGCAAGACAGATATCCAGACCAGTTCACGGTGAATCGACTGTGACCAACAGGGAGAATCAGGATGGGTAAGTCGTTCGACTACGTCCCCGTGCAACTCACCAAGGCGTTCCGCGAAGCGCAAACCAACGAACAGTTCTTGGGTTGGCTGAAGATGCAGGAAGCCTCGATGGAAATCGAATTTCCCTATGAAGACCTACCGGACGTGCGCGACATCATGTTCACCAAAGACAGTCTTGCGGTAGTCGAACAGAAGCTGATGGAGCTGTACCCCGACGATCCCAGCGCCTATGCAAATGAGGAAGCTGTTCACCGAACGATGCGCTACGCGTACTACGTTGGCGAAACAGTCCGACGTGCCATTGAAGCAACCTGGGTAGCACTGCCGCCGCCCAGCCAGAAAGGCCAACCGGGAGCGTTGCTCCCGGCCATCGACGTGCTCTTCGACGAGATGTTGGTTCAACCCTTGCTGTTGATCCGATTCGCACTCACCCGCCGAACAGGCCTGGAGATCACGCGCGTGTACAACAACATTCTGCGTCTCTATGACGAATGGGCTGAAAAGGGTCGTCCACCACGGGAGTTTGGCGGCACCTTGCGCGAGGAATGAGTGGCTGACGTTGAAGAATGGTCATGGGTGAGTCCTTCGACTACGTCCCGACACAACTCACTCGAGCGTTCCGCGATGCACAGTCCAACGAACAGTTCCTGGGCTGGCTGAAGATGCAGGAAGCGGTCATGGAGATCGAATTCCCGTACTACGACCTCCCCGAGATACGCGAGCAGATGTACACCGAAGCGAGCTTGGCGATAGTCGAACAGAAGCTCCTCGACCTGTACGACAACCATCGAAGCGCCTTCTCGCTCGAGAACGTCCACACGACCATGAGGTACGTCTACTACGTTGGCGAAACATTTCGCCGTGCCTGTGAAGGGACATGGGTGGCCCTCCCCGTGGCCGACGCATACCTACCTGCGATTGACTTTCCGATGCGCGAAACCATGACCAAGCCAACAGACCTCGTAGAGGGAGCAGTCAACCGACGCGACGGGAAACACCTGACGAAGGTCTTCGGACACGCCGTGCGCAGCTATCGCGAGTGGACTGAAGCAGGCAAGCCCGAACGGACCTTCCGCGGCACCCTGCGCGAAGCCGACGAATAGGCGGGCCGTCCTAGTTTTTGAACCGAGCAACCAATCAGTCACAACTTGTCGGCTCGACATGCAACACTGCTCGGTTCGCCCGCCAGCAAAGGAATTCGCATCGTGACAACACCTCGACCATTGACCGGCAGAAATTGACGATCATGTTGCTCACTACCAGTACAGTGACCCTGTGAGTCCGACTATGTTCGTGAATGAACATTCCGGCTGAGCGCGGATGAGCAATTTCGCATTCATCGGTGCCGCTGAATGGCCCGACATCCAATCCGACTGTGCCCGCGCCGAGAGCTACCTGGCCTCCGATCCGCGCTCGGCCTGCATCTACGGCCGGCGCGCCATCGAACAACTCGTCGGCCTGCTTTACGACGTGATGGATCTGCCGCTGCCCTACAAGGACGACCTGGCCGCCCGGATCAACGAACGTCCGTTCAGTACCCAAGTGCCGCCGGCAATCGTTCACAAGCTCAACCTGATTCGCAAAGCCGGCAACGCGGCGGTGCACGAACGGCGCGCCATCGCGCCGAACATCGCGCTCGCGGTCCTGCGGGAACTTCACCACGTCACGGTGTGGGCCGTCTACCACCACTCGGCCTATCCCAAGGCCGCGCCACTCAAGCTGCCGTTCGATCCCAAGCTGGCGGCGAAGGCCGCGCCCCTGAGCCGTGACGAGGTCGCCCAGCTGGCCACGAAGTTCAAGGCACAGGACGAAGCACACGCCAAAGCCCTGGCAGAAAAAGACGAGCTCGCCGCGTCGAAAGACGCCGAGATCGCCGCGCTGCGTGAGCAAATCAAAGCCGCCCAGGCCGCGAAGCAGCAGCCCGACGATCGCGACTACAACGAAGCGCAGACCCGCACCGAGTACATCGACCTCGATCTCGCCGAGGCCGGTTGGACCCTCGACCAACCACGGGACCGCGAGTTCGAAGTCACGGGAATGCCCAGCGGCGGGATGGGTTACGTCGACTATGTGCTGTGGGGTGCTGACGGCCTGCCGCTCGCCGTCGTCGAAGCGAAACGAACCAGCAAGAGCCCGCACGTCGGCCAGGAACAGGCCAAGCAGTACGCCGACTGCCTAGAGCAGATGACCGGCCGGCGTCCGATCATCCTCTATACGAACGGCTATGAGCACTGGATGTGGGATGACGCCGGCGGCTACCCGCCCCGTCAGGTCCAGGGCTTCTTCACGGCCGACGAACTGGCCCTGATGATTTCGCGGCGCGCGTCCCGTAAGCCGCTGCTTGGCGCCGAGATCGACTCCGCGATCGTCGAGCGCCACTACCAGATTCACGCGATCCGCCGCGTCGGTGAGGAGTTCACCGCGCACAAGCGCGAAGCACTGCTGGTGATGGCGACGGGGTCGGGCAAGACTCGCACCGTCATCGCACTCGTCAAGCAGCTCATGGAGGCCGGCTGGGTCAAGCGGGTGCTGTTCCTGGCCGACCGGACGGCGCTGGTCAACCAGGCCGTCGGCGCATTCAAGGAACACCTGCCGAACGCCACCACCGTGAACCTGGTGACCGAGAAGATCACCGACGGCCGGGTGTACGTCAGCACCTACCCCACGATGCTGAACCTGATCAATTCCGTCGACGACGGCTTACGCCCTTTTGGCCCTGGCTATTTCGACCTGGTCGTCATCGACGAGGCGCACCGGTCGGTGTACCAGAAGTATCGTGCCATCTTCGAGTGGTTCGACTCCCTGTTGGTCGGCCTCACCGCGACACCCAAGGACGAGGTGGACCACAACACCTACCGGCTATTCAACCTCGAAGACGGTATGCCCACCGATGCCTACAGCTTGGATGACGCCGTCAAAGAAGGTTTTCTTGTTCCCGCCGTGGGGATTTCGGTGGGAACCAAATTCCTGCGCCAAGGCATTCGGTACGACGAACTGACCGAAGCGCAGAAGGACGAATGGGACTCCCTGGACTGGGGTGACGATGACACTCCCGACGCGATGTCGGCAGAGGAGCTGGGACGCTTCTGGTTCAACGCCGACACCGTCGACAAGATCCTGGCTCAGCTGATGTCGCAGGGGCACAAGGTCGCCGGCGGCGACCGCCTCGGTAAGACGATCATCTTCGCCAAGAACCAGGCCCACGCGCAGTTCATCGCCGAACGCTTCGACATCCAGTATCCCGAGTACGCCGGGACGTTTGCACGCGTCATCACTCACAGCACCGAACGCGCGCAGAGCCTCATCGATGACTTCTCCGTCACCGATAAAGGCCCGCACATCGCCATCTCGGTCGACATGCTCGACACCGGCATCGACGTGCCGGACGTGGTGAATCTGGTTTTCTTCAAAGAGATCCGATCCAAAAGCAAGTTCTGGCAGATGATCGGCCGCGGAACTCGCTTGCGTCCCAACCTGTACGGACCTGGACAGCACAAGGAGAACTTCTACGTCTTCGACTGCTGCGGCAACCTGGAGTTCTTCAGCCAGGATCTGCCCGGCACGGAGGGTTCGCTACAGAAATCGTTGAATCAGCGACTCTTCGAAACTCGGGTCGGACTGGTCACAGCACTGGATTCGGCTGTCCCTGGGACGAATCCGCCCGAGGGTCACGGCACCGAAACCGAACGCGGGCTTCGCGTCGACACCGCATGGAGCCTGCACAAAATCGTCGTCGGCATGAACCTCGACAACGTGCTGGTCCGGCCCCACCGCCGGCTCGTCGAACAGTACGCGCAATGGCCGGCGTGGTCGTCGTTGACGCACGAGGCTGCGAGCGACGTCGCCACCCAACTCGCCGGCCTACCTTCCTCGGAGCTGGACAACGACGAGCAGGCCAAACGGTTCGACCTACTGATCCTGCGCCGCCAGCTGGCGCAACTCGACGGTGATGCTGTTGCCGCTGAACGGATCCGGACGAAAGTTCAGGACATCGCCGAGGCGCTGCTGACCAAGACCTCGATCCCATCGGTGGCCGCGCAACAGGCACTCCTCGATGAGATCTGCGCTGACGAGTGGTGGGTCGACGTCACCCTGCCCATGCTCGAACTCGTCCGACTGCGGGTGCGCGCGCTGATTCGATTCCTCGACCCCACCCAGAAGACCGTTGTATACACCGACTTTCAGGACGAACTCGGTGAGGCAACCTTGGTCGACCTACCCAATGTCACTCCAGGTACCAACTGGGACCGGTTCAAAGCGAAAGCGCGGGCGTATCTCAGGTCCCATCTGGACAACATCACGCTGCAACGCCTGCACCGTAACAAGCCGCTCACGCCCGACGATCTGATCGCATTGGAGCGCATGCTGATTGACAGTGGTGTCGGCGATCCGGCCGACATCGACCTGGCGAAAGCGGACGGGCTCGGACTGTTCGTCCGATCACTCGTCGGTCTGGATCGGGCGGCGGCGACCGAGGCTTTCGGTGCCTACCTCGACGGATCTCGTTTCACTGCGGACCAAATTCGGTTCATCAACCTGATCGTCACCGAACTGACGGCAACGGGCGTCGTTGCCGTCGCGCGCCTCTACGACTCCCCCTACACCGACAAAGCGCCGACCGGCCCCGAAGAGGTATTCCCCGAGGCCGACGTCGACAACATCGTGTCGATCCTCAACACCGTCCGGGCCAATGCGGCACCCGACAGCGAGAAAGCAGCCGAGTCACGCACCGGCGCCTAATGACCGCCCATGCTGCCGAGATTCATCATCAGGTTGCTGCCGAACGTTCCGAGGTTGTTGCTCAGATTCGTCCCGAAGGTCCCCGCGTTGTGCTGGAAGTTCGAGCCAACCGTCCCCAGGTTCTGCTGGAAATTAGGACCAACCGTCCCCGCGTTCTGCTGGAGATTGGTGCCGAAAGTTCCAACGTTGTGCTGGAAATTCGCGCCGACGGTACCCATGTTGTGCTGGAGATTGCTGCCGAACTTGCCGAGGTTGTTCATCAGGTTCGTGCCGAAATTACCGGGCCCACTGGGAGCAGTGATGTTCGAATGGTGGCGAGGTGCTGCCGACGCCATACCGGCGGCCGACACCGACATACCTGCGATAGCGGTTGCCGCGCAACCGGCCACACACACCGTCCGAATTACCCGCGACCGAATTGAAATATGTTGCTGAGTCACGATTCCGTCTCCTCACGTAGCAAATGCTTCGGATGATTTGGGACTCAAGTGACGGGTACCACGGTGAATAGCTGGTCAAACACGAAAAGCCACTCCAACCAATTTACGGCCGAGTTATTTATCTGAATCTGTAGTTCCGCGAGACTGCGACGCAGCTCGGTTCGGGTGCACAACGTCATGCTCACCTCCCGCGAGCGGCCTCAAAATGCCCGCGACACACCGCAATTGGCCGTACAAACACGGCCGCTCGCGGGAATTGGGCTACTGCTGGGAGGAGATCTCGACCGAGCTGCCGATGGCGGCGACCCAGCCGGTGACCTGGCGGGCGATGTCCTGATCGGTCAGGCCGATCGACATCAGAACCTCGCTGCGGGTTGCGTGCTCCTGGAATTCCTGCGGCACACCGACGTCGCGGCACGGCACGTCGATCTCGGCACGACGCAGCGAGGCCGAGACCGCGGAGCCGATGCCGCCGGCAACACCGTTGTCCTCAAGCGTGACAACGAGTTTGTGCGCGCGGGCCAGATCGGCGATGGCCGTCGGAACGGGCAGCACCCAGCGGGGGTCGACGACGGTGACGCCGATGCCCTGCTTGCGCAACCGGTCGGCGACCAGCAGCGCCATCCGTGCGAACGCGCCGACCGCGACCAGCAGCACGTCGTCGGACAGGCCGTCCGCCGGCTCGGTCAGGATGTCGACGCCATGCTGGCGACGCACGGCCGGAATATCGTCTCCGACAGCACCTTTCGGAAACCGCACTGCGGTGGGCCCGTCCGAAACTGCAAGCGCCTCAGCGAGTTCCTCACGCAGCCGGGCGGCGTCGCGCGGCGCGGCGACCTGGATGCCGGGCACGATACCGAGCATCGACATGTCCCACACCCCGTTGTGGCTGGCGCCGTCGTTGCCGGTGACCCCAGCACGGTCGAGCACCATGGTGACGGGCAGCTTGTGCAGCGCCACGTCCATCATGATCTGGTCGAACGCCCGGTTCAGGAACGTCGAGTAGATGGCGACGACGGGGTGCATCCCGCCCATGGCGAGACCCGCGGCCGACGTCATCGCGTGCTGCTCGGCGATACCGACATCGAAGAACCGGTCGGGGAACCGCTGCCGGAACGCCGACAGGCCCGTCGGCCCCGGCATGGCCGCTGTGATCGCTACGATGTCGCGCCGCTTCGTGGCCTGCTTGATCAGCTCCTCGGAGAACACCGAAGTCCAGCCGAGCACCGACTCGGCGGTGGACCGCCCGGTGTGGGGGTCGATGATGCCGGTCGAGTGCATCTGCTCGGCTTCGTCGTTCTCCGCGTGCGAGTAACCCATGCCCTTGCGGGTGACGACGTGCACGATCACCGGCGCGTTGAAACCACGGGCGTGCCGCAGCGCCGCCTCGACGGCGTGCTCGTCGTGCCCGTCGATGGGCCCGACGTACTTGAGCCCCAGATCGGTGAACAGCGCCTGCGGTGCCAGCGCATCCTTGATGCCGGCCTTGATGCTGTGCACGCACTGGTAACAGAACTCACCGACGACCGGCACGCCGCGCAGCGCGTGCTTGCCGCGCTCGAGGGCCTTCTCGTAGCCGGGCTGCAGCCGCAGTGCCGCGAAGTGGTCGGCCAGACCACCGATGGTCGGCGCGTAGCTGCGGCCGTTGTCGTTGACGACGATGACGATCGGCCGGTTGGCGGCGGCGATGTTGTTGAGCGCCTCCCAGCACATGCCGCCGGTGAGCGCGCCGTCACCGACGACGGCGACGACGTGCCGGTTGCGATAGCCGGAGAGTTCGAAGGCCTTGGCGAGCCCATCGGCGTAGGACAGCGCGGTGCTGGCGTGGCTGGACTCGACCCAGTCGTGTTCACTCTCGGCGCGGCAGGGGTAACCGGACAGGCCGCCCTTCATGCGCAGCGTCTCGAAGTCGGGGCACCGGCCGGTCAGCATCTTGTGGACGTACGCCTGGTGACCGGTGTCGAAGATGATCGGGTCGTGCGGCGAGTCGAACACGCGGTGCAGGGCCAGCGTCAGCTCGACGACACCCAGGTTGGGGCCGAGATGCCCGCCGGTGGCGGCCACCTTGTGCACCAGGAATTCCCGGATCTCGGCGGCAAGTTCGGTCAGCTGAGGCTGCGACAGGTGCGCCAGATCAGCTGGGCCGCGGACCTGTTCAAGCATTCCGACAGTCTACGCACGAGTACCGGGTACAGCCGGTCAAGGCTGATAGATGTCCGGCACACCGTCACCGTCGTCGTCGGCGGTCTCCTGCTCGTGGATGCGGCGGTACGCGGCGTTGCGGGACAGCAGCACCACCGCGGCCAGCATCCCCGCAATCACCGAGCCGGCGAGCACGCCGATCTTGGCATCAGCGCTGGCGGACGTGCCCGCACCGAACGCCAGCTCACCGATCAGCAGTGACACCGTGAAGCCGATCCCGGCCAGCATCGCCACCCCGGCGACGTCGAGCCAGCCCAGTCCCTCGTCGAGCTCGGCGCCGGTGAATCGCGCCAGCAGGAATGTGGTGCTGAACACGCCGATGGCCTTGCCGAACACCAGTCCTAGAAGGACGCCGGCGGTCACCGGGTGGGTGATCGCGTCGACCAGGCCGGGCCAGCCGCCGACACTCACCCCTGCGGCGAAGAACGCGAACACCGGCACGGCCACCCCGGCCGACAGCGGGCGCAGCGCGTGCTCGAACATCTCTGCCGACGCGTGCCTGCCCAGGACCGGCACCCCAAATCCGAGCAGCACCCCGGCGACCGTGGCGTGGATACCGCTCGCGTGCACCAGGGCCCAGGTCGCCGCCGCGAGCGGCAGCAGCAGCCACCAGTGCCGGACCCCGCGCTGCACGGCCGCGACGAACAGCCCTCCTGGAATCACCGCCAGCGCGAGTGCCGTGGGATTGAGGTGATCGGTGTAGAAACACGCGATGACGATGATGGCCAGCAGGTCGTCGACCACCGCGAGCGTCAGCAGGAAGGTGCGCAGCGCGGTGGGCAGGTGCGTGGAGATCACTGCCAGGACGGCGAGAGCGAAGGCGATGTCCGTCGCGATCGGCACCGCCCAGCCGTCCAGATTCTCCGGGTGCCCCAGCCCCAGATTCAGGCCCACGAAGATGGCGGCGGGCGCCAGCATGCCGCCGACTGCGGCGGCGATGGGCAGCGCGGCACGCGCCGGGTCGCGCAGGTCGCCGGCGACGAACTCGCGTTTGAGTTCGACGCCGACGACGAAGAAGAAGATCGCCAGGAGCCCGTCGGCCGCCCAGGCCGAGAGGCTGAGGTGCAGATGCCACGCCTCGGGGCCGACCGCGAACTCCGACAGCGCGTGATAACTGTGCGCGGCAGGCGAATTGGCCCACACGAGAGCGACGCCGGCCGACAGCAACAGCAGGATGCCGCCGACGGTCTCCTTGCGGAGAATCTCGGTGAACCGCTGGGCTTCGGGCCAACTACCCCGAGTCAGCAGGCGTCTGCGCGTGTTGCGGTTGTTCATCGGGACTCTCCTGGGCAGCGTTGAACGGCGCCGACCAGGCTTCCCGGCACACCTGGCTGCAAACTTACCGGTCGGGCGTCACGGCGCACGACGGCGCGTGCAATTCACCGGTCACTCGCGTTCCGCGACAGGAATCTGCGGAACAGTGGCCAGGCGATGGCAGCGTTGTACGCGCCTCCGGCGACGACATACGGCCACCAGGTGCCGTGCGCGCTGGCCACCCAGAATGCCTTGGCCGGCCAGAACGGTGGCAACACGCCGAAGAGCAGGCCCCAGTTCGAATCGATGAACCATGGCAGGCAGGGCAGTCCCGCGATCAGCATGCCCAGACCCCGCACGGCGGCCAGCCCCTGAATCTTGTTGCCGGCCATGGCCAGAATCAGTAACAACGTGACCACCGCCGACATACCGGACAGCAGCCCGATCGGAATGAGCGCGGGAAGCAGGCCGGGCTCCAGGATGCCGCTCAGTGAGAGCGTCGTCACGACATAGGCGGTGGTCACCACCATCACGGTCGCCGCGCGGTACCCGAAGAACGTCGACAGCGGCACCGGCGTCACCCGCAACACGGTCAAGGTGCCCGCATCCACTTCATCGAGCACCAGGAAGGCGGCCAGAGCGCCAGCGATGATGATGCTGGTGAGCAGCAGGAACGCGGTGAGGATCAACGGGTAGTACGGGGCCAGGTCGAAACCGTTGCGCCCGGCCACCATTGCCGTCACCCGTGGCGTCAGCACCGCGACACCGGTGGTCCAGATCACCGGGGCGACGACGATCATGACCAACAGCGGATCTCGGTAGGTACCGCGAAGGTCGTTACGCCCGAACGCGATCAGCGCCCGGACCGTGGTGTTGTGGCGGGCCATCACATCCCACCGGATTTCGCGATGACGTAGCGGTCGAAGAGCACGCGCGCAGACCAGAACAGGGCACCGATGCAGAGCAACGGATAGGCGACGGCGTAGCCGAGCTGCCAGGGCGCCAGGTCGGCCTGTCCGAAGGCCACCCCGAACAGCAGCAGTGGGCCTTGCGTGGGGATCAGATACAGCACGGGGTTCGGCCAGAGGCCGGAGTAGTGCAG
Source organism: Mycobacterium sp. ST-F2 (assembly GCF_001905655.1). Classification (GTDB taxonomy): domain Bacteria; phylum Actinomycetota; class Actinomycetes; order Mycobacteriales; family Mycobacteriaceae; genus Mycobacterium. The sequence continues at coordinate 27,908 of NZ_JMHT01000017.1, forward strand.
GATCGGCAGATTCATCACCGCGAGCGGGATGGTCGCGGCGAGGAACCAGTCACTGACCGAGGCGAACGGCAGCGAGGTGGTGAACCCGACGAGCAGCATGAGCAGCGTGCCGAACACGACGCCGACCAGCAGTGCCGCCGACAGCCGGCCGGGCCCGTGCACGACGACCGTCACCGTGATCGCCACGAACAGCGACACCGCCAGCAGGACAGCGAGTTTCGCCGACAGGTATTCGCGGAAGCGCAGCGGCGTGGAGATCACCGCCCCGAGGGTGCGTTCCTGCTTCTCGAAGAAAACCGTCCCGGCGACGAAGAAGAACCCGATGATCGAGGTATCCCCCAACAACACGTAAGGCTCGGCGACCGGACGTAACCCCGTGGGCATCGGCAACAGCACCGCCAGCCAGATCAGCCCGGAGAACACCGCGGCGTACAGGAAGCGCTGGCGGATCTGCAGCAACAGCTCCAATCGCACCGCGCTGCGAAATCGGTTCACAGCAACCGCCTTCCGGTGACTTCGACGAAGACGTCATCGAGGCTCGCCTCGCGGCTGTGGATGGTCTCGACATTCCGGTGCCGCAAGATCGAATGGAAATCCGGGTCGTCGGCGAGGCCGTCCAGGCCGAAGTCCGCGGAGTCCAGCAGTCCGTCGTCACCACGGAACTCGACGCGCACCGACCGTCGGCTCCGTGCGATCTTCAACTCCGCGGGCGTGTCCATCGCGACGATGCGCCCGTCGACCACGAACGCCACCCGGTCGCACAGCTCGTCGGCAGTCGCCATGTTGTGGGTGGTGAGAAACACCGTACGGCCCTGCGCTTTCAGATCCAAGACGATGTCGCGCACCTTCCGGGCGTTGACGGGATCGAGCCCCGAGGTCGGTTCGTCGAGGAACAACAGCTCCGGGTTGTTGACCAGTGCCCGCGCGAAAGTGAGTCGCATCTGCATGCCCTTGGAGTAGCGGCCGACCCTGGTTCCGGCATCGTCGGCGAGTCCGACGGCGTCGAGCAGTTCCATGGGATCGGCAGTCGAGCCGGCGTACAACGACGCAAAGAACTGCAGGTTCTCCAGCCCGGTCAGCTTCTGGTAGTGGTTCGGCAACTCGAACGAAACCCCGATGCGCTCGTAGTAGTCGGAGCCCCAATCCAGTGGGTCGCTGCCCCAGACCGTCGCCTCGCCGCCGTGACCACGCAGGAGGCCGATCAGCAGCTTCTGAGTCGTGGATTTACCGGCCCCGCTGGGACCGAGAAACCCGAAGATCTCCCCTTCGCCGACGCTGAAGTCCATGCCGCGCACGGCGGGTTCCGCGGCCTTCGGGTAGGTGTAGGTGAGCTCCCGGACGCGAATGACCTCCGCTGCTTTTGTCTGCGCCATGTGGTGCCCCGCCCCCGCTCGAACCGAATGCCCGCCCAATGCATGTCGTCACTCTATACTGAAGTTTCAGAGATTACTGAAATATTTTGCAGTGGAGAGGAACCCGTGGCCAGAAGAACCGATCTTCAGGACGTCGCCGAACAGCTCGCCCTCGTGCTGACCGATCTCGGACTGCAGCGGATGACGGCGCGGGTACTGGCGACGTTGCTCTTCACCGAAAGCTCTGCCATGACCATGGCCGAACTCGGCGAGCATCTTCAGGCCAGTTCCGGGGCGATCTCGGGAGCACTCAAGATGCTGACGTCGGTGGGGCTGGCCGAGCGCGCGCCGGTCCCCGGCAGCCGCCGCGATCACTACCGCCTGCGCGACGATGCCTGGGCCGTGCTGTTCACCGGTCAGAACGTCACGATCTCGGCGATGCAGGCGGCGGCCGAGACGGGTATCGCCGCCGCGCCCGCCGACAGCCTGGCGCGGCAACGACTCACCCAGATGCGGGACTTCTACGCGTTCCTGCTCGCCGAAATCCCCGCGCTGCTCGAGCGGTGGCGCCGGCAGTCCGACTGAGGGACACCCGCCGGCCGGGCTACCGGGTCAGCAGCGCCACACACTCGACGTGGTGCGTCAGCGGGAACGAATCGAAGACGCGCAGGTTCGCCACCTCGTATCCGTGCCCGCGGTACAGGCCGATGTCGCGGGCGAAAGAGGCTGCCTCACAACCGATGTGGATCACCCGTGGCACCCCGGCGGCGGCCAGCTGGTCGATGACCTCGTGCCCGGCGCCGGTGCGCGGCGGGTCGAGTACGGCGACGTCGGCCGCGACCCGCTGGGTGCCGAGCGCCCGCCGCACCGAATCCGTCAGCACCTCGACGCAGCCGAGATCTCCGAGCGCCGCCCGGGCCGCGCGCGCCGATCCGCGGGAGGTGTCCACCGTCAGCACCTTGCCGGACTCCCCTACCGAGCCGGCCAACGCGGCCGCGAAAACGCCTGCGCCACCGTATAAATCCCACGCCGTCTGCCCCGCGGACAGCTCGGCCCACTCGGCGACCAGCGCGCTGTAGGTGCCGGCGGCGTCGCGATGGGACTGCCAGAACGCCGTCACCGGAACGCGCCATTCCCGATCGCCGACGCGCTGCACGGCTTCGTACTCGCCCGAGACCACTTCGGTCATGCCGGACTTGCTCTTCTTGCCCCCGCCGCGCGGACCGGACCGCACGACGTGCCGGTTCCCGGCGTCGTCGAGCACGACGTGCAGATGCGCACCGGGCGGTTGCAGCGGCAGGTCGTCGAGCATCCCGGCCGGCACCTGAGCGCACGACAGGTCGGTCACCAGTTCGTCGCTGTGATACCGGTGGAATCCGGCTCGGCCGTCCGCGCCGACCTCGAGCCGCACGCGGGTGCGCCACCCCGTCGCGCCGACGGTGCCGACCTCGGCGGCGACGAGATCACCGGCCTCGTGGCCGCCGAGCCGGGCCAGCTGGTTCGCCACGACCTCGCCCTTGAGCCGCCGGGCCGCGGCCGGATCGACGAAAGACAGGTCGCAACAACCGGATCCCTGCGTCGCGGCGATGGAGCACAACGGCTCCACCCGGTCGGGAGAGGGCTCGAGCACCTCGACAGCGTCGGCGTGCCAGTAGGAGCCACGCTCGGACGTCACCTCGGCCCGCACCACCTCGCCCGGTAACGCGTGCCGAACGAAGATCACGCGGCCCTCGTGGCGCGCCACGCAGCTGCCCCCGTTGGCCGGCGGGCCGACCGTCAGAGTGACCTCTGGGGCGAGCGAAGCGACGGGAGATGAGTGGGTCACTCGATGATGCCCCGTCGGGTGTCGCCGGGCGCGCTACCCGGTGCCATGGTCACCTTCACGCGCTCCGACGAAGTCAGCTGCCACGGAACGGAAGTCACCATCACATTCGGGATGAACAGCAGCCGGCCCTTGAGTCGCAGTGCGCTCTGGTTGTGCAGGATGTGCTCCCACCAGTGGCCCACCACGTACTCCGGGATGAACACCGTCACGACGGTGCGCTTCGATTCGGCCGTGATGCGCTTGACGTAATCGAGGATGGGCCTGGTGATTTCGCGGTACGGCGAGGCGATGACCTTCAGCGGGACCGACACGTCGCTGTCTTCCCACTTGTGCACCAGCTCGCGTGTCTCGGCGTCGTCGACGCTGACGGTGATGGCCTCCAGCACGTCCGGGCGGGTGGCCCTGGCATAGGCCAGCGCCCGCAGCGTCGGCAGGTGCAGGTTGGAGACCAGCACCACGGCGTGATTGCGGCTGGGCAGCACGACGTCCTGGTCGGGCTCTTCCCGCAGTTCCCGCGAGACGCTGTCGTAGTGCTTGTGGATCGCCTTCATCAAGATGAACAGCAGGCTCATCGCCAGGATCGCGATCCAGGCGCCGGCCAGGAACTTCGTCACGATGACCACCAGCAGCACGGCGCCCGTGCAGATGAACCCGATGGTGTTGACGATCCGCGCGCGCTGCATGCGGCGCCGCTCCGAACCCTCGGTCTCGGTGCGCAGCAACCGATTCCAGTGCCGCACCATGCCGATCTGACTGAGCGTGAACGACACGAACACGCCGACGATGTACAGCTGGATCAGCGCGGTGACCTCGGCGTTGAACGCCACCACGAAGGCGATGGCGGCGAACGCGAGGAACAGGATGCCGTTGGAGAACGCCAGCCGGTCACCGCGGGTGTGCAGCTGCCGCGGCAGGTAGCGGTCCTGCGCCAGGATCGAACCCAGCACCGGGAAGCCGTTGAAGGCCGTGTTGGCGGCCAGCACCAGGATCAGCGCCGTCACGCCCGCGATCAGGTACAGCCCCAGCGGGAAGCCGTGGAACACCGCCTCCGCGAGCTGGGTGACGACCGTCTTCTGGTGATAGTCGGCGGGCGCGCCCACCAGCTGGTCCACGCTGTCGGCCATCTTCAGGCCGATCTGCCCGGCCAGCACGATGATGCCCATGAACAACGACACGGCGATGGCGCCGAGCAGCAGCAGCGTGGTTGCGGCGTTGCGCGACTTGGGTTTCTGGAAGGCGGGGACGCCGTTGCTGATCGCTTCGACACCGGTCAGGGCGGCGCAGCCCGACGAGAACGCGCGGGCCACCAGGAACACCATGGCGAAGCCCAGCACGTCGCCGTGCTCGGACTTGATGCTGAAACCGGCCGATTCGGCGCGCAGCGGGTGGCCGAGCACGAAGATCTGGATGAACCCCCAGGCCAACATGATGTACATGCCGATCATGAAGGCGTAGGTGGGGATCGCGAACGCGGTGCCCGACTCGCGGATGCCGCGCAGGTTCAGCGACGCCAGCACCACGATGGCCACCACTGACAGCAGCACCTTGTGTTCGGCGATGAACGGCACGGCCGAGCCGATGTTGGACATCGCCGACGCCGTCGACACCGCGACCGTCAGCACGTAGTCGACCAATAGCGCGCTGGCCACCGTCAGCCCCGCCGTGTGCCCGAGGTTGGTCGTGACCACCTCGTAGTCACCGCCGCCGGACGGATAGGCGTGCACGTTCTGCCGGTAACTGGCGATCACGATGAGCATGACTGCGGCCACAGCGAGCCCAACCCACGGCGCCATCGAATAGGCCGACAAGCCGGCGACCGACAGCACCAGGAAGATTTCCTCCGGCGCGTACGCCACGGAGGACAGCGCATCCGACGCGAACACCGGAAGAGCGATACGTTTGGGCAGCAACGTGTGGGCGAGCTTGTCGCTACGGAAGGGTCGGCCGATGACCAACCGGCGCGTCGCGGTCGAAAGCTTGGACACGAGAGCCAAGGGTAAGCCCCCGAGGCTCGGGTTGTAGCGTTCGGACTGAGCTGAGGCATGAAATTCGCTTCGGGGCCGGTTCCAGGCCCAGAAAGGATCGGCTGGTGCGAGTAGTCGTGATGGGCTGCGGCCGAGTTGGCGCATCGCTGGCAGACGGATTGGCCCGCATCGGCCATGAGGTCGCGGTCATCGACCGGGACAGGACGGCGTTCCACCGGCTGTCGCCCGAATTTCCCGGAGAACGCGTGCTGGGCATGGGTTTTGACCGGGATGTGCTGGAGCGGGCCGGAATCGAAGAAGCCGGCGCGTTCGCCGCCGTGTCCTCCGGTGACAACTCGAACATCATCTCGGCGCGCGTGGCGCGCGAGACCTTCGGCGTGCAGCGCGTCGTGGCACGTATCTACGACGCCAAGCGCGCCGCGGTGTACGAGCGGCTGGGCATTCCCACCATCGCGACGGTGCCGTGGACCACCGACCGCTTGCTGAACCTGCTGACGCGCGAGACCGAGACCACCAAGTGGCGCGATCCGTCGGGCAACGTCGGCGTCACCGAGCTGGCGCTGCACGAGGACTGGGTCGGCTACCGCATCACCGCACTCGAAGGTGCGACGGGCGGCCGGGTCGCGTTCCTCATCCGGTTCGGCAACGGCGTGCTGCCGGACGCCAAGACCGTCATCCAGGCCGGCGACCAGGTGTACATGGCGGCCGTGTCCGGTCGCGTGGCCGAAGCCATCGCCATCGCCTCACTGCCGCCCGGCGACGACGTCGAAAGCCACTAGGGAGCGCACATGAAGGTCGCAATCGCAGGTGCCGGCGCCGTCGGCCGATCCATCGCACGCGAATTGGTCGATCACCACGAGGTGACGCTGCTGGAGCGCAATCCGGACCACATCGACGTCGACGCCGTCCCGGCCGCGCAATGGCGTCTGGGTGACGCCTGCGAGCTGTCGCTGCTCGAGTCGGTCAAGCTGCACGAGTTCGACGTCGTCATCGCCGCCACCGGCGACGACAAGGCCAACGTCGTCGTCAGCCTGCTGGCCAAGACCGAATTCGCGGTCCCCCGCGTGGTGGCCCGGGTCAACGACCCGCGCAACGAGTGGCTGTTCGACGACAGCTGGGGCGTCGACGTCGCGGTGTCCACGCCGCGCATGCTGGCGTCACTGGTCGAGGAAGCCGTCTCGGTGGGCGACCTGGTGCGCCTGATGAGCTTCCGCAAGGGTCAGGCCAACCTGGTCGAGATCACGCTGCCCGACGACACGCCGTGGGGCGGCAAGGCCGTCAAGCGCCTGCAGCTGCCGCGCGACGCCACGCTGGTGACCATCCTGCGCGGCCCGCGCGTGATCGTGCCCGAGTCCGACGAGCCGCTCGAGGGCGGCGACGAGCTGCTGTTCGTCGCGGTCGCCGAGGTCGAGCAGGAGCTGCGCAACCAGGTGCTGAATCCGAGCTAGTCCTCGGTGAGGTGATGTTCGGCATCCCGGACGGCCTTCTGGGCCGTCCGGATGGCCAGGTAGGACGCCAGGGCCGCGACCGCGGTGAGCGGCCAGCCCATGGCGATGCGGGCCACGCCGAGCAGGCCTGTCTGGTCCTGCCCGTAGAGGTGGTTCTGGACCACGAACCGGGCTCCGAACACCAGGACCCACACTCCGGTGGCGATGTCGAACGCCAGCACCGCGCGACGGACGTCACGCCAGGTGCGGTCGCGCCCGGTGACCCAGCTCCAGCCGTACCCGACCAGTGGGCGCCGGATCAGGATCGAGATGGCGAACACCCCGGCATAGATCAACGACGACCAGATGCCAAGGAGGAAATAGCCTTTCGAGGCGCCGACCATCCAGGCGATCAGCGCGCTGATCCCGACCCCGAAGAAGCCGGACACCGCCGGCTGCACCGATTCGCGCCGGAACAACCGCCAGAGCAGGACCAGACCGGCGACACCGAGCGCCGCACAGATCGCGGCGGTCAGCCCGAACAAACTGGAGACCGGGACGAAGACGAGGACCGGCAACGACGAGTAGATCAGGCCGCTGAGGCCACCCATCTGCTCCAGCAGCGCGTGCGCCGTCAGCTTGGCGTCGGCGTCGTCTTGCTGGGCCTCGATCTCGGCTTCAGCCTGCTCGCTGTCCGCGGTCCCCTTGTCGGGGAAAGTCACTTCTGAATCTCGTAATGCGGGTTGTAGATCGCCTTGGCCCCGCTGTCCAAGTTGCCCAGCCGCCCGTGCACCCGCAGGGTCCGCCCGGATTCGATGCCTGGGATGCGCCGCTGACCCAACCAGACCAGCGTGACCGTGTCAGTGCCATCGAACAGCTCGGCTCGCACGCCACCCGAACAGCCCTTGCCGTTGGTCTCGACACACCGCAGTGTGCCGACCATCGTCACTTCCTGTCCGCGCGTGCAGTCCACCGCTCGCATGGCGCCGGTGTTCAGGGCCTCGTCGTTCAGCTCCTGGACATCGCTCTGTTCGAGGTCCTCGGTAAGCCGCCGGGTGAGTCGGCGCAAATAGCCTTCCGCCGTAGCCATGGTCTCTCCTGAGACTTGCTGCGAATCCACCGTGGACCCGCTATCTAACCAACGTCACGCTAGACCTCTTGGTTCCGATTCGCCATTTCGGCGCGGGATATATCTTCGTTATCCCGCTCACTGGACGGCCCACCCGGCGGGACCCCCTTGCGCGCTCCGAATCAGCCGCCGGGCACCATCGAGGGATGACGGCCAACTTGCAAGGGATGACCGCGGTACTCCTGCCCGGCACGGGATCTGACGACGATTACATCCGCCGGGCGTTCGGTGGCGCCCTGCTCGAAGCCGGTGCCGTCGTGGTCGCGCCACGACCTCTGCCAGGCAGTCTGATCAGCGGTTATCTCGAGGCACTCGACGCCGCCGCGCAGCACGGTCCGATCATGGTCGGTGGGGTGTCCCTGGGCGCGGCGGTCGCGACCAACTGGGCGCTCAAGCACCCCGACCAGTGCGTTGCCGTCCTGGCCGCCCTCCCGGCGTGGACCGGCGAATCCGACGGCGCGCCGGCCGCACAGGCCGCCCGCCACTCCGCGCAGCAGTTGCGCGAGATCGGGCTGGACGCGGCCGTCGCCGGCATGCGCGCCGGCAGCCCGGCCTGGCTCGCGGACGAACTGACCCGATCCTGGACGGCGCAGTGGCCGGGCCTGCCGGACGCCATGGAAGAAGCAGCGGGTTATGGCGGGCCGACGCGCGAACAGCTCGCCGATCTGCAGGTGCCGATGGGTGTCGCCGGGGCGGTTGACGACGCCGTGCACCCCGTCGCGGTCGCCGCGGAATGGGCCGTGGCAGCCCCCAGGGCTGCGCTGCGGACCGTCACCCTCGATGCCATGGGCGAACAGCCGACAGTGCTGGGCGACGCCTGCGTCGCCGCGTTGCGGGAGGCCGTCAGCCTCCTGTGATGGTGCCCATCTGCTGGGTCCGCAGCTGCTGCATGGCCGAGCCCTGCTCGCTGCGGCGGGCGTCGGGCTCGACGCTTGGCTGATTGTCGGCACCGCCGACGCCGGGCTGCTGTTGCCCGAACTGCTGCTGCAGCTGCTCGAGCGCCTGCTGCGCCTGCGCCATCTGCTGCTGCGCCATCTGGGCGGCCGCGGCGCGCAGCTGCTCCAGCAGCGGCTCGGACAGCTGCACCGGCAACGGGCTGCGGACCGGCAGCGGGGTGTCACCGCGACGAACCACGGTGTCCGCCAACGAGGTTCGGGCCTCGTCCGCAATCGCGTCGATGGTGTCCTCGGTGCCGACGACGACGCAGCGGATCATCCACCGGTAGCCGTCGGCCCCGATGAAGCGCATCACGACCTGCCCCTGACCGGGCTGCGGCACCGGCAGGCCCACGACCTCGCGGCCCCAGGGTCCGTCTTCGATCCGCGCCTGCGCGTTGTCATTGCGCAGCGACTCCGCCAGCTCGGCGGCGATCTCACGCCACAGGCCACCGGTCTTGGGCGCCGCGTAGGCCGCGATGGAGAACCGGCCGTTGGGCGTCATGATCCAGACGGCGTTCGGCACGCCCTGCTCGTTGACCTCGACGTTGAGCTGCGAACCGTCGGGCACCGGGACGAGCACCCCACCCAGGTCCAGGCGGGCCGCCTCAGCGTCGGCCGGGTCGTCGAAGTCCTCGACGTCGAAGGGGCCGTCTTCTTCGGGGTTGAACTCGAATGCCATCACAAACTCGCATGTCCGCCGGAGGAACCGTGGCCGCCCGCGCCACGTGAGGTGTCAGCCAGCCCGGCCTCGTCGAACGACGTGACCTCGACCAACTCGGGCAGCTCGACCCGCTGCACCAGCAACTGCGCGATCCGGTCACCGCGATGCACGGTGATGGGCTCGCTGGGGTCGAGGTTGATGAGCGCCACCTTGATCTCGCCGCGGTAGCCGGCGTCGACGGTGCCGGGTGCGTTGACGATCGAAAGGCCAACGCGGATGGCCAATCCCGAGCGCGGGTGGATCAGACCGACCATGCCGTACGGAATGGCGACGGCGATTCCCGTCGGTACCAACTCGCGCTGGCCGGGGGCCAGTTCGAAGTCGATTGTGCTGAACAGATCGACGCCGGCATCGCCGTCGTGAGCCCGGGCCGGCATCGGAAGATCCCGGTCCAACCGAACTACCGCCAGAGTGGTGGACACGACCGCACAGACTACCCTTGGCCGCGTGTCAGACACGCGAGCAGTCACCCAAACCGTGCGCTACCGAGAGCGGTTGACGGTGCCTTTGTGGTGGTGGTTACCAGGTTTCGGGCTGGCGGCCCTGATCGCGCTGGAAGTGGTGCAAGGTGTGTCGGGGGTACCGACGTGGGCGCCGTTCGCCGTTCTGCTGCCCGTCGCCGCGGCGACGCTGGTGTGGATGGGGCGCATCGAGCTGCGCGTGGTGAGCAGTGGAACCGGGCCGCATGCCGAGACCGAGCTGTGGGTCGGGCCCGCGCACATCCCGACGAGCGTCATCTCCCGGTCGGCCGAGGTACCGCGCTCGGCGAAGTCGGCGGCACTGGGCCGCCAGCTGGACCCGGCGGCGTACGTCGTGCACCGCGCCTGGGTCGGGCCGCTGATTCTCGTGGTCCTCGACGATCCCGATGACCCGACGCCGTACTGGTTGGTGAGCACCCGTCATCCCGACCGCGTCCTGGCGGCACTGCAGGGCACCTAGCGGTCACGAGACGGCGAATGGCCGGTCCACGCACGCAACTGGTTGCGAGTGCGGACCGGCCATTCGCCGTCTGTGTGAATCCCTAGGCGGCGCAGTCGGTGCAGATCATCACGCCGTTCTTCTCGCTGGCGAGACGACTGCGGTGTTGCACCAGGAAGCAGCTCGAGCAGGTGAACTCATCGGCCTGCTTGGGCACCACTCGGACCGAGAGTTCCTCGCCCGACAGGTCAGCGCCCGGCAACTCGAAGTTCTCGGCCGAATCGGTCTCGTCGACGTCGACGACGGCGGACTGCGCTTCGTTGCGCCGCGCTTTCAGCTCCTCCAGAGAGTCCTCGGAAACCTCGTCAGTCTCAGAACGCCGCGGGGCGTCGTAATCGGTAGCCATGGTCATCCCCTCCGTTACCTTGCAGCAGAGCTTTGTACCAGCGTCGAACGCTTCTACCAAATGATTCGTGCCCAGAAAGCGCGCCGATTATATGTGATTTGCATCACACACGCCAGAGGTGGTTCGTAATCGCGCAGGATGCGGGGCATCTACAGTGCACGTGTGGTCGCACAAATCACCGAGGGCACGGCCTTCGACAAGCACGGTCGGCCGTTCCGGCGGCGCAACTTCGTGCCCGCCGCCGTCCTGTTCGCGGTACTGGCCGTGGCGACGCTGATCGCCTGGCTGGTCGTCGCCAACCAACCTGCCGAGATCCACCAGGCGATCACCTGCAATCCCCCGCCGGCACCGAGCGAGCCGAATCAGCCGAAGCTCGGCGAGGAGGTGTCGCAGTCCTCGATGGTCAACGTGGTGCCGGCCAAGCTCGCCGACACCAAGATCAAGGTGCTCAACGCCAGCGGCCAGGGCGGCCAGGCCAGCGAGGTCGCCGGCGAGCTGCGCGACCTCGGATTCGGCCAGCCGGCGGCCAGCAATGACCCGGTGTACGCCGGCACCCGCATGGAGTGCCAGGGCCAGATCCGGTTCGGGCCGGCCGGCAAGTCCGCTGCTGCCGCGCTGTGGCTCGTCGCACCGTGCACCCAGCTGTTCCAGGACCAGCGGCCCGACGACAGCGTCGACCTGGCGATCGGCACCGAGTTCAACGAGCTCGCCCACAGCGACGACATCGAGGCCATGCTGGCCAGCCTGAAGCCGGACGCGACCCAACCGGCCGACACGTCGCTGCTGCCGAAGATCCACAGCGGGACCTGCTAGCTACCGGTAGCCGATCCGCTCCAACTGCGCCGTCAGCGCCGCGAACACGCCCGGCGCTGCGGCGATGACGAGGTCGTCGGCGTCACCCGAGGGCAGCCGGACCAGCGCGCCCGCCTCCTGCGCGATCAGGGCTGCGGCGGCCCAATCCCACACGTGCACACCGGATTCGAAGTACGCGTCGAGCTGCCCGGCGGCGACCATGCACAGATCCAGGGCGCACGACCCGACCCGCCGGATGTCACGCACCTCGGCCAGCAGCTCGGCCACCGCACCGGCCTGACGGCGCCGTCGTTCCCTCGCGTAGGCGAACCCGGTTGCCACCAGCGCCATCGGGAGTTCGTCGATGACGTTGCAGCGCAAGGCGGTCGCCACGCCGTCGCGGGTCACCACGGCCCCGCCGCCGCGGGCGGCGGAGTACACCTCGCCGGTCGCGGCATTGGCCACGGCGCCGGCCACCGACACGCCGTCGACCTGGACGCCGACGGACACCGCGTAGGCACCCAGCCCGTACATGAAGTTCACCGTGCCGTCGATGGGGTCGAGGACCCACACCGGCACGCCGGCGGGAGCCCGCGTAGCGCCGCCCTCCTCCTCGCCCAGGATCGCGTCATCAGGCCGCAGCTGCGCCAGCCTCTCCCGCAGCAACCGCTCGGTCTCGGTGTCCACCACGGTCACCGGATCGGTGGGACTGCTCTTGGTGCGCACTGCCGCGCCGCCCTGCTGAGCGCCGGCGAAAACCTCGCCGCGCCGCCGACGGACGAACCCGGCGGCCTCTGTCGCCAGCTGCTCGGCAAGCGCTCGCAGCGCAGCAGGTGCGGCGCCACTTTCGGGTTCGCGTGCTGTCATGACACCTATCGCAGCACACGCGGTTAGGGTGTGGATCACGCCCTCTTCCCCACCCCCTTCAAGGAGTGCAGATGACCGAGACGCCCACCGCCGCCGCTGACGGCTCACAGCATCGAGCGCTGGGGATCGACGTCGGCGGCAGCGGCGTCAAAGGCGGCATCGTCGACCTCGACACCGGCCAGCTGATCGGTGAGCGCTTCCGGCTTCCCACCCCGCAACCGGCCACCCCCGAGGCCGTATCGGAAACCGTCGCCGCCGTCGTCCGCGAGTTCGGCTGGACGGGACCGCTCGGCGTGACCTATCCGGGTGTGGTGACCGAGGGCATCGTGCGCACCGCAGCCAACGTCGACAGCAGCTGGATCGGGACCAACGTGCGGGAGATGTTCGCCTCGCGGCTGGACGGCCAGGAGGTGACGGTGCTCAACGACGCGGATGCCGCCGGACTGGCCGAGGAGAAGTTCGGCGCGGGCCGCGACGTCAGCGGCCTGGTCGTGTTGCTGACGTTCGGCACCGGCATCGGTTCGGCGGTGATCTACGACGGTGTCCTGTTGCCCAACACCGAATTCGGGCACATCGAGGTCGGCGGCAAGGAAGCCGAGCACCGCGCGGCGTCGTCGGTCAAGGAACGCAAGGACTGGTCGTACGAGCGGTGGACCGAGGAGGTCACCAAGGTGCTGGTGGCCGTCGAGAACGCCATCTGGCCGGACCTGTTCATCGTCGGCGGCGGCATCAGCAAGAAGGCCGACAAGTGGGTGCCGCTGCTGAAGAACCGCACGCCCGTGGTGGCCGCGACGCTGCAGAACTCGGCCGGCATCGTCGGCGCGGCGATGGCCGCGGACGGCGCTCTGCACCGCCATTAGCGGCCCGCGAACGCTCCGAGCCTGCCGCTGATACGGCTTCTGGGCACTATGTCGTTACAATGGTCAACGGCGGCCGCCTGAACGGATAGCGGTGAAACATCCGATCGAAGATCGACGCCAATATTCGACAGCCGACGCTTTTCGGTGGCGCGTGCCCACGCCACCGATGTACGTATGACCGAAAGGGTGGCCGTGGTAGCGACCAAAGCCAGCGAGACAGCCGACGAGCCGGTGAAGCGCACCACCAAAGCCCCCGCCAAGAAGGCCGCCGCCAAGGCTGCGCCGGCCAAGCGCGCCGCCAAGGCGCCCGCGAAGAAGGCCGCCGCGAAGGCTCCCGCCAAGCGCGCGGCAAAGGCTCCCGCAACCAAGCCCGAAGACGGCGGCGTCGCCGAAGACGTCACCGACGTCGACGACCTCGCTGTCGAACCCGACGAGATCGACGTCGACGACGCCGATCTGGAACTCGACGACGACCTCGAGGCCGACGACGACGTCAGCGATGACGACGACGATGACGACGAGGCCGAAGAGGGCGACGCCGAAGGCGAAGCCAATGTCGAAGGCACCAAGGCCGCTCCGAAGGCCGCCGAAGGCGAAGACTCCGACGACGCCGCGGAGCCGTCCGAGAAGGACAAGGCATCCGGCGACTTCGTCTGGGACGAAGAGGAATCCGAGGCGCTGCGGCAGGCCCGTAAGGATGCAGAGCTCACCGCCTCCGCCGACTCCGTCCGCGCGTACCTCAAGCAGATCGGCAAGGTCGCGCTGCTCAACGCCGAGGAGGAGGTCGAGCTCGCCAAGCGCATCGAAGCCGGCCTGTACGCCACCCAGCTGATGTCGGAGCTGATGGAGAAGGGCGAGAAGCTGCCCGCCGCGCAGCGTCGCGACATGCAGTGGATCTGCCGCGACGGCGACCGCGCCAAGAACCACCTGCTGGAGGCGAACCTGCGTCTGGTGGTGTCGCTCGCCAAGCGCTATACCGGCCGCGGCATGGCGTTCCTGGACCTCATCCAGGAGGGCAACCTCGGTCTGATCCGCGCGGTCGAGAAGTTCGACTACACCAAGGGCTACAAGTTCTCGACGTACGCCACCTGGTGGATCCGTCAGGCCATCACCCGCGCCATGGCCGACCAGGCCCGCACCATCCGTATCCCGGTGCACATGGTCGAGGTCATCAACAAGCTCGGCCGCATCCAGCGCGAGCTGCTGCAGGACCTGGGTCGCGAACCCACGCCCGAAGAGCTGGCCAAGGAAATGGACATCACGCCGGAGAAGGTGCTGGAAATCCAGCAGTACGCGCGTGAGCCCATCTCGCTGGACCAGACCATCGGCGACGAGGGCGACAGCCAGCTCGGTGACTTCATCGAGGACAGCGAGGCCGTGGTGGCCGTCGACGCCGTGTCGTTCACGCTGCTGCAGGATCAGCTGCAGTCGGTGCTGGAGACCCTGTCCGAGCGCGAGGCCGGCGTCGTCCGGCTGCGCTTCGGCCTCACCGACGGCCAGCCGCGCACGCTGGACGAGATCGGCCAGGTCTACGGCGTGACCCGCGAGCGCATCCGCCAGATCGAGTCCAAGACCATGAGCAAGCTGCGCCACCCGTCGCGCTCGCAGGTCCTGCGCGACTACCTGGACTAGGCAACACGCCCGTTTTCGGTGTTTACCAGCGGAAACGTGCTGTTCTCGGCTTAGCACACAGCTGCCAGTTAAGGTATTGGGCATGCCAAGTAGCTGCCCCGTACCTGCCCACAACCGCCCGGCGGTGCCCCATGGCCGCTAAGCGCACTCCCGCACCGCCACTCGACTTGCAGCCGCTGGTGGCCAGCTGGGAGCTGGCGCTGCGCAGCGACCGCAAGAGCCGCGAGACCATCAAGAGCTACCTGGCCGGTGTCAACCAGTTCCTCGCCTGGTGCGCCGCCGAGGGCCAGGTGGCCGAGCTGACTAAGCCCCTGGTGCGCGCCTTCGTGGCGCACCTGCTTGAGCAGGGTGCTGAACCGGCCACGGCACGCGCCCGCCAGCTCTCCCTGCGCCGCTTCTCCGCGTGGCTTGAGGAGGAGGGCGAGATCGACACCGACCCGCTGCTGGGCTTGAAGGCGCCGAAGCTTGACACCAAGGTGACGCAGAGCCTGGACGACGAGCAGGTGCGCGCGCTCCTCAAGGCGTGCGCGGGTAAGGAGCTGCGCGACCGGCGCGACGAGGCGCTGGTCCGGCTGATGGTCGAGACGGGCATGCGGGCCGGTGAGGTGGTGGCGCTGCGCCTCGATGACATCGACTTGGTGCGCGGGGTGGCGATGGTGGTGCGCGGCAAAGGCGGCAAGGGCCGCCTGGTGCCCTTCGGCGCACAGACTGCCCGCGCCATCGACCGCTACATGCGACTGCGCCGTACCCACCTGCGGGCCGACACCGCCGACTTGTGGCTGGGCGAGCGGCAGAAGGGGTTCAGCTACTACGGGCTGCACGCCGCGCTGCGCGACCGCGCCGCCAAGGCGGGCCTGGTGGGCTTCCACCCTCACCTACTACGCCACACCGCCGCCAGCCGCTGGCTGGCCGCCGGTGGCAGCGAGGGCGGGCTGATGGCCGTGGCGGGGTGGAGTACGCGCGACATGATCGACCGCTACACCCGCAGCACCGCTGCAGAGCGCGCGGCTGCGGAGGCCCGCAGCCTGGGCCTGGGCGACCTGTAGGCGCTCAACACGCGGTGTACTCACTGCCAGTTCTAGCAGGGTGCAGCGCGCAAACCCGCAGCTAAACCACGCCCAGCGCGCTTGGCATCGCCTGTGGCGCAACGCTTCTCACGCAGCACCGCCAGCGCCGTGTACTAGCCTGTGCCTGCCAGCACAACTACATACCGCCAACCGCCAAGACCGCGTCATGCGCAACGCCAGCCCACAAGGGGCCGTCAACGACACGGGGCCAGCAGGAAGACCTGCCTGGCCCTTTGTCTTTGGCCAACCCCTAGGAGGGCCAAGTGTCAACCGGCACACCAGAAATGACGCCGCCAGGCGACCCGTTGGAGGCAAAGACCGGGCTACCCGCCGAACAGCGGCGCGCCCGCGCACAGATCGCCGCACACTCGCGCTGGTCTCGCACCACCAACCGGACGGCAGCCACCGCAGCAGCACGAGGCGCGCAGCTGCGCAAGCTCGAAGACCAGGTGGACCCCAAGCGGGAACTGTCGCCTGAGTTGCGCGGCAAGCTGGTGGAGAACGCCCGCCGGGCGCAGATGATCAGCATGGCCTACGTGATGCACCCGACCGATGCGGAGACCATCGACCTCACGCGGTGGGGTGCCAGCGGTGGGCTGCTGGTGCCCGGCGGCTACGGCAGCAGCGGCGAGTCGGCCAGCACGAACATCTTCGGCGGGCCTGAGATCCAGCGCGTCATCAGCCCCAGCGTGCCGCAGGGCACCGCGCTGCTGGCCGACTGGTCCACCATCCGGCTGTACGTGCGGGAGCAGATCAACGTGCTGCTCGACATCAGCGGCGAGCTGTTCAAGTCCAACCAGTTCATCGCCCGTGGTGAGGGCCGGTTCGGCATCGGGGTGCTGCGGCCCAGCGCCATCGCGGATATCGACCTCACGCCGTAATGCCCGGCACCGACGACGGCGTGACTGCCGTGAAGGACGGCGGGCAGTGGCGGTGGTGCTGGCGTGCACCGTGGGCCAGCACCACCACCAGCCCCGACACGTACGCCACCAAGCGGGCCGCGCTAGCTGCTGGCCGCGCGTGGCTGGCTGAGCAGGGCCAGTGAACGTGTGGGACGAGGACGACGGCGGCGAGTGGCTCGAAGTGGGCGAGTGCGCCAAGCGCATGGGCTGCACACCCGAGCGGGTGCTGGACCTGGTGCGCCGCCGTGCCCTGCGCACCCGCCACGCCTACGGCGTCACCCTGGTGCAGCCCGCCATCCTGGGCGGTGCCGTGGGGTAGAGCTTGCCGCCGCACGCCTCCTCGTCAGTCGTTGCGCGGCGGCAACGGGTGCGGTGCGGGAGCACACCGCCATGTGCCCGCACCGCACCCACCTTGGACAGCTGTGCTGCGCGGCCAGCCTGGCGCGTGACCAGACGATGGCCCCTAGCGCGCCGAGCCCCACCGGGCCGCGCAGCACAGCCCAAGCAACCACACCAGCCCACCCCCAAACGAGCCGCAGCGTTGACCACAGCGACCGCCCGAGCCGCCACCACAGCGCCGCCAGAGGGGTAAGGGGGGTTCAAAGTTCCCAGCCTCGCCAGCACCCGATCTGCCCGGATCGGGTTTTCTACCCCCGGCGCAAAGTGAACGCACGAATGGGCGCTGCGGCACGGCGCCAGGGTCGCGCTGGCGGGCCTAGATCGGCCCTGATCTGCGGGAATCGTCCCCGCAACGGCATCACTCGCGGCGGGTAGGCGTTCACCGCCAAAGTGAACACCGGGCGCCTGGCCGCGCCGGGGTGTGTACCAGGAAAGGGTGCCCTATGCCGAGGCTCTACGACGACGCGGCGCGGGCGAAGCGTGATGCCCAGCTGCTGCAGCTGTACCTGGCGGGCCACAGCTACCGCGCCATCGCGGCGCAGCCCGGCCTGGGCCTCTCCCTGCGCGGTGTCGTCAAGGCGGTGCGGCGCCAGCTGGCCGGGCTCGACCCGGCCACCGCATCGGCTGCCTTCGGCGCGGCCTACCGGCGGGCGTGCGCGGGTGACCCGCTGGGCGCAAAGGCGCAGCGCCGCCTGCTAAGCGCGCTGGGCAGCTGCGGCGTGGCGCCACCCATCCCAGCCGCTGACGGGGCATCATGATTGCTGGCGGTGTAGCGCCAGGCTGAACCGCGCGCCCACAACGGGCGGTACCCCCGCGATGAGAGTTAGCCAGATGCCGAAACGCAGCCCCTGGGCGAGCTACCACAAGCGCCAGCGGCAGATCGACTCCAAGGTGTTCGACATCGTGCTGTCCGCAAGCCACCCGTGCACCTGCGGCCACGTGCAGGGCTTCCACTGGAACACCGACGACGGCGAGAACCTGGGCAAGTGCGCCGACGCCGAGTGCCCGTGCGAGGCGTTCGATGAGGACACGTTCGCGGCGGCGCAGCTGGCCGCCGGGGTATTGCCCACCGTTGCCGCTGAGCAGGACGAGGCCGCCGACGACGACGCGCTGGCGCGGGCCATGCGCGAGCATGAGCAGCGCGAAGTCAGGGCCGACCAGACGTGGGACGACACGTGGGACCACGCGGTGCACGCCAAGCGGCCCAACCCCATCGGCAAGCCCCGGCGGGAGACGCTGGACGACCCCGACGCCATGGAGGCGCTGCGCCAGCTGGGCGGCAGCCCCGAGGATCTGACCGGCTGAGAGCACGCGGCGGGCTTTCTAGAATCGTTTTCTCCGGATATCATCGCCGGATGACGATTGATCGAGTGTCTGACGCCGAGCCATCGTGTAGCGCCTCGGGCTTTGACGCGGCAGCTGCCTTATTTCACAGCCTTTCGGACCGCGCCCGGCTGGCCATCGTGCGCCGCCTGGCACGTGGAGAAGCTCGCGTGGCGGACCTGAACGTCGAACTGGGCCTCGCCCAGTCGACGGTCTCCGCGCACGTAGCGTGCCTACGCGACTGCGGACTGGTGACGGGCCGCCCAGAGGGCAGGCAGGTGTTCTACTCCCTAACCCGACCGGAATTGCTCGACCTCCTGGCCTCGGCCGAAACTCTGCTCGCCGCAACCGGCAACGCCGTGGCGTTGTGCCCCAACTACGGAACAGGAACCACCGCCAAATGACCACTGAGGCCCTTCCCGCAGCTGAGGTTGAGCGGCTTACCCGCCGGGGCCTGCGGCTTGCGCAGTTCACCGTGGGCTACAACGTCATCGAGGGCGCCGTAGCCATCACTGCCGGACTACTTGCGGGGCTGGTATCGGTGGTGGGCTTCGGCATCGACTCAGGCATCGAGTCAATCGCCGCCGTGCTGGTGGGCATCCGGCTGGCCGCCCGGCTGCGCCACGGGCATGCCGACGAGCGCAAGGAGCGCCTGGCGCTCAAGCTGGTGGCCTCCACCTTCTTCCTGCTGGCCGCATACGTGACCATCGAGGGCATCCGCAGCCTGGTCAACGGCGAGCAACCCGAGCGGTCATTGGTCAGCATTGGCCTGCTGGTCGCGTCGATCATCGTCATGCCCATCTTGGCGGCGGCCAAGAAAAAGGTGGGCGACCAGCTGCAGGACAACCTAATCCTCGCGGATGCTGCCGAGACGAGAATATGTGTGCTGCTTAGCATTTCGACACTTCTAGGCGTTGGCCTGTTCGAACTTACCGGCGCCGCCTGGCTCGACCCGGTGGCCGGGTTTGTCATAGCCGCCTTCGCGATTCACGAGGGCCGCGAGGCCTGGGCTGGCGAGCTGGTGTGCGATGACGACTGAGGTTGACGAGGCGCTGGGGCTAGTCCAGGGTATTAGCGTGCACACCGCTCCCCCGCCACCCCTGTTTTCCCAGCCCAAGCACACGGCCCAGTGGGCGCTAGTGCGCGATTACCTGGACTAGTCCCCCGGCTCAACGAGAACTGCCCCGAAACCCGGTTTCGGGGCAGTTCTGGTTTGCGCTCAATGGCTCAGCATGGGACGCAGCGTTCCCCGTTCCAGATCCAGCCCGCGCCGCAGCCGTGGTCGCCGGTTTCGCCGCGACAGTTCATCGGTTGCGCGGCGACCGTCGGCTGTGGACTGAACGTCGTTGTATCAGTTGAGCTTTGCGCCGCCTGCGCGATGGATGCTGGGCCGACGGGCGCGACCAGCAGCGCCGCAGCGGCGAGAGCCAGAACAGTTTTGGTGTGCATGAATGCCTCCGGCGTCGGGTCACGAGTTGGATTCGAACCGTCAAATTTTACGCCTGCGTCAGATTTATCACCAGATGCCGGACTCCCCCCGCCACCCGAAAACCCGAGGCGGGAAAAGCTCTGTGTGTGAAAGGCTTTCGCGTATGCCAACCTCGGAACATCCACTGGGCCAAGCACTCCTCGACGTCTCGGCTGAATGTTTCGCCGCAATGGCCGACATCCTCACCGTGCTCGGTGACGACCTCGCCAACCGGCAGCCCGACCTGCCCGGCGCCAACAGCTGCTATGCGATCGTCAACCACTGCATCGGCGTCGTCGACTACTGGGCCGGATCTTTCATTGCCGGACAACGGATCCCACGCGACCGCGACAGCGAGTTCACCGCGACCGGCCGAGTCGACGAGCTGCTGGACCGGCTGACGGCCCTGCAGCAGCGCTTCCCGGGCTGGGTCGAGATTGCGGTCACCGAGGGCATCCGGGACCGCGATCTGGCCGACGGGGTGCGCGGCGGCACCACGCGCGCCGCGGTGCTGGCCACCGCCAGCCCGGAGTGGACGCTGCTGCACATCCTGCACGACATCGCGCAGCACGTCGGGCACCTGGAAATCACCAGAGACCTGCTGCTCGCCGGCCAAGCGCAGAGCTGACACCAATCGGCCCCCTCCTCCGAGGAGAAGGGGGCCGATCCGTTTCGCGGAACCGTCAGTCGGTGCTGCCTGCGCCGACGTTGGCGTTGGCCTTGGCAGCTTCAGCCTTGGCAGCAGCCTCGGCCTTCTTCGCCTCAGCCGCAGCCTTCTTGGCCTCAGCCTTGGCCTTGGCCTTGGCAGCAGCCTTCTTCTCCTCGGCCCGAGCCTTCGCAGCAGCTTTCTTGGCGGCAGCGGCAGCCTTCTTCTCATCGGCCTTGGTGGTGTCAGCGCCAGCGGTGGAGTCATCGGCCTTGACCTTGTTGTCCGAAGCCGGAGCATCGCCAGCCTTGGCCGGCGAGTCGCCCGCCGCAGCCGCGGCCGCAGCCTTGGCAGCGACCGGAGCCGGAGCCGAGAACCCGGCCGGAGACACTGCCGCACCCGAGTGCGGAGCAGGGGTCTCGGTGCCGGCCGCAGGAGCCGGCGGGTTCAGCTTCTTCTGCAGGTTCTCGACAGCAGTGGTGACGCCGCCGATGACCTGAGCGTTGATGGCGCGCGCGAACTTGGCCGTCGAGAACAGCGCATCGGCCGCGCCGTGGTTGATCGCGGTCAGGATCTTGCCCACGTCACCGGTCTTGAACGCCGAGGCGACGTCCTGCACCACGCCTCCGAGCTGACGAGACAGCGTGCGGACCTGGGTCAGCACCTGCTCGATCGGGCCCTTCTGCATACCGGCGATCTCGACACCGTTCCAGTTCACCAGGTTCCAGCCGTCCTCGGGGTTGCCCTCGACGACGACGTAGTTGGTGTTGGACAACGGGTGCTGGGTGAACAGCATGATCTTCTGCTCGGGACTCAGATTCTTCGCGTTCATCATCGTCCAGATCATGATGGTGCCGCCGTGCGAGAACACCGCAGCGTTGCGATCGCCGTTGTCGTAGATCGTCTGCAGGGCGCCGTTGACCCGGTCCTCGAACTGGTGGCCGTTCAGCCCCGTGGTGCTACCGGGTGCGCTGGGGATGAACGCGTCCAGGTTCGGCGTGATCGGGTTGAAGCTGACGGTCGGAGGCGGCGTCACCATCAGACCCGCCCAGGCCAGCGGTGCCGTCAGGTAGCCGAAGAGCGCTGCCCGTTCGGGCGTGCCTTCGTACATGCCGGCTTCGATCTCCTGGATGCCCGGCAACACTGTGATCGGCAGGCCCAGATACTGCGACATGGGCACAGCGGTCTGCTGGGTCCGGATCATCGTCGAGGCGTAGATGGCGTCGTAGTTGTTGTCGCCGAGCTTCGCCGCGATGTCCTTGGCCTGCTGCTGACCGAGGTCGGTCAGCGTCGGGCCCGGTGTCGACGTGTCGCCGAGCCCCGACAGGTTGCCGTACGACTGACCGTGCCGAATGAACGTGATCGTCATGTTCTCGGCCGCCCATGCCGGCAGCGCCGACATGACCAGTAGGGCGCCGGCCGTCAGCGCGACACCCAGCCCCTTCAGTCCCCGCGCGCGACGACGATGTCCCGCGCCCTCTGAATTCGTGTGGTTAATGATGTCCTCACTGTTCGACGGGAAGATATTTACCCGCGCGACAGTGCCAGCTCTGTAACGGTGATACAGACCACAATCCCGGCCAGCGGACAGCTTTGTCACAGTTCGGCGGCGCGGGCGCCGACGCGGATCGGCCCCCTCCTCCGGAGAGAAGGGGGCCGATCCGTTACTACCCGAGACGAACTGTCAGTCGGTGCTTCCAGCGCCGGCGTTGGCGTTGGCCTTGGCAGCTTCAGCCTTGGCAGCAGCCTCGGCCTTCTTGGCCTCGGCCGCAGCCTTCTTGGCGTCGGCCCTGGCCTTGGCGGCAGCCTTCTTCTCCTCGGCCTTGGCCTTGGCAGCGGCCTTCTTGGCCTCAGCCGCAGCCTTCTTCTCGTCGGCCTTGGTCTTGGCAGCGTCAGCCTTGGCCTGGCCTTCGGCCTTGGCGGCGTCGGCGTCAGCCTTGGCCTCATCAGCCTTGGCCAGCCCATCGGCCTTGGCGGCATCAGCGTCAGCCTTGGCCTCGTCGGCCTTGTTGTCCGAGGCCGGAGCGCCAGCAGCCTTTGCCGGCGAGTCGCCGGCCGCAGCCGCATCAGCAGCCTTCGCCGCAACCGGAGCCGAGAAGGCAGCCGGCGAGACCGCCGCACCCGAGGCCGGGGCGGGGGTCGTGGCACCAGCCGGAGCCGGCGGGTTCAGGCGCTCCTTCAGGTTGTCGATGGCGCCGGTGACGCCATTGATGACCTGAGCGTTGATGGCACGGACGAACTTGGTCGTCGAGAACAGCGCATCCGCAGCGCCGCGGTTGATCGCGGTCAGGATCTGACCGACATCACCGGTACGGAACGCCGCCGCGACATCCTGCACCACCGAGCCGAGCTGACGGGTCAGCGTGCGGACCTGGGTCAGCACCTGCTCGATCGGGCCCTTCTGCATACCGGCGATCTCGACACCGTTCCAGTTCACCAGGTTCCAGCCGTCCTCGGGGTTGCCCTCGACGACGACGTAGTTGGTGTTGCTCAGCGGATGCTGGGCGAACAGCATGATCTTCTGCTCGGGCGTGATGTTCTTGGCGTTCATCAGCGTCCAGAACATGATGGTGCCACCGTGCGAGAACACCGCAGCGTTGCGGTCGCCGTTGTCATAGATCTGCTGCAGCGCACCGTCGACCCGAGCATCGAAGTCGTTGCCGTTGATGCTGATCGGTTGAGCCGCCCCACCCGGGATGGTCCGCGAGGGATCGGTGTAGTTCGGGTTGGCCGGATCGAGGTAGCCGAAGCTGACGGCGTGGGTCACGGGATCCACGTTGATCTTCAGACCCGACCACGCCAGCGGGTACGAGATGTAACCGAGACCGGCAGCGCCGCGCTCCTGGCCGTTCTCGAACATGCCCGCTTCGATCTCCTGCAGGCCCGGCAACACCTGGATGGGCAGACCCAGGTACTGCGACATCGGCGCAGCTGTCAGCTGCGTCCGAACCATCGTCGAGGCGTAGATGGCGTCGTAGTTGTTGTCACCGAGAACACCGACGATGTCCTTGGCCTGCTGCGTCCCGGCTTCGGTCAGCACCGGGCCCGGAACCTGCGTGTCGATCCGGTTCTCAGCGTTCGCGGTCGACTGCGCGTGCCGAATGAACGTGATGGTCATGTTCTCGGCCGCCCATGCCGGCAGCGCCGACATGACCAGAAGGGCACCGGCCGTCAGCGCGACACCGAGTCCCTTCAGTTTTCCTGCGCGACGGCGCTTGCCGGTCGCGGCTTCAGCATTTGTGTGGTTGATCATGTCCTCACCGTCTCGGGGGTATTTACGCGCGAGATCGTGCCAACTCAATGGCAGTGATTCAGGCCACATTCCCAGTGAGTGGACAGATTTCTAAGAGTGTCGTTCATTTGCCGTTAACCAAGGCCACCGGTATCAAAATTTGCTGGTAGGACGGCGAAAACACCCTCGGTATCGGGTCGGTAGGGCATGGTCCGG
This sequence comes from Mycobacterium sp. ST-F2, assembly GCF_001905655.1. Taxonomy (GTDB): domain Bacteria; phylum Actinomycetota; class Actinomycetes; order Mycobacteriales; family Mycobacteriaceae; genus Mycobacterium. The sequence goes on from NZ_JMHT01000017.1 coordinate 52,013, forward strand.
GCCACCGCCGCGACGGGGAGCGGCCCGTACAGATGCGGGAAGAGCATCGACTCCGGATCCGTCGGCACCCCTGGCTCCCAGCGAATCGGCGACCCCAGCAACGCCGGATCACACACCAGCAGCACCAGGTCGGACCGACCGCGGTAGAGCCGGTTGGCCGGGAGATGGACCTGCCCAGGAGCCGACAGATGCACGAACCCGACCTCGTCGAGCGACGGCGGCCGGAGCGCGCCGTCGAACTGAGCACGCGCCCAATCCGTTTCACTACACAGATGGACGAGGACCGTGGGCGTCGGGATCATCCGGTCAGCCTGCCGCGCCCGCAACTTCAGCGATAGGTGAGACACGACACACCCGTGAACGCCCGGGGAACAACGCTGGAATCCAAATCGTCTGAGAGAGTAGAGATGTGTAACCGGCAAAGCGCCCAGGCGGCGACGAGCAGAAGGAGGAGCCATGAACGCAACTCTGACCGGCCCGACACTGACACGGGCCGACCGCTGTGACCGGTGCGGCGCTGCCGCCCGCGTTCGCGCTACCCTGCCGTCCGGCATGGAGCTCCTGTTCTGCCAACACCACGCCAACGAGCATGAATCCAAGCTGGTTGAATTGGCCGCTGTGCTGGTGGTGAGCAGCGAGGACTGAGTGACCCGCCGGTCGCTTCAAATACGGTCCTGATGGGGTCTCTTCGGTAATGCTGGTCTGGTCATGAACGACCAGACGCCTCCGATCAAGCCGACACGGCATCACGTGTTGCGCATCATGCGACGCGCGTTGGCCAAAAGCTGGGACGATTCGATCTTTGCTGAATCGGCTCAGGCGGCGTTCTGGTCGGCGCTGTCCCTACCGCCCTTGCTGTTGGGCATGTTGGGCAGCTTGGCGTACGTGGCTCCGTTGTTCGGCCCCGAGACGCTGCCGATGATCCAGGAACAGTTGATCGGGACGGCGAAGAACTTCTTCTCGCCGAACGTGATCAACGAGATCATCCAGCCGACCGTCCGTGACATCGCGGTCGGTGCCCGCGGCGAGGTGGTGTCCCTCGGGTTCGTCATCTCGCTGTGGGCAGGCTCGTCGGCGATCTCGGCGTTCGTCGACGCGGTCGTCGAGGCCCATGACCAGACGCCTCTGCGCCATCCGGTGCGGCAGCGCTTCTACGCCCTGGGGCTGTATCTGGTGATGCTGCTGTTCATGATCGCGACCGCTCCGGTGGCCGCCATCGGACCGATGAAGATCGCCCAGCACATCCCCCAGACCTGGTCCAACGCGATGAAATACGGGTACTGGCCAGTGCTGTTGCTCGGCATCGTGCTGGCGGTGACGGTGCTGTACCGGGTATCGCTGCCCAAGCCGTTGCCGACCCATCGGCTGCTGCTCGGCGCCGTGCTGGCCACCGTGGTCTTCGTGGTGGCGACGGTGGGGTTGCGGTTCTATCTGACCTGGATCACCGAGACCGGCTATACCTACGGCGCGCTGGCGACGCCCATCGCCTTCCTGCTGTTCGCGTTCGCGCTCGGCTTCGCGATCATGCTGGGCGCCGAACTCAACGCCGCCATCGAGGAGGAATGGCCGGCGCCGGACACCCATGCCCGGCGCCTGCGCGAATGGCTCGAGGAGAAGGCCGACAACCTCACCAGCGACCAACCGACCGAGCGGGCCGAGCCGCCGGTCTGAGCGCCTTGAGTCGCTGGGGCTACTTCTTCATCTGTTCGTAGATGCGCTTGCAGTCGGGGCACACCGGCGAGCCGGGCTTGGGCGACTTGGTCACCGGGAACACCTCGCCGCACAGCGCGACGACATGAGTACCCATGACGGCACTCTCAGCGATCTTGTCTTTCTTGACGTAGTGGAAGTGCTTAGGTCGGTCGTCGTCCGTACCGTCGTCGACCTGTTCATCGGAATCGGTGCGTTCGAGGGTGTCGGTCTGCATGCACTCATTGTGCACTCCACCCGAACCGGTCGCGGCAGCACTGAGCCAGATGTGGGACAGTAGAAGAATGAAACAAGGCCAAGAGCTGAGTTTCGACGACGACGGTCGGCCGGTCCTCATCACTCGCGCAGCACCCGCCTACGAGGAGCAGCACCGCGCACGCGTCCGCCGCTACCTGACCATCATGTCTTTCCGGGTGCCGGCGCTGTTGCTGGCAGCACTGGCGTACAGCATCTGGCACAACGGCCTGATCTCGCTGGCCATCCTCATCGCGTCCATACCGCTGCCGTGGATCGCGGTGCTCATCGCCAACGACCGGCCACCGCGGACCGCGGAGGAACCGCGCCGCTACGACGCCGCCCGGCGGGCACCCATGGTGCCGGCCGCGGAGCACCCAGCCATCGAGGAACGGCACCCGGTCATCGACGGCGACGTCGAGCCCTGACGGTCTGACAGACCGCCCCGGCCGACCCTGAGTTTCATTCTTTCTCCTTTCTAAGGACATTCTCAGGTCGACGCGAGAAAACCGCAGGTCAGAGGCCATGAGCGGAGAGCGCCTCGGGAACTTCTCCTGCCGCTCGGGCGTTGAAGCCAGTGACAGTTCGAGCTGAGCACGAGCAGGAGGCCGCAAATGGCAAAAGCCACCACAAGCCGTATCGATTCCGACCTTGACGCCCAGAGTCCCGCCGCGGACCTGGTGCGCGTCTACCTGAACGGCATCGGTAAGACCGCCCTGCTCAACGCCGAGGACGAGGTGGAACTGGCCAAGCGCATCGAGGCAGGCCTGTACGCGGCCCACCTGCTCGAGACGAAGAAGCGTCTCGGCGACAACCGCAAGCGTGACCTGGCGGCCATCGTTCGCGACGGTGAAGCTGCGCGCCGGCACCTGCTCGAAGCGAACCTGCGCCTCGTGGTCTCGCTCGCCAAGCGCTACACCGGCCGGGGCATGCCGCTGCTGGACCTGATCCAGGAAGGCAACCTGGGCCTCATCCGCGCCATGGAGAAGTTCGACTACGCCAAGGGCTTCAAGTTCTCGACCTACGCGACCTGGTGGATTCGTCAGGCGATCACCCGAGGCATGGCCGACCAGAGCCGCACCATCCGGCTTCCCGTCCACCTGGTGGAGCAGGTGAACAAGCTGGCCCGGATCAAGCGTGAGATGCACCAGAGCCTGGGACGTGAGGCCACCGACGAAGAGCTCGCCGAAGAGTCGGGCATCCCCGTCGAGAAGATCAACGACCTGCTCGAGCACAGCCGCGACCCGGTGAGCCTGGACATGCCGGTCGGCACCGACGAGGAAGCTCCGCTCGGCGACTTCATCGAGGACTCCGAGGCGCTCTCCGCCGAGAACGCCGTCATCTCGGAGCTGCTGCACACCGACATCCGGCACGTGCTCGCCACCTTGGACGAGCGCGAGCAGCAGGTGATCCGGCTGCGGTTCGGCCTGGACGACGGGCAGCCCCGCACCCTGGATCAGATCGGCAAGCTGTTCGGCCTGTCCCGCGAGCGGGTCCGCCAGATCGAACGCGAAGTCATGTCGAAGCTCCGCAACGGCGAGCGTGCCGAGCGACTGCGGGCCTACGCGAGCTGATTGTTCCGCCACACAACTGCACCCCACTGGTGCCCGCCGGATTACCCGGCGGGCACCGTTTTTTGTGGCCGGCACGCCCGCGGTTGCGCGCAGCGCGAATCGCACCGCCGATCGGCCGTGCTGGATGCCTGTTGACCCGGTCAAACCGGTAAGCTGGGCACCGGCGGAGGCCTGGAGGAATTTGGCATGAACGATCTGATCGATACGACCGAGATGTACCTGCGGACGATCTACGACCTCGAAGAAGAGGGCGTGGTGCCGCTGCGTGCGCGCATTGCCGAACGCCTCGAGCAGAGTGGCCCCACCGTCAGCCAGACGGTGTCGCGGATGGAGCGCGACGGACTGCTGCATGTCGCCGGTGATCGCCACCTGGAACTGACCGAGAAGGGCCGCTCGCTGGCGGTGTCGGTGATGCGCAAGCACCGGCTGGCCGAACGGCTGCTGGTGGACGTCATCGGCTTGCCTTGGGAGGAAGTCCACGCCGAGGCATGCCGCTGGGAGCACGTCATGAGCGAGGACGTCGAGCGCCGGCTGGTGCAGGTACTCGACAACCCCACCACGTCGCCGTTCGGTAACCCGATCCCCGGCCTGGCCGAGCTCGGCGTCATGCCGACCGGCGACTCCGACGTCAGCCTGGTTCGGCTCACCGAGCTGCCCACCGGATTGCCGGTCGCGGTCCGGGTGCGTCAGCTGACCGAACACGTCCAGGGTGACGCCGAGCTGATCGCCCGGCTCAAAGATGCCGGCGTCGTGCCGGATGCCCGCGTCACGGTGCAGGCCACCGAGCACGGCAGCGTCCTGATCGTCATCCCCGGACACGAGCAGGTCGAGTTGCCGCACCAGATGGCGCACGCAGTCCGGGTCGAGAAGGTCTGATCCCGGGCCCACCAGGCTCACGCCGACCTGCCGAAGACTCTGCGCGGCGGCATCTGCACGCCGAGCCGCTCGGCCAGCTTGTACCCGGTGAGCGCCAATTCGCGGATCTTGTCCGGACGCATGCCGGATTGCAGGGCGGAATCGAGCATGCCCGCCATCCGGTGCCCGCTGTCCACGTCCAGCGCGGCCTGCAGCGCCACCCCGGCGAGCGGCCCGTCACCCCGGGCATAGGCACTGAACGCCAACAACACCAGCGCCTCCACCCGCCACGGCGCAGGCAGCGTTCGAGCCAGCGATGCCCACACCGCCTCGGCTGACGCGGCGTTCTCGCCGACCGCCAGCGCATACAACGCGTCCCGCACCCGCGAATCGGCGACCGCGCAGGCCAGGCGTACCGCGTCGTCATCGGGCAATGGCGTGCCGTCCACCTGGCGGCCCGCGCAGGCCACCGCGTGCTCGACGTCGGCACGCACCGCGGCCTCGGGGCGACCAGGGGCATGCAGCGTGGCAGCACGCTTTTCGAGCGCCGGCCGCAGCGCCTCGGCACGCCGCGCATCGGTGACGGCGACAACCTCGACGAGGTCCGCACGCCGCGCGTAGAGGCGGCGGCCGTCGAGCACCGCGGCCATGGTGACCGGCGACGACTCGGGATCCTCGACGACGCCGACGTTGCCGCAGCCGTCGGCGCAGTACCAGCGGCCACCGGCGGCCACCCGGTCGACGACGTGGACCGCGAACAGTTCGATGCCGTGATCGGCCAGCGCTTCCTCGAGTTCCTGACTCACGTCGCGGTACATGTCGGCGCACACCAGGCAGTCGACGCTGTGCTCGTCGACGACCACGCCGATGGCCGCGTCGGCGTCCGCCGCGGCGGCCATGTCGGACAGATGCCCGAGCGCGTCGGGCAAGGCATCGAAGAATCCTTCCGACAGGTCCACCCGCAGGACCGCGCCCATCTCACCGCCGACGACGGTGACGAGCACCAGGGATTTCTCCGGCGCAAACCCCAGCACCGCGGGTACCGCCGCGATCAGGGCGCCGGGCCGGTTCAGTTGGAAATCGAATGAGCTGAAAGTTGTCATGACCAGAACGTGGCAGCACGGTCCGTCAGGAATCGCCGGGCGAGCAGACCGGCGAGCCGGTCTGTGGATGAACTCGGATCTGTGGATAACCGGCGAGTTCGAGGTGTTTCCGCAAAGTTCGCCGGTGATCGGGCTGCGTGATCGGGCGCACCGTGCCAACCTGGCTGTCATGGGTTCCATGCAGGAGTTCGACCTCGTCGTCATCGGGTCCGGTCCAGGTGGCCAGAAGGCCGCCATCGCCGCGGCCAAGCTGGGAAAATCCGTCGCTGTCATCGAACGCGGGCGGATGCTCGGCGGCGTCTGCGTCAATACCGGCACCATTCCGTCCAAGACGCTGCGCGAGGCGGTCGTCTACCTCACCGGGATGAGCCAGCGCGAACTGTACGGCTCCAGCTACCGAGTGAAAGAACGGATCACGCCCGCCGATCTGCTGCGCCGGACCACCCATGTCATCGGGCGCGAGCAGGACGTGGTGCGCAACCAACTGCTGCGCAACGGCGTCGAGCTGTTCGAAGGGCACGGCCGGTTCCTCGACGCCCATACCCTGGTCATCGAGGACCCGACGCGCGGCGAGAACATCACCATCCAGGCGCGCTACGTCGTCATCGCGACCGGGACCAAACCGGTGCGCCCGGCCGGCGTGAAGTTCGACGAGGAACGCGTGCTGGATTCCGACGGCATCCTCGACCTGAAGAGCCTGCCGCAGTCGATGGTGGTCGTCGGCGCGGGCGTGATCGGCATCGAGTACGCGTCCATGTTCGCCGCGCTGGGCACCAAGGTCACCGTGATCGAGAAACGACCGACGATGCTGGACTTCTGCGATTCGGAGATCATCGAGTCCCTGAAATTCCACCTGCGCGACCTGGCGGTGACATTCCGGTTCGGTGAAGAGGTGACCGCGGTCGACGTCGGACCGGCAGGCACCTTGACCACTCTGGCCAGCGGCAAGCAGATCCCCGCCGAGACGGTGATGTACTCCGCCGGCCGCCAGGGCCAGACCGAGCACCTCGACGTCCAGCAAGCCGGCCTCGAGATCGACAGTCGGGGAAGGATTTTCGTAGACGACAACTACCAGACCAAGGTCGACCACATCTACGCCGTGGGTGATGTCATCGGCTTCCCCGCGCTCGCCGCGACCTCCATGGACCAGGGCCGGTTGGCCGCGTACCACGCGTTCGGCGAACCCTGTAAAGGCATGACCGATCTACAGCCGATCGGCATCTACTCCATTCCGGAGGTGTCGTACGTCGGGGCCACCGAGGTCGATCTCACCGACAGCTCGATCCCCTACGAAGTCGGCGTGTCGCGCTACCGTGAATTGGCGCGTGGCCAGATCGCCGGTGACTCGTACGGCATGCTCAAGCTGCTGGTGTCCACCGAGGACCTCACCCTGCTCGGCGTGCACATCTTCGGCTCCAACGCCACCGAGCTTGTCCACATCGGCCAGGCCGTGATGGGCTGCGGCGGCACCGTGGAGTATCTGGTCGACGCGGTGTTCAACTACCCGACCTTCTCCGAGGCCTACAAGGTCGCCGCCCTCGACGTGATGAACAAGCTGCGGGCGCTGAACCAGTTCAAGAGCTAGGGGCCGCAGCCGTCATCGGGTGCACCGCCGGCGCGGTCGGCGGGCCCGCCCTCGAGCGCGCGCTGATACAGCAGCTGGACCTGCACGTCGAACGGCGCGGAGTACGACAGGTCGTTGCCGCTGCAGCCGCCACCCTGCAGACCGCCGACCACTCCCCTGACCGTGGCCCCGGACACCCACGGCGATCCGCTGGTGCCGTCGACCAAGCCGGGGCAGCGCAGCGCCGGGTACCCACGGTCGGGGCGTGACGTCGGCCCGCTACACCTGACCTGCACCCCACCATCTCCGAGCGGGTATCCCGTCACCGTGATCGGAACGTCCGGGCCCGGTGCCGCGCCGAGCACGAAGCCGCCGCCGGTGCGGCGTTCCAATGTGTCGGTCGCCGCCAGTCCGCCATGGCTGACCCGGGCGATCGCGAAATCCGCGGCCGGGTCCTGCCGCCGCACCCACCGGGGATCCAGGTACACCGCGTCGATGTGCCAGAAGTCGCCGGGCACGCCGGCGCCGCGGTAGCCGGGCGCGAACGTCGCGTCGTACGAGGCATCCAGGCAGTGGGCGGCGGTGATGATCAGGTTCCCCGCCAGCGAATCGAGTACCGCGCCAGTGCAGGTGTGCACCGAGTCGCTGCCGAGGAACACCGCTCCGACGCGCGGGTCCGGAGCCGCGTCGATCTCGGCGGCGCGCGGGGCCGTCTCGATCGCGGGCACATTGCACGCCGTGGCCAGCAGCGCGACGAATGCGCTCACAGCCAGTCGCGTGCCGAGCATCTCTCGGATCTTGCCCGATACCACCTGCCCGAGCAGCACCTGGTGCACCATGGGCGTTCAGCGGGGTGGCACTGGGAACAACGCAAGAATGCGCGACACTTGTAGGAGAGACGCATCCCGCGGCGCAATGCGGGCGAGGCAGTACGGCAAGGAGTGTGAAGGTGAGCGAGCACGGCGGGAGCGACCAGCGGCCCGACAACGGTCGGGGCCAGCAGTACCAGCCCGAGCAGAGCGGCATGTACGAGCTGGAGTTCCCCGCGCCGCAACTGTCCGCCGCCGACGGCCGCGGGCCGGTGATGGTGCACGCCTTCGAAGGCTTCTCCGATGCGGGCCATGCCATCAAGCTGGCCGCCGAGCACCTCAAGGACACGCTCGACACCGAGCTGGTTGCCTCGTTCGCCATCGATGAACTGCTGGACTACCGCTCGCGTCGTCCGCTGATGACGTTCACCACCGATCACTTCACCAAGTACGACGATCCCGAGCTGAACCTGTACGCGTTGCACGACACGGCCGGGACACCGTTCCTGCTGCTCGCCGGCATGGAGCCGGATCTGCGTTGGGAACGTTTCATCACCGCGGTGCGGTTGCTCTGCGAGCGACTCGGGGTCCGCCAGGTCATCGGGCTGGGCGCCATCCCGATGGCGGTCCCACACACCCGGCCGGTCACCATGACCGCGCATGCCGGCAACAAGGAGCTGATCGCCGACCACACACCATGGGTCGGCGAGGTGCAGGTCCCGGCCAGTGTGTCCAACCTGTTGGAGTACAGGATGATCCAGCACGGCCACGAAGCACTGGGCTTCACCGTGCACGTGCCGCACTATCTGGCGCAGACCGCGTATCCGCCGGCCGCCGAGGCCTTGCTGGGCGAGGTCTCCCGGATCGCGTCACTGCAGATTCCGCTGAACGCGCTGGCGGAGGCCGGCGCCGAGGTGTACACGAAGATCAGCGAGCAGGTCGAGGCCAGCTCCGAAGTCGCTCAAGTGGTCACTGCACTGGAACAACAGTACGATTCGTTCGTCGCTGCTCAGGAAAACAGGTCGTTGCTGGCACGTGACGAGGAACTACCCAGCGGCGACGAACTCGGCGCCCAGTTCGAACAGTTCCTCGCCGAACAGTCCGGTGACGGTTTCGCCGATCCCGATCAAGGCGACGACGGCACCGCCGGCGACTGACCCACGCGGTCGGCCTCGTCGACATGATGGGAAGGAGCTGGGACGATGCCAGACGGAAAGCCCAACCTGCACTCGGTGCGTGACGTGACGCCCCGGCTGGAATACCGCACCATCCACGGTTACCGGCGGGCCTTCCGGATAGCGGGGTCTGGACCGGCGATCCTGCTGATCCACGGCATCGGCGACAACTCCACCACGTGGGAAACCGTGCAGACGCGCCTCGCGCAGCGCTTCACCGTCATCGCCCCGGACCTGTTGGGCCACGGCCAGTCCGACAAGCCGCGCGCCGACTACTCGGTGGCGGCGTACGCCAACGGCATGCGGGATTTGCTCAGCGTGCTGGACATCGAACGGGTGACGGTCGTCGGCCATTCGCTGGGCGGCGGTGTGGCCATGCAATTTGCCTATCAATTCCCGCAATTGATCGATCGGCTGGTGTTGGTCGGTGCCGGCGGTGTCACCCGCGACGTGAACATCGCACTGCGGCTCGCGGCGCTGCCATTGGGCACCGAGGCCCTGGCATTGTTGCGAATCCCGTTGGTACTGCCCGCTCTTCAGCTCGCCGGGCGTCTCGGCGGGGCACTGCTCGGGTCGACCGGACTGGGGCACGACCTGCCGAACGTGCTGCGGATCCTCAATGACCTGCCCGAGCCCAAGGCCTCATCTGCCTTCGCCCGGACCCTGCGTGCGGTGGTCGACTGGCGCGGTCAGGTGGTCACGATGCTGGACCGATGTTATTTGACCGAAGCCATTCCGGTGCAATTGGTTTGGGGCACCCAGGATGCAGTCATCCCGGCAGCCCATGGAGAACTGGCACACGCCGCGATGCCGGGTTCCCGGCTCGAGTTCTTCGACAACTCGGGACATTTCCCATTTCATGACGACCCCGATCGATTCGTGAAGCTCGTCGAGGACTTCATCGACACGACCGCGCCGTCGGTCTACGACCGCGATGCCCTGCGCGGGCTCCTGCAGACCGGCGTCACCGCGAAGTCGATCGACGCCCCGATGGACACGAAGGTTGCGGTGCTCGACGCGCTCGAGGCCGACGAACGCAGCGCGACCTAGCGGCAGTCTGCGGCTGTCAGCCCGACGAGGGCACACCGCGGTGTGCCCGCAGCGCCTCGATTTCGCGTTCGAAGTCTTCGGCGGACGAAAACGACCGGTACACCGACGCGAAGCGCAGGTAGGCGACCTCATCCAGGTCACGCAGTGGACCGAGGATGGCCAACCCGACCTCATGACTCGGCACTTCGGGAGATCCGGTGGCCCGCACCGCATCTTCGACCTTCTGCGCCAATTGGTTCAGAGCGTCGTCGTCGACCTGCCGACCCTGGCAGGCGCGCCGTACGCCTTTGATCACTTTGTCGCGGCTGAACGGTTCCGTGACGCCGCTGCGCTTGACCACCGCGACCACCGCGGTTTCCACCGTGGTGAACCGCCGACCGCATTCCGGGCACGACCGGCGACGCCGAATCGCCTGCCCTTCATCGGCTTCCCGTGAATCGACCACACGCGAGTTCGGATGCCGGCAGAACGGACAGTGCATCACCGCTCCTTCGCCGCACCGACAATCGACCGTTTCGAACGGTCTCGAGCCTACCCGTGCCGCTCGGACCCGGCCGGGCGCCGTGCCGATGGAGGTGCGCACGGAATGTCCTCAGCCGACCGGGGCGATCAGCGTCTGGCCGGCGTCAAGGGCGACAGACGGCAGTTTGTTCAGTTCCTTGATGCGGTCGACGACCGCGCTGACGGGAGCGTCCGGCGCCACCCGCCGGGCGACCTGCTGGATGGACTCCCCGGTCTGCACCCTGACCACGGCCAGCTGCGTGGGCACCGACTCCGTCGACGCGGCCGGCTGGACGGCCTCCCCGAACTGCGCCACCAGGCCCAGCCACACCGTGATGCCCGCCGCGACCAGCGCCAGCACCACCGTCGTCAACGGGGTGATCGGGTGGCGCCGGTGCGAGGCGCGGGAAGTCAGCACGCCGGTGCCCCGGTGACGGAAGGCCGCGCCCGAGGGCCGGGAAGCGGCCGGACGCAGCCGGGCCTGCCGGTGCCGGTTCACATCGCCACGGCGCGGCACGGCGCGGACGACGACGTCGGTCGGGTATTCGCGGGTGATGACGGTCATGTCGGTTCCTCTCAGGAGTTCGTACATAGGTTCGATCGCTCTTGTGTTCGACTATATCGCCCAAATGTTCGAACGGTAGAACATGTGATCGAACTGTTGCGAACGATACGACTGCCCACCGACAAGTTGCGTTCCGCGACTTCGACGGCGCCTTTCGCGGGCCCGCGCCCCGTGCCGCGCGCGACACGCCGAGCCATCCGATCTCGAACACATGTTTGATGAATCGTGTCCGCTGGGCTAGATTCGTACCCATGAGCGACAGCACCGATACCCCGGACGGCACCGCCCGCACCCCCGACGCCTCGCCGGGCGGGCGGTCCAGCAGCCTCACCGAGCGTCAGCGGACCATTCTCGACGTCATCCGCACCTCGGTGACCACGCGCGGTTACCCGCCCAGCATCAGGGAGATCGGCGACGCCGTCGGCCTGACCTCCACCTCATCGGTGGCCCACCAGTTGCGCACGCTGGAGAAGAAGGGCTATCTGCGCCGCGACCCGAATCGGCCGCGCGCCGTGGACGTCCGGGGCGCCGACGACGCGACGGGCGCCACCATCACCACCGATGTCGCCGGTTCCGATGCACTGCCCGAACCGACCTTCGTCCCGGTTCTCGGCCGGATCGCCGCCGGCGGCCCGATCCTCGCCGAGGAAGCCGTCGAAGACGTCTTCCCGCTCCCCCGCGAACTCGTGGGCGAGGGCTCGCTGTTCCTGCTCAAAGTGGTCGGCGAGTCCATGATCGACGCCGCGATCTGCGACGGCGACTGGGTCGTCGTGCGGCAGCAGAACGTGGCCGACAACGGCGACATCGTCGCGGCGATGATCGACGGCGAAGCCACGGTGAAGACCTTCAAGCGCACCCGGGGTCAGGTGTGGCTGATGCCGCACAACCCGGCGTTCGACCCGATCCCCGGCAACGACGCGGTCGTGCTGGGCAAGGTCGTGACCGTCATCCGCAAGATCTGACTCCGGCCGCACCTATGGTTGGGCCCCGCTGCAGTCGCTCGCAGCGGGGCCCAACCATAGGTGCGGTCAGCCGCGGATGAAACCGTTCGTGACCGCGAATTCCTCACTGGCAAACCAGATTTGGACGGGTGCATCGTCGTATCCGGCCGAGCCCGGCACCCAGTACAGGCCCGACTCGGTGTTGGCCTTGATGTTGTAGCCCTGCGGCGGCTCCGCACCGGTCGCGACGCGGAACGACATCTGCGCGGTCTCCGGTTCCTCGGCGCCCAGGGCATGGTGCCGCCCGCTGGCCGGGCCGGCCGCGACGGTCTCCGCTGCTGGAGCGTCGTCGGTTTCAGCCGCAGCCTCGGTGGCCTCGGCCGGCTCGGCCTCGGCGGCCTGCTCCTCGACCACGGGCTCAGCCTCAGCCTCGGGAGCGGGCTCGTCACTGCCTTCAGACTCGACCGCAGCGGCATCTGGAGCAGCCCAGGCGCGGTCACCCGGGTCCCGTGGCCGCAGGCCCGCAAATCCGGCCAGCCCGGCGGCGGTCAGGCCCGCTGCCGCGCCACCGCGGCGCAGGGCCTCCGGAAGTTGCACCGACACCGTCGGTTCATCGACGGCGTCGGCGGCGGCCTCGTCGCCATCCGCCGCCGGTTCGGCGGGTTCAGTGGGCTCGGCAGCATCCACAGGCTGGGCTTCGGTTTCGGCCTCGAGCTCGTCCTCGGACGGCTCCTGCGCAGGCTGTTCGGCGGTGAAGTCGGGGTACACCGTCGGCGCGGTGTCGATGACGTCTGGATTGCTCTGGAACTGGGGACCGCCGGGCGCAACGTCGAAATGCCCGCCCTCGGGCGCCAGTTCATCGCCGTGCTCGGAGTCGTCGCCGTACTCGGTGTCGGCGCCACCGTCCGCGTACTGCGGGTCGCCGTACTCCCCGTCTCCGAACTCGTGGTCGTCGTAGTCGTATGCATCCTCGTCGTCGAAGGCTTGCGCCGCAGCGCGGTGCCGACGCCGCAGCAGTGCCGCAATGACGATGCCGACCACCACCAGCAACAGCGGAATGATCGCCAGCAGCCACCACCACTGGAACTGGTACCACTTGCCGGACTCCGAGGGCTGGGCGGACCCGCTGCTGGGCAGGTCGACGCTGGGCACCTGCAGACCGCTCAGCTGCGACGCCAGGTCTGCCGGCTCGGTGCTGAACGCATTGCTCGCCTTGTTCCACGAGATCGAGCCACCCGTGAACTTCTGGCTGACGGTGTCGCCGCTCACTGTTTGGTCGGCAGTCGGCGCGCCGAGCTTGCCGGTGGCCCCGCCGAGCTTGGCCCACGCGGCGTTCATGGCGCCGCGGACGATGAACGCCCCGTGGTCGGGCGTCCAGAAGATGGTCGGGTTGTCTGCCGCGGCGAAGGTCGCCACGCGACTGGTCGGTGCGATGCCGCCGTCGGTCTCGTTGCCGGCCGGGAATCCGAGGTCGCCCTGCGGTCCACCGGCCGCACGGTACTTGGCCAGCACATCGCCGGTGACGGCGTGGGCACCGGTCGCCGGCGAATAGAAGATGGCGCCGCCGGCGAAGTTCTGCGCGACGCCGTCGCCGACCTTGTACTGGGCGCCCTGCTCGTCGCCGAGGGGGCCCTGCGGACCGCCGGCGGCCCGGCGGGCCGCGGCGATGGCCGACGTCGCATCGCCCGGCACGTCCAGCCCGGTCAGCTGACCGGCCAGGTCCGCGGGCGTGGTGGTGAATGTCTTGGTCTTGGCGTTCCAGCTCACTTCACCGCCGGTGAAGGTCTGGGAGACGACGTCGCCCTTCCACGTCTCGTCCGCGGTGGGCACGCCGAGGGTGCCGGCCGAGCCGCCGAGCTTGTCCCATGCGGCATTGATCGCGCCGCGGACCACCCAGGCGCCGTTGTCCGGGGTCCAGAAGATGACGGGCTTGTCGGCCGCGCTGAACGTGCTGTTGCGGCTGTCGGTGGCCTTGCCGGCGCCTTCGTCGATGGTCGGGAAGCCGAGATCGCTGTCAGCAGCGCCGCCCAGCGCCTGGTACTTGTCGAGAATTGCGCCGTAAATCAGATGGGCGCCGGTGTGCTCGGTGTAATAGATCTTTCCGCCCGCGAAGTTCTGTGCAAAGCCCGCGCCCACCTGGTAGACGTCACCGTCCTTGGCGCCCAACTCACCGCCGTCACCGCCCGCGGCATCCCACGTATGCGAGATGGCCGCGTCGGCGGCATCGCTTTCCGGTGTCGCGATTGCCGTCGGAGCCATGAGCAATGCCACCGCGACCGAAAGGGCACCAATACCGGCCCATCCGCCACGGGTTCGCAGCCCGGTCATCGAATTCCTCCCGCGGTCGGCAAAACTGAAGAACACAAATTCCGTCAGACAAACTCTCTTGATCGAGAGATTCTGTCAACTTTGCTTCAGTTCATGCCCATAGTGCGGGATATCCGGCAGTGACGCACGTGTGTGTCGCGGTTCATTTGCGAATGAATTCGCGTGGGAATTCGGCTAAACGCCCAATCCGCGGCCGATGATCTCCTTCATGATCTCGGTGGTGCCGCCGTAGATCGTCTGGATCCGCGAATCGAGGAACGCCCGCGCAATGGGATATTCGCGCATATACCCGTAGCCGCCGTGCAGCTGCAGGCAGCGATCGACCAATCGGACCTGCGCCTCCGTCGAATACCATTTGGCCATCGCCGCCTGGTCGATTGTCAGCTTTCGATCGAGATGAAGGCGAATGAACTCGTCGACCATGATTCGCACCGCGGTGGCCTCTGTCGCCAGTTCGGCCAACACGAAACGGCTGTTCTGGAAGCTGCCGATCGGCTTGCCGAACGCCTTACGCTCCTTGGCGTATTGCAATGTCGATTCCAGGACGGCCTCCATGGCCGCGGCCGCCATCACGGCGATCGAAATGCGCTCCTGGGGCAGGTTCTGCATGAGATAGACGAATCCCATGCCCTCCACACCGAGCAGGTTCTCGGCCGGGACTTTGACATCGGTGAAGGACAATTCCGCGGTGTCCTGCGCGTCGAGGCCGATCTTGTCGAGATGACGGCCGCGCTCGAAGCCCGGCATGCCGCGCTCGACCACGAACAGGCTGAAGCCCTGTGCCCCCTTCTCCGGATCGGTCTGCGCGACGACGATCACCAGGTCGGCGTGAATACCGTTGGTGATGAAGGTCTTCGAGCCGTTGAGCACGTAGTGATCGCCGTCCTTGACCGCGCGGGTCTTGATGCCCTGCAGGTCACTGCCGGTGCCCGGCTCGGTCATGGCGATGGCACAGATGAGCTCGCCGTTGCAGAAGCCGGGCAGCCAACGCTGCTTCTGCTCCTCGTTGGCCAGTTCGAGCAGGTACGGCGCGATGACGTCGTTCTGCAGCGGGAACCCGAGACCGCTGTGCCGCCCCATCGCGGTTTCCTCGGTGACGATGACGTTGTAGCGGAAGTCGGGGTTGCCGCCGCCGCCGTACTCCTCCGGCACGGCCATGCCGAGGAAGCCCTGCTTACCGGCCTCGCGCCAGACCTCGCGGTCGACGATCTTGGCCTTCTCCCATTCCTCGCGGTAGGGCTCGGCGTGCCTGTCGAGGAACGCGCGGTACGACTCCCGGAACAGTTCGTGTTCGGGTTCGAACAACGTGCGGTCGTACTTGATGACACCCATGCGAGACCTCCGGTACTGGATAAGTTGGCAACAACTTATCCCAACCGGGCGGTTGGTTGTGAGCGGGCCCACACCCGGCGCGTCGCCAGGCGTGGGCTGGTGGGGCTAGCGGGACTGCTGGCTGCGTCCCGACTGCGAGCGACCCGCCTGCGAACGACCGCTCTGGGTGCGGCCGGGGGCCTGCAGTCCACCACTCGAACGTCGGCGACGACGCTGCGCCTGGCCTGCGGTCGCGGTCTTGGCCGGACGGCTGCCGCCGCGCGGCGCGGGAGCTTCCTTGGGTGCCGGTGCCCGGTACGGTGCGATCTCGCCGACCAGCGCCTGCACCGGCGCCGAATCAGCGACGACTTCCTGCGGCCGGGCGGTGATGCCGGCCTTGCGCAGCAGCTGCTGGGCATCCTTGCGCTGCTCGGGCAGCACGACGGTGACGACGTCGCCGGCGCTGCCGGCGCGGGCCGTCCGTCCCGAACGGTGCAGGTAGGCCTTGTGCTCGGCCGGCGGGTCGACGTGCACGACGAGCTCGACCTCGTCGACGTGGACGCCGCGAGCGGCGATGTCGGTGGCGACGAGCACGCGCGCCTCGCCGGTGCTGAACGCCGCGAGGTTGCGGTCACGCGCGGGCTGGGACAGGTTGCCGTGCAGGTCGACCGACGGCACGCCGGCCTCGGTGAGCTGCCGGGCCAGCTTGCGGGCCTGGTGCTTGGTGCGCATGAACAGGATGCGCCGGCCGGTGCCCGACGCCAGCCGGTGCACCAGAGCATTCTTCTCGGCCGCACCGGAGACGTGGAACACGTGGTGGGTCATGGCCGGCGGCGGCGCGTCGATCTCGTCGACCGAGTGGGTGATCGGGTCGGACAGGAAGCGGCGCACCAGCTTGTCGACGCCGTTGTCGAGCGTCGCGGAGAACAGCATGCGCTGCCCGCCGGCGGGCGTCGCCGCCAGAATCCGGGTGACGCCGGGCAGGAAGCCGAGGTCGGCCATGTGATCGGCCTCGTCCAATACGGTGACCTGCACGGCGTCCAGGCTGACCAGCTTCTGCTTCATCAGGTCTTCGAGACGGCCCGGGCAGGCGATGACGATGTCCACGCCGCCACGCAGCGCGTCGACCTGGCGGTTCTGTGACACGCCACCGAAGATGGTGGTCACCTTCAGTCCCACGGCCGTGGCCAGCGGTTCGACGGTCGCGGCGATCTGAGTGGCCAGCTCACGGGTCGGGGCCAGCACCAGACCGGTGGGTCGTGACGGGCGTCGCGACGTGCCGGCGAGCCGGGCCACCAGCGGGATGGAGAAGGCGAGCGTCTTGCCGCTGCCCGTGCGGCCGCGGCCGAGCACGTCGCGGCCGGCCAGGGTGTCGGGCAGGGTGCTGACCTGGATGGGGAACGGCGCGGCGATGCCGCGGCCGGCGAGAGAGGCGACGAGCGCCTCGGGGACGCCGAGCTCAGCGAACGATGATGATTGTTCTGCAGACATGGACAAATACAGCCTTTCCGGCACGGAGGGTCGACAATGCCGGCGGCAGTATCGGTCGCCGCGAGAAGTGCTGGTGCAGATGGACTGACACGGCTCTCAGCCGTTCCACGACGTGATCAGCGGACGCGTCCGGGGAGGGAGCACAGCTGATGTTGTTGATGAGCTTAGTGCCGAACACGGCCCGTCTCTGACCACGGCAACCGAAGCGGCCGATTGCGGGCCGAAAAGCCTTGTCCCGCAATCGGTATCACGATGGTGTGATTTCACCCACGATCGTGTACCGGCGTACCGGAAAATCGACACGCCCGACAAAATTTCGGCAAACGTCCGGTACCGGTCCGGTCACAGTGCGACGATGCGAATCGGGTGCCGATTACCGGGGTCGGCGACGTTCGAAGGGGGGCGAGCGATGCGCACTTTCGGACGCACCATTCCCGCAGCCGTGGCCGTGATGCTGACAGTGCTGAGCACCGTTCTGCTGGGCGTGGTGTCGATGGTGACGGCCGCGTTCACGCTCGCCGCGACCGCGCTGATCGTCCCGGGCACCGGCACCCCGAACGCCAACGTCGTGACCGGGTACAAGGAGAACGCGACCGACTACTACATCGCACCGTTCAACCTCAACGGACAACTCCAACCGGTGTGCACCAGCACCAATGGCTGCACGCTGGCGGGTATCAACTACCCGGCCCAGTTCTGGCCGATCCCGCTGCCCGGCTGGGGTGGCCTGTCCGGCGCCAAGTGGAACGACTCAACAGGTCAGGGCATCGCCAACCTGGATGCCACCCTGACGCCGCTACTGCAGACGGCAACGCCCGGGAATCCCGTCATCATCTTCGGCTACTCGCAGGGCGGCAACATCGTCAGCCGCGAGAAGGCCACCCTCAGCGGCCTCACCCAGGCCCAGAAGGACTCGCTGGCCTTCGTCATGATCGGCAACACCAACCGGCCCAACGGCGGCCTGTTCGAACGGCTGGCCTTCCTCGGCACCGTGCCGATCCTCGACGTCACCTTCGGCCTGCCGGCACCCACCAATACCGGTATCAAGACCACCGACATCGCGTTCGAGTACGACGGCGTGTCCGACTTCCCGCTGTACCCGATCAACCTGCTCGCCGACCTCAACGCGATCGCCGGATTCTGGTACACCCACGGCACCTACCTGGCGCCGAACGCCAACAGCGATCCCGGCGAGATCCCTGATCTCGAGTACACGCCCGAAGAGCTCGACGCTGCGTTGAAGGACCCGGCGAACCAGACCGTCTACGGTGACACCACCTACATCACGATCCCGACCAAGACTCTGCCGCTGGTACGGCCGTTCCTGGAGTTCGGCGGCTTCACGCACACCAGCTTCATCGTCAAGCCCCTGGTCGACCTGGTCTCCCCCGTGCTGCGCGTGCTCATCGACACCGGCTACGACCGCAGCCTCAGCCCGGGCGTGCCGGCGCCGTTCCGGTTGATCCCGCTGATCAACCCGATCACGCTGACGGTGGACCTGGTCAAGGCCGCCGGCGAAGGCGTGAAGGCGGCGATCAGCGACATCACCGGCGGCAAGGTGCAGCTTCCGATCGCCGCGACCACCCCGGCCCCGGCGCCGACCACCGTCGCGGCCCTGACCGGGTCCAGCGCACCGAAGGCCGGGTCCGCCACCCCGACCGGCGACACCAAGCTTGCGCCCGTCACCACACCCAAGCTGTCAACGGATCCCAAGGACGCCGACACGAAGATTGCCGACGTCAAGGACAGCGACACCAAGACGACCGACCCGAAGGCCACAGATCCCACCCCGGAAACCACCGATCCGAAACAGGACCCGAAGCCGGCCACCGACCCGACCACCAACCAGGGTCCGGCCAAGGACGGCCAGACCGGCGCCACCGACAAGATCAAGAAGCCGAAGAAAGTCAAGGCCCCCAAGACCCCCAAGCCCGCGAAGCCGGCCGCAGAGCAGGCCGACAAGCCGGCCAAGGCCGCCGCCTGAACTAGGCGGTGACGAATTCGCCGAGGCTGGCAGCGAGCGCCATCGGCACCCAGCCTTTGATCCGCGTGCCCTCGGCGGTGTGATCGGTGGCCTCGATGCGGCCTTCGGCATGCACGCGGGCCACCAGGTCGCCCCGGTCGTAGGGAATGGTCACGTCGACGGCGGCATCGGTCGGTTCGACCAGTTCACACATGCGCATCCGCAGCCGGTCCAGACCGTCGCCGGTGTGTGCCGAGACGAACACGGCGTCCGGCAGCGCCCGGCGCAGATGGGCCAGCGCCAGGTCGCCGGCGGCGTCGGTCTTGTTGACCACCAACAACTCTCGTGGTGCGGCGATGTCGTACTCGGCCACCACCTCGCCCACGACCTTGCGCACCGCGTTGATCTGCGCCAGCGGATCGGCGTCGGACCCGTCGACGACGTGGACCAGCAGGTCGGCGTCGACAACCTCCTCCAAGGTGGAGCGGAACGCCTCGACCAGCTGCGTCGGCAGGTGCCGCACGAACCCGACGGTGTCGGTCAGGGTGAAGGGCCGGCCGTCGTCCAACTGGCCGCGGCGCGTGGTCGGCTCGAGGGTGGCGAACAGCGCGTTCTGCACCAGCACGCCGGCCCCGGTGAGGGCATTGAGCAGGCTGGACTTGCCGGCGTTGGTGTAGCCGACGATCGCGATCGACGGGGTGTCGCTGGCCCGGCGGCTGTGCCGCTGGGTATCGCGAATCTTCTTCATGTCCTTGATCTCGCGGCGCAGCTTGGCCATGCGCTCGCGGATCCGCCGCCGGTCGGTCTCGATCTTGGTTTCACCGGGGCCACGGGTACCCACACCGCCACCGGCGCCGCCCGCGCGACCACCGGCCTGCCGGGACATCGACTCACCCCAACCGCGCAGCCGCGGCAGCATGTACTCCATCTGGGCCAGCGACACCTGGGCCTTGCCCTCGCGGCTGGTGGCGTGCTGGGCGAAGATGTCGAGGATCAGCGCGGTGCGGTCGATGACCTTGACCTTGACCACCTTTTCCAGCGAGTTCAGCTGGGCCGGGCTCAGTTCGCCGTCGCAGATGACGGTGTCGGCACCGGTGGCGAGGACGATCTCGCGCAGTTCCAGGGCCTTGCCGGAACCGATGTAGGTCGAGGCGTCCGGCTTGTCGCGCCGCTGGATCAGGCCTTCGAGCACCTCGGAGCCCGCGGTCTCGGCGAGGGCGGCCAGTTCGGCGAGGCTGTTGTCGGCGTCGGCCGCCGATCCGTCGGTCCACACACCGACCAGCACCACGCGTTCGAGGCGAAGCTGGCGGTATTCGACTTCGGAGATGTCGGCCAGCTCGGTCGACAGACCGGCGACGCGGCGCAGTGCCGCACGGTCTTCGAGCGCGAGTTCACCGACGCTGGGTGTTTCGGGATTGAAAGGTGACGTCATAGGTAGTTATCGATGGTGCCCGCAAAGTCAGCGGGACGCATCTGAATTTCCTTCGTTCTCATGCCACCATTCGGCGGCCAGCTCACCGTGGGCCAACAGCACCGACGGCCCGCGCAGGTAGCTGGTGGTCTCGGTGATGGTCACGCTGACCTCGCCACCAGGGATCACCACCCGCAGGCTGCCGGTGTCGACACCGGTGTGGTTCAGAGCTGCCAACGTGGCGGCGACGGTTCCGGTTCCGCAGGAACGGGTTTCGCCCACCCCACGCTCGTGCACCCGCATCGCCACCATGCCCTCGGACGGCGCGGTCAGGATCTCGACATTGACGCCTTCGGGGAACTGGTCGGCGTCGAAGGACACCGGGGCGGCGACATCCAGTGCGTTGAGCCCGGCCACGTTCAACGACGGGTCGACGCAGGCCAGGTGCGGGTTGCCGACGTCGACCGCCAGGCCGGCGAAGGTGCGTCCGGCGACGACGGCCTTACCGTGCCCATACGAGCGGGCCTTGCCCATCTCGACGGTCACCTCGGCGTCGACGGCGCCGGCGCCGTGCAGCACCACCGGACGCGGCCCGGCCAGCGAGCCGACCACGAATTCGTCGCGGTGCTCGAGCCCCGACGCGCGCAGGTAATGCGCGAAGACGCGGACGCCGTTACCGCACATCTGCGCGATGGAGCCGTCGGCGTTGCGGTAGTCCATGTACCAGTCGTCGGCGGCGACACCGTCGGGCAGTTGATCGAAGACGCCGGCGCTCTGGGCGGCCCCGGCCTTCGTGACGCGCAGCACGCCGTCAGCTCCCAGTCCACGGCGCCGGTCGCACAGCGCAGAGATGACCGCGGGAGTCAGCGTCAGTTCGGCGTCGACATCGGGCAACACCACGAAGTCGTTCTGGGTGCCGTGCCCTTTGGAAAACCGCACACTCTCAGGATACGTGGCGCCACCGACGGACCACGGCGGCCGCGTTCCCGTCAGCATCGCCCGCCAGCCAGGTGATCCGGTGATCGCGGCGGAACCAGGAGCGCTGCCGTCGCACGTAGCGGCGCGTGCCGATGAATGTCCGCTCCTGCGCCTCGGCCATCGCGGCCTCATCGCCGCCGGCCGCCAGCGCCTCGAGTACCTGCGAGTAGCCGAGTGCCCGGGCCGCCGTCGTCCCGTTGTGCAGGCCTCGGGCCTGCAGGGCCACCACCTCGTCGACCAGCCCCGAGTCGAACATCAGGTCGGTGCGCCGCTGCAGCCGGTCATCGAGAATCTCTGTGTCCCAATCCAATCCGACGATGAGCGTGTCCCACCGCGGGGCGCCGATCTGCGGCGCCGAGGCCGCGAACGGCCTGCCGGTGAGTTCGACGACCTCCAGCGCCCGCACGATCCGGCGGCCGTCGGTGTTCAGGATCGACGCGGCGGCCTCGGGGTCGACCCGCGCCAGCTCGCCGTGCAGGGCCGTGACCCCGACCTCGGCCAGCCGCTCCTCCCAGCGGGCCCGGACAGCCGGATCGGTCGCCGGGAACGACCACTCGTCGAGCAGCGACTGGATGTACATCATCGAGCCGCCGACGATCACCGGCACGGCGCCGCGCGCGGCGATGGCCTCGACGTCGGCCGCCGCGGCCGCCTGGTAGTTCGCGACCGTGGCGGTCTCGGTGACATCCAGCACGTCGAGCTGGTGGTGCACGATGCCGCGCCGTTCGGGCACCGTCAGCTTGGCGGTGCCGATGTCCATGCCTCGGTAGAACTGCATCGCGTCGGCGTTCACGATCTCGCCGCCCAACTGTTCGGCGAGGTCCAGCGCCAGGGCCGATTTGCCCGTGCCCGTGGGGCCGACGACCGCGATGGGCCTCACTGCGGGGTCCAGGTGCCGACGAAGTAGCCGACACCGTAGGGCGCGCCGCGGTACAACTCGGTCGCCTTCGGGTCGGGTCCGGCCAGCCCGGCCAGCACCTGGTAGGCGACGCGGCCCAGCACGCCGGACAGATCGGCGATGGCGGCGACGTCGCCGGCGGCGAGCGCGTCGTCCCACTGTGCTTGTCGCGCAACGGAATCCGGGTCGAAGCCGCCGGGCGCCGCTGCCGTCAGGGTGTTCGCGCCGTCGGCGATCACCAGCGCACCCACCGGTTCAGTGGCCGCGTCGAGCTCGGTGCGCAGGGCACGACCGTTCTCCACTGCCGCGTCCGGCACCAGGTCATCGGCGAAAACCCGTACGTCGACGGTCGCGTCCGGATTCGCGGTCCCCCGCAGCCAGCCGGCGATCAGCGCGCACAACGGCAGCGGCTCCACGGTGCCGGTCGTGCCGGGCGCGAACGTCACCCGGACGTCCGCGCCGTAACCGGCGAACGTACCGACCGCGCCGGCGGCCACCCGACCGTCGTGCGACCCGACTCCGATCGCGACCCACCGGGACGGCAGGACCTGCGCCGCGCCGCGCACGGCAGTGGTCAGCTCGGCCAGTTCCGCAGCAGCTCCGGAGGCCAGTTCAGGCACCAGAACGGGGGCCGACGGGACGATGGCGATCGCGCTGAGCACGCGTCCACGCTAACGAGTCCGGCAAACGCCTGCGCAGACGGCGGGTCGACCTGTTTGAATAGCGTGCGAGTACCAGATGACGGCGCCGCGTCGCGCGGCAGAAGCGTGGGTCACCCACGCGCGGGCATGAGGAGCACGAGATGACCACCACCGAACCCGGCAACACCCCGAAACCGACTCCTCGGCCCGGTCCCCCGCGCCCCGGCCCCAAGCCGAGCGCCATCCCGCACCATCCCCCGGCCCCGCCTGTGGCCGCGCCCCCGACGTGCGATCCGCACCGGTTCGGCCGCGTCGACGACGACGGCACCGTGTGGCTGATCACCAGCGCCGGAGAGCGCAAGATCGCGTCGTGGCAGGCGGGCGACGCCGAGGCCGCGTACGCCCACTTCGGCCGCCGATACGACGATCTGAGCACCGAGGTCGCGCTGCTGGAGCACCGGCTGGGCAGCGGCAGCGGCGACGCCCGCAAGATCAAGTCGGCCGCCGCGACGCTGCTGGAATCGCTTCCGGAGGCCTCGGTACTGGGCGATGTCGACGCCCTGACCACCCGGCTGACCACCATCGTCGAACAGGCCGGCGCCAGCGCGCAGGAGGAGCGGGCCAAGCGCGACGAGCACCGGGCAGCGCAGACCGCCCGCAAGGAAGCCCTGGCCGCGGAGGCCGAGGAGATCGGCGCCAACTCGACGCAGTGGAAGGCCGGCGGCGACCGGCTGCGGGCCATCCTCGACGAGTGGCGGACCATCACCGGCCTGGACCGCAAGGTCGACGACGCCTTGTGGAAGCGCTATTCGGCGGCCCGCGAGGCCTTCAACCGGCGCCGCGGCTCGCACTTCGCCGAGCTCGATCGCGAGCGGGTCGGCGTGCGGCAGGCCAAGGAGGCCCTGTGTGAACGCGCCGAGGCGCTGTCGGGCTCCACGGACTGGGGCGCGACGGCGTCGACGTTCCGCGATCTGCTGACAGAGTGGAAGGCCGCCGGCCGCGCCGCCAAGGACGTCGACGACGCGCTGTGGAAGCGGTTCAAGGCCGCCCAGGACACGTTCTTCGCTGCCCGCAACGCGGTCAACGCCGAGAAGGACGCCGAGTTCAACGCGAACGCCGACGCCAAGGCCGAGCTGCTGGCGGAGGCCGAGAAGATCGACATCAGCGATGTCGACGCGGCACGTGCCGCGTTCCGGGCCATCGGCGACAAGTGGGACGCCATCGGCAAGGCGTCGCGCGACCGCGCCCCGGAACTGGAGCGCCGGCTGCGGGTCGTCGAGAAGAAGATTCGCGATGCCGCACAGAGCGGCTGGAGCGACCCGGAGGCGCAGGCCCGGGCCGACCAGTTCCGCGAGCGGGCCGAGCAGTTCGAGCGTCAGGCCGAAAAGGCCGAGGCCGCGGGTAAGGCCAAGGACGCCGAGAAGGCGCGCGCCAGCGCGGCGCAGTGGCGTGAGTGGGCCGACGCGGCTTCCGCCGCGATCAAGAAGTAGGTTCGTCCGGTCCGTCGAGCAGCCCGCGCTTCTGCTGCTCGGCGGTCGACTCGCGGCGCTGTGCCTCGGCGGCCAGCTGCACCGCGGTGCGTGACCACACCACGCGGGCCCAGTGGAACGTCAGCAGGATGACGGCGATCCAGGCCAGGTAGAGCCCGAATCCGGGGCCCGGGTACGGCTTGACGACGGTGTTGCGCGACCAGATGGCGAGCATGCCGAGGAAGCACGACACGGCGGAGCCGGCCAGCGCGATCCAGGCCAGGCCCCAGCGGCGGGTCAGCAGCGCCAGCATCGAGAAGCCGACGCTGAACACCAGGATCAGCCACACGAACACCCGCGACGGCAGCAGGATCTTCGCGTCGAGCGCGACCTGGTCGCCGAGCAGCACGTCGAAGCCCTTGACGGCGCCGGTGTGCGGCAACACGAACGACAGCAGGATCACGAAGACGCAGATCGCCACGACCATGGCGCGGCCGCCCGGGTCGATCTCCCGGGCGATGCGCTGCTCCGCGGCATCGATGTCGCCCTTGAATTCCTCGAATTCGCCGTTCGAGCCGCCGGTCGGCTGTTCGGGCTTGGTGTCGTTCATCGTGAACATCCCTGCTCTACGGGCGTGACGGGCGGCGCGCCGATCTGCGGCATGCCCAGGCCTACGCCGGTGGTGGGTTTGCGGCCCGCGGCGTGCGCGTCACCCGCGCGGGTGCGGCGGTGGCTGATGATCGGCGTGTCGGCGATCAGGTGGTGCGGCGCCGCACCGGTGACGGTCGTGGTGACGATGTCGCCCGGGCGGATGTCGGCGTCACCCGGGGCGAAGTGCACCAGCCGGCCGTCACGCGCGCGGCCCGACATCCTCTCGGTGGCCGAATCCTTGCGGCCTTCGCCGGTGGCCACCAGCAGCTCGACCTCGCGGCCGACCTGGGCCAGGTTCTCCTCCCATGAGATGCGCTCCTGCAGCTCGATGAGTCGCATATAACGTTCGGAGACAACCTCTTTCGGGAGTTGGTCCGGCAGCTCGGCGGCCGGCGTACCCGGCCGCTTGGAGTACTGGAAGGTGAAGGCGCTGGAGAACCGGGCACGTTCGACGACGTCGAGGGTGGCCTGGAAGTCCTCTTCGGTCTCCCCCGGGAACCCGACGATGATGTCGGTGGTGATGGCCGCGTGCGGGATGGCGGCGCGCACCCGCTCGATGATGCCGAGGTACTTCTCGGCCCGGTAGGACCGGCGCATCTCCTTGAGGATGCGGTCGGACCCCGACTGCAGCGGCATGTGCAGCGTCGGGCAGACGTTCGGGGTGGCCGCCATGGCTTCGATGACGTCGTCGGTGAACTCGGCGGGGTGCGGCGACGTGAACCGGACCCGCTCGAGGCCCTCGATGTCGCCGCAGGCGCGCAGCAGTTTGGCGAACGCGCCGCGATCGCGCTCGATGTCGGTCCAGGCATCCGGGTTCTCGCGGAGTCGTTCGTCCTGCGAGAACGAGACGCCGTACGCGTTGACGTTCTGGCCCAGCAGCGTGATCTCCAGGACGCCCTGGTCCACGAGGGATTGCACCTCGGCAAGGATGTCGCCCGGACGCCGGTCGACCTCCTTGCCGCGCAGCGACGGCACGATGCAGAACGTGCAGGTGTTGTTGCAGCCCACCGAGATGGAAACCCAAGCGGCATAAGAGGATTCACGCGTGGCCGGCAGGGCCGAGGGGAATTCCTGCAGGGCCTCGACGATCTCGACCTGAGCCTCGCGGTTGTGCCGGGCCCGCTCCAGCAGCACCGGCAGCGAGCCGATGTTGTGCGTACCGAACACCACGTCGACCCACGGCGCCTTGCTCAGGACCGTGTCGCGGTCCTTCTGCGCCAGGCAGCCGCCGACGGCGATCTGCATGTTCGGATCGGCTTCCTTGCGCGGCGCGAGGTGGCTGATGTTGCCGTACAGCTTGTTGTCGGCGTTCTCCCGGACCGCGCAGGTGTTGAAGACCACGACGTCGGCGTCGGCGCCGTCGTCGGCGCGCCGGTAGCCGGCGTCTTCCAGCAGGCCGGCGAGCCGCTCGGAGTCGTGGACGTTCATCTGGCACCCGTAGGTGCGGACCTGGTAGGTACGCCCCGCGCCGGAACCCGTAGCGGCCTCCGTGACGTCAGCTTCCACGTCTGGAGTCGCTGTCGAAATCACGTGCCAATCGTACGGGCGGCGCGTTTTATACCAAATTTGCCGAAGGGATTCCGGTTTTCTGTGAGAGATCCGCGCGTCGGGGCTTACCTGGGTAGGGTCTGTGAGCATGGTCACCGGCGAGCCGTCACCTGCCACCCCGATGATCTCGGTCAAGGGGGTCAACAAGCACTTCGGTGCACTGCATGTGCTGAAGGACATCAATCTCGAAGTGCCCCGCGGACAAGTGGTGGTGCTGCTCGGGCCCTCGGGTTCGGGCAAGTCGACCTTGTGTCGCACCATCAATCGGCTGGAGACCATCGACTCCGGCTCGATCCACATCGACGGTGAGCTGCTGCCCGAAGAGGGCCGCAAGCTCGCCACGCTGCGGTCCGAGGTCGGCATGGTGTTCCAGTCCTTCAACCTGTTCGCGCACAAGACAATTCTCGACAACGTCACCCTGGCGCCGATGAAGGTGCGGGGGAAGAACAAGGACGAAGCCCGCAAGAAGGGGCTCGAACTGCTGGAGCGGGTCGGGGTCGCCAATCAGGCCGACAAGTACCCGGCGCAGCTGTCGGGCGGTCAGCAGCAGCGCGTCGCGATCGCCCGGTCCCTGGCCATGGGCCCTAAGGTCATGCTGTTCGACGAGCCCACCAGCGCACTGGACCCCGAGATGGTCAACGAGGTGCTGTCGGTGATGACGTCCCTGGCGACCGACGGCATGACCATGATCGTGGTGACGCACGAGATGGGCTTCGCCCGCCGGGCGTCCAACCGGGTGGTCTTCATGGCCGACGGCACCATCGTCGAGGACGCCGAGCCCGACGAGTTCTTCACCGCCCCGAAGTCCAACCGCGCCCGGGACTTCCTGGGCAAGATCCTGGACCACTGATCGTGGAACGATCGATTGGGCAGAGGTTCGTGACGCGCACGCTCCGCTGTCTTGCCGCGGTCACCGTGCTGATCGTGGCGCTGCTGTCGCTGAGTGCGTGCGGCGCCGACAGCAAGAAGATCACCATCGGCACCAAGTTCGACCAGCCGGGCCTGGCCGCGAAGAAGCCCGACGGCACGTTGGCCGGCTTCGACATCGATGTCGCGACCTACGTGGCCGGGCAGCTCGGCTACAAGCCCGACGACATCGAGTGGAAAGAGGCCCCGTCGGGTCAGCGCGAGAACCTGATCCAGAACCACCAGGTCGACTTCATCGTCGCCACCTACTCGATCACCGACGCCCGCAAGCAGAAGGTGTCGTTCGCCGGTCCGTACCTGGTGACCGGCCAGAGCCTGCTGGTGCGCGCCGACAACAACGAGATCACCAGCGTCGAGTCGCTCCAGAACCACAAGAAGCTGTGCTCGGTGTCGGGTTCCACACCGGCACAACGCATCAAGGACAAGTACCCGGGCGTGCAGCTGCAGCAGTACGACACCTACTCGGCATGCCTCGAGGCGGTGAAGACCGGAGCCATCGACGCACTCAGCACCGACGAGGTGATCCTGGCCGGCTACGCGGCACAGACCCCGGGCGCCTTCAAACTCGTCGGCAAGCCCTTCTCGGTGGAGAAGTACGGCATCGGACTACTCAAGGGCGACAAGGCATTACGCCAGAAGATCAACGACGCCATCGAGAAGATGCAGAAGTCCGGCGAGTGGCAGGCCGCGTTCGACCGCAACCTGGGCCCGGCCGGACTGACCGCGCCGCCGCCTCCCCCGCTGGATACCAACATCGGCGCCGCCGGCGGAGCGAAGCACATCGACCTGTGGGGCACCTACGGCGGCAAGATCGTAAAGGCGTTCTGGACCACCATCCAGCTGGCATTGCTCGCCGCGGCCGGAGCGCTGATCCTGGGCACGGTACTGGCCGCGATGCGGCTGTCACCGGTGCCCGTGCTGCGGTGGCTGGGTACGGCGTACGTCAACGTGGTCCGCAATACCCCGCTGACGCTGATCATCCTGTTCTGTTCGTTCGGCATCGGCAACACGCTGCGCATCACCCTGGTCGATTCGCATTCGCCAACAGCCGTGGTGGACAGCAACTTCCGGCTTGCGGCCCTCGGTCTGACGGTCTACACCGCGTCTTTCGTGTGCGAGACGTTGCGCTCCGGCATCAACACCGTGCCGCTGGGCCAGGCCGAGGCCGCCCGTTCGCTGGGGCTGAGTTTCGGGCAGAACCTGCGGATGATCCTGCTGCCGCAGGCTTTTCGCGCGGTCATCAACCCGCTCGGCTCGGTGTTGATCGCATTGGTGAAGAACACCACGATCGCCTCGGCCATCGGTGTCGCCGAGGCCGCGCTGCTGATGAAGGAGATGATCGAGAACACCGCGGCGCTGCTCGCGGTCGGCTCGATCTTCGCCGCGGGTTTCGTGGTCCTGACGTTGCCGTTGGGGCTGTTGTTCGGTTGGTTGGGTAAGCGATACGCGGTGGTGCGGTAATGAGCGAAGCTTCCGTCCTCTACGACGCCCCGGGTCCGCGGGCGCGGCGGCGCAACCTGTTGTTCGCCGCCGTCATCGTCGCGGTGATCATCGCGATGGCCGGCTGGGTGCTGTGGCAGTTCGAGTCCAAAGGCCAACTGACCGCAGCGAAGTGGCATCCGTTCCTGACCGCGAACCTGTGGACGACGTACGTGCTGCCCGGCGTGGCAGGTACGTTGACGGCGGCCGCGGTCTCGATCGTGCTGGCGCTGGTGCTGGGTCTGGCGTTGGGCATGGGCCGGTTGTCCGATGCCCGCCCGGTGCGGTGGGTGTGCTCGGTGTTCGTCGAGTTCTTCCGCGCCGTCCCGGTGCTGATCATGATGCTGTTCGCGTATTTCCTGTTCGCGCTGTACGACGTCTTCCCGTCCCGGCAGCTGGCGCTCGCCGGTGTGATCACGGGGCTGACGCTGTACAACGGCGCGGTGATCGCGGAGATCGTGCGGGCCGGCGTGCACGCGCTGCCCCGCGGCCAGCGGGAGGCCGCGGTCGCGCTGGGCCTGCGGCCCGGTCAGACGCTACGGCTGATCCTGCTCCCCCAGGCCGTGACGTCGATGCTGCCGGTGCTGGTGTCGCAGATGGTGGTGGTGCTCAAGGACACCGCGATCGGCTACCAGATCACCTTCGTCGAGATGGTCCGGCAGGGCACGAACATCGGTTCGGCGTACAGCAATTACATCCCCGCGCTGTTGGTGATCGCGGCGCTGATGATCAGCCTCAACTTCGCGCTGTCGGCGCTGGCGACGCGGCTGGAAGCCCGGCTGCGGCAGTCGCGACGGACCCCCGATCCGCTGCCCGTGAACACGGGCGTTCAGGAGGACGCGCCGGGCACCCCGGCGTGAGGCGCTTCCGGCCAGGCACGTAGGGCCTGATCGGCCACCGCGTGCAGCTCGTCGCGGTCGGCGCCACCGTTGGCCTGTACCGCCAGGCCCTGACAGACCGCGCTGATCCAGCGGGCCAGCCGATTCGGGTCCGCTCCTGGTAGCTCACCCACAAGCTGAGCAGCCCTGAACCGCTCCGCCAGCTCGGCGATCCCGTCCTCGCGGAGCTGGGCCAGCTCGGCATGCAACTCGGTTGCCTCGTCCCCGGCAGCCAGCGCGCTCTGCACCAGCAGGCATCCCCGCGGTCCCGCTGTCCCGGACGACGCGTCGACGGCACCGTGCACCGTGGCATAGGCGGTATCCCACGCGGTGGGCAGGGCGAGCGCACGTTCGGCATATCCCCCCGGACCGGCCTGGTAGCGCCGCACCGCGGCACGGAAGAGGTCTGCCTTGGAACCGTATTCGGCGTACAGGCTGCGGCGGTTGACACCCGTTGCGTCCGTCAGGTCGCTGATGGACACCCCGTCATAGCCGTGCGCCCAGAACAACCGCATCGCGGTGTCGAGGACCCGCTGCGGGTCGAATTCGCGGGGCCTGCCGATCGCCATGAACCCTCCGGGTGTGATCTGGGCCACAGTTCGGAATGAAGCCCCGCTCTAGCGGCTTGTGCTGAGCGTACTTAGTAACCGATCGGTTCGAAAGAATCATCCCACGACTTGGAGAGCTCATGAGCACCACCTCGGAAGCACCACTTGCCGGCCGGCGCGCACTGGTCACCGGCGGTTCCCGCGGCATCGGCGCGGCGACCGTGCGCCGGCTCGCCGCCGACGGCGCAGCGGTCGCGTTCACCTACCAGTCGTCGCCCGATGCCGCGCAGGACCTGGTCGACGAACTCGAAGCGACCGGCGCAAAGGTAGCCGCGATCAAGGCCGACAGTGCGGACGCGCTGGCCGTCGCCGCCGCGGTGGACGAAGCGGTCGAGCGGCTCGGCGGCCTGGACATCCTGGTCAACAACGCCGGCGTCGCGCAGGGCGCGCCCATCGAGTCGTTCCCCCTGGAGGACTTCGACCGGATGCTGGACATCAACGTGAAGGCGGTGTTCGCCGCGATTCAGCGCGCCGTGCCGCATCTGGGCACCGGCGGCCGGATCATCACGATCGGCAGCGTGAACGCCGACCGGGTGCCGACGGTCGGGTTCTCGGTGTACGCCCTCACCAAGGCCGCGGTCGCCGGACTGACGCGCGGCCTGGTGCGCGAACTCGGCCCGCGCGGCATCACCATCAACACCATCCAGCCGGGACCGGTCGCCACCGACATGAACCCCGACACCGGCGACTTCGCCGACGAACTCCGGCCGCTGATTGCGACCGGCCAGTACGGGCAGCCGCGCGACATCGCCAGCGCCGTCGCCTACCTGGCGCATCCCGAATCCGGGTTCATCACGGGCGTCACCTGGAACATCGACGGCGGCTTCGTGATCTGACGTCCGAGGTCGACTGACCGCCCGCGGGGTTCACGATTGAAGTGAACCCCGCGGGCGCGCATGTCGTGTCCCTAGAGGAGATTCAATCGATCCCGGGAGGCGCGTCATGAGTGTCGAGGTTCACCCGTCGCCGTCGTATCCGAGCCAGACCGTCGCGGCACTGAGCGCCGCGTGCCTGGTCGCGGCATCCGCGGTGGTCCCAGTTGCCGCCGGCACCGCTCATTCGGTGCCCGTTCTGGCCCCACCGAGCATCTCGCTGACCGCACTACCGCTGCCGCTCGAGCTGGTCAACCAGCAGGTGATGTTCAATACGGCGTTGTTCGTCGACTGGGTCACCACCGGCGCTGCGCTGGTCCAACGCCAGCTGCAGGTGCCGGGTGCACTCGTGGCCGACCTTCGCGCCGGCGTTCCACCGCAGACCGCGGCGGCTCGGGCCCTCACCGCCATCGCCGACATCGAATTCGAAGCGGGCCGCGACCTCATCGGCTACGCCCAGGACATCGCCGTCTTCCAGCTGCAGTTCCGGGCCACCACGCTGTCGGCGATCCCGCCGTTCAACAACGGACCCGGTCAGCAGTTCGTCGTCGACACCACCGCGTTCGGCCTCAAGCTGACGCAGCAGTTGGCCGATTTCGCGCGGGGTGTGGTCACGTCGGTGGAGCAGTTCACCCACAACGCGCTGCACACCCCACTGCCATTCACCGCGACCACTGTCACGCCGACCGCGGCCATCGACACCCCGAATAACCCGGTCACCCCGAAGGCGGCCATCACCCTGAAGACACCAACGGCACAACAGGATTCGGCATTCAGCCCGAAACTGCCCAAGCTCCCGAAGCCGCCCGCACCCAAGTTCTCGGCACCCAAGTTCTCCGTGCCGAAGTTCTCGGCGCCGAAATTCACTCCGCCCAAGGTCCACAAGCCGCAGCCCAAGGGACCGTCGAAGGACTAGACCGCGCGGCGCTGACGCTCCTGCGTGAGTTGGGTGTTGACCACATCGAAGGCCATGCCCTGGCTGTAGCCGCGACGTGCCAGCATCGCGACCAGCCGCCGGGTCACCTTCATCTCGTCGTCGAGGTTTTCCCGTCGCAGTTTTGTGGCAACCAGTTCCTCCGCGCGCACCCGCCATTCGCCCGCGTCGACGCTGTCGAGCGTCTCGGCGATCACCTCGGCGTCGATGCCCTTGGTCCTCAGTTCAGAGGCCAAGGCGCGCTTGCCTTTTCCCGCATTGGTGCGACGTTCCCGCACCCACTGCTCAGCGAAGGCGACGTCGTCGACCAGACCGACCTCGGTGAGCCGGTCCAGCACCTGGCCGCTGATGTCCTCGGGGAAGCCGCGCTTGGTCAGCTGGGTCTCGAGTTCGGCCCGGCTGCGCGCCCGAGTGGTGAGCAGACGCAGGCATAGGTCCCGCGCCTGCTCCTCACGCCGCTGCGGCTGCCCTGGCTCGGCCTCAGAAGTCGACCGGGGCGGGAAGGACGTCATCAGCCGCACCATCGGTCAGCACTGCCCCGATACCGAGCTTCTCCTTGATCTTCTTCTCGATCTCGTTGGCAGCGTCCACGTTCTGCAGCAGGTAATTGCGGGCATTCTCCTTGCCCTGCCCCAGCTGCTCGCCGTCGTAGGTGAACCACGAACCCGACTTACGGATGAAGCCGTGCTCGACACCCATGTCGATGAGCGAGCCCTCGCGCGAGATGCCGCGGCCGTAGAGGATGTCGAACTCGGCCTGCTTGAACGGCGGCGCCACCTTGTTCTTGACGATCTTGACGCGGGTGCGGTTACCGACCGCGTCGGTGCCGTCCTTGAGCGTCTCGATGCGGCGCACGTCCATACGCACCGAGGCGTAGAACTTCAAAGCCTTACCACCCGTGGTGGTTTCGGGCGAACCGAACATCACGCCGATCTTCTCGCGCAGCTGGTTGATGAAGATGGCGGTGGTGCCGGAGTTGTTCAGCGCACCGGTCATCTTGCGCAGCGCCTGGCTCATCAGGCGGGCCTGCAGGCCGACGTGGCTGTCACCCATCTCGCCCTCGATCTCGGCGCGCGGCACCAGGGCGGCGACCGAGTCGATGACCAGGATGTCGATGGCGCCGGAACGCACCAGCATGTCGGCGATCTCCAGCGCCTGCTCACCGGTGTCGGGCTGGGATACCAGCAGCGCGTCGGTGTCGACACCGAGCTTCTTGGCGTACTCGGGGTCCAGCGCGTGCTCGGCATCGATGAACGCCGCGATGCCGCCGGCTGCCTGGGCGTTGGCCACGGCGTGCAGGGCCACCGTGGTCTTACCGGAGGATTCCGGGCCGTAGATCTCGATGACGCGGCCGCGCGGCAGGCCGCCGATGCCGAGGGCGACATCCAGGGCGATGGACCCGGTCGGGATGACCGAAATCGGTTGGCGGGTCTCTTCTCCCAGCCGCATCACCGAGCCCTTGCCGAAGCTCTTGTCGATCTGTGCCAGCGCGAGCTCGAGTGCCTTCTCGCGATCCGGGGCCTGTGCTGCCATGGGTGGTCTCCGTCCTCGTGGGTGTCCGTTGATCGGGTTTCCGATCGGTTGGCCGTGACGCTAGATGAGGCCACCGACAAAAAATTTCCGACGAACTGAGATGGAGGCTAACGAACAGGTGTTCGAGATTGTGGGAGGCACGCCGAACACGGCGCGTCGCGGCCGATCAATGCCCGGTCGCGCGTTTGTTCACCTCCCGCAGCACCCAGGACGGGACGAATTCGGCGACCGTCATCAGCGCCCTGGCCTGCAAGCCGACCGCGTGGTGCACGCCCTGCGGCAGCAGCGGCCTGCTCTCGATGGTCTTCAGGATGGAGTCGGCGACGTCGTCGGCCGTCAGGGACACCCCGAGCGCCCGCGTGCTCCCGGTGTCCACACCCGTCACCATGTCGGTGGCGACGAACAGCGGCCAGACCGCGCTGACCTTGATGTCGTCGTCGGCCCACTCCAGCTCCAGGGCCTCGGTGAGACCCCGGATGGCGAACTTCGACGCCGAATACGCCGCCAGTTCGGCCTGCCCGTAGATGGCCGACGCCGAGCAGAGGTTGATCACGTGGGCGCCCCGGGTCGAGCGCAGATACGGGTACGCCAGATAGCAGCCGTTCATGGTGCCGCCCACGTTCACGTCGACGATGTTTCGCTGTTCCGCCAGCGGAAGATCGACGAAATTGCCCGAGCTGAGGATGCCGGCATTGTTGATCAGCACGTCCAGCCGACCGCCGGTGAGCTCACCCAGTTCGGCGAGCCGGGTGGTCCAGGCCTCGGCGTCTTGAATGTCCAGGGTGTCGACGATGGCGTCGGGTCCCAGCTCGCCCCGCAGGGTCTCGAGTGCGGCCTGGTTGCGCCCGTAGGCCGCGACCCGATAGCCGGCCCGGTCCAGCCGCAGCGCGGTCGCCCGGCCGATTCCGGCTGTCGCACCGGTGATCACCACAGTCTTCATCGGATTCTCCTCGAAGCTCACAGCGAACGCTGGCGCCGCAGGCCCAACGTCCTCATCAGGGATAGGGCGCGCAGGCCGGCGGCCGGCGCCACGTCGGTGCTCCGCGCGATCACGCCGCGCCAGCGCGGCACCACGCGGAAGATCTGGTGGGAGTCCATCAGTTCCAGGGCAGCCCGCGCGATGTCGTCGGCAGCCAGCGGCTTGGGTCCCGAAAACAGCAGCGCCGCACCGGGATCGTGGGCCCGGGCGGTGACCATCTCGGTGTTCACCACATCGGGGCACAGCGCGCGGACCCGGATCGGCAGCCCGGCGCTGCGCAGTTCGCCCTGCAACGACGTGGTGTACGACAGCACCGCCGCCTTGCTCGCCGCGTACACGGCCAGGCCGGGCACCGGCGTGAGTGCCGAGATGGAGGCGATGTTGAGGATCACGCCGCCGCGCGCCCCCATGGCGTTGACGGCCGCCATGCAGCCCGCCATCATGCCGCGGACGTTGACGTCGAGGGTCTGGATGACGTGCTCGGCGGGCTGCTCCCAGGAGTTACCGGCGTGCAGCACGCCGGCGTTGTTGACCCACACCGCAATTCGGCCCTGCTCAGCGGCCAGCGCGGCGATCGCCTCGTGGCCCGCGACGTCGCGCACGTCCTGGGCCAGGCCCCACGCACCGCGCCCGACGGTCTCGGCGGCGCGCGCGGCGGCGTCGCCGTCGACGTCGGTGATCAGTACGCGGTGTCCTTGCGCGGCAAGGGCTTTCGCTATGGCCAGGCCGATCCCCCGACCGGCTCCGGTGACCACGGCAATGGTGGCGCTCATCGCTGTGCCACCGCCGCGTCGCGCAGCTCATCAAGTGCCTCACCGAGGTACACCGCGATGTACTGCAGGTGCGGGAGGGCGTCGCGGCTGCCGATCACCCCGATGTTCAGCTGCCCGTCGTAACTCACGCAGGTGATGTTGAGGCCGAGGCCTTGAAAGGGCAGCGAGACCGGGTAGAAGGCCTCGAGCCGCGCGCCGTCCAGGTAACGGGTCTCGGCCGGCCCCGGGACGTTGGAGATGGTCACGTTCATGGGTGGTCGTGGCAACCGCGTGACCTGACCGCTCAGGACCGTCGCCACGGTAGGCGCCATGGTCAACAGCGTGAAAGTCGGGCGCACTGTGCTCGGCATGCTGCGTAGGTGGTCCTTGGCGGCACCCATGGAAGCCCGGATCGCCGCGAGCCGCTCGACGGGGTCGGCGACGTCCGTCGCCAGGCTCGACCACAGGAACCCGACAGCGTTGCCGCCCTCCTGGCCCTCCTCACGAAGGTTGACCGGCACCCCCGCGATCAGTGGACGATCCGGCAACGCGTCGAGGTCTTCGAGATATCGACGCAGCGCCGCGCCACATACCGCCAGAAAGATGTCGTTCACCGACGCGTCCTCGCGTTTGGCCACGTCACGGATCGTGCCGAGGTCCAACTGCTGGGTCGCGACGCGACGCGCATTGGTGACCCGGCCGTTCAGGATGGATGCCGGCGCTTCGAAGGGCAGCCGGACATGGTCCGGCCCACTACGACGCAATGCCAGGCTGACCAGCCCGCGTCCCAACTCGACAGGCGTGCGCCACAGCGCGAGCGACTCCCGCTCCGTCTTACGTCGGGGCCGACGGGCCGTGGTCGTGGTCGGCTGTTGCCACGGCGCCCGCCATTCGCCGTCCGGCGTTGTGGCCAACTGGTCGGTCACGAGCCTGTTGCCGTTCACGCCGTCGGTGAGCCCGTGGTGGATCTTCACGTAGATGGCAAACCGGCGATCCGACAGTCCCTCGATGACATGGCAGGTCCACAAGGGTCGGGTCCGGTCGAGGACCGTGCCGTGCAGATGCGAAACCAACTCCCCGAGCTCGCGCTCGCCGCCGGGGGCGGGCAACGCGGTATGCCGGACGTGATACTCCATGTCCAGCTGCTCGACGACCTCCCACGCGGGCACGGCCGCCGAGAGCAGCCCACCGGCGAGCACCAGGTTGAAGGGCTTGCGCAATGCGACGGGCTCACGGAAGGCCGCAACCACCTTGGCGACGAAATCTGGACCGGCGTCCTCGGGCAGCGAATAGATCTGCAGGCCGGCAACATGCATCGGGGTGTCCGGCGTCTCGACGCGCAAGAATGTCGAGTCCAGCAGCGGCAGTCGGGTGCTCACGTCGTCCTTCTCTCGTGGGGTACCCGAAGAACGCTATGAGCCGGCGGTAGCTACCACCATGTCGTCGCCCCACAAACACTGTGGCGCGGGTAGTCCCGAGAGACCAAATGAGATTGCGGTCACCACTGATCGCGCGGGACGTCGAAGTCCGCGCACAGGGCCCGCCAGACATCGCGGGGTTCGACACCGGCTTCGATCGCCTCAGCCGCGGTGCGCCCACCAAGGACGGCCAGCACGTGGTCCTTCACCAACGCGGCACCGCGCGCCGCACCGAACTGGTCTTCGATCAGCAGGGTGAATTCGGTCAGTCGCACCGCACCAACCTACTCAGCACCGCCGCCGAGCGCCGCACGGCACACGACCACCGGGTCGGCGACGTCGGCTCCGCTGTCACCGGCCCGGCGCGCCGCCTCGCGATAGGACGGCGTCGACAGGACCCGCTCGACCGCAGAGACCAGCGCGTCCGCTGTCGCCGGCCGGATCAGCTCACCACTGCCTTGCCGCACAACCCGATTGGCGATCTCCCACTGGTCACCGCCCCCGGGCACCACGACGAGCGGCACCCCGGCGAGCAACGTCTTGGACACGATGCCGTGCCCGCTGCCACAGACCATCACATCGGCCTGCTTGAGCAGTTCGTCCTGCCGGCCGAGCCCGACCGCGGCCCAGGGCGGCACGGGACCGTCGGCGCCGCGCAGCCGGGAGACCACGACGCGCGCGCCGTCGGGGAGCGTCTGCCCCGGGATCAGCGTCTCCAGCGCCAAGTCGTCCAGGCCCTGCATCCCGGTCGTCGCGGTCGACGGCGCCACCACCACGACCGGCCCCGCGCCGGGCGGCACGTCCAGCACCGCTGCCGTCGGCTCGAAGTGCAGCGGCCCGACGACGACGGCCTCTGCCGGCCAGTCCGGGCGGGGCACCTCGAGCTCCGGCAGCGTGGCGATCAGCCGCCGCGCCGGCCCGGGATCGGTTGCGGGCAAACCGATTCCGATGCGCGCCGCGGACCGCTGCCGGTGCCCCTCACGGATCGAGCGGGCCGTGAAGAACCGCAGCATGGCGTCCCGCAGGCGACCGCGCACGCCGACGCCGGGCGCCAGGCCACTGCCCAGCGGCGGGAGCCCCTTCGACGGCAGGTACAGCGGGTGCGGGGTCAGCTCGACCCACGGCAGACCCATCATCTCGGCGGCCATGCCGCCGCAGGCCGTGATGACGTCGGACACCACCAGGTCGGGTCCCAGCTGCCGCAGTACCGGCGCATTGAGCACTGCCATCCGCGCGGCCCGCTCGTGGATCTTGGCGCCCGAATCAGCGTCGTCGTCGCCGCCCTCGGGGTCCAGCCCGAGCAGCTCCCGCGCGTCGACGCCGGCGTCTCGTGCGGTGTCGAGCCATTGCCGCCCGGTCAGCAGCACCGGGGTGTCACCGGCCGCCAGAAACCGCAGGCACAACGCGATCGCCGGAAAGGCATGGCCGGGGTCCGGCCCGGCAACCACGGCGACACGCATCGGGTCACCCTGTCACACCGGCCCCTGTGCGCCGGCGGGCAGGCGCATTACGGTGGCCGTATGACACAGAGCACACCGGCTTTGACCCAGACCAACGCCGAGATCGTCGAATCCTTCCTGTACGCGCTGCAGGCCGAGGACATGGACACCGCCGACCGCCTGCTCGACGACAACCTCGTCTACGAGAACGTCGGGCTACCGACCATCCACGGCCGCAGCCGCGCGATGAAGCTGTTTCGCCCAATGAAGAAGAGCCCCGTCAGCTTCGAGGTCAAGTTCCACCGCATCGTCGGCGAAGGCACCACGGTGCTCAACGAGCGCACCGACGCGCTCGTCATCGGGCCCGTCCGCCTGCAGTTCTGGGTCTGCGGGGTCTTCGAGGTGCACAACGGCAAGATCACGCTGTGGCGCGACTACTTCGACATGTTCGACATGGCCAAGGCCACGGTGCGCGGCCTCATCGGCGCCGTCATCCCGGGCCTGCGTCCGACCATGTAGCCAGCGGTAAAATCGGCCACCATGGCCAATGAGAATCGCCCGAAGCCCAACGCCTGGCAGTACATCAAGTACAGCTACGGCGGCCGGCTGCCCGACTCGATGCGGGCGTGGGTGACCGAGGATCTCATCGGCAAGGGCGCGACACTGCGGATCGTCATCCGGATGTTCGTCCCGGCGTTCCTGATTTTGATCCCGATCTGGTTCCTGCCCGAGCTGCTCGGCATCACGGGCGGCTCGGACATGGTCATCCGCCTCAGCGCGACGGTGCCGATCCTGATTCCGGTGATCTACTTCTCGCACGCCCTGAACAAGATCTGGCGCCGCCACATGCTCGTCAAGCACGGCATCGACCCGAAACTCCTCGAAGATTCGTTGCGGCAGAAGAACGCCCACATCCACGCGGCCTACGAAGAGCGGTACGGTCGCCGGTCCGACGACGGCACGGGCAGCACCACGATCTAGCGGCCGTCAGGCCTGCCGCAACCGTCCGAGTTCGTCGAAGGCCTGCGCCCAGGCACTGAGCCGGTCGGTGGCGGCGACCAGTTCGCTGCGGTAGCGCTGCTCGGACATCGACCGCGCCGAGCCCGCACCGCTGTTCGCCGCTGACACCAATTGCGCTGCCGCCGTGGCGATGTCGCTGTACTGCTGCACGCCGGCGTCGAGCTGCGCGGTGTAGGCCTGGATGGTCGGGGCCAGATGCGCCCGCGACTGCGGCACCGAGCCGGCCGCGCGTTCCATCGCGACGACTTCCCCGGCAGTACCGGCCAGTGCCGCCGCCGACACATTGGCCGCCGCGGTCACCTCGGCGATCTCCGCGGCGGGCAGCAACTGGCCGCGCTGGATGACGCTCAGCAGGGAATACAGGCCGCGTTCGGCCGCGGCGAGGGTCTCCATGGGTCGCCGCGCCGCCGAGCCTCTCGGCGGCAGCGACCGTGATGTCCGGGCCGGCGGCAAAGGCTCGCCGCGCAGCCAGCGGTACCGCAGGAAGCACAGGGTGGCCAGGAAGGCGGCGCCGCCGGCGATGGGGCCGGTGATGATCAGCACCCAGAACGGCGTGCTCCAGGCCGCCAGCAGCGCCGTCAGCCCGATCCAGAAGGCGGCGGCGCCGGCGAACAGCCAGCCCAGCCGCAGCGCCCAGCGCCGCTTGCGCAGCAGCCGGGCCCGGGGGTCGGCGGCCGCGCCGAGGCGCCGGGCCACCAGATCGGACAATTCGGCAGCGGTGTCGATGCCGCGTTGCAGGACCGCCTGCCAGCCCCGGGTCTCCCCGGGACGACCGGCTGACTGGGCGTTCACCGCTGCCCCCTCACATCTCGAAAGTTACTGCGACAGCGGGTTTTCCGGAGCCGGGTTGGCTGCCGGAGCCGCGGGCGTGGCGGGCGCGGCGGCACCGCCGGACGGCAGGGAGTTGCCCTGCATCGAGGCACGGATCTGCTCGAGGCGCGAATGCCCGGCCATCTGCACGCTGGCCTGCTGGACCTCCATCATGCGGCCCTGAACGGAGTTCTGCGCCAGCTCGGCAGAGCCCATGGCGTTGGCGTAACGACGCTCGATCTTGTCGCGCACCTCGTCGAGGCTGGGCGTGTTGCCCGGCGCGGCGATCTCGGTCATGGAGCGCAGCGAAGCGCTGACCTGCTCCTGCATCTTCGCCTGCTCGAGCTGCGACAGCAGCTTGGTGCGCTCGGCGATCTTCTGCTGCAGCACCATGGCGTTCTGCTCGACGGCCTTCTTGGCCTGCGTCGCGGCCTGCAGCGACTGGTCGTGCAGCCCCTTGAGGTCCTCGACGCTCTGCTCGGCGGTCACCAGCTGGGCGGCGAAGGCCTCGGCGGCGTTGTTGTACTCGGTGGCCTTGGCGACGTCACCGGCCGCGGTGGCCTGGTCGGCCAGGGTCAGTGCCTGCCGCACGTTGGCCTGCAGCTTCTCGATGTCGGCGAGCTGACGGCTCAGGCGCATCTCCAGCTGGCGCTGGTTGCCGATGACCGAGGCGGCCTGCTGCGTCAGGGCCTGGTGCTGGCGCTGGGCCTCCTCGATCGCCTGCTGAATCTGCACCTTCGGGTCGGCGTACTCGTCGACCTTGGAGCTGAACAGCGCCATGAGGTACTTCCAGGCTTTGACAAAGGGATTGGCCATGAGATCGGTCCGCCTTCGTGTCGTTCGTTGATTCGGGATCGGTTGTCAGGTTGCCGGCCACACCGGTGGCAGCGCGTCTACAGCCAACCTAGTGGGTATGGACAGCCCGACGCAGCCCGCATGCAGGATTACGGCGCGGCGCGTGCCATCCGTGTCTTGCTGCGGGTCAGGCCCCGGCGACTCAGGCAACCGCCATGGCGAGATGCTGCGGGATGACGACCTTGGTGGCGACGTCGATGTTGGCCACCGTGCGGTCGGCCTCGGCGCGCTCGGTGTGCAGCATCTGCTCGGCGGCGTCGGCCAGCACCTGGGACAGCGGCACGTCCAGGGCGCCGCAGATGGCGCCCAGCAGCTCGCTCGAGGGTTCCTTGCGGCCCCGCTCGACCTCGGACAGATAACCCAGGCTCACCCGAGCACCGTCGGACACCTCGCGCAGTGTGCGTCCCTGCCCGGTACGGGCCTGACGCAGCACGTCGCCGATGACCTCACGCAGTAATGTCGTCATCGCGTTTCCCCTTCGCCCTGAAGTAACAGCAGCCGCGCAGCCCGGCCGGACCACCCGTTCTACACGGTCTTGTAGGCACCAACGCGGCGACGCACCGCTTTGGTTCCCGAGGGGACGAATCAAGGTCGAATCAGGAACGGCGAAACGCCGAGACGGCGTAGTCGATGCCGGTCAGCACCGTCAGCACGACCGCGGCCCACATGAACACCCAGGCGGTGGTCAGCCACGGGGCGGGCCAGGCATGCAGGGGCAGGACGAACAGGCCGATGGCCACGGCCTGCACCAGCGTCTTGAGCTTGCCGCCGCGGCTGGCGGGGATGACGCCGCGCCGGATCACCGCGAAGCGCAACAGCGTCACCGCGAGCTCGCGGGCGAGGATCACGATGGTGATCCACCACGGCAGGTCGCCGAGCATCGACAGCCCGATGAGCGCCGCCCCGATCAGGGCCTTGTCGGCGATGGGATCGGCCAGCTTGCCGAACTCGGTGACCATGTCGAAGCTGCGGGCGATCTCACCGTCGAACCGGTCCGTGATGACAGCGGCCGCGAACACGACGAAAGCAATGATGCGCCAACGCGTTTCGTGACCGTCGCCGACGAAGAGCGCCGCCAGGAACACGGGCACCAGCACAATGCGCAGGCCGGTCAGCAGATTGGCGATGTTCGCCACGCCGGCGCGCGAGGCGCGCGGGTCGGTATCTGGCTGGCCTGTCATCGACACAGGATATCCGGTCACCTACCGGGCGATACGCAGCCGATACCCTCCACATGTGAGCGACGCACCGAAACCCGGCACCACAGGGCTGGTGGTTCGCCGCGCCCGGACTTCCGACGTACCGGGAATCAAGGCCCTCGTCGACATCTACGCAGGAAAGATCCTGCTCGAGAAGAACCTGGTGACCCTCTACGAGGCGGTCCAGGAGTTCTGGGTGGCCGACCTGGACGGCGAGATCGTCGGCTGTGGCGCATTGCACGTGCTGTGGGCCGATCTCGGCGAGGTGCGTACCGTCGCGGCCCATCCCAAGGTGCGTGGCATGGGCGTCGGGCACGCGGTGGTCGCCAAACTGCTCGACGTGGCCCGGGACCTGCAGCTGCAGCGCGTCTTCGTGCTGACCTTCGAGACCGATTTCTTCAGCCGGCACGGCTTCAAGGAGATCGAGGGCACGCCCGTCACCGCCGAGGTGTACGAGGAGATGTGCCGCTCGTACGACACCGGTGTGGCGGAGTTCCTGGACCTGTCCTACGTCAAGCCGAACACCCTGGG
Organism: Mycobacterium sp. ST-F2; assembly: GCF_001905655.1. Lineage (GTDB taxonomy): Bacteria > Actinomycetota > Actinomycetes > Mycobacteriales > Mycobacteriaceae > Mycobacterium. The sequence goes on from NZ_JMHT01000017.1 coordinate 95,017, forward strand.
CAACACCCGGATGCTGGTCACGCTGTAGCTAGTCGGCGCCTTCGGCTGCCGCGTTCCGGCGCGCCACGATGCGGTCGCGCATGTCCATGATCGCGGCCCGCCGACGGGACCGTCCGCCACGGCCGAACGACGGCAGCGTCGGGATCACCTCGATCTTGTCCGACACCCCGATCATCAGCTCGGCGATCTCCAACACCAGCTCGTTGAGCTCGTCGACCTGCTGACCCATCGCCATGAACGCGCTCAGCGACTCCAGGACCACGCGCGCCACCAGCACGATCGCGACGCAGGTGACCGGACCGGCGAGCACCAGCCAGAACACGCCGAGCACTGCGGACAACTCGAACGCCACCACGGCGCCCGCGAGATACAGAACCACCGCACCGGCGATCACCAGCCCGTACAACAGCGGAACCACGTGCTGCGCCGTCGACTTCCGGAACCCGAAGTCGGTGAACGCCGTCAGCGCGGGCCACCTGCGGCCACCGGATTCGAGCTCGGTGTCGAGCTCCGCGTCCGTTGCTGCGCTGCGCGAAATGTCAACCACGGCAAAGCCTCCTTAGGAGTCCAGCCTCCCACAGTCGGAGCCGTCAGCGACCGATCGTCGTTGTTATCCGCACCGCCGATCAGCCCGGGTGTGACGTCGGCAACAGCGGTCAGAAACCGGGGTCGTCGCCCATCGAACCGTTGGCGTCCGAGCCGCCCTGGATCAGCATCAGCGTGCCGGCGAGCTCATCGGGCTTGACCAGGACCTCACGGGCCTTGGAGCCCTCGGACGGTCCGACGATGCCGCGGGTCTCCATCAGGTCCATCAGGCGGCCGGCCTTGGCGAACCCGACCCGCAGCTTGCGCTGCAGCATCGAGGTCGACCCGAACTGGCTCGACACGACCAGCTCGACGGCCTGCAGGAAGACGTCCATGTCGTCGCCGATGTCGCTGTCGATCTCGCGCTTCTCGACGGTCTTGACCGTGACGCCGTCGATGAACTCGGGCTGGGCCTGCTGCTTGGTGAAGGCGACGACGGCCTGGATTTCGTCGTCGCTGACGAACGCACCCTGGACCCGGATGGGCTTGGGCGCCTCCGACGGCTGGAACAGGCCGTCGCCCTTACCGGTGAGCTTCTCGGCGCCGATCTGGTCGAGGATGACGCGCGAGTTGGTCGCGTTGGTGACGCCGAATGCCATGCGGGACGGCACATTTGCCTTGATCAGACCGGTCACGACCGACACCACCGGCTGCTGGGTGGCCAGCACCAGGTGGATGCCCGCGGCGCGGGCCTTCTGGGTGATGCGGACGATGGCGTCCTCGACGTCGCGCGGCGCCTGCATCATCAGGTCGGCCAGCTCGTCGACGACGCACAGGATGTACGGATAGGTCTTGTAGACCCGCTCGCTGCCCAGCGGCGCGGTGATCTCGCCCGAGCGCACCTTCTTGTTGAAGTCGTCGATGTGCCGGACACCGCTGGCGCTCATGTCCTGGTAGCGCTGCTCCATCTCCTCGACCAGCCAGGCGAGCGCGGCGGCGGCCTTCTTCGGGTCGATGATCACGGGCGTGATGAGGTGCGGAATACCTTGGTACGGCGGGAATTCCACCATCTTGGGGTCGACCAGGATCATCCGGACCTCGTCGGGGGTGGCGCGCTGCAGCAGCGACACCAGCATCGAGTTGATGAAGCTCGACTTACCCGAACCGGTGGAGCCGGCCACCAGGAGGTGCGGCATCTTGGCCAGGTTGTAGCTGATGAAGTGGCCTTCGACGTCCTTGCCGATGCCGAACACCATCGGGTGGTGGTCCTTGCGGGTGCTCGGCGCGTTCAGCACGTCCTTGAGCCGCACCATCTCGCGGTCGCTGTTCGGCACCTCGACACCGACCAGAGACTTACCGGGGATCGGCGCGAGCAGGCGGATGTGCTCGTTGGCCACCGCGTAGGCGAGGTTGCGCTGCAGCTGGGTGAACCGCTCGACGCGGACACCCGGCCCGAGCTCGATCTCGTACCGGGTGACGGTCGGGCCGCGCTGGAAGCCGACGACCGTGGCGTCGACCTTGAACTGCTCCATGACCTCGGAGATGGCCGACATGATGCGGTCGTTGTCGCGGCCGACACGCTTCGGCGGGTCACCGTCGGACAGCAGGTCCAGCGGCGGCAGCGTGTAGTCGCCCTCGATGACGCGGTCCAGCGACAAGCCGTCGTCCTGCGCCTTTTCCAGGGCCTTGGCCTTGGTGGGCACCGGGTCCGCGACGTTCTGGGCCTTGCGGCGGCGCGCCGGCTTGGCGGCCGGCTCGGGCGCGGTCGGCGCTTCGTCGGCGGCGGGCTCGACGGGGTAGTTGTCCATCGGCGTGCGGCCCAGCGGGCGCGTCATGGCCGCGGTGGTCTGGTCCGAGCCGGGCCAGGCCTCGGGTTCGTCACGCGAGTAGGTCGGGTCGTCGTAGTAGCCGTCCGAGAAATCGTCGGCGAAGTCGTCCACGAAACCGGCCGACGCGTCGTCGTAGTCCTCGTCGTGCTCGCCGCGCAGGCGGCCGGAGACCATGTAGCGCAGCGTTTCCGGCAGCTCCCGGATGGTCGTGCCGGTGACGAGCAGCAGGCCGAACAGCACGCCCATGATGAGCAGCGGCGTGGCGATCCAGACGGTCAGCCCGTCCGAGAGCGGCCCGCCGATGACGAAGCCGACGAAGCCGGCGGCGCCGCGGCGCTCCCCCGGCTCGGTGGGCGCGCCGGCCCAGATGTGCCACAGGCCCAGAACGGGCAGCCCGATCATGACGGCGCCGAGGATCAGCCGGGGCCGGGCGTCGGGGTTCGGATGGGTGCGCATCAGCGTGACGGCCAGTGCGAGCAGCAGCACCGGCAGCACCACGACCGCGGCTCCGATGACGGTGCGGACGCCGTAGTCGATCCAGGCGCCGACCGGGCGCGCCGCGCCGAACCAGGAGCTCGCGGCGATGAGGAAGGCGACGCCGAGCAGTGCCAGCGCGATGCCGTCACGGCGGTGTCCGGGCTCGAGTTCGCGGGCCCGGCCGACGCTGCGGGCGGTGGTTCCGGCGCCCTTGGCGAGCATCAGCCAGCCGGCGCGGGCGCCACGACCCACCGCGGCGCCGGCGGTGGCGACCGGCGATGGATGCGGCGCGGGTTTGCGGGCCGGCTTGCGGGCGGGCGATTTCGGGGCCGGCGGACGTGCCGGCCGGCCCGACTTTGCACTGCCTGACTTCGATGAACGCGCCCCCGAACCGGCTGCGCCACGATTCGCCGACCCGGCCTTGGCCCGGTTAGCTGAGCTCGTTGCGGTTTTACTCGCCATGGCTGCCAGCCTAGTCGCAATCACCCCATCTGCACCATCTGCCACACAAGTAACGCTTGGGTCACGACCAGGTCCGCATATCTGCTGGTCACGCAGCAGTGGGAGCCACGTCACACGCGCCGCGCGGGCCGGTCTAACGTGGACACCTGTCTAGGTCAGCTAGCTATCGAGGAGTTCTTCATGCCCGTCGTTGTCGTCGCCACCATGAAAGCCAAGCCCGAGTCCGTCGACCTGGTCCGCGCCGCGTGCGTCGAGGCCGTCGACGCCGTCCACGGCGAGCCGGGCTGTGAGCTCTACTCGCTGCACGAGGCCGACGGCGGCACGTTCGTGTTCGTCGAGCAGTGGGCCGACGCGGATGCCATCAAGACCCACAGCACCGCCCCGGCCATCGGCAAGCTGTTCGGCGCCATCGGCGAGCACCTCGACGGCGCGCCCGACATCAAAATGCTCGCGCCCGTGGTCGCCGGCGATCCGGCCAAGGGCCGGCTGCGGGGGCAGTAGCCATGGGTGAGCTGAGCGGCAAGGTCGCCTTCATCACCGGCGCGGCGCGTGGCCAGGGCCGCGCGCATGCGGTGAAGCTGTCGTCGATGGGCGCCGACATCATCGCCGTCGACCTGTGCGACCAGATCGCGTCGGTCCCCTACCCCATGGCCACGCCCGACGATCTGGCCGCGACGGTGAAACTGGTCCAGGACAACGGCGCACGGATCGTCGCCGGCCAGGCCGACGTCCGCGACCGCGATGCCCTCAAGACCGCGCTCAAGGCCGGCGTCGAGGAACTCGGCGGACGGTTGGACATCGTCATCGCCAACGCCGGGATCGCGCCGATGGCCGGTGAAGACGCCTGGCAGGACGTCATCGACGTCAACCTGACGGGCGTGTACAACACGCTGGACGTGGCGATGCGGCCGATGGTCAAGGCCGGCAACGGTGGATCGATCGTGCTGATCAGCTCGGTGGCCGGACTGGTCGGGCTGGCCTCACCGATGGCCGGGTCGGTGGGCTATGCCGCCGCCAAGCACGGCATGGTGGGACTGATGCGGGTTTACGCGAATCTGCTTGCGTCGCAGAACATCCGGGTCAACTCGATCCATCCGGCCGGGGTCGACACCCCGATGATCGACAACGAGTTCACCCGGAAGTGGTTGAGCCAGTTGACCTCCGACTCCGAAGCGGCCAAATCAGCGCCGAACATGACCAACGCGTTGCCCGTGCAGGTGCTCGAGGCCGAGGACATCGCCAACACCGTGGCGTGGCTGGTGTCGGACGCCGGGCGGTACATCACCGGCGTGACCCTGCCGGTGGACGCCGGCTTCGTCAACAAGCGCTGACATGGCCCGCAATGCCGCGGCGCAGACGGCTTTCGGGCCGATGGTGCTCGCCGCGATCGAGCAGCACGAGCCGCCGGGTCGTCGTCTGGTCGATGACGACCTGGCGGCATCGTTCCTGCCGCCGGGCCTTCGCACACTGGTGGCGGCCACCCGGTGGTCGCCGGTGCGCAGCGCCATCATGGCCGCGTCGGACCGGTCGGCGCCCGGCATGTGGGCCGGCATCTTGTGCCGTAAGCGCTACGCCGACGACAACCTGATCGCGGCACTCGGCGACATCGACGCCGTGGTGATCCTGGGCGCGGGCCTCGACACCCGGGGCTGCCGACTGGCGAGCCGCAGCGCCATCCCGGTGTTCGAGGTGGACCAGCCGCTCAACACCGAGCGCAAACGCGCTGTGCTGAACCGGGTCCTCGGCACTCCCCCACCGTCCGTCCACCTGGTCGCCGTGGACTTCGAGCACGACGACCTGATGGCCACCCTCGCCGCTGCGGGGTACCGCCGTGATGCCCGCACGTTCTTCATCTGGGAGGGCGTCACGCAATACCTGACCGCTGAGGCGGTCGATGCCACGCTCGCGCAACTACGGTCCGCGCCGGCGGGCAGCCGACTCGACTTCACCTACGTGCAGCGCGATTTCATCGACGGCGTCGACATCGCCGCCGCGCCATCGCTGTACCGCCGGTTCCGCGAGCGCAGCGAGGTCTGGAAGTACGGACTCCGACCCGACGAGGTCGACCGGTTCCTGGACGGATACGGCTGGCGACTGCTCGACCAGTTGGGGCCGGACCAGGCGCGTGACCGCTATGTGCGCCCGACCGGCCGGGCGCTGCCGACCTCGAGTCTCGAGTGGTCGGCGCTGGCCCGGAAGATTTAGACCTCGAGGACGGTCGGCACGATCATCGGCTGGCGCCGGTAGGTCTCGCCGACCCATTTGCCGACGGCCCGGCGGACCGCCTGGGCGATGCGCGCGGGGTCGGTGACCTGCTCGGCGACAAGGGTTTCCAGCGCCGTCTGCGCCTTCTCGGCGCCCGGCTCGAGAGCCTTGGGGTCCTCGGAGAAGCCCCGCGAGTGCAGGTGCACCGGGACCACGGGCTTGCCGGTCTCGCGGCTGATCACCACGGTGACCGCGATGAAACCCGAAGTCAGCGTGAGCCTTTCGCCCAGCGTGGCGTCACCGACGTCACCCAGCACCAGGCCGTCGACGAACACCTTGCCGACCGGCACGGCGCCGGCGATCCGGGCCTGCCCGTTGATCAGGTCGACGCTGACGCCGTTCTCGGCGAGGACGACGTTCTCCTCCGGCACCCCGGTGCGGATCGCGAGTTTGGCGTTGGCGCGCAGGTGCCGCCAGGTGCCGTGCACCGGCATGACGTTGCGCGGCCGCACCCCGCGGTAGAGGAACAGCAGCTCGCCGGCGTAGGCGTGGCCCGAAACATGCACGCGCACTTGCTGATTGGTGACGACGCGGGCGCCGATCTTGGCCAGCGAGTCGATCACGCCGTAGACGGCTTCCTCGTTGCCGGGGATCAGCGAGCTGGACAGGATGATCAGGTCGCCGGCGGTCAGCGTGATGCTGCGGTGCTCGCCGCGGGACATCCGGGACAGCGCCGCCATGGGCTCGCCCTGCGTGCCGGTGGTGATCAGCACGACGCGGTCGGCGGGCAGCAGTTCGGCCGCACCGATGTCGATGACGTCATCGTCGTGGACGTTGAGGAAGCCGAGTTCCTTGGCGATCCCCATGTTGCGGACCATCGACCGGCCGACGAAGGACACCTTGCGGCCCAGCGCCACGGCTGCGTCGATGATCTGCTGCACGCGGTCGACGTTCGACGCGAAGCACGCCACGATGACGCGGCCGTCCGCGCCGCGGATCAGCCGGTGCAGGTTGGGGCCGACCTCGCTCTCGGAGGGGCTGACCCCGGGGATCTCGGCGTTGGTCGAGTCGCACAGGAACAGGTCGACGCCCTGTTCACCCAGCCGGGACATCCCGGGCAGGTCGGTGGGCCGGCCGTCCGGCGGCAGCTGGTCGAGCTTGATGTCACCGGTGTGCAGCACCGTGCCGGCGCCGGTGTGCACGGCGATGGCGAGGGCGTCGGGAATCGAGTGGTTGACCGCGAAGTACTCGCACTCGAACACCCCGTGGGTGCTGCGCTGCCCCTCGGCGACGATCTGCATGTTCGGCTTGAGCCGGTGCTCACGGCACTTGGCGGCCACCAGGGCCAGCGTGAACCGCGAGCCCACCACGGGGATGTCCGGCCGCATCTTGAGCAGATACGGAATGGCGCCGATGTGGTCCTCGTGCGCGTGGGTGATCACCAGCGCCTCGATGTCGGCCAGCCGGTCCTCGATGTGCCGGATGTCCGGCAGGATCAGGTCGACGGCGGGCTCGTCGTGCGTCGGGAACAACACGCCGCAATCGATGATGAGCAGCCGGCCGAGATGCTCGAAAACGGTCATGTTGCGGCCGATTTCGCTGATGCCGCCCAGGGCCGTCACACGCAGACCGCCCGGCTCCAACGGGCCGGGCGGTGCGAAGTCGGGTCTGGTCACGCAAGCACCGACGCGGTACGGAGGTCGACCGCCAGCCGGTCGCGTTGTTCGGGCGTGGCGGACACCTGAGGCAACCGCGGGCCGCCGGCTTCGATGCCGAGCAGCCGCAGTCCTTCCTTGCTCATGGTGACGCCGCCCAGTCGGTTCTGCGCCTCACCGAGCGAGTGCAAGCCCACGTGAATCTTGCGTGCAGTCGCGATGTCGCCGGAATTGAAGGCCGACAACATGTCCCGCAGCTGGCTTGCGGCCACATGGCCCCAAACGCTGATGAATCCGGTGGCGCCCATGGCGAGCCACGCCAGATTCAGGGTGTCGTCGCCGGAGTAGTAGGCCAGTCCGGTCTCGGCCATCATCTGCGCACCGCCATTGAGATCGCCCTTGGCATCCTTGACCGCGACGATATTCTGATGCGCCGACAGCGTCCGGATGGTGTCCCATTCGATCGGTACCGCCGAACGCGGCGGAATGTCGTAGAGAACGACCGGCAGGTCGGTGGCATCGGCGACCGCGGTGAAGTGCGCAACAAGTCCGGCCTGCGGCGGCTTCGAGTAGTACGGCGTCACCACGAGCAGGCCGTGCGCACCGGCGGCGGCGCTGGCCTTCGCCAGGTGGATGCTGTGCGCGGTGTCGTAGCTGCCCGCGCCGGCGATGATTCGGGCCCTGTCGCCCACCTCGTCGAGAACCGCCTCGAGCACGGCGATCTTCTCGTCGTCGGTCGTGGTCGGCGATTCACCGGTGGTGCCGGAGACGACGAGGCCGTCGCACCCGGAGTCGACGAGGTACTTGGCTACCTTTTTCGCACCAGCCAGATCAAGCGAGCCGTCCGGGCCGAACGGCGTCACCATGGCAGTCAGCACGGTGCCCAAGCGTGCGCTGACGTCGATTCCGGTGGTGGTCACGGGCGACAAGATTACTCGCTGGTTCGACGGAGTTTTAACCGCCGCCCGGTGTTCGTGCCGTCAGCCGCCCCTCTCGGCGGGCTACCTGCCGCAACAGGTGCTTGCCCACCGAGCTCGGGGTTACATTCGAAAAATGCTGGGCCACCTTGGCGTAAACGTTCCCGACCTCGCGGCCGCGAAGAATTACTACGACGAATTCATGCCGTTGGTCGGTTTTGAGCCATACATTGCCGCCGACGATGAGTTCGCCTTTCGCCCCGCAGGCGGCAAACCTGGAACCTTCCTGTTCTTCTATCCCGCAGCCCAGGAAGGACCGTACTCACGACACCGTACCGGGCTGCAACACCTTGCTTTTATGGTCAAGACCCGATCGGCCGTTGAGCGCGTCCATCAGTTCGTACAGCGCGTCGGTGGCGAGGTGCTGCACGCGCCGCAGTCGTTCCCACAATATCCGCAGCCCTACTTCGCAATGTTCTGGCTGGACCCGTTCGGGCTCATGCTGGAAACGGTCTGCCATCACGACCGGGAATGACCAAACCTGGATCTCACCTGATATCGAATTAGTTTGGCGCCGAGGTACTTTCCCGTTGCTCAATAATATCGACGCGTGCGCAGAAAAAACCTGTGTAAGTGCTTTGAGACACCACGACACCATGATCGAAACCGCAAAATGACAGCAAGAGCGTGCCCTCACGAAGTGTTATCGTTACACTTCCGGCCGAACCCCCGATAAAAGGAGCACATTCGTGGCCGAACGCATTGTCGTCCAACTCGTCGACGATATTACCGGCGCCGAGATCACCGACGATTCCGGCGAGCGGATTAACTTCTCGGTGCGCGGCGTCGATTACCAGATCGACCTTTCTGCCGCCAACGTGGCGAAATTCGAAAAGGCGTTGGCGCCGTATCTCGACGCAGCAACCAGGGTCGGTGGCCGGCGCGCCCGGACTCAGAAGGCTGCAGAGCCCACCAGCCGCCCCGCCAAGAGCACGTCACGTGGTCGCGGCAGGAAGGCTGCCAAGGGCGCGTCGTCGAAGGAGCAGCTCGCCGCGATCCGGGAATGGGCGCAGGAGAACGGCTACGACGTCGCAGCCCGCGGGCGCATCAAGTCCGACATCGTCGAGGCGTACCACGCGGCGCAGTAGCCGTGGTCGGAGCGGATCGCCGATGACACCTGAGTCAGAGGCGATCCGTCGCCGAAGCGTCGAGGATCAATTCATGGTTCCCGCGGGCCCCTCCGCTGGGCACCCGCAAGCACACCGGCTCCACACCTGTCGCGTGTGCCTTCAGCTGCCGGTGGCGCCCGAAGCACCTGTCATTGTCGCTGTCGCGCCTTGGCGGCCACCCGTTCCCCCGCGTCGGTGAGGTTGATCCAGATCCTGTACTCCCATTCGATTCGGTCCTCGTACCGGTCAACGAAGAGTGCGGTGAACCGTGCCATCACCTCATCGACGCTGCCCGACCACGGCTTGAATCCAGGGTCATCTCGCCCAGGGATGTCCCCCACCACCACAAGTCCATCGACCAGCAGCGATCGCACAGTGTCGACCACCAATTGCTGGTAGGGAGCGAGAGCATCGGCTGACGCGCCATTCGCGATACATGCCAGAACGTCGGCCATGGACACGTAGTCGTCGAGCCCCATGCCCAGGATGTCGTCACGCAATGTTTCCTGCGCACTGGTCTGTTGTTCTGTCATCACCTCACGCTCCTCGTGTTCATCATCGTCATGAGTGCCCCTCGAAGTCACGCGGATTCTCTTCCGGGTCGTCAACGCCCAGGATCGGGAAATGGTGGTGGATGCTGCCGGGTGGGTGCACCGGCTGCGGTCCGAATGGTTCTGCTGACGGTCCGCCCCATCCCCTCGCCCCGATCTCGGGGGCCCGTTCGGTGACAGGCGGTCTCGGCGAGCTCGGTTCTGCGGGTATTGCTTTCGGCGCCTGCGGCTCGATCGGTGGCGCCTTGGGTGCGGGGATTTCCGGAATGCCGCCGGTCTTCGGGTTGATGTGCACCTTCCAGTGTTCTGCCCCGTTGGCGCTCTTGAGATCGATGTCGAGGGAGTTGGTGCCGGTCGATTTCGCGGCGAAGCGTTCGCCGACTTCGCTGCCGTCGGGGAGGACCTTCCACGCACCCCTACCTGGGTCTCCGTAGCGGTTCTGGCCGTCGACGCCGCCCTGCGTCATCCACCGTTTCAGGGCCTGCAAATCATCGGGCGTGCGAACCTCCCTGATGTTGGGCTGGCTCCCTTGCGGCAGCTTGTCCAGCACGCCTTTCATATCTGCGGCGTTCGGGCCCGGTGGCACGGCAGGCGTAGGCGGCGGTACATCCTCCCTAATCCCATATCCCGCCGCCTGCACCACCGGTTCGTGATCGTTCGCCAACGGGCCCGGTGCCGCCGGCGCACCCTCTGGTTCGGTGAACTTCATGCCCTCCAACGGCGCCAACGCCCCGCTGATCTGCGTGGCGATCGCCTGGTCGATCGCTACAAGTGCCTGCACGCGGGCACTGATTTCGGTGGCGAAGGCCTGCGCCTGCTGTTGCCGGGCAGCGGTGTTGCGCAGCAGGCTGCCGGCGGACTTGTCGGTGACCGAGAAGTCTTGTCCGACAGCGAATCCGGCATCTTCGGCTTCGGCAATCGCGTCGAGCACCTGACGTTTAGCCCAGGCGATGTCGCCAGCTCCATTGGTGGCACGACTGGCCGCTGCGTATAACGCATCGCCCGCACCCCGGACTTTCACCAGGTCGCCCCAGCTGCGCTCGGCCGCGGCATCGGCGGCGGTTCCTTCCCAGGCCGTCCCGCCGGGTCGCAGCATGCCGGTGTGGATGGTCTCGAAGTGGCTTTCCCAGTGCGCCGCGGTCGACCGCCAGCGTGTGGCGGCGACCTCAAGGTGGGTAGTGCCCCAGGATTCGACGTCGGAGCGGGACAGGGCCCCACCGCTAGCCGCAGGCATCAGACCTGAACGGTGGTGGTGATCGACTGCGCGCTGTCGCTGTCGGTGCCGGCGTACTTCCCCGCCGCGGTACACAGCGTGGTACCGGTCGCGGTGGCGCGCTCGGACAGTCGGGCGGCGATCGCATCGATCAGGGCATGGCCCTGGGCAACAGCCGCGGTGGTTGCCTGGGTCAGGTGGCCTGCGGCCGAGGGCGCTGCGGCGCGGAACGCTGCGGCGCGGATCGCTGCGGCCGCGGTGTCGCAAACACCGGCATGGGACAGCAGGCCATCACTGTCGACCGTGACGTGCTCCCCCACGATTTGCAGTCTAAGACTGCCCGAGATGTGTGGCCGACGCCATTCACGCCCGGGCCGCCGCCCATCAGACCCCAGATTGGTACGCATCTAGACCAAGCCCGACGCAAAACCGCAGGTCAATGCGCAATCCGACCGACGGCTGGGAAATCCCGGTCAGAGGCGATCTGCAGCCAAAGCGTCGATGATCGATTCACGGTTCGCACCCGGCGTTCCGTGGGCATCACTGGCCTCGTAGGGCGCAGTGCGCGCGCCCGCATACTCGGGCGCAAGCACCTCCATCTGCTCCATCACCAGCTTGATCGCCGCCGGCTGCTTGTCCGGCGGGTACTTGTACTTGACCAGCAGACGCTTGATGGACGATCGGAGTTTGGCCCGAACGTCGTCACGCACCGTCCAGTCGGTCTTGGTGTCGCGCTGCATCACCGCCACCAACTCGCGCGCGATCTGCGCCAGGACATCTTCTCCCTGGAACTCGACGGCGGATTCGTTCTGGGCGACGGCGTCGTAGAACGCCAGCTCGTCGTGCGACAACGGCGGTGAGAAGCGCTGTCCACGGTTCCCTTCAGCGGCGACCTCCCGCGCCATTTCGATCAGCTCGGCAATAACCTCAGCCGACGTCAGCTGCTGGTTGGTGTACCGCCGCATGAGCTCAGAAATGCGCTCGGAGAACGCCCGTTGACGCACCACGTTGCCCTTGGTGGATCGCGTCGCTTCTTCGGTGAGCACCGCGCGCAGCGCTTCGATCGCCAGATGCGGATTAGTCGCAGACTTGGCCTTGTTCTCGAAGTCAGCATCCAACTCGTCGAGGGACGGCTTCGGCAGACCGGCAGCCTGGTAGATATCGACAATCTCCCCAGATGCGGTCGAACCCGCAACAAGCGTCGACAGCATGCGTTTGATGTCTTCGGGAATCGGCTTACCCTCAGACTGCCGAAGCTGGGCATCGAACTTGGCCAGGTAGATCCGCACCTCTTCGTAGAACCGGACGGTTTGGCGCAGCTTGTCCAGCGTCTCGCTGCCCGCGCAGAGTGCCCATGCCCGGGCTAGTTGGTTGGCCAGCAACCGGTACCGCTCACGCAGTGTGGGTTCGCCGTCAGAAACTTGGTTGCCCGGCGTCGCTGGATCGCTGAGGTAGTTGGTCAGGGCGGTGGCGGCCTTCATCCAACCGGTTGTCGAAGACGTAGCGGCGATCCGTCGCCAGTCGAATCCGGCACATAGCTCGTCGAGCTGGGCGATGAGTCGCTCGGTGAGTGCCACCGCTTCGTCGACGTTCTTGCCGACAGGTTTTTCCTTCTGGTCGTCGACGGTGTACTCGGCCAGAGCCGCGTTGAGGTTCTCGACGAGTGGGGCGTAGGCGACCAGCATCCCGTCCCGTTTTCCACGGAAAGTGCGGTTGACGCGGGCGAGTGTCTGCATCAGCAAGGCACCCTTCAACGGCCGATCCAGGTAGAGCGTATGTAGCGGCGGAGCGTCGAAGCCCGTAAGCATCATGTCCTTGACGATGACGAGCTGAAGTTCGTCATCGGGGTCCCGAAGGCGTTGCTGAATCGTCTTGTTCTGCGCCTCGCGCCGCACGTGCTTGGCCACAAGACCCTGGTCCTGCGCGGTACCCGAGTACACGACCTTGATGGCACCCTTGTCGATCGCATCGTCTGCCCACGACGGTCGCAGTGCCACAATCTCTTCGTAGAGTCGGGCGCAGATCTCCCGTGTGGCGCCGACGATGAGCGCCTTGCCGGGACTCGAGATGAACTTTTGCATCTCCGTAGATCGAACGTCCCAGTGCGCCAGGATGTCTGACGCGAGTGCAGCGAGCCGTTGCGGAGCGCCGTAGACCGCGTTGATGACCGCCACCGACTTCTCGATCTGCGCGCGTTCGACGTCATCGAGTCCGAGAGTCGCCTCATCAGCGGCTCGGTCGAGATCGTCCTCGGTGATGTCCTCGGCAAAGCCAACCTTGATCAGTCGGGGCTCGAAGTAAACAGGAACCGTCGCACCGTCTTTCACTGCGCGAGTCAGGTCGTAGACGTCGATGTACTCGCCGAAGACATCCTTGGTGTTGCGATCCGAGAACGAAATCGGTGTGCCAGTGAACGCGATGTACACAGCATTCGGCAGTGCGTCGCGGATGTGGCGGGCGTATCCGTCAAGCTGGTCGTAGTGGCTGCGGTGCGCCTCGTCGACCATGACGACGATGTTGCGCCGGTCTGACAGCAGCGGGTGTTCGCTTCCGGCGTTCCGCTCGGCCTTGGTCAGGTCGAATTTCTGCAAGGTGGTGAAGTAGATGCCGCCAGTCGTACGATTGCCGAGCTCGTCACGTAGTTCAGTACGTGAGGTGATTTTGACCGGCGATTCACGCAGCAGCTGAGAACGATTGAAGGTCTCGAACAGCTGGCTGTCGAGTTCTTTGCGGTCGGTAACGACGATGACGGTTGGGTTCTTCAGCTTCGGTTGCAGCGCGACGAGGTGAGCGTAGAGCTCCATCTCCATGGACTTGCCGGAGCCCTGGGTATGCCAGACGACGCCGGCCTTCCCATTGCTCTCGAATGCCTGGACGGTTGTGCCGATGGCCTTAGTGACCGCGAAATACTGGTGCGGCTTGGCAATTCGCTTGGTCAACCCGTCCGCCTTGGAATCGAACGCGGTGAAATTGCGTAACAACTGCAGGAAACGTTCGGGGTTGAACAACCCCTCGATCAGGTACTCCAGTTCGGTGCCGCCGTGTTCGTCGTCGAGGGCGGCGCCGGACTTGACCGGCTTGCCATCGTCGTCAACGTTCCATGGCGCGAAGTGTTCGAGCGCGGTGAACGGAGTCCCGTACCGAGCGGTGATGCCGTCGCTGATGACGTTGAACGCCGCGAAGCGGAAGGCCATCGGGAACTCACGCAGATACGTTTGAAACTGGCTGTGCGCCGCAGCCAGATCGGCATGCTTGGACCCGGCCTGCTTGAGTTCAAAGAACACCAGCGGCAGCCCGTTGACGAACAGTACGACGTCGAAGCGGCGCTCGTGTTCGGCGGTGCGGACCGTAACCTGTTGCACCGCAAGCAGTTCATTGTCTTCAGGACGATGACCGACCAGCCGGATGGTCGGGTTCTGCTCCAAGCCGTCCGCGTCGATGTAACTGATGCCGCGGTAGCCGCCCACCAAATAGTCGTGCAGGCGGTGATTCTCCTGCATGGGGTCTTGTGATGCAGGCTGGGCAATCGCCGCAAGAGCCTGCTCCAAATACTCAAATGGGACACCCGGGTTCAGGGTCCGCATGCGCGCGAGCGTTCGACCCTTGAGTACCAGGTCATCCCAGGCATCGCGGCCATCGTCGGTTCCCGGCGCGATCTGAGCGCCCTTGAGCGGCAACCATTCTTGCCGGCCGAGAGCCTCTAGCGCGAGTTGCTCCCAGTCCGCTTCGCTGAACATGCTCATGGTTCTCCGTCCTCGGCCAGCTCGGCTTCGAGTTGTTCGATGCTCGGTAGGCCCGATTCCAGTTCGGCGGGCAGGCTTTCAGTGATCGCGGTCTTCCACTCGGCGACGCCGATCGGCATGGTGTAGCCCCGCAGGGCGTACTCGGCGACCACGTTGTTCTTCGTCTTGCACAGCAGCAAACCGATGGTGGGCTTGTCATCGCCATGCCTGAATTTGTCGTCGATCGCGGCCATGTAGGTGCCGAGTTGGCCGATGTAACCCGGCTCGAAGTCACCGACCTTCAACTCGATGACGACGTAGCACCGCAGCCGCAGATGGTAGAAGAGCAGATCCAGGTAAAAGTCCGCATCACCGACCTCAAGGTGCACCTGGCGCCCGACGAACGCGAATCCCTGACCAAGTTCGAGCAGGAACTTCTCGACGTGAGCGGTCAGCGCATGTTCGAGGTCTCGTTCCCGGCGGATGTCGGCGTTGCCGACGAAGTCGAAGAGGTACGGGTCGCGCGTCGACTGCTGAGCCAAGTCGGAGTCTGCCGGTGGCAGGGTATTGGCGAAGTTGGAGATGGCCTTGCCAGCACGCCGGTGCAACTGTCCTTCGATGTGGTGCACCAGGACATTGCGGCTCCAGCCTTGGTCCATGGCACGCTCGGCGTACCATAGCCGCACGTCAGCAGCGTCGAGCTTCTCCAGCAACGCGATGTGGTGGTACCACGGCAATCTTGCAAGCGGTGCTTGCAAGATTGCGTTCTCCGACCAGACCGCGGCGAAGGTTCGCATGTATCTGAGGTTGCGGGGCGAGAACCCCTTGGCGCCCGGGAACCGGTCACGCAGGTCGGCCGCCAAGCGATCGACGACCCGGGCGCCCCAGCCCTCGAACTCCATACGCGCGACGATTTCGCTACCAACCTGCCAGTACGTGGCGACCAATTCTTGGTTGGCAGCGGCGATGGCACGCTGACGTCCAGCCTGGACGCGACCCGCAACCGCGTCGAGTAGTTCGGGGTACCAATCCGGGATTGGAGCCGGACGCCGATCGTCACCCGGCGACATCAGCCAGCTCCGGTTCTAGTGCGCCGTGAGGTGGAAACGCGACATCTGTGTTCGCCACCGATTTCGCGATGTTGGCGACGCCGTACGGGATATGTACGCCGGCGATGTACTCGACCGCGCCATCGAGGTGCACCTGTTGATCATCGAAGAAGATATGTGGGCGAAGAACTTTCAGGACTTTCGACTTATCGATGCCGCCGAGGAAGAAGGCGTCGTTGACGTTGACACCCCACTCGCTCATGGAATGGACCGGCCGTTCGTGGGCGGGTGCGTTCCGTGCCGTGATCAATGAGATCCGGAGCCGCGGCAAGTACGACGGGTCGCCGATCCTGCGCTCCTCTTCGAGGGTTTGAATACGGTTCAGATCCGCCAGCAGCGGCTGCAGTAGACCGGGAGCAAGCGCCACACGACTGTTCTGGTCCTCATGCTCGAAGTACTCCTCGATTCCTTCAGCTTCCCGATACACCCGCTCCGAATGATCATCTGCTAGAACACCATCGAAGTCGAATGCCACGCGAAGCGTAGGGTCAGCATCGTCGTAGGTCGCGGACGAGGGCAGCACATGGCCCGCGGGGAATCCCGCCTTGATAGCCGCATCGACATCGCCCCGATTTCCGGTGAGGAACAGTGACATTTCGAACGCCTCGATGTAGGCGTGGGGGGATTGGCCTTGCGTGAACACCGATCGGGTGATGCCCAAACCGTGAGCCCTGACCGACCGCATCACCCGCAACCCGGTCATCGGATCGTTGTGCGACAAGATGATTACTTCAACAAGTGGATTGCCGGGGCGGAGATCGTTGAGGTTCACCAGGCGTTGGATGAACGGGAACGCGACGCCAGGTTGCAGGGTTTCGTCGATCCGCTCGTCTTGGTAGACGCGGTACTTCGCTTCACCGTGCTGTTTGAAGTAGGCGTCTGACTCCGAGAGGTCAAAGAGTGCGCTGGAGGCGACTCCCACAACCAGGCGGTCATCGAGGTTGTACGGCATCTAAACCATCTCCTCGACGATCGATTCTGCCGTTCGTACTGCGAGCTTTCCCGACATCAACAGTGGCAATAGTTGATCGCGCGTTCGTACCAACCTGTCATTCTCAATCCGAGTCGCCTCGAATATCGTTATCAGGCTGTTCTGCACTTCACCACAGCGTCGTTGATCACTAATTGACAATAGAGGCAACGTTAGTGAGCGGACGTCGCGAAGACTGACGTACGGCGCCATGTCGCTCTTATTCATCAGCGTCGCCGCCTGACGTTGCAGATCATCGCTCCGAAACCATCCACTTAGGTAGCCGGGGTCAACCTGGCAAGCATCTGTTACTCGAAAAAAACAGACCTGCGGGCTATAAACGACGGGTTCGACCGCGTCAGCGACGACAGCCACTCTCCCCACGGTTCCCTTGGTCGTGAGCACGATGTCGCCAGGCCGCGATGCTTTCGACCCGATCTGCCGTGAATAGTCGCTCGAGACATAGTCCCCGCCGCTCGGATATAGATACGAATCCCGCACGTCGCCCGCCCGCAAGATCCGTAACCCGGGACGTCCGTGCTCAATCTTTTTCGTCCTGTAACCGTCACTGAACTCGATCGCCCTGATATCCGCCAACTCTCCGATAGTCAACATCCGTGACTCATTCGCCGCCACGGCCTCAAGAAAAAGAGTCCCAGCAAGATCTAGTAACGCTTGCGCGATTCTGTCGTTCACGGTGAGCTTGTCGTCAAGCGCAGCAAGTATGCTCGCGATCGACCTCTGAACCGTGACAGGCGGCCGCAGCACAGGAATGTTCTTCAGAAAGTTACGATTCAGGGACGGCTGAGCGCTACCGGAATTGAAGCCGGTAAAGTCGATCGTCTGCAACAATCGGAAAACCCACTGAGAGTCGTTTCCTTTGAAGTCCTTTACGAACAGACACGTATTCAGTGGCCAGTATGCACCTGCGACGTAAGTCGCAGTGCCGATTGCTGCGCCACTTCGTCCAATCGCGACACCTGGGCCGTCATAGGCTGCGCGATCGTGTGTTCCAGTGATACCGAACGATCCGATAACAGGTACGTCCCCAGGATTCCTCTCGGAAGCGGGCAGATCGTGCCCACGTTGAAGTTCCACGACGTCCTCGAACTGCACTAACTGCCACTCATCCATCGAGCCGCTCCAACTGTTCCCGAACGACCTGCTCCAACCGAGCCGACTCGTCAAACGCCGCAAGCAGTTCTGTCTTCAGTCGTGCGATCTTCTCTTCGATCGGCTCGCCATCGTCCTCGACTTCGGCAGCACCGACATACCGACCTGGCGTCAGCGCATAATCGGCGTCCTTGATCTCCGCCAACGTCGCCGACTTACAGAAGCCCGGAACATCTTCGTAGACAACACCCTTCGCCGCAGCCGAGGAAGATCCACGCCACGCATGGAAGGTGTCGCCAATCTTCACAATGTCGTCATTCGACAGCGCACGCTCGGCGCGGTCGACCATGTAGCCCATCTCTCGGGCATCGATGAACAGCACTTGCCCGGTGCGATCGACAGACCCCTGTTTGCCCGCCGCCTTGTCCTTGGCAAAGAACCAGACGCAAACCGGAATACCGGTGCTGCGGAACAGTTGGGTTGGCAGTGCGATCATGCAGGACACCAGATCAGCTTCGACAATCTGGGCCCGAATCTGGCCTTCTCCGTTGGAGTTCGACGACATCGACCCGTTGGCCATAACCACGCCGGCCTTACCGCCGGGTGCCAACTTGTACAGGATGTGCTGGATCCAGGCGTAGTTGGCGTTGTTGGCCGGCGGCACCCCGTACCGCCATCGAGGGTCTTCCTCGTTGCGCGACCAGTCCTTGATATTGAACGGCGGATTGGCCAGTACATAGTCCATCTGGGTCTCGGCGTGCTGATCACGGGCGAAGGTATCGCCCCAGCGCGCGCCGAGGCCCTTGTTGTCGATGCCGTGGATAGCGAGGTTCATCTTCGCCATGCGCCAGGTCTCCTCAATGGACTCCTGGCCATACACCGCAATATCTTTCGGGTCGCCGTCGTGCTCGTAGATGAAGCGGTCGGTCTGCACGAACATGCCGCCCGAACCACAGCACGGGTCATACACCCGGCCCTTCGACGGCTCTAAGACCTCGACCAGGACTCGCACCACGCTCGGCGGCGTGAAGAACTCTCCACCCCGTTTGCCTTCCGCGCGGGCGAAGTTCCCGAGGAAGTACTCGTACACCTCGCCCATCAGGTCGCGTGCGCGACCGTCGCCCTGACGACTGAACCGCGCGCTGTTGAACAGGTCGATCAGCTCGCCGAGTCTGCGCTGATCGATGTTGTCTTTGTTGTAGATGCGCGGGAGCGTGCCACCCAGCGTCGGGTTGGCCTTCATCACGGCGTCCATGGCCTCGTCGATCAGCTGACCGATGGTCTTGGCGTCGCGGCCTTTCGCGTTCTCGGCAAGGAACGTCCACTGCGCGGTCGGTGGCACCACGAAGACGCCATAACCCTGGTACTCCTCAGGGTCGTCGATCAGATCTTCGATCTGATCTGCTTCCATACCGTCGGCCACCAGCTCCGCCCGAATCGCCTCGCGCCGTTCGTCATACGCATCCGAGACGTACTTCAGGAACACCAGGCCCAGGATCACGTCTTTGTACTGGCTGGCGGACAGTGACCCACGGAGTTTGTCCGCGGCCTTCCACAGCGTGTCCTTGAGTTCCTTCATGGTCGACGGCGCCTGGGGCTCGTCGGCCTTCTTACGGGGTGGCATCAGTTTCCTCTCTGCGGTGCATCTGCACCGACGGTCATGGGTGCGGCGTCGAGGGTCAGGGCTCCCGCGGCGACGCCGTCGATCAATGCGCTGGTCAAGTCTTTTGCAGCGGCGGCTCTCTGCCGGAGCTCACGCTCGAAGGCATCCACCTCAGCCAGCGCCTCTTCGAGTCGTTGTGCTTCTGCGCCGGTCATTACTGGAACCGACCAGCTCTGCCACTCCGATGGCGCTGCAGGCAGTCGGTTGATCGCGGCGGCCAGTAGTCGCGGCCCGATCTCCGCAGTCGCCTCAAGTCGAAGAATACGGGCCGGGGACGCCACCATCGACCCACCGCGCACGTCCACCCAGGCCTGCGGTCGCGGATGCTCCACGAACACAACATCGCCAGGATTGGTACGGGCCGATCGCGGATAGCGTTGCTCGGCGTCGACGGGATCAAAGCGGGCGGCCCCCGATACAGGCTCCGGCAAAACGTTGACGGTGCCGTTGGGATCCGCGAAGGCCAGGTCAATCCGGTTGCCTCGCTTAAGAGTCAGCTTTCCGTCCGCCCTCAACTGGCCGAGTGACCGCTGTGCGACCTGAAGCCGTCCGGGAGACGGCTGCACGAGAACGTCCAAGGGCGCCAGCGGCACGCTGGTGGTCAGCGTCGCGGCGTGAACCGCTTCGACATGATTCCCGGTGTTGAGCAGCCTCATCCGCGGTGGTTGCACACCGCGTGGAACGAGAGCGCCACCGGCCAAAATCGTCGACACGTCGCCGAGACGGCCGTAACGGAATGCCCTACCTGATTCACCCGACAACGCCGCCGCAACGTCGGCAGCCACATCGTCGTTCGCAATAGTGTCGGCAGCGCACAGATCTCCCACCACAGGGCGCTGCCGACGAGCGTCGCCCAGACAAACCCAGAGTGCCAAGCTCTGTCGATGCGCCTCACGCCAGTAGCCGCGCGGAAGCCGAAGTGCGGCAACCACATTCTCGATACGAAGCACACTTGCCCGCCTGCCCTGCAGCGGCCCGGTCAAGTCGTCGGCGAGGATTGACGCCGGCCCGACGACGATCGCGATATGACCTGCCTCCAAGTCAAGGACCACGTCGTCCACCGCGTCGAGCACATCGGCCGGTTCGCGACCGACAACTGACGTGAATGAGAGTAATGTCGGCCGCGATGGTTCGCCCAGTTGCACACCGCGAATGAGAGCGCGGCGTGCGATACCCCGCTCGGTCGTCGTGATTGCGGTAGCGGCCTCGCCGGCGACGTCGAGGGACAACTCACTGCCATCCACACTCAGCGCCACACCGTCTCCGCCGAGATAAACAACACACGCGCTGACGACGCTCGCAATCAAATCCGTTGCAGCAGAAGACAGATTCCGCGCAGCCTCCCTCCGGCCGAGCTGCCCTTCCTCTACCCGTTGCAAGGCGTCGACGGCGCCGAATGACGCCGCCAGAAGCTGGTCTGTGTAGTCGAGGACCGCATCAGCGGCATGGAGACGACTGAGCTCACGCAACAGGATGCGATCATCCGGGTCGCATTCCGCGGCACGCCGCACCCGGTAGGCATGCGAGGTGCCGGCCAGATCCTCACCGGTAAGGACATGCCAAGCCAACAACGTCACGACATCCTCAAGCGCCGCCTCGATGGGTACAGCGATTGCCGGAGCGTCATCGACAACATCTGGGTTGTTGCCCCGGCCGGTCCGCTTGAGGTACTCAACGACGTCGGCTACGTCGAACCGATCTTGACCATCAACCCGCTCGATGGCGGTAGGAAAGGGATGAGACACGCCGCGAACAAGCGGTCGATTTCGCCATGTGCTGACAACCGCGCGGCGTACCTTGGCGAGATCGGCCATGTCCTGCAACGTCATCGTCGGCATATTCACCTCCCCAAGGCCGATTAGCTCCAGCTCAACGTAAGCCTCGGTCCATCTGCGGTCAATGAGCATCACTGATAAGCCCGCTTATCAGATTCAATCATTGTCGATACGAGTCGATTGGCAGCACTCTTGCGTCACCCGCCGGAACCAACCGGCACTCACCGCAAGGAGTAGCCATGAGCAACCCGAACACCGCGCACTTGGACGTCGCCGCCAACGCCGTCGTCATCAACCGGCTGACCGTCCAGGACAAAGACCTCACCCGTGAAGCGCAGCGCTGGACGACCGGGGAACGCGGACCCGTCGTCGATGACGCCGACGTCCTCACAGCAGCCGACATGTCCGCCTTCGTGACCGAAGCGCTCAAGATCGGCGCCCACGCGCTGTCGGCCACCGGCCAATCCCAGGACTCCCGTGCCCTCGAACGAATGATCAAAGAGGTCGGCGACAAGACCGCGGCGACATCGGTTCAGGCAGCCGAACTGACCGACCGCACCGTCAAGGACGCCACCAAGACCATGACGAAGGCCGCCGAGGATGCGAAGAAGGCGATCGTCGAGGCCGACAAGACCAGCCGCAAGGAGTTCACCGATTCGGTGGCCGCGGCGAAGACCGAACTGAGCACCGAAGTCCGCCGGATCTTCGCCGGCGACAGCCCCGAACTGCTCGAGAAGCTCCAACCGCTGCTCGACAAGTTCGGCGCTGACCTGGATGCCAAGAGCTCGGCCAGTATCACCGAAGTTCTGGCCAAGGCGGTCAAGCAGTTCGATCCGACTGACCCGACCTCTCCGATGGCCAAACACACCGCGGGTCTGGAAGCACGTCAACTCCAGCTGACCGAGCTGATCGGCAAGAACCACGCGACCATCGCCCAGAAGGTGGACGAACTCGGCGTGGCGCTCAAGGTCCAAGCTGCGCAGGACAAAGTCAGCAAGGTGACGCCGATCAAGGGCGACACTTACGAGAACCAGGTCAACATCGTGTTGGCCGAGGTCGCGGCGGGCCTTGGTGATGAGTACACCGATACCCGTTCCACCGTTGGGCACCTGCCCCGGTCCAAGAAAGGCGACGGCCTGCTCACGGTCGACGGCGGCCTCGCACGCGTGGTGATCGAAATGACGGACTCGGCCCGTGCGGGGTGGACCGAGTACCTGGACGAGGCCGAGCGCAACCGACAGGCGGCGGCATCGCTCGGCCTCGTCCGAACCACCGACCAGAACGGGGGCCGCTCGATCCGGGTGCTCGGGTCGCGGCGAATCGTGCTCGCGTTCGATCCGACTTCCGACGACCCCGATCTGGTGCGCACCGTCGTGTTGTTGCTGCGAGCCGCAGCCGTGGCCGCCGCCACGCGTCACGGTGCCGAACAGTTGTCCACCGCTGAGGAGAAGATCACCGCGGCCGTCGCCCAGTTGGCCCGCATCGACGACATCAAGAAGGCGGCGAGCTCCATCCACAAGAACGCCGACAAGATCGAGAGCGGCTGCACCGCAGTCACTTCTGGTATCCAGCGGCTGCTGTCGGAGGCTCTCGCGGCACTGGCGGACGTGCAATCCGCTTCGGACATCACCGATACGCCCGGCGACGCCGTCGCCTGATCCGATCACCCCAACTCTGAGAAGGAACAACCATGAACCGCATCGCACTCAACACCATCGTCATCGCCCCGGCCCTTGTCGCTCTGGCGGCTGGATGCGCGGCAACCGAGAAAGCCAGGTCGGGAAGCAGCCTTGCCACCGGATCGTCCGCTGTCACCACCCCGACCAAATCCAAAGCAGCACCGCCTACGCCGGCCGACTTCATCGTCGGCGTGATCATCACCGAACAGAAATGCTTCGGATCGGCCGGCTGCAACTACCACTACACCATCAATCCTCAATACCTCAGCACCAAGCCGCTACCCGACAAGACAACGGTTGTCTTCACCGTCACCGGTGGGGACCAGGATCAGGTCGGCAACTTCATCATCGATGCCAGCGGCACAGCCACGTTCGACCGCGAGACGTCGATCTCGGGCCAGGAGAACGCGAACCTGAAGGCCACCGTCACCCAAGTCATTCCAGGCCGGTGAGTCGGCATGACATACAACACCGCAGTGTTGGACGCGCCGTGTCCCTCGCCATACAAAGATGACTTTCCGAAGGAACGGCAGGCGAGGGCGGCGGTCCGTGCGATGCGCAAACGCGGCAAACGCGGCAGAGGCAAGTACGTCCCGCAACAGCCGTACCGATGCGGTTGCGGGATGTTTCACCTCAACCATGCACAGCGTCGCACTGATGGCCGGCTGAGGATCTAAGCCCGACGCTTCAACTCCGCCACCAGGTCACCGCGCTCCCCGACGGTCACGTCGTCGACGCCGAGCCACGCCGCCATCGACTGCAGCTCCGGCACCAGCGCCGCGGCCACCCGCGCCCGGTCCTGGCCGTCCTCGGCGAACGCACCGACCACATGGAGTGCGTCAGGGGTTCGTTTCAGGTCGACGCGCGCGACCAATTGGCCGTCGAGCAGAAACGGCCAGACGTAGTAACCGAATTGGCGCTTCGCGGCCGGGGTGTAGATCTCGATCCGGTAGTGGAAACCGAACAGTCGCTCGACTCGGGGCCGGAAGAAGATCAGCGGGTCGAACGGGCACAACAGCGCCGTTCCGCGGTCGGTCCGCGGGACTTTCTGCCCGGCACGCAGGTAGGCCGGCACCCCGTCGATCGCGACGGGCTCGAGCTCTCCGGACGCCACCAGCGCCGCCAGCGCGGGCTTCACCTGACGCGCGCCCAGGCGGAAATAGTCGCGGATATCGGCCTCGGTCCCCACACCCAGCGCCCCGGCGGCCTTGAGCACCAACTGCCGGACCGCCTCGTCGTCGGACACCTCCCGGGCCAGCACCTCCGCCGGCAACACCCGTTCGACCAGGTCGTAGTGCCGCGCGAACCCGGCCCGAGTGGCGGTGGTGAGCACACCCGACGACCACAGCGCCTCGGCCACCCACTTGGTGTCACTGCGCCCCCACCACGGCCCCTTGGCGCCTCGGGGTTCGGCCTCGAGGTGGGCCTCGATCTGTCCGGCGGTCGACGGCCCGAGTTCGGCGACGGCGGCGACGATCTTCTCGGCCAGCTCACCGTTGCGTTTGACGATCTCCGTGCCCCAGCGACCGTGGGTGTATTCGCGCATCCGCCAGCGCAGCAGCGGCCAGTCGTCGACCGGCAACAACGCGGCCTCGTGCGCCCAATATTCGATGAGATGCCGCGGCGAGCGCGCACTGTGGCTCCACGCCAGCGCGTCGAGAGCGTCCCGATCGTAGGGGCCGAGCCGGCTGAACACCGGCGCGTAATGCGCCCGGACGCAGACCGATACCGAATCCAGCTGCAGCACTTGTATTCTGGACAGCAAACGCTTCAGGTGTGCCCGGGTTACCGGTCCGGTCGGCTTGGGTTCGTGAAAGCCCTGGGCGGCGACGGCGATGCGACGGGCCTGGACCGTGGTGAGTGCTGCCACTGTCACATCGTGGCGCAGACCACCGACAAACTCGCGCATGGATCTGCAAGGTTGTCGGCCGAACCGCCTACCATTCCTGCGGCACACCCTGTATTGGGGCTTCGGTCGCTCCCGACCGGCCCTGACGGAAAGGACCAGCAGTGAGCTACAACGCTGCGGACATCACCGAACTCGACGATGTTCAGCACACCCGCCTGCGACCGGCGGTCAACCTGGGCCTGGACGTGCTCAACACCGCCTTGCGCGAGCTGGTGGACAACGCGGTCGAAGAGGTCGCCGATCCCAGTCACGGCGGATCCACCGTCACCATCACCCTGCATGCCGACGGCTCGGTGAGTGTCGCCGACGACGGACGCGGCCTTCCCATCGACTCCGACCCCGTGACCGGCAAGAACGGCATCGTCAAGACCCTCGGGACGGCGCGCGCCGGTGGCAAGTTCTCGGCCCACACCGACGCCACCAGCACCGGTGCCGGCCTGAACGGCATCGGCGCCGCGGCCGCGGTGTTCATCTCGGCCCGCACCGACGTCACGGTGCGCCGCGCCGGCAAGACGTACCTGCAGAGCTTCGGCCACGGCTACCCCGGCACGTTCGAGGGCAAGGAGTTCGACCCGAACGCCGAGTTCACCCGTGCCGACAACCAGAAGCTGCGTGGCACGGGCAACCGCAAGCCCGACGCCCACGGCACCACGGTGCGCATCCTGTTCGACCAGGCCGTCGTGCCGGACGCCAGCGTCGACATCGCCGAGGTCCTGCTGCGCGCCCACGCCGCCGCCCGGATGTGCCCCGGTGTGCACCTGACCGTCGTCGACGACGGCTGGCCCGGCGAGGAGGTCCCGCCCGCGTTGCTGCAGCCCTTCAACGGCCCCTGGGGCACCGAAGCGCTGCTGGACCTCATGTGCACCTCGGCAGGCACTCCCCTGCCCCCGGTCCGCGCTGTGGTCGAAGGACGCGGCGAGTACACCACCGGGCGCGGCCCCACCCCGTTCCGCTGGTCGCTGACGGCCGGCCCGGCCGAGCCGACCACCGTGGCCGCGTTCTGCAACACCGTGCGCACCCCCGGCGGCGGCTCACACCTGACCGCCGCCATCAAGGGGCTGTCGGAGGCGCTCGCCGACCGGGCGTCCCGGATCCGGGACCTGGGTCTGGCCAAGGGTGAGGACGGACCCGAACCGCAGGACTTCGCCGCGGTCACCGCGCTGGCCGTCGACACCCGCGCCCCGGACGTCGGCTGGGACTCGCAGGCCAAGACCGCGGTCTCGTCGCGCTCGCTGAACGTCGCCATGGCGCCGGACGTGGCGCGCAGCGTCAACGTCTGGGCGGCGAATCCCGCGAACAGCGAGACGGTGTCGCTGTGGACCAAGCTGGCGCTCGAGTCGGCCCGCGCGCGCCGCAGTGCCGAGGGCGCCAAGGCGCGGTCCCGCGCGGCCTCGAAGGCCAAGGGGCTGGGCACCAACCTCTCGCTGCCGCCGAAGCTGCTACCCAGCCGCGAGACCGGCCGCGGCTCGGGCGCCGAACTGTTCCTCTGCGAGGGCGACTCGGCGCTGGGCACCATCAAGGCGGCGCGCGACGCGACGTTCCAGGCCGCCTTCCCACTGAAAGGCAAGCCGCCCAACGTCTATGGCTTCACGGTGAACAAGGCCCGGGTCAAGGACGAGTTCGATTCCATCGAACGCATCCTGGGCTGCGGCGTGCGCGACAACTGCGACCCCGAGCAGTGCCGCTACGACCGAATCCTGTTCGCCTCCGACGCCGACCCCGACGGCGGCAACATCAACTCAAGCCTGATCTCGATGTTCCTGGACTTCTACCGCCCGCTCGTCGCGGCCGGCATGGTCTACG
The DNA here is from genome assembly GCF_001905655.1 of Mycobacterium sp. ST-F2. GTDB lineage: Bacteria > Actinomycetota > Actinomycetes > Mycobacteriales > Mycobacteriaceae > Mycobacterium. The sequence goes on from NZ_JMHT01000017.1 coordinate 121,763, forward strand.
TGACGCTGCCGCCGCTGTTCGTGGTGAAAGACGGTCAGGAGCGCATCTACTGCCAGGACGAGTCCGAGCGCGACACGGCCGTCGCCGAGCTGAAGGCGCGCTCGAAGCGCCGGGTGGAAGTCCAGCGCAACAAGGGTCTCGGTGAGATGGACGCCGACGACTTCTGGAACACCGTGCTGGATCCACAGCGCCGCACCGTGATTCGCGTGCATCTCGACGACGCCGAGAAGAAGCTGCACCACACCCTGTTCGGCGGGCCGCCCGAGGGCCGGCGCTCGTGGATGGCCGAGGTGGCCGCCGTCGTCGACACCCTTGCGCTGGACCTGGACTAGAAAGAGTCAACTGTGACCTCGACCCTGGACGTTCCTGAGCAGAATCAGGACCTGGTCCTCGACCAGAGCGCCGACGACTACTGGAACCACTACCAGCTGACCTTCGCGCTCTACAGCGTCAGCGACCGCGCCATCCCGTCGGCGTTCGACGGCCTCAAGCCGGGCCAGCGCCGGCTGCTGTACCAGATGCACGACTCGAAACTGCTGCCCGGCAACAAGCCGCAGAAGTCGTCGAAGGTCTGCTCGGCCGTCACCGGCAACCTGCACCCGCACGGCGGCGCGTCGATGTACGGCGCGGCGGCGCTGATGGCCGCCGAGTTCCAGCGCGTGAAAGTCATTGACGGACAAGGCGCTTTCCCGCGCATCCAGGGTGACATCCCGGCCGCCGACCGGTACACCGAGATGCGGCTGTCGGCCCCCGGGGCGGCGCTGACCGCCGAACTCGACGACCACGCGGTGCCGATGGTGCCCACATTCGACGGGGAATGGATCGAGCCCACGATGCTCCCGGCCCAGTGGCCGGTGCTCCTGTGCAACGGCGCCGTCGGCATCGCCGAAGGCTGGGCCACCAAGGTGCCCGCGCACAATCCGCGCGAGATCATGGCGGCCTGCCGGGCGCTGCTGAAGACCCCGAACATGACCGACGACCGGCTGGCCAAACTCATCCCCGGCCCGGACTGGGGCTGTGGGGCGACGGTGGTCGGCACCGCCGGGCTGCGCGAGTACCTCACCACCGGCCGCGGTGCGCTCACCGTGCGCGGCACCCTGTCGGTCGACGGCAAGAACGTCGTGATCACCGAGCTGCCGCCCGGTGTCGCGAGTAACACTGTGCAAGACCGGATTCGGGCGCTGGTCGAGTCCGGCGAGCTGGCCGGCGTCGCCGACATGTCCGACCTGACCGACCGTCGCAACGGGCTGCGGATCGTCGTCACCGCCAAGCGCGGTCACGCCGCCGAGACCATCCGCGACCAGCTGCTGGCGCTGACCCCGCTGGAGTCGACGTTCGCCGCCAGCCTGGTGGCGCTCGACGAGGACCGCGTGCCGCGGTGGTGGACGGTGCGCGAGCTGATCGGCGCCTTCCTGCACCTGCGCGACTCGGTGGTCCTGCACCGCAGCCAGTACCGGCTCGATAAGGTCACCGCCCGCAGGCATCTGGTCGCCGGCCTGATGAAGATCCACCTGGACATCGACGCGGCCGTCGCGGTCATCCGCGGCTCCGACACCGTCGACGACGCCCGCCGCGGGCTGCAGGAGCGGTTCAGCATCGACGAGGAGCAGGCCAATTACGTGCTGGCACTGCAACTTCGACGTCTGACGAAGCTCGACGTCATCGAGCTGCAGGCCGAGGCGGACAAGCTGGATGCCGAATTCGCCGAGCTCACCGAGCTCGTCGCGAACCCCGATGCTCGGCGCGTGGTGATCGACAACGAACTGAAGGAGACGGCGAAGCTGTTCGCCGGGCCCGAATTCGACCGCCGCACGGTCCTGGACTTCGAGGGCACGCCGACGGCCTCGAGTTCCGACGACGACGGCCCGCGTGAGCGAAAAGTCAACGCCAACTGGCGCCTTGACGATCGGGGCGTGTTCTCCGACAGCCACGGCGACCTGCTGTCCGCCGGGCTGGGCTGGGCGGTGTGGACCGACGGGCGCATCAAGTTCACCAACGGCAATGGCCTGCCGTTCAAGACGCGCGACATCCCGGTGGCCCCGGACATCACAGGGCTGCTGCGCTCGGGCGTGCTGACGCCGGGCCATCACCTGGCACTGGTGACGCGGCGCGGCAAGATTCTGCGCATCGACCCGGCCGCGGTGAATCCACAGGGCGCGGCGGGCAATGGCGTGGCCGGTGTGAAGCTGGCCGGCGACGGTGACGAGGTCATCGCCGCACTGCCGATCACGTGCGGTAACGGCGAAGCCATCTTGTCGACCTCCGAAAAGGGCTGGAAGGTAACCGAAGTCGCCGACATCCCGGTCAAGGGCCGCGGCGGCGCCGGCGTGGGCTTCCACCCGTTCGTCGGCGGTGAGGATGCCCTGCTGTCGGCGGCGGTCTCCCCCACCGGGTTCGTGCGCAATGGCAAGACCGTGCGCGCCGAGAAGCGCGCGAAGTCCTCGGTGAAGGGCACGGGCGCCGACGTGACGCCGGCAGAGGCGTAGGCATCTGTGCGGTTCGACTGGGCGGGATTCGAAACCGACCTGACCGCCGCCGCGGTCACGGCGGTGCGCGCGCTGGCCGGCGCGGCCGCAGGGCAACAGCCGTACGCGGTGGCGTTCAGCGAGTTCTACGCTGAGACGACCGGTGTCATCTACCTGCCCAATCTGGCCCTGGCCACCGAGCAGACGGTGCCGGAGCCGTCCTGCCGGTTCAGCCCACCGGACTGGGAGCACCAGGACTACGAGTGGAGCGAGACCGCCGGCGACTGGGGTGACCGGCTGGTCGAGGCGGTGTCGGGCCTGCCACGTGCCCAGTGGGACCAGGCCTGGGAGCGGTTCGCGCAGGCGATGCTGACCATCGCCGCAGGCGTGCGAGCCACGCTGGTGGCCGACGGCACCCTGCCGGCCGACGTCGTCGTCTACCTCGACGACGAGGACGGCGATCTGCTGGTGCGCTCGCTGACATCCGCCGAACTGCAGCGACATTTCCCCGAGTACGTCGCCGCCGCCGCGGCCGAGCACGCGATCCTGGCGCTGCCGGTCGAGCAGCGGGTGGCCGCGCTGGCGGCGGCTGCCGGACTGGTACCCGGACCGCCGGGCGACCTGGGCCAGGAACGCGCACGGGCACTCCTGCTGGAGCTCGGCGGTGCCGCGGTTCCCGTCGCCATCGCGGCGTTGAAGCGCCGGGACACCGCCTGGCTCGGCGCCAAGCTGTTGGCGGACCTCGATGTCGCGTCGCCCGAAGTGCTCGACGCGCTATGGGCGGCGGTGCCCCTGCCCGGCCCCGGCCACGACTGGGCGGCCACCGCGCTGGGACGGCTGGGCTATGGACCCCAGGTGCTGGAGAGCGACCTGCCCGCGGCAACCCGCGCGGCCGCCGTCACGGCGTCGTACCGGTCGTTCCGCGATCACGGCCGCAGCCATCGGCCGCTGGACTACGCGCTGCTGGCCGCCGGGCTCGCCGACCCGAGTGTCGCGGCACTCATCGCGGATGAGTTGGCTCCCGGCCAGGGCTACTGCACGCTGGACGCCGCCGACCTCCCCGGCGCCCGGGCGGGGCTCGACCATGCCGAGCCGCTGATCCGCCGGCACGCCGTCGTCGTCCTCGGTGAACTGATCGGCCCCATGGGACCCGAGGGTCTGGACCCCGACGACGTCGCGGCGCTGAGCGCCCGGATCACCGACCTGGCCGCCCACGATCCCGACCCCGACGTCCGGCGGCTCGCCGGCTACCGCCGATAGGTGCAGAAGCGGTAGCGCAGGCCGGTCTTGCTGGTCTGCCACTCGCTGTGCGTGACGGTCCAGGAGTCGTCCAACGCCGGCGCGAAAGCGTCGCCGTCGGGCACGTCGACGTCGATCTCGGTGACCTCGCACAGCGTCGCCGCCGGCAGCGCCAGAGCGTACAGCTGCGCTCCGCCCATCACCCAGCCGTCGATCTCGGCGGGCAACGACGTCACCACCTCGGCGCCTTCGGCGACATAACCCGCGTCGCGGCTGACGACGACGTTGCGGCGGCCCGGCAGCGGGCGGAACCGCTCCGGCAGCGACTCCCAGGTGAGCCGGCCCATCACGACCGTGGAGCCGAGTGTCAGTTCTTTGAAGTGCGCCATGTCCTCGGGCAGCTGCCAGGGGATGTCGTTGTCGCGGCCGATGACACCGCCGTTGCCCTGCGCCCAGATCAGCTTCACCGCGCCGTCCCCCTGCGTGTCGCAGTCGGCGTGTCGGCTCTCCTGTGGCACTTGCGAATTGAAGCGGTCAACTTTCCTTGACTGGTCAGGGAAAGTTGACGGGTCCAAATCGAACATGTCACCAGAGCCCCCGGGCCCCGACAGCGTCAGACCGCAACGGGAGCCTTGATGGCGGGGTGCGGGTCGTAGTTGACGATCGCGATGTCCTCATACTGGTAGTCGAAGATCGAATCACGCGGCGCCAGAACAAGTTCCGGGTACGGCCGGGGCTCGCGGGACAGCTGCAGCTGCACCTGCTCGACATGGTTGTCGTAGATGTGGCAGTCGCCGCCGGTCCAGACGAACTCGCCGACCTCGAGGCCCGCCTGAGCGGCCATCATGTGCGTCAGCAGCGCGTACGAGGCGATGTTGAACGGCACGCCGAGGAACAGGTCGGCGCTGCGCTGGTACAGCTGGCAGCTGAGCTTGCCGTCGGCGACGTAGAACTGGAACAGCGCGTGGCACGGCGGCAGCGCCATCTGGGCGATCTCGCCGACGTTCCACGCCGAGACGATGTTGCGCCGGCTGTCGGGGTTGGTCTTCAGCATCTCGAGTGCGGCGCTGATCTGGTCGACGTGCTCGCCCGACGGCGTCGGCCAGGACCGCCACTGCACGCCGTACACCGGACCGAGTTCGCCTGTCTCCGAGGCCCATTCATCCCAGATGGTCACGCCGCGCTCCTGCAGCCACCGCACGTTGGAGTCGCCGCGCAGGAACCACAGCAGTTCGTAGATCACCGACTTGGTGTGCACCTTCTTGGTGGTCAGCAGCGGGAACCCGGCGGCCAGGTCGTAGCGCAGCTGGTGGCCGAACAGGCTCCGGGTGCCGGTCCCGGTGCGATCGGACTTGGGTGTGCCCTGTTCCAGCACCAGGCGCAGCAGGTCTTCGTAAGGGGTCGGCACAGCCACGCCCTCAGCTTACGTTCCGGGGCGGGGAGTAGAACGGAAGCCATGCCCGTGACCAAGGACACCATCACCACCGCCGACGGCACCTGCGCCGTCACCGTCGCGACCCCCGAAGGCACCGGCCCGTGGCCCGCGGTGGTCATGTACCCCGACGCGGGCGGCCCGCGGCAGACCTTCGACGACATGGCCGCGCGCCTCGCCGCCCTGGGCTACGTGGTGCTGGTGCCGGACATCTACTACCGCGACGCCGGCTGGGCCCCGTTCAACATGGCCACGGCGTTCACCGATGAGACCGAGCGGGGCCGCTTGTTCGGCATGATGCGCAAGGTCACGCAGGACATCATGGCCGCCGACGCGACCGCGTTCTTCGACTATCTGGCCGCCCGGTCGGATGTGGCGGGCGACAAGTTCGGCACCACCGGCTACTGCATGGGCGGCCGCACGTCGTTCATCGTCGCGGGCCGGCTGCCCGACCGGGTCGCCGCGGCGATGTCGTTCCACGGCGGCGGCCTGGTCACCGACACCGAGGACAGCCCGCACCTGCGCGTCGACCAGATCAGCGCGGTGGTCTACGTGGGTGCCGCCGAAAACGACGGGTCGTTCACCGCCGAGCAGGGCGAGATTCTGGACCGCGCGCTGACCGACGCCGGCGTCGACCACACTGTCGAGTTCTATCCCGCCGCGCACGGCTTCGCGGTGCCCGACAACGTCGGCGCTTACGACGAATCCGCGGCGCAGCGGCACTGGGATGCGATGGAGCGGGTGTTCGGCGCGGCGCTGAAGTAACCCCCGGGGCGGGCCCGACTCCCACTGTGCGGGACGATTGACGGGTGTATGACCAGACCAGCACCTACGAACCTGACGCCAACGAGCACGGATCCCGACTGGACCCGGTACTCGCGCGCAGCTGGCTCCTGGTCAACGGAGCGCAATTCGACCGCTTCTCGCCGGCCACCCGGTCCAGCGCCGACATCGTCATCATCGACATCGAGGACGCGGTAGCACCCAAGGACAAGGACGCGGCCCGGGACAACGCTGCGCGCTGGCTCGGCGACGGCAACACCGACTGGGTGCGCGTCAACGGCTTCGGCACGCCGTGGTGGGCCGACGATCTGGAGATGCTGTCCAAGACGTCGGTGGGCGGCGTCATGTTGGCGATGGTCGAGTCGGTCGACCATGTCACCGAGACCGCCAAGCGGCTGCCCAATGTTCCAATCGTCGCGCTGGTGGAGACCGCCCGCGGGCTCGAGCGCATCACCGAGATCGCCTCGGCCAAGGGCACGTTCCGGCTGGCGTTCGGTATCGGCGACTTCCGTCGCGACACCGGCTTCGGCGACAACCCGGCGACGCTGGCCTACGCCCGCTCGCGGTTCACCATCGCCGCCAAGGCCGCACACCTGCCCGGCGCCATCGACGGCCCCACCATCGGGTCCAGCTCGCGCAAACTCAGCGAGGCCACCGCGGTCTCCATCGAGTTCGGTATGACCGGCAAGATCTGCCTGACGCCGGAGCAGTGCGCGACGGTCAACGAGGGACTGTCGCCCTCACTGGACGAGATCGCCTGGGCGCAGGAGTTTTTCGCGGAGTTCGAGCGCGATGGCGGCGAAATCCGCAACGGCTCGGACCTGCCGCGTATCGCCCGCGCCAACAAGATTTTGGATCTGGCGAAGGCGTACGGCATCCACCCGTCGATGTTCGGCGACGACCCTGACCACGTGTCGGCGCCGTCGGACACCTACCACTACTGAGCGGCGTCCCCGGCCTTCTTGTCCCGGTGCAGCACCGAGGAGAACGCCCGGACGATGCCGCGCAGCGCGTACCAGCCGGACAGCGCGGTGAAGACGATCAGCGCGATGAACATCGGCAGCCAGCCGGTGCGGGAGTGCTTGAGGTTCCACCAGATGATGGTGAACAGCACGGCCAGAATGAAGACCAGGATGTCGCGCAACCGGCCCTCGCGGTTGAACGCGTAGCCGATCGCCGTCGACTTGAGCTGGCGGCTGCGGTCCACCGCAGTGATGACCTCGTCGATCCGCATGTCGATGGTGCGCTGCAGCTCTGCGCGACGCTCGGTCTGCTCAGCGGGAATGCGGTCCAGCAGGTCCATGTCGGCCTTGATCGCGGCCCGCACGTCCGGTGGCTTCAGGTTGCCCGCGACGGCGCCGAGCAGCGCGCCTCCGGCCAGTGGCGCGGCTCCCAACGCCAGGTCCGCGATTCCCATGGTCGGCTCCTCACTGATCGACGCAAACGTCAATCACCCTAGCCGACGCCCGGCCGGCGCTACCCCATCAACGTCGCGGCGACTGTTGCGCCCAGGTTCCAGCACGCCTCCACGTCGGCCTTGCCGGGTTTGCCCGAAACCACCACGTACTCAGCCGCTTTCACCCAGCCCAGTCCGGTGGTGATGGAGGTGACCGCCTTCTCGGCGCCCTCGGTGCCCTCGTTGCCGTGCAGCCACAACCCGAACGGCCGGCCGCGGGTCGAATCCAGACACGGGTAATAAATTTGGTCGAACGCGTGCTTCAGGGCACCCGACATGTAGCCCAGATTGGCCGGCGATCCCAACACATAGCCGTCTGCCTCCAGCACGTCGGCAGCCGAAAGCGTCAGCGCCGGACGGCGCATCACGTCGACGCCCTCGATCTCCGGGTCCGTCGCTCCGGCAAGCACCGCTTCGAACATCTCCTGACAATTCGGAGACGGAGTGTGGTGCACGACAAGGAGTTTCATCGTGATGCCTGCTCCAGGCGGACGGCCTTGCGGATGGTCTCGCGGGCCCGCGTCCGGTCCCCCGCGTAGTCGTAGGCACGGGCCAGCCGGTACCAGCCCCGCCAATCATCGGGTGCGGCCTCGACCTCGTCGCGCACCGACTCGAACAATGCGTCGGCGGCGTCGCGCTCGATGCGGCCGGACGGACGCTTAGGCAGCTCACTGATGTCGAGCTCGACGCCCTCGTCGTGCGCCAACCGGGCCAGCCGCTGGTGCGCGAAACCGGCCCGCAGCGTGGCGACCATGGCCCACAGGCCGATCAGCGGCAGCACGAAGATGCCGATGCCCAGCCCGATCGCGGCGGCCTCCCCGGACTGCATGAGGATGACGCCGGAGCGCCCGAGCATCACGAAGTAGACCACCAGCGCGACGCACAGGAATGCGACGACCAGCTGGATACGTAATACCTGCGAACTCGGTTTGGTCATCACCGTCGCGTCACAGCCCCATCAGGGTCTCGATGCCGATGGTCAGCCCGGGGTACTTGGCCGCCTCACGGACGCCGAGCAGCACGCCGGGCACGAACGACGTGCGGTCGATGCTGTCGTGCCGGATGGTCAGCGTCTCGCCCTGCGTGCCGAACAGCACTTCCTGGTGCGCGACCAGTCCGCGCAGCCGCACCGAGTGCACGGGAATGCCGTCGACGTCCGCGCCACGGGCGCCCTCCAGACCGGTGCTGGTGGCATCGGGGTTGGGCGGCAGGCCTTTTCGCGCCTCGGCGATCAGCTGGGCGGTGCGGGTGGCAGTGCCCGACGGCGCGTCGGCCTTCTGCGGGTGGTGCAGTTCGACGACCTCGGCCGACTCGAAGAACGGGGCCGCCAGTTTGGCGAAATGCATCGACAACACTGCGCCGATGGCGAAGTTCGGGGCGATGAGTACAGCGACGTCGGGCTTGGCGGCGACCCACTCGCGCACCTGGGCGAGGCGCTCCTCGGTGAAGCCCGTGGTGCCGACGACGGCGTGAATGCCGTTGTCGATGAGGAACTTCAGGTTGGTCATCACGACATCGGGATGGGTGAAGTCGACGACGACCTCGGTGCCGCTGTCGGTGAACAGAGTCACCTCGTCGCCGGCGTCGACCCCGACGGTGAACGTCAGATCGTCGGCGGCTTCCACACCCTCGACGATGGTCGCACCGACTTTGCCTTTGGCACCCAGAACTCCGACTCGCATGAGGTCAACCCTAGCGGCCGCCTTACGATCAGCCCTATGCGCGGCGCCAAGATCCTCATCACCGGAGCCACCGGCCAGGTGGCCACCCCGATCGCCAAAGCCCTGGCGGCCGACAACGAGGTGTGGGGCGTCGCCCGGTTCAACAACCCGCAGGCCCGACAGGACCTGGAGCAGGCCGGCGTCCGCTGCGAGGCCGTCAATCTCGCGGTCGGCGATTTCAGCGCCCTGCCAACCGATTTCGACTACGTCGTGAACCTGGCGGTGGCCAAGAGCGGCCGGTGGGACAAGGACCTTGCGGCCAACGCCGAATCGGTGGGCCTGCTGATGGCGCACTGTCGCGAGGCCAAGGCATTCCTCCACACGTCGTCGGCCGCGGTGTACGACCCGCCGGGCGACGAGCCCCGAAACGAATCCGCGGCACTGGGTGACAACCACAAGCACCTCTTCCCCACCTACTCGATCTCCAAGATCGCGGGCGAGACGGTCGTGCGCACCATGTCGCGTGCGCTCGACCTGCCGACCACCATCGCCAGGTTCAACGTCCCCTACGGCGACAACGGCGGCTGGCCGTTCTACCAGATGGAGATGATCCTGGCGGGCATCCCGATCCCGGTGCCGCCAGGCGGTCCGGCGCAGTACAACCCGATCCACGAAGACGACATCCTGGCCATGCTGCCCAAGCTCCTGGACGCGGCGACGGTGCCCGCCACCACCGTGAACTGGTGTGGCGATCAGACCGTCAGCATCCAGGAATGGTGTGCCTACATCGGCGAGCTGGTCGGCCGCGAACCGGTGTTCGCCGAGGACCCGAACGCGCTGCGCGGCGGCCCGACGGACACCACGCGCATGCACGAATTGATCGGCGGCACCTCGGTGGACTGGCGCGACGGCATCCGCCGGCTGGTGACCAAGTTCCACCCGGAACTGGTCAGCAGCTAGTCACAGCGGCGAGGCGCCCCGCAGGTGCTCGAAGATCAGTGCGGTCTGAGTGCCGGCCACGTCGGCGTCGGCGTTGAGATTCTCCACGACGAACGCGCGCAGGTGCGGGGTGTCGCGCGCGGCGACGTGCAGGATGAAGTCGTCGGCGCCGGCCAGGAAGTAGACGTCCATCACCTGAGGCAGCCGGCGCATGTGGGCGATGAAGTCACGGATGCGCGCCCGGGCACCCGATTGCAGGCTCACCGAGATCATCGCCTGCAGGCCCAATCCGATGGCCGCAGGGTCGATGTCGGCATGGAAACCACGGATCACGCCGAGTTCCTGCAACCGGCGGACCCGGCCGTGACACGTCGACGCGGCGATCCCGACCAGCTCCGCCAACGCGCTGTTGGGCATGCGCGCGTCGGCGTGCAGCGCGGTCACGATCTGTCGGTCGATGTCATCGAGCTCCACCGGCTGAACATCCTTCGACTGGGAGGCCTCTGGAGCCGCCGATTTCGAAGATCGTTCAGTAATAGGTGCCATATTGAGAATTATAGTCACAAATATTGCGGGTAGATCGACGTTTATTCACACTTGAGGCATCACCCCGATCCCCCGAGGAGAACCTCAATGCACGTCGGTATCCCTACCGAAATCAAGAACAACGAGTACCGGGTGGCCATCACCCCGGCCGGCGTCGCAGAACTGGTCAAGCACGGCCATGAGGTGCTGATCCAGGCGGGGGCCGGCGAAGGATCTGCGATCACGGACAACGACTTCAAGGCCGCCGGAGCACAGATCGTCACCACGGCGGACCAGGTCTGGGCCGAGTCCGATCTGCTCCTCAAGGTCAAAGAGCCCATCGCGGCCGAGTACCACCGCATGCGCAAGGGCCAGACCCTGTTCACCTACCTGCACCTCGCCGCGTCGCGCGAATGCACCGACGCTCTGCTGGCGTCCGGCACCACCTCGATCGCCTACGAAACCGTCCAGACCGCCGACGGCCGCCTGCCCCTGCTCGCCCCGATGAGCGAGGTCGCAGGCAGGCTGTCGGCCCAGGTCGGCGCCTACCACCTGATGCGCAGCCACGGCGGCCGTGGCGTCCTGATGGGCGGCGTCCCGGGCGTCGCTCCCGCCAACGTCGTCGTCATCGGCGGCGGTACGGCCGGCTTCCACGCGGCTCAGATCGCCAGCGGCATGGGTGCCCAGGTCACGGTCTTCGACGTCAACCTGGACACCCTGCGCCGGATCGACGCCGAGTTCAACGGCCGTATCCACACCCGGTACTCCTCGAGCCTGGACCTGGAAGAGGCCGTCAAGCAGGCCGATCTGGTGATCGGCGCGGTGCTGGTCCCCGGCGCCAAGGCGCCCAAGCTCGTCACCAATTCGACTGTGGCCCACATGAAGTCGGGCTCGGTGCTGGTCGACATCGCGATCGACCAGGGTGGCTGCTTCGAGGATTCGAAGCCGACGACGCACGACGATCCGACGTTCGCCGTCCACGATTCGGTCTTCTACTGCGTCGCGAACATGCCGGGCTCGGTGCCGCGCACGTCGACCTACGCACTGACCAACGCAACCCTGCCCTACGTGCTCAAGCTCGCCGACCAGGGTTGGCAGGCGGCGTGCCGTGGCGACGCCGCGCTGGCCAAGGGCCTGTCGACGCACGACGGTCAGCTGCTGTGCGGCCAGGTCGCCGCGGACCTGGATCTGCCGCTCGGCCACGTCGAGTACTGAAAAAGCCTGATACCCATCGCCCGGCCAGCGCAACGTCGCGCCGGCCGGGCGATGACTTTCGCGCGGCTCGCGACTGCCATTCTTGACACGTGTCAAGTATCGTCGTAGCCATGCTCTTGCAGGAATTGCTGCCCACCCCGCCGACAACGACGGCCGAAGCCCTCGAGATCTTCGACGCCGCGCCGGCCGTCGAACCCGACTTCATGATCGGCACGTGGCACGGTGCGGAAGTGCCTACCGGACATCCGATGGACGGGCTGCTGGAAGCCACTGGCTGGTGGGGCAAGCAGTTCGTCGACACCGAGACGGTGCACCCGCTGCTGTTCCCCGACGCTTCCGGCCGGTCGCTGTGGCCGCTCAACCCGGTGCTGGCATTCTCCGGCCTCGGCCTCGCATCCAGAATCCCGATGCTGCACCGGCTTCCCGTCGCCAAGGCCATCACCGCGCTACGCCCACTTTTGCAGGCCCGCTCGGCAAAGGCACGCCTGAGGACCACCCGCTACCGCGGAGTCGACACCGCGACAATGGTTTACGACCAGCTGCCCATCAACGACGTCTTCCGCAAGCTGTCCGACGACGCCGTCCTGGGCGCCATGGATCTGCGCGGCATAGCGCAGCCGTACTTCTTCGTCCTACGCCGCGAAAGGTGATTTGTGCACGAAAATCCGCGCCGAACGCGGATTTTCGTGCACAAATCCCAACTAGCCGATGGAGCGCAGCTGCTTGGGCAGTGAGCGCTTGGACCGGTGCGGGCCCAGCACCGCAGCGCCGAAGGGCCGCGTCAGCAGTTCGCGCGCAACAGCATTGACCTCTTCGAGCGTCACGGCGTCGATCGACGCGAGGGTGTCCGAGATCGACTTGTGGTTGCCGTAGTTCAACTCGGCGCGCCCGATGCGGTGCATCCGGGAACCGGAATCCTCCAGCCCGAGCACCAGACCGCCGCGCATCGAGCCCTTGGCAATACGCAACTCGTCGGCGGTGATACCTTCGCGCGCAACATCTTCCAGCACGTCGGTGGTCACGCGGACCACCTCGTCGAAGCGGTCCGGCAGGCACGCCGAGTACACCGACAGTGCACCGGCATCGGAGAACGTGTCGATCGTGGAGTACACCGAGTAGGCCAGTCCGCGGTTCTCGCGGATCTGCTGGAACAGTCGCGAACTCAGTCCACCGCCGAGCGCGGTGTTGAGTACCGACAGCGCCCAGCGGTGCTCCCAGTTGCGGCCCGGCGTGCGCACGCCGAGGTACATGTGGGCTTGCTCGGAGTCACGTTTGACGAACTGCAGCGTCGGCGTCCCGGGCACCCGGCCGGCACCCTTGCGAGGCGGTACAGGCTTGCGACCGCGGACCAGGTGCGGCCGAAACTGCCTGCGCACCAACGACACAACCTCGTCGTGGTCGATGTTTCCGGCGACCGCGACCACCATCCGGTCCGGCGTGTACCGGCGGACGTGGAACGAGTGCAGCTGGTTGCGGGTCATCGAGGTAATCGACTCGACACTGCCGATCACCGGACGGCCCACCGGATGCGTGCCGAACATGGAGCCGAGGAAGACGTCCGCGAGGGTGTCCTCCGGATCGTCGTCGCGCATGGCGATCTCTTCGAGCACCACGTCGCGTTCCAGCTCGACATCGGCTGCGGCACAACGCCCGTTGAGCACGACATCCGACACCAGGTCGATTGCCAGCTCGAGGTCACTGTCCAGCACGTGCGCGTAGTAGCAGGTGTGCTCGCGCGCGGTGAAAGCGTTCAGCTCACCGCCGACGGCGTCCATGGCCTGCGCGATCTCAACGGCCGTGCGCGACGGCGTCGACTTGAACAGCAGGTGTTCCAGGAAGTGCGCGGCACCGGCCACACTCGGGCCCTCGTCGCGCGACCCGACGTTCACCCACACGCCGACCGACGCCGAATGGACGTGCGGCAGATGTTCGGTGACGACCCGCAGCCCGCCGGGGAGGTTGGTCTTGCGCACAGCGGCCGGGGCCTGCAGCGATGTCGCTGCAGAACCCCGGCCGTTGCGCGTTGTCGATTTAGGAGTTTGCAGGCGCGGCATCTGCCGGTGCAGTCTCCGACTCGGCGGCCGGAGCGGCAGCAGCTGCTCCGTCACCGTCTTCATCCACCAGGATCAGCGAAATCTTCTGACCCTTGCCACGGTTGTCCGCCGAGATGTCCGCGATCTCCACGCGCAGCTTGTCGCCGACGTTCACGACGTCCTCGACCTTCGCGACGCGCTTGCCCTTGCCGAGCTTGGAGATGTGCACCAGACCGTCGCGGCCCGGCAGCAGCGAGACGAACGCACCGAAGTCCGTCGTCTTCACCACGGTGCCGAGGAACCGCTCACCGATCTTGGGCAGCTGCGGGTTGGCGATGGCATTGATCTTGTCGATCGCCGCCTGCGCCGCCTCGCCGTTCGAGGCGCCGACGAACACGGTGCCGTCGTCCTCGATGGAGATGTTCGCACCGGTCTCCTCGGTGATCTGGTTGATCACCTTGCCCTTGGGCCCGATCACCTCGCCGATCTTGTCGACCGGAACCTTGATGGTGGTGATGCGCGGCGCGTACGGGCTCATCTCGTCCGGCTCGTCGATGGCCTCGGCCATGACGTCCAGGATGGTCAGACGCGCGTCCTTGGCCTGGGCCAGGGCACCGGCCAGCACCTTGGACGGGATGCCGTCCAGCTTGGTGTCCAGCTGCAGGGCGGTGACGAAGTCCTTGGTGCCGGCGACCTTGAAGTCCATGTCGCCGAAGGCGTCTTCGGCGCCCAGGATGTCGGTCAGCGCGACGTAGCGGGTCTCACCGTCGACCTCGTCGGACACCAGACCCATGGCGATACCGGCAACCGGGGCCTTCAGCGGCACACCGGCGTTCAGCAGGGCCAGGGTCGAGGCACAGACCGAACCCATCGAGGTGGAACCGTTGGAGCCCAACGCTTCCGAGACCTGACGGATGGCGTACGGGAACTCCTCGACGCTCGGCAGCACCGGCATCAGGGCCCGCTCGGCCAGCGCGCCGTGGCCGATTTCGCGGCGCTTCGGCGAGCCCACACGGCCGGTCTCACCGGTCGAGTACGGCGGGAAGTTGTAGTGGTGCATGTAGCGCTTGGTGGTCTCGGGACCGAGCGAGTCGATCTGCTGAGCCATCTTGATCATGTCCAGCGTGGTGACACCCATGATCTGGGTCTCGCCGCGCTCGAACAGCGCGCTGCCGTGCGCCCGCGGGATCACGGCGACCTCGGCGCTCAGGGCACGAATGTCGGTGATGCCACGGCCGTCGATGCGGAAGTGGTCGGTCAGGATGCGCTGGCGGACCAGCTTCTTGGTCAGCGAGCGGAACGCCGCGCCGATCTCCTTCTCGCGGCCGGCGTACGTCTCGGCGAGACGCGAGAGCACCTCGACCTTGATCTCGTCGGTGCGCTCTTCGCGCTCCTGCTTGCCGGCGATGGTCAGCGCCTGCGACAGCGCGTCGGTGGCCACCGCGGCGACGGCCTGGAAGGCGTCGTCGGCGTAGTCGGGGAACAGCGGGAACTCGCCGGTCTCCTTGGCTGCCGCGTCAGCCAACTCCTGCTGGGCGGTGCACAGCGCCGCGATGAACGGCTTGGCGGCCTCCAGGCCCTCGGCCACGACGGCCTCGGTGGGGGCACCGGCGCCACCGGCGATCAGGTCGATGACGTTGTCGGTGGCCTCGGCCTCGACCATCATGATCGCGACGTCACCTTCCACCTTGCGGCCGGCGACGACCATGTCGAAGACAGCCTTCTCGAGCTGCTCGATGGTCGGGAACGCCACCCACTGACCCTCGATCAGCGCGACGCGGACGCCACCGACCGGGCCGGAGAACGGCAGGCCGGAGATCTGGGTGGACGCCGACGCGGCGTTGATGGCCACGACGTCGTACAGGTCCTTGGGGTCCAGGCTCAGCACGGTGACCACGACCTGGATCTCGTTGCGCAGACCCGAGACGAACGACGGGCGCAGCGGCCGGTCGATCAGGCGGCAGGTCAGGATCGCGTCGGTGGAGGGGCGGCCCTCACGACGGAAGAACGAGCCGGGGATGCGGCCCGCGGCGTACATCCGCTCCTCGACATCGATCGTCAAGGGGAAGAAGTCGAAGTGGTCCTTGGGGCTCTTGCTCGCCGTGGTGGCCGACAGGAGCATGGTCTCGTCGTCCAGGTAGGCGACGACGGAGCCGGCGGCCTGACGTGCGAGGCGGCCGGTCTCGAAGCGGATGGTGCGGGTGCCGAAGCTCCCGTTGTCGATGACGGCGGTCGACTCGAAAATGCCGTCTTCAATTTCAACTGCAGACATGTATGTCGCAATTACCTCTCTCGGGCCCGCCCTATGCGGGATTCCGTATTTTCTGGTTCCTCTTTGTTACAGCTGTCGCATCGTCACACGCGAGCATCCAGAAAACCCGAAAACCATCCCGCAAACTGCTGACGGCCGTCGATCGAAGCGGCCGGGAGTCATACCCGACAGCCACTACCGAAGACCGCCCCACGAGGTTCAGGCGGACGCTGTGTGACGTTCCGACGTCTTGGGCCCTAGGCCCAAAACAGTTTCATGTTACTACCCGTACCAATAGCCATCGCCAGGCCTGCCGGAGCAGACCTGGCGATGGGAGTGAATCAGTGGTGCGTCAGCGACGCAGACCCAGACGCTCGATCAGCGAGCGGTACCGCGCGACGTCGACCTGAGCGACGTACTTGAGCAACCGGCGGCGACGGCCGACCAGCAGCAGCAGGCCACGCCGGCTGTGGTGGTCGTGCTTGTGCTGCTTGAGGTGCTCGGTCAGGTCCGAGATGCGCTTGGTCAGCAGGGCGACCTGAGCCTCCGGCGAGCCGGTGTCGGTCTCATGCAGGCCGTACTGACCCAGGATCTCTTTTTTCTGCTCGGCAGTGAGTGCCACGAAACAACTCCATCAATTCGGTCCGCGAAGAACAACGAGGGCGCGGCCACCGCGAACTGCAGCACGCGCGTCGGGCAGTTTATCAGGAAGCTACTGCGGAACCAGAATCGTGCGAGCCCGCTGGGTATCGCGATCCATGGCCACGACCAGGTCGTCCACCGAATCGAACTTCTCCTGGCCGCGGATGCGCGAAACGAAATCGACCGCCACGTGCTGCCCGTACAGGTCTGCCTCGGTGTCGAGCACGAAGGCCTCGACGGTGCGGGTGCGGCCGGAGAACGTCGGATTGGTGCCGACGGACACCGCGGCCTGGTAGCGCTCCCCCGGCGTCACGGTGCCGACCGACGGGCCGTGCCCCAGGACTGTGAACCAGGCGGCGTAGACGCCGTCGGCCGGGATCGCCGAGTGCATCGGCGGGGCGACGTTGGCGGTCGGGAAGCCCAGCCCGCGGCCGCGGCCGTCACCGCGGACGACGACGCCCTCCACGCGGTGCGGCCGGCCCAGCGCTTCGGTCGCGGCGGCCATGTCGCCGGCGTCCACGCAGGACCGGATGTAGGTGGACGAGAACGTGACGGTCTCGGCCTGGTGATGCTCGGCCACCAGCGAGATGCCCTCGACGGCGAAGCCGAAGCGCTCGCCGGCCTTGCGCAGCAGCGGCACGTTGCCGCCGGCCTTCTTGCCGAAGGTGAAGTTCTCGCCGACCACGACCTCGAGGACGTGCAGCCGCTCGACGAGC
Organism: Mycobacterium sp. ST-F2; assembly: GCF_001905655.1. GTDB lineage: Bacteria > Actinomycetota > Actinomycetes > Mycobacteriales > Mycobacteriaceae > Mycobacterium. Next base: position 139,120 of record NZ_JMHT01000017.1, read on the forward strand.
AGTTCGTGCACGTACCGCTCGGGGGTCAGCTTCATGAAGTCGGTGGTGAACGGCATGACGAGGAAGACGTCGACGCCGAGTTCCTCGACCAGCTCGGCCCGGCGGGTCAGCGTCGTCAGCTGCGCGGGATGGCTACCGGGCAGCACCACTTCCATGGGATGCGGATCGAACGTCATCAGCACCGTGGGTACCCCGCGGGACCGACCGGCCTTCACCGCATGGCTGATCAGCTCGGCATGCCCACGATGTACGCCGTCGAACACCCCGATGGTGACCACACATCGGCCCCAGTCCGTGGGGATCTCGTTCTGCCCACGCCAGCGCTGCACGCCCGCTAGCCTACGGCGCGCCGCTACGGCAGGCACCGTGAGATCCCCGGATCAGGTGACGATTGCCTAAACTTTGTGCTGTGAGTCCTGCAGAAGACACTGGCAACCCGCCAGATTTATCCCCGGTTGCGCAGGACTACCTCAAAGTCATCTGGACCGCGCAGGAGTGGTCGCGCGAGAAAGTCAGCACGAAAATGCTGGCTGAGCGCATCGGGGTGTCGGCCTCCACGGCGTCCGAATCGATCCGCAAGCTCGCCGACCAGGGCCTGGTGCACCACGAGAAGTACGGCGCCGTGACGCTCACCGACACTGGACGCAGCGCGGCGCTCGCGATGGTCCGCCGCCACCGGTTGATGGAGACCTTCCTGGTGCGCGAGCTCGGCTACGGCTGGGACGAGGTGCACGACGAGGCCGAGGTGCTCGAGCACGCGGTGTCAGACCGGATGCTGGACCGCATCGACGCCAAGCTCGGGTACCCGACCCGGGACCCGCACGGCGACCCGATCCCGGCGGCGAACGGTCAGGTGCCGACTCCCCCGGCCCGGCAGCTGTCCGCGTGTTCGGACGGTGACGCCGGCACCGTGGCCCGGATCTCCGATCACGACCCGGAGATGCTGCGGTACTTCGACAGCGTCGGCATCACGCTCGACTCACACCTGCGGGTGGTGGCCCGGCGCGATTTCGCCGGGATGATCTCGGTGGCCGTCACGGCGGCGGACGCCGCGGACGACGATGCGACCACCGTCGACCTGGGTAACCCTGCGGCGGAAGCGATCTGGGTCGTCGCCTAGCGCCTCACCAGACCAGGCTGACCTGCTCCGCCCAGCCCAACAGGCGCTCGATCGCGATGGTCTGCCCGTCGTCGGTGCGAATACGTCCGTCGTAGCGGCCGAAACACTGGTGCGTGCCGGGTCCGGGGTTTCGGTCGTGGAACGGCGTGAAGACCAGGTTCACCTGATCCCCGTCGGGTGTGCGGATGGACCACGGCGCGAGGTAGTCGGTGTACTGCCAGTCCAATTCGGTACCGATCTTGGTGAGCCGACCGTCGACGCAGAGGGCGTTCTCCGTCATGCCGGTGCCGACTGTCCATTTGCCGCCCAGCTGCAGGCCGACGACATGGCCGTCGGTGTGGCCGGAGGCGGCGCCCCAGTTCCACCGCACCAGCGCCGGCCAGCGCCCCCGGCCGTGGTCGAGGACGCCCCAGCCGCCCGTGAAGTCGTAGCTCTGCTCGCCGAGGTGCACCGTGCCCGACGCCGGCCGCGCGGTGTGCTTGGCGGTGTATTGAAATTTGCGGTCGCTCCACGGCACGACGACGCTCAGCGTCTCGTGTCCGGGCGGCAAGGCCACCGTCAGGTCACCGGTCAGCGGGCCGTGAGCGGTCTTGCAGGAGAACTGAATCCGGGTGCCATCGGGTCCATCGGTCAGGTCGATGGTGACCGAGCCGTGGGCGCTGGCCGGGCCGCCGCCCAGGCTCGTCGGCAACGTCACCCCGCGAGCCAGCGGCAGCACATCGTTACAGTTGACCTCGCGCCCACCGTATTCGAGGAAGTAGATGTTGTTGACTGCCAGGTAGTCGAGGCTGGACACCGTGACGGCGACCAGATGGGTCGGCGTCGTGATGCACCAGTACTCCCAGCGTTTGGTGCGCCCCCAGCCGCGTAAGTTGCAGCGGTGCAACGGGGTTCGGGTCCAGCCCACCGCGTCACGGTTGAGCCGGCCGGACGGCGTGCACAGGTCGACGGGCCGAGTGATCTCGGGCTCGTGGGTGGCCATGCGCCGACGCTACAACGTGGCCGGACGCAGCACCACGACGCTGCTGGTGCGTTTGGGCCCGTCCTCCAGCAGCGCGATCACCTGCCCGTCGGGTGCCGTGGCGGCGTACGTGCCGTCGATACCGGCCGGCTTCAGTGCCCGGCCGTGCCGGGTGTCCTCGGTCTCGGCGTCGGTGAGGTCGCGGCGCGGGAAGCCCAGCAGGCAGGCGGCGTCCAACGAGTAGCTCAGTTCCGCGGCATCGGTCAGCTGTTCCAGCGTGCGCGCCTCGTCCAGTCCGTAGCGGCCAACCTTGGTGCGCCGCAACACCGTCAAGTGCCCACCCACGCCGAGTGCGGCACCGACGTCACGGGCCAGCGCCCGGATGTAGGTGCCCGACGAGCAGTCCACCGTGACGTCGACATCGACGAAGTCCTCGACGCGGCGGACCGCGTCGACCGAGAAGCGTTCGATCCGCACCCGGCGGGCCGCCAACTCCGGCGCCTTGCCTTCACGCACCAGCTTGTACGCCCGCTCGCCGTCGACCTTGATGGCGCTGACCGCCGACGGCACCTGGTCGATCTCGCCCCGCAGCGCCGCGACCGCGGTCTCGATCTGCTCGTCGGCGACGTGGGCAGCCGAAACCGTCTGCAGCACTTCACCTTCGGCGTCCTCGGTCGACGTGGTCTGGCCGAGCCGGATGGTCGCGAGGTACTGCTTGTCGGTGGCGGTCAACAGGCCCAGGATCTTGGTGGCCCGCTCGATCCCCACCACCAACACACCGGTGGCCATGGGATCCAGCGTCCCGGCATGCCCGACCTTGCGGGTGCCGAACAACCGGCGGCACCGGCCGACGACGTCGTGGCTCGTCATCCCGGCGGGCTTGTCGACGATCACCAGACCCGGCGGCGGCGCGGGCTTCGCTGCTGCCTTCACAACGAGATCGCCGTCAGGACAAGGCCGTTGGACACTGTGAAGCGTCCGGGAAGTTCGGTCAGTGGCGGCCCGGACTCGGCCGCGGGGTCGATCAGAATCCGGGACAGGAACGTGCCCGAACTGCCCGTGGAATCGAGCTCGAACGTGATGTGCGCGTCCTCGAAACCCAGCCACCGGTGGGTCAGCGGGAACCACGCCTTGTACGTCGCCTCTTTGGCACAGAACAGGATTCGGTCCCAGTGCAGGTCACCTTCCAGCGTCGCGACGGCGTCCTGTTCGGCCGGCAGCGCGACGGCGCCGAGCACTCCCTTGGGCAGCACCCCGTGCGGTTCGGCGTCGATACCGACCGACCGCACCTCTGTGGACCGCGCCACCACCGCGCCGCGGAAACCTTCGCAGTGCGTGAGGCTTCCGACGATCCCGTCGGGCCAGCACGGTTCGCCCTTGTCCCCCTTGAGAATCGGGACCGGACCGACATCGAGCTTGCCCAAAGCCTCCCGGGCGCACTGCCGTACCGTGATGAACTCGTTGCGACGCTTGGCCACCGAGCGGGCGATCAGCGGCTCTTCCTCGGGCAGCGGCGTGAGATCGACAGCGTCGGAATACCTCTCGGCGGTGGCCACCACATCGGGCAGCACCTGGGTCAGCAAGGTCACAGTCGCCTCGAGTTGATTCGGTCCTGCATTTTCTGCGCGTGCTCCCGCATTTCCTGGGTGATCTCGAAGTGACCACCGAAATCGTTGAGGTAACCGGGTGGGTACTGGGGGTCCGGCAGAATCTGCCGCATCCAGCGATAAGGCTTGCGGCGTCGCCACTCTCGCGGATAGCCGACCGAGACTTCTTCGAACCGCACCCCGTCGTAGTAGGTCGTGCGCGGGATGTGCAGGTGGCCGTACACCGAGCAGACGGCGTTGTAGCGGGTGTGCCAGTCCTTGGTCGCGGTCGTGCCGCACCACAGCGAGAATTCCGGATAGAACATGGCGTCGCAGGGTTCACGCACCAGCGGGAAATGGTTGACCAGAACCGTGGACTCCATCCAGTCCAGGTCATCGAGCCTCTTGCGGGTGATGTTCAGCCGGTCCCGGCACCAGGCGTCCCGCGTCGCGTACGGCTCGCTCGACAGCAGGAACTCGTCGGTGCCGACGACGTTGCGCTCTTTGGCCAGGGCCAGCCCCTCGGCCTTGGTCGCGGTGCCGGCGGGCAGGAAGCTGTAGTCGTACAGCAGGAACATCGGCACGATGGTCGCCGCGCCGCCCGGGCCGGTCCACACCGGGAACGGATGCTCGGGGGTCACGATGCCCATCTGGTCGCACATGTCGACCAGGTAGTCGTAGCGGGACTTCCCGAAGATCTGCATCGGGTCTTTGTTGGTGGTCCACAGTTCGTGGTTGCCCGGCACCCAGATGACCTTGGCGAAGCGCTTGCGCAGCAGGTCCAGGGACCACCGGATGTCGTCGGTGCGCTCGGCGACGTCGCCGGCGACGATCAGCCAATCGTCCCGCGAGGCCGGGTGCAGCGACTCGGTGACCGGTTTGTTTCCGGTGTGCCCGATGTGCAGGTCACTGATTGCCCAAAGGGTCGGCTGGGTCGACACAACAATTCAGGGTACTTGGACGGCAGCAACCCCCGTTGTCGTGCCAACCGTCCCGCGCAGCGGGAGAAACTAGAACAGGTTCTCCCATCCTGTTCGGTGTGACGCAGGCGACTTGTAGACTCCCCGCAGTATTGCTCGGAGTTAAGAGGGGTGTCATGGCATCGATGGCCGGAAAACTACGTCTGGTGTCGGCGTTGTGTGCGCTCGTGACGGCAGGCGTTGTGGTCACCCAGACGAACCCGGTGACGCCCACCGGTGGCGACAACGTGGAGCTGCGCTACACCTCTGCCCCGATCAGCAGCACCATCAAGTCGCCGATCATCTCCACCGTCAACCCGAGCCCGTTCGACCCGTGCGACCAGATTCCGCTCGACGCCATCAACGGCATGGGCCTGGGCTTTACCCCGCCCGACCACGAAGACGGCCTGCGCTGCCACTACGACGCCGGCAACTACCAGATCGCCGTCGAGCCCATCGTGTGGCGCACCTACGAGCAGACGCTGCCTGCCGACGCCGTCGAGCTCAACATCGCCGGGCACCGCGCCGCCCAGTACTGGGTCATGAAGCCGACCGACTGGAACGACCGCTGGTGGGTGACCTGCATGATCACCTTCAAGACGAGCTACGGCCTGATCAACCAGTCCATGTTCTACTCGCCGATCGAGTCGCCGGACCGCCCGGACTGCCTGCAAACCAACCTGCAGCGCGCCAACCAACTGGTGCCGTTCTACAAGTTCTGATCGCGAGGCGACGGCCGTGCGTCACCACACCTAGCTGGACTCGAGCGCCGACCGAACGCCTGTGTGCCCGAAGTCGTTGCCCTTCCACAACAATGGCTCGCGACAGTCGATCGCCAGTGCATATGCGAAGCAGTCACCGAAGTTGAGGCCCGCGGGATGGCCACTGCCTTTGCCGAAGTCGCGATAGGCGTGGCGGGCCAAATGTGCCTGGCGCTCGGTGACCGGCTCGATAATGACCCCTGCGGTGTCGAGCAGTTCGTCCAGCTTAGAACTCAGCGCAGGGTCCTGGTCCCGGTCCACGATGATGCCGCATTCAACGTAACTTCCTGCCGAGAGCCTTAGGGGCGCACCAGCCGCGATCGCACGGGAGTACACGGCCGCGTCGTCCTCGTCTCGCAGGATGGCGATGATTGATGACGTATCGACGATCATTTGGGAAGTCCCAGTTCGTCGTACAACAACTCGCCGTGGTCGATGAGCTTTGTCTCCTGACTCATTCGACTTGCTGCCTCCCGGCCGATCGCCAGCAATCGCTCTGCCAGATCATCGGCCTGCAATCGTCGCAGCCGATCGTTCACCGCTGTCGCGACGGCCTGCGCCTGCGACTCGCCGGTGATCCTCGCGATCTCTTTCACGGCCTCATGGACGGCCGGATCTTTGATGTTCAGCGCCATGATTGGTACCTTCCTACCCCTTCGATGGTACCAATGGGTATCGGCGGCGGTCATGCCGATTTCACCTGGCGTGGCCGCGCACGCTCATAGGCCGCCGCGAACCGGGCCCATTGGTCGGCACTCGGAGGGACAGCAGCGTAGCTGCGGTCCATACCGCATGCTCTCTCGCGCAACCAGTTCAGAACGTGGTCGAAGTCTGCAGCCTCGATCGGGGGCAACCTCAGCGCGTCCCCGCACGCGGCGAGCTGCTCTTCGTAACGGTCCTCCCAGCATTCGGTCCGCCAGCCGCTCCACAACTCCGGCAGCGCCCGGAACACACCCAGGACGTCGGCGGTATTCCACACTCCGACCGTGTTTCGGGGGACATCGATGTGCACCCCACCTTCGGGGATCTTGCCCAGCTTCAGTCGCTGGACGCCTCTACCCGGCAATTTGTCGAGCAGCGCCGGCCCGTGCCACGCCTTGCTGTCGCCCCACCACAATGGCCACATCCGCAGGTCCCCCGCCGCGTCGATGACGGAAACCAAGTGGCACAACCCATTTCGCGATTTCGCCAGCTTCGGCATGGCGATGCCGTCCAGTGGGGGCAGCGCAAAGTCCTTCCCGACGTATCCCCCGATCTCGACGGTGCCGTCATACGCGTAGCAGATCTCATAGCCCACCCACATATCGGCGAGCGCCGCCAGGATGGTCCGCCGGAACGGCATGTCCACCATGAGGTTGTCGCCGAAGAACACGACCCGCCGCCGATCGAAATCGAAGACCGCACCACCGTCGCACCACAGCGGATCGGTCCACCCGTCAGGCGATTCCCGCCGCTGCAGCGATTCCAGGAATTCCAGCGCCAGGTCCGGCCCGCCGATCAACATATCCACCATGCGGCAGCCCTCACAATGCGAGTAAACGTACTGCCACTCTTGGTCTTTCACGACAACAATGTTCGCTCGATTGCCCATCGGATCCCCCCGCCTCGTCGGGTGCGGCCACGCGCCGCACCGGTTGAATACGGTCTACTCCCGGGGTCCGACAGATTTGTCGGTGTGCTCCGCAAGACTCGGAGTCGATCGCCGATGCGCGTAATCTGCAAATATTCGATTTCACTCGCGAGAGGAGGCAGCGGTGTCCGACCTTGCTGATGTGCCCCGCGACCTCCTGAGCCTGGAGCAGTGGGATGCGCTGGATCTCGACCCGACGCGGCGGTGGGAACTCACCGAAGGGACCCTCAGCATGTCGCCGCGCCCACGACTCTGGCATCAGCGCATGTCGACGAGACTCATCAGTCTCCTTCAACACCACCTGCCGGACGGACTCGAAGCCCTTCCCGAGATCGAGGTAGTGACCAAGGCGTCGTTTCCGCCGAGTGTCCGCGATCCCGACATCGTCATCGTCCGCGATCACGTGTTCGAGGAGCGACAGAGCGCCCGGGTCGCGGCAGCCGACGTGGCGCTCGTCATCGAAATCGTCTCGCCGGGTTCGCGCGGAACGGACCACGTCATGAAACTGCACGAGTACGCCAAGGCCGGCATCGAAAACTACTGGATCGTCGACCCCGACGCGCCGACCGAAGACCGATTTCTCGCCTACCGACTCGACGGCGAGGCCTATCGACGAGTCGCAGCACTCAACGGAGACCGGGTACGTGTGACCGCGCCCGCAACAATGGAATTCACGCTCAGCCAGCTCACGGACTGACGCCGCCGCCACGCTCACGCCGTCACCGTTGCCGGTGGATCGGTACTCTCCGAATAGTGAGCTCCCGAATCTCCCGCCATAGCTCCCGATTGCTCAGCCGCATCCTCGATGTCCCGCCCCCGACGACGGACTACACCGTCAGCCGCGTCCTCACCCCGATGCGCGACGGTGTCGAACTGGTCGGCAGCCACTACGCCCCCACCGGTACCGCCAAGGGCACCCTCCTGGTGCGATGCCCCTACGGCCGCGGCTTCCCGTTCGGCCCGGTGTTCGGCGCGACGTACGCCCGCCGCGGCTATCACGTGCTGCTGCAGAGTGTGCGCGGCACATTCGGCTCCGGCGGCGAGTTCGAACCGATGGTCAACGAGATCGCCGATGCCGTGGACACCGCCGCCTGGCTGCGCGACCAACCGTGGTTCACCGGGTCATTCGCCACGATGGGGCTGTCCTACCTGGGCTTCACCCAGTGGGCACTACTCAGCGATCCCCCGCCCGAGCTGAAGGCCGCCATCATCACCGTCGGCCCGCATGACTTCGCCGAATCAGCCTGGGGTACCGGCGCATTCACGCTCGACAACTTCCTGGGTTGGAGCGACATGATGGCCCACCAGGAGGACGCCCGACTGGCCGTCGGGGTCCGGCAGTTCCGGGCACCACGCCTGGTCGCCCGCACCCACACCCAGGCGCCGGCCGGCGCCGCCGGACGTCGGCTATTGGGTAGCGGAGCGACCTGGTACGAATCGTGGCTGAGCCATCCCGACGGCTCCGACCCGTTCTGGGACTCCATGGCCCTGGCCGACACACTCGACAAGGTCGACGTTCCGGTCTTGCTGATCGGCGGCTGGCAGGACCTGTTCCTGGAGCAAACCCTCGACCAGTTCCAGCGCCTGCACGGGCGGGGCGTGCCCACCGCGGTCACCATCGGGTCGTGGACCCACAGCCAGGTGATGACCCGCGGCGGCGCGACGGTGCTGCGCGAATCGCTGGCGTGGCTCGACACCCATCTGACTGAAACCACCCCGGCACCCGAACGGGCGGCCGTGCGCGTCGAGGTCAACGGTCAGGGCTGGCTCACCATGCCGGACTGGCCACCGGCCGCCACCGAACTCGAGTTGTATCTGCAGCCCGCGCACCGACTCGGTGCCACCGCGCCCGCCGACACCGCGCCGTCGTCGCGGTTCACCTTCGATCCCGCGGCGCCGACGCCCACGCTGGGCGGCCGGTTGCTGTCGTCGGCCGCGGGCTATCAGGAGGACTCCGCCCTGAGCCGACGACCGGATGTCGTCGACTTCACCGGTGAGCCGCTGACCGAAGACCTGTACCTGGTCGGAAACCCGGTGATCGAGCTGACCCAGTCGTGCGACAACCCCAACCGGGACATCTTCGTCCGGCTCAGCGTGGTCGACGCAAAAGGCAAGTCCCGCAACATCAGCGATGGATTCCGCAGGCTCACAACACCTTCCGACGAGCCCGAAACCGTGCGCCTGGAGCTCGACGCCGTCGCACACCGGATCCCGGCCGGGTCCCGGCTGCGGGTGATCGTCGCGGGCGGTTGCCACCCGCGCTACGACCGGAATCTCGGTACCGGCGAACCCGTCATCTCCGGCGAGCGCATGGTGCCGGCCACCCACGCAGTGCACCACGGCGCGGGCGGGGTGTCCCGGCTGCTGTTGCCGAAGGTCGCGCTGTCAGCCGACTGAGTCGCGCACCCGCTGGGCAATGGCGGCCAGCGCCGCGTCGTCGTACACCGGCGGGCCCCACTCGGGCGTGACGGGCAGATCCACCCAGCTGCGGCAGCCGGCGTAGTCGGGGGTACGCGGCAGGCGCATCGGTGTCACGAGCGGTTTGGCCTGCACCACCAGGACCGTCAGCCGGTGCCGGGGCCGGAAATCCAGCCGGTCGTTCTGTACGGATTCAGTGGTCCAGATGTGCAGATCGGCGATCGCATCCAATCCGTCCGGACGCTCAACCGCCACGGCGGCAACGACTTTCGCACCGCCGCGCAATACCACCTCGGTGTCGGTGCTGTCCCCCGCCGTCCGTTCGAGAAGATCGGTGAACTCGGGCCGGACCCGCGCCGCATGGCTGTGCTCGACTGTCGGGAAGAACACGAACTCCGGCACCGATACCTCAAAACGCTTTTCCCCGATACCGCCCTTGCGCAGCAGCACCGTCTGGCGACCGTCGAGCAGCGCCTGTACCGCCGCGCCCCACTCCTTGAGCGCGGGCGAATTCACTTGGCGGCCAACCTCGCCTGCACCTCGGGCCGCCGCAGCGGCGGCACCGTCTTGGGCGGCTGCCGACGGGCAGGCAGCTGGCTCAGCAGTCGCTGGGTGACGGCCGTGACCTCCGCGACCGCGGCTTCGAAGGCGTCGACGTTGGCGGCGGTGGGACGGGTGATCCCGCTGACCTTGCGGATGTACTGACGCGCGGCGGCCTCGATCTCCTCGGCCGTGGCGGCCGGCTCCAGGCCACGCAGTTCGGTGATGTTGCGGCACATGGCCTCCACGATAGGCGCGTCCGGGCCGCAAGTTACGGTGTCGGTGGGTGACCGCCAAGCAAGGAGCCAACGTGACCGACGTCCTACTGATCGACACCACCGACCGGGTTCGCACCCTGACGCTGAACCGGCCGAAGTCCCGGAACGCGCTGTCCTACGAGCTGCGCGATGCCTTCTACGGCGCGCTGCGCCAGGCCGAGGCCGACCCGGACGTCGACGTGGTGATCCTGACGGGCGCCGACCCGGTGTTCTGCGCCGGTCTGGACCTCAAGGAACTCGGCGAGGGCGCAGACCTGCCGGACATCTCGCCGAAGTGGCCGAACATGACCAAGCCCGTCATCGGTGCCATCAACGGCGCGGCCGTCACCGGCGGCCTGGAGCTGGCGCTGTACTGCGACATCCTGATCGCCTCGGAGAACGCCAAGTTCGCCGACACCCACGCCCGCGTCGGACTGCTGCCGACCTGGGGCTTGAGTGTGCGGCTGCCGCAGAAGGCCGGTGTCGGCCTCGCCCGCCGGATGAGCCTGACCGGCGACTACCTGTCGGCGGCCGAGGCGCTGCGCGCCGGACTGGTCACCGAGGTGGTGCCACACGATGAGCTGCTCCCGACCGCGCGCCGCGTCGCGGCCTCGATCGTCGGCAACAACCAGAACGCCGTGCGCGCGCTGCTGGACTCGTACCACAAGATCGACGGCTCGCAGACCGACGCCGGGCTGTGGATCGAAGCCGCGTCGGCCCGCAAGTGGATGGACGCCTCCAGCGGCAACGACATCGCCGCCAACCGCGACGCCGTCATGGCGCGCGGCCGCACCCAGGTCTAGTAGCTGTTCCCTCTCCCCTCGAGCCGGCCTGGGGGCACCTCCCGCTTGCGGGGGAGTTTGTACACCGACACGCCGCTCCAGCTGTACAAGAACGTCCCGCTCACCGGCGATGAGCGGGACGTTTTTGTACGGGAACCACGGCGTGTCGTGTGCAGACACGGCCGCTCGCGAGAGGTGGGTGACGACGCCTTTCGGGCGACCTGCTCACGCCCAGCGGCCGGACAGCGCGCGCCAGCCGACGAAGACGAGCCGCAACACCAGGAACGTGCTCAACCCGGACCAGATGCCGGCCAGGCCCCAGCCGAACGCCAGGGACAGCCAGATCAGCGGCAGGAAGCCGACGAGCCCGCTGATCAGGGTGGCGTTGCGCATGAACTTGGCGTCACCGGCGCCGAGCAGCACCCCGTCGAGGGCGAACACGATTCCGGCGATGGGCAATTGGGCCACCATGAACCACCACGGGATGCCGATCTGGTCCCGCACCGCGTGGTCTGCGGTGAACACTGCGGGCAGCACGCCGGAGCCCACTGCGAACACCGCCGCCAGCGCCGTCGCCGCGGCGGCCGAATAGACCGTCACGCGCCGCGCCACCGTCTTCGCATGCGCCGGCTCCCCCGCGCCGAGGGCCGCGCCGACGAGCGACTGTGCCGCGATGGCCAGTGAATCCAGCACCAGTGCAAGGAAATTCCACAGCTGCAGCACCACCTGATGCGCGGCGACGGCGGCCGCACCGAACCGGGCCGCGACCGCGCCGGCAGACAGGAAACACACCTGGAACGCCAGGGACCGCAACACGAGATCGCGGCCCATGGTCAATTGAGCGCGCAGCACGTCGGGCCGCAGGCGCAGCGAAACCCGTTCGGACAGCAGCGCATACCCGAACAACGCCGCGGCGATCCACTGCCCGACCAGGTTGGCCACCGCCGAACCGACGAGGCCGAGACGCGGCAGTCCCAGCCAGCCGAACACCAACAGCGGGCACAGCACCGCTGAAATACCCACGCCGACAAGCACATACCGCAGCGGACGGACCGTGTCCTGCACACCGCGCAGCCAGCCGTTGCCGGCCATGGAGATCAGGATCGCGGGTACGGCCAGGATCGCGACACGCAACCAGGGCAGCGCGGTCTCGGCGATGCCACCCCGAGACCCGGCGATGGCCGTGAGCAGAAAGGGCGCCAGCGCCTGCACCACCACCACGATGAGCACGCCGACAGCCAGCGCCAGCCAGGTGGCCTGCACGCCCTCCCCGACCGCACCGGCCCGGTCACCGGCGCCGAAGCTCCGGGCCGACCGCGACGTCGTGCCGTACGACAGGAACGTCAGCTGTGAGCCGACAAGGCTGAGGATCAGGCCGCCAACCGCCAGACCCGCCAACGGCAGCGCGCCGAGTCGGCCCACCACCGCAGTGTCGAGCAAGAGATAGATCGGCTCGGCGGCGAGCACCCCGAGCGCAGGGAAGGCGAGCCCCGCGATGCGCCGGCCGGTTACCTCGGTGGTCATGACGCGCACGCTCGCCGGCCGCGAGCGGCACGAATATGCACGCCGAACACGGCGTGTCGGCGTACAAACACGGCCGCTCGCGGGAGAGGGATCAAGAGAGCGCGGCGATGAGGGCCGCGACGACGTCGTCGGCGGTTCCGGTCGGTGAGTAGCCCGCCGCGAACCGGTGGCCGCCTCCGCCGAACGAACTCGCGAGCACCGACACGTCGACCTCGGTCTTGGCCCGCAGGGACACCGACCACTGCCCCGGCTCGATCTCTTTGAGCACCGCCGCCACCTCGGCCTCGGACGTGGTCCGCACGATGTCCACGATGCTCTCGACTTCTTCCGATCGTGCCGCCGCGTACTCCCGGTGCGACACAACGGCATACACCAGGCCCTTGCCGCCGGCGGCGTCGGGCACCAGGGACGCTGTCGACAGCACCCGGGACAGCATGGGCAGCCACGAATACGGGTGGGTGTCGAGCAGCGCACGGCTGACCGCGGCATTGTCGACGCCGATGTCGATCAGCCGCGCCGCCAATCGGTACGCCCGGGGACTGGCCCAGCGGAACGAGCCGGTGTCGGTGGTCAGCCCGGCGTACAGGCAGTGCGCCACCGGCAGCTCGATCGGCTTGCCCCAGGCGTCCAGCAGCTCGGCCACCAGCATGGTGGTCGAATCCGCCGATGGGTCAACGTAATTCGCGGTACCGAACAACCGGTTGGAGGCATGGTGATCGATCACCAGCACCTGCCGCCCGGGCGCCGCCAGCTTGGCCAGCGACCCCAGCCGGTTCACGCTCGGGATGTCGACGGTGACCACCAGGTCGGCGTCGGTACGCATCTGGTCCGGCGGCACCAGCAGGTGCCCGCCGGGCAGCGTCTGCAGCGAGTCCGGCACGGTCGCGGGCGCGGCAAAGCCGACCTGCACGTCCTTGCCGGCTTCGCTGAGAACCAGTGCGAGCGCGAGGCCCGCCCCGATGGTGTCGGCGTCGGGGTACACGTGGGCAACCACGCTGACGCTGTCGACCGCACCGAGCAGATCAGCCGCACCGCGCGCGTCAACCCGCGCGCCGTGCGGCCGAATCTCAGTCGTCGGTTCGATCGCGGTCACCTGCATCCTCGGAATCGCTGTCCCCCACCACACGGTACGGATCGGCGTCACCGGCGTGCTTCGCGCCCTCGCGGATGCGCGCCACGTCCTCGTCAGCGGCACGGGCCCGGGCCAGCAGCTCTTCCATCTTCAGAGCCGCGTCGGGCACGGTGTCGCGCTCGAAAGTCAGCGTGGGCGTGAACCGAACCCCGGTTCCCGCACCGACTTTCGAGCGCAACGCACCCTTGGCCTTCTCCAGGGCAGCCGCGACGCCGGCGTAGTCCGGCTCCTCGTCGAGGCTGGTCCCGATCACCGTGTAGTACAGCGTGGCGTCGTGCAGATCACCGGTCATCTTGGCATCGGTGATCGTCACGCCGTCGAGCCGTGGATCCTTGATCTCGTACTCGATCGCCGAAGCGACGATGGTCGAGATGCGCTTGGCCAATCTTTTAGCCCTGGCCGGATCAGCCACGCTGCCCTCTGTTCTTCGCGCAAGCGCTCATCACTACGTACGAGCCTTCTCGACGAGTTCGTACGTCTCGATGACGTCGCCTTCCTTGATGTCGTTGTAGGTCAGCGTCAGACCACATTCGTAGCCTTCGCGCACCTCGGTGGCGTCATCCTTCTCGCGCTTGAGCGAAGACACCGTGAGGTTCTCGGCGATGACGATGTTGTCGCGCAGAAGGCGGGCCTTGGCGTTACGCCGCATGATGCCCGACTGCACGAGGCAACCAGCGATGTTGCCGACCTTCGACGACCGGAAGATTGCGCGGATCTCGGCGCGGCCGAGCTCCTTCTCCTCGTAGACCGGCTTGAGCATGCCCTTGAGCGCGCTCTCGATCTCGTCGATGGCCTGGTAGATCACCGAGTAGTACCGGATCTCCACACCCTCGCGGTTCGCCAGCTCCGTCGCCTTGCCCTCGGCACGGACGTTGAAGCCGATGATGATCGCATCCGAAGCCGACGCCAGGTTGACGTTGGTCTCGGTGACGCCACCGACACCGCGGTCGATGACGCGCAGTTCCACCTCGTCGTCGATCTGGATGCCCATCAAGGCCTCCTCGAGCGCCTCGACGGTGCCCGAGTTGTCGCCCTTCAGGATCAGGTTCAGCTGGCTGGTTTCCTTCAGCGCCGAATCCAGGTCTTCCAGGCTGATGCGCTTGCGCGAACGTGCGGCCAGCGCATTGCGCTTACGCGCGCTGCGCCGGTCGGCGATCTGCCGGGCGATGCGGTCTTCGTCGACGACGAGGAAGTTGTCGCCGGCGCCGGGCACCGAGGTGAAACCGATGACCTGGACCGGACGCGACGGGAACGCCTCTTCGACGTCCTCGCCGTGCTCGTCGACCATGCGGCGGACGCGGCCGTAGGCGTCGCCGGCGACCACCGAGTCACCGACGCGCAGCGTGCCGCGCTGCACCAGCACCGTGGCGACCGGGCCGCGACCGCGGTCCAGGTGCGCCTCGATGGCCACACCCTGGGCCTCCATGTCGGGGTTGGCCCGCAGGTCCAGCGAAGCGTCCGCGGTCAGCAGCACGGCTTCGAGCAGACCGTCGATGTTGGTGCCCTGCTTGGCCGAGATGTCGACGAACATGGTGTCGCCGCCGTAATCCTCGGCCACCAGGTTGTACTCGGTCAGCTGCGCACGGATCTTCTGCGGATCCGCGCCTTCCTTGTCGATCTTGTTGACCGCCACCACGATCGGCACATCAGCGGCCTGAGCGTGGTTGATGGCCTCCACCGTCTGCGGCATGACGCCGTCGTCGGCCGCGACCACGAGGATCGCGATGTCGGTGGCCTTGGCACCACGGGCACGCATGGCGGTGAACGCCTCGTGACCCGGGGTGTCGATGAACGTCACCAGACGCTCGTTGCCGTCCAGCTCGGTCAGCACCTGGTAGGCGCCGATGTGCTGGGTGATGCCACCGGCCTCGCCCTCACGGACGTTGGCCTTACGGATCGTGTCGAGCAGTCGCGTCTTACCGTGGTCGACGTGGCCCATGACGGTGACCACCGGCGGCCGGCTGGCCAGGTCGTCCTCGTCGCCGGCGTCCTCGCCGTAGGTGAGGTCGAACGACTCGAGCAGCTCGCGGTCCTCGTCCTCCGGGGACACGACCTGCACGACGTAGTTCATCTCGCTGCCCAGCAGCTCGAGGGTGTCGTCACCCACCGACTGGGTGGCGGTCACCATCTCGCCCAGGTTGAACAGCGCCTGCACCAGCGAGGCCGGGTTGGCGTTGATCTTCTCGGCGAAGTCGCTCAGCGACGCGCCACGAGCGAGGCGGATGACCTCGCCGTTGCCGTGCGGCAACCGCACGCCACCGACGATCGGCGCCTGCATGTTCTCGTATTCGGCGCGTTTTGCGCGCTTCGACTTACGTCCACGACGGGGTGCGCCACCGGGACGCCCGAAGGCACCCGCGGCACCGCCGCGCTGACCGGGACGACCGCCGCCACCACCGGGGCCACCGCCACCGGGAGCACCGCCGCCGCCACCGGGACGGCCGCGGAAGCCACCGCCGGCACCGGCACCTGCGCCGCCACCGGCGCCGCCGCCGCGGTAGTTACCGCCGCCACCGGCACCACCGGGACGAGGGCCACCACCGGGACGCGG
>NZ_JMHT01000018.1 GCF_001905655.1 Mycobacterium sp. ST-F2
GATATTGTTTGCGGCATTTGGGGCCCAGATT
Source organism: Mycobacterium sp. ST-F2 (assembly GCF_001905655.1). GTDB lineage: Bacteria > Actinomycetota > Actinomycetes > Mycobacteriales > Mycobacteriaceae > Mycobacterium. The sequence continues at coordinate 32 of NZ_JMHT01000018.1, forward strand.
CCCCGGATGGGTGGGCCCGTCCGGCCACGGGATGGTGTGGTCCACATCGCTGGTGGTGGCGGGCTGGTCGCAGCCGGGGAACATGCACGTCATGGCCCGCATCCGCACGAACTCGTCGATCGCGGTCGAGGGCCGGTACCGCGGCACCCCGCCCAGATCAGTGGCCGAGGCGACCGAGCGCACTGTGGCGCCGCGGGCCACCAAATCCGCCAACTGCGACGGCGGCACCACCGGGCCACCCAGCACGTAGCCGACGGGGGTGCGCACCGGCGCCGGCGGCCGAGCAGGCTCGGACGTCGGACTCGGCGCGGGCGCAGACTCGGTCGGCGGACTCGGCGCGGGTGCCGGGCTTTCAGCCAGCCGAGCCTTGGAATGCGGATGGGGCTCGGGAACCGGCTCGGGCTCGGGCGTCGGTGCGGGAGCGGGCTCAGGCGCCGGCGGCGGGGTTGGCGCGGCCGGCGGGGTTGGCGTCGGAGTGAGGGGTGCGGCTGGGTCTCCGCTGAGCAGCGGATCCGCAATTGGTGCGGGCAGTGCATCGGTGAGCACATGAATCATCACGGCGGTGGCGCGGGCATCGGGCCCGGCGGCCGGGCAGTCCGGGGATCCGCATTGGCAGGCCAACCGGTCCCCGCGGGCCGCGAGCACTCCGAGGGCGTCGGCGCGGCGCTGCCCGAACGTGCGCGGATCCTGTTCGCAGACCTGCCGGGCCATCTCCGTCAACACCCGATCCAGCAGTTCAGCATCGGTGGCCAGGAGGGCACCCCAGATGGACGCCACCCCGGTCTCGTCGTCCGGCTTGCCGATCCCGACCCCACGGCGGCGGGCGGCCGCACGTACCTTGAGCACGGCGGCCGGGTCGAACTTGTGCACCCAGCCGTCGATCTTGCGCTCGATCTTCTTGCGGGACAGGCCCGCCCATTCGGACAAGGCTCCGGCGAGGGCGGCGTCGATGACTGCGAGGGTGTTGGCGTCCTCGACCAGGCGGGTGCGCCAGCAGATCGTCCCGACCGTCCGCGCCGATACCCCGCCGTCGGCGAATACCGCCGCCACCTTCGGGAGCCGCTCGCACAACGCGACCGCGATGGACATCTGCCCGGAGGCTTCCTTGCGCCCGATCCCCAACGCCGCCCCCACCTCGGCGACGGCGGCGTCCCAGCCATCACAGGCCCACCACTGCCGATCACCCTGGTTATCGACCCGCAGCGCCACGAAGTCGGCGATGGCCCGGAATTTTCCGGACTCGGCGATCGCCGCTACCCGCGCGAAATGGACCATCGAGTCGACCACGGAGACATCGTGAACCAGCGTCCCGCTGGCCCCGATTCCCACATGTTCGAACATATGTGCGAGTCTACCCGCCGGATCTGATCAGGTCCACAAAATTTTCGCGCCTGTGGATAACTCGTCGATGGAGTCAGTCGGACCTGAACAAGGAGACCAGTCCTGACCCAAGCGGAGCTCGGACGCCACGTGTTGGCGATCCCGGATACCACGCACGTCGGGCTGACGACATATGACGCGAAGGACCCCAACACGAAGTAGCCGCCGATCACGCCGCTTCGGCCACCACCGGGTGCGCCCAGCCCTCGGTGTGGTTCCCGCCGACATGGCCAAACAGGGCCCCTGCGGGCTAACCGCCTGCGGCCCGCAGGGTGATCTCTGCGATGTCCGTGCGGCTCTGCCCGTCGAGGGTGCCCAGCTTCGAAATCCACACCAGCACGTTGGAAGTTTTCGTCTGATTGTCGACGGTGATGGTGTTCTCGCCCGGTCGTAACGTCACATTCGGCGTCAGCTCCGTAGTGTCGGACAGACTGCTCGGGTTGGCATTCTCGGCCGCACGAACTTGCACCACTGTGCCCGTGCTGGGCACGTCGATCGTGACCTCGCTCAAAGCAGTCGGCGACGGGAGCTGAAGCAGCAGGCCGACACCCTGCTTGAAGGCGGGAAACGGCGAGGCATCCTGGTAGACATCGGTGGGCCACGACGTGTCCGGGTTACCGTCGACGGCCAATCCCGCTTGATCCGGATGGTCTGGTGAGCCGCCGGGGGAGAACACCGTCGCACGCTGGGGCGTCACGATCGGCCCCGGGGCGCCGCGGGACGACCCGCCCATACCGCGGACGAGAAGGATGGATGCGGCGACGATCACTGCGATCACGGTCAGCGCCAGCACGATGCGTACCGGGCGCGACGTCACAACACCGCGACGTCTGCGAGTGCTGGTCGAATGGTTGATCACCGAGTCGACGAAGAGCGTCCGGCCATCCCAGTAGCCGCTGACCTCCACCACATCACCGTCGGAGAGTTGGCCCGTGATGGAGGCGCCCCGGAGCTCGACCGGCACGGCGGTGTGCGCGTCGCCGGTCGACTCGTATCGCTCCACACGGAAGGTCCAGACCTCGTCGTCGCCCTCAGATCCGGACGGTAGCTTCTGCACCCCTTGCGCGGTGCCCATGATCGTCAGCATTTCCAGCCGCTTGGTCTCCGGCGAGCTGCTCGGCTTGGGGTCGTCGGGGAGCTCCCACGGGGCGGTACGGGGACCGGCATCAGGGGGAGTCGGCTCGGTATCGCGCTCCGGCACCGGTTGGGGCGCGGTCGACAGATCCGTGCTGCCACTCAGCGCCCGGGCGAAGTCCAGGCACCGCGCGTAGCGCTGACCAGGTTGTTTTGCCAGCGCCTTCGCCATCGCGGCGTCGAGATGGGCGAGGTCACTACGCCGCTCAGACAGCCGGGGCGGCTGTGCGTAGAGGTGGTTGCCGGCTTGGACGATGCGATTGGCGTCGTCGAAGAGAGGTGCGCCGGTCAACAGGTGGAACGCGGTCGCAGCCAGGGCGTACTGGTCTGCACTGCCGTCGAGCGTCTTCCCGGTGAGCTGTTCGGGCGCTACATACGCGACGGTGCCGATGGCCACGTTGGTCTCCGTGAGACCACTCGCGTCGTCGGCTTCCCGGGCGATGCCGAAATCGGTGAGCAGTATGCGTCGCCGGGCACTTCCCGACGGCGTGGTGACCAGGATGTTCGCCGGTTTGACGTCGCGGTGCAGCAGGTTCCGTTCGTGCGCGACGTCGAGGGCTTCGGCGACGGCCGTCACGATCTCCACCACGTCCTGCAAGGGCATGCCCGACGGGTGCTGCTCGATCAGGTACTTGGCGTCGGTGCCCTCGACATAGTCCATCGAGATCCACAGCCGGCCTTCGAACTCGCCACGATCGTGTACCCCGACGATGTGCGGATGCCACAACGCCGCGGCCAACTCTGCCTCGCGGGTGAACCGGGCGCGGAACTCCTCATCGCGCGTGGTGGTCTCCGAGAGGATCTTGAGTGCATCCAGGCGGGGAAGGCGAGGATGCTGGGCCAGGTAGACCTCACCCATGCCACCGGCACCGAGGAGCCGCTGGATGGTGTAGCCGGCGAAGACGTCACCGGCGTTGAACGGCATCCTCGAAGCCTACAAACCAGGGCAAATCGAGTTGCTCGGAGTCGGCCGCGCATCGCAGCCGACCCCTAGCGTCGCGGTGAATCAAGCAGTGGTGTCGAAGGCGTCCCGAATGCTCTCGCGGGTGGTGGTGAGCTGGGCCTCGATGGCTTCGCGGGCCGACGTGGCAGTGGTGCGCAGCTCGCTCCACTCGCGGCTGGCGACCTCGCGCACGTCGTCGGCACCTTGGGCGGCGGTGCCGGCCACGGTGAACAGTCCGTCCACGGCGGTCGCGGTCAGGGCGCCCTGGGCCCGTACCAGCGAGCCGGCCACGTGCGACGCCCCGGCGATGATGGCGTTGGGTCCGACGGCGTTGCGGCCCACGTATTCGCCTACGGCGCTGCGGATGTCGCGGCCCGACTCGGCGAGCACATCCTGCACGGCCGAGCTGGTCTCGGTCACCGCGTCCGGCAGGGTGGCGCCGTCGCGGACAGAGGAGATCACCTTCGCAGGCGACTCGACGACTGCCTCGGCGGCCGCGGAGGTGGCGCTGACGAGTTGGCGGGTGAGGCTGTGGCCGGCGTCGAGCTGACGCTCCAACACGCCGCTCAGCACCTCGCGGATGGCGAGCCCGGTGTTGGTTTCCTCTTCGGCGGCGGTCTCGGTGGCGGTCTCGACGAGCTCGGCCTCGATGACCTGCCCGTTCGCGGTGTCGTTGGTGGTGGGGGTTTCGGTGATGGTCATGGTTGCTCCTGGAAAACGCGGAAAGCCGGTCGCCGCAATTGAACTCCGCGCCACCGAACCCAGGGTGACGGTCAGGTGACCGGCGGGATCCCCGGAGACAACGAGCTAAATCTGGAGCAGTGACCTACGCGACATTTGTCGCAGCTATGCGCCCGGGACCGTCGCGGCTGTGCCCGCGCCCAGGGCCGATCCCAGTTGGCCGAGGAAGGTGCCCACATCCACCAAGAGTGTCGGCAGCAGAGTTCCGTTCGGCGTCGACGTTGTCGCCGTCGTTCCAGGCGTCAGCGTTGCGGGAGCCAGTCCAGCCGACGTCGTGGCATCGGGCACCGTCAGCGTGGAGTCGATGGCGGGCTGCGGAGGTGTGGGCCAGATCGAGTCGTCGGCATCTGCGACCCCGCTCGCGAATGACAGGGCGGCCATGGCGAGCCCGGCGCTCATGGTCGCCATGCAGATATCTCGCGAATGCGGCGGGAATATGGACATATGGTTTTTCTCCTATTGTGGTGGAAATGGACGCGAGCAATTCGAGTCACAGGGAGCACCTTTGCTTATCGAAATAACGACTTCGGCGCGAAACAATTGCGATGAGTTCACAGAACTCGCTTGGGGGCCAATCTGCAGCGCATCTACCTGCGGAGATAGGTGCCCTAAGTTGATTTAATAAAATGCGCCATAAGTCCACATTATTATGTGAACTTAAATACTTTCAACAAATATTGGACGCTCAATATATTGCGACACGCCGATAAGGAAATGGTGTTTCGCAAATGTGGGCTGGCTATATTCGCCGGCATGTCTGAGATCGATCGCCGCAGTTTGATGAAAATGGCGGGGTTCGGCTTGCTCGTAGCCGCGGCCCCCGCTTCCGTTGCTCACGCCGAAAGGATCGGGAGTGGCACGCTTGCGAGCGCCGTGCCACTGGGTGGCGCGCAGGGGCGTCCGCTCTTCGCGGACGAGTTCGAGGGTCCGGCCGGCAGCCTCCCGGACGGCGCGAAGTGGGCAGTCGAGCCCACGGCCTTCCTCGACGGCAATTCGAATCTGGTCATTCGCACGACGCGTGAGGGTGATCGTTACGTCGGTGGCTCCCTGCTCACCAACTGGCAGGGCGGGGCCGGCACTGCGTGGGAAGCGCGGGTGAGGTTGCAGGCCCTGCCCGACACGTCAGACAGCTCGCGGTTGGCGGGGTGGCATGGCCACATCCATTGGGCGGGTGCGGAATTGGGCGCGGCTGCATCCGAGTCCTATCGCATGGACGTGGACGACCAGTGGCACACGTGGCGCGGGCAACTGCACCAGGGTCAGATGTATGTCTGGTCGGACTACGTCAAGGGCGCGCGGCCGTCGTTCGAGGTCCCCGCGCGCTCGATCTCCAATTCCCGGATCGTTCCGGTCCTCAGTCTCACGGCGCCCAGTTCGGGGGCCGTGTATCCGGCGCAGATGCTCGTCGACTCGGTGCGTGTCTGGTGATGTCGGGTTCGGCAGCGGCGAACCAGAACTGCTGTCTCACAACAAGAAAGGAGTCGGTGAATGGCTAAGCCAATCTGGATAATCGACGACATCACGGTGAATCCGGGCCAGGGGCCGGCGTTCGTCGATGCCTATATGAAGCAGTACGTCCCCGGCGCGATCAAGCGCGGTATGACTCTCGCGAACCGCATGGTCATGCCCTGTGAGTGGCTGGTGGACGGCGAGCCGAATCCGAACCGGATTCTCTTCGTATGGACGGTGCCGGACGCCCTGGGCGTCTGGGGCTTCAAGTTCGCCGGGCGCAATGACCCGGCGGTGCTGAGCTGGTGGCGTGACAAGGCGCCGAAGCTGTGTAAATCCCGGTCCAGGATGATCCTGGCCGACGTCGACGATCTTGCGGGGCTCGCGAATGTATAACTGGATTCTGGTAATTGAGTTCCCCAAGGGAATGGACGCGGCCGGCCGGACGGCGGCGACGGCGAAGTTCCAGTCCTTGATGCAGGGCCTGCCCGGGGTCAAGAATCCCATCGCGCAGGCTTCGCCACAGAACCAGTTCAAGCTCAACGGTGGCGACCTGATCTGCCGTGGATCCTTCGGGAACCGGGGCGGGTACGAGTCCGCGTCGAACAGCAAGCAGGGCAAGGACTTGCGCGCTCTGCTGAACGACAAGAACACCGTCGCGTCGCTCAATGAGGTGACGTACAACGGCGGACTATCGGGAGGCACTGCCAGCAGCCCGACGATCTATCGCGTTGCGTTCTTCTACGCGAACGTCGACCCGTCGCGTGAGCGGCTCGACCAGTTCAGCAAGGAGACGTCCGCGATGCCCAAGTACATCAAGACCATTCAGCGCTGGCAGCTGTCGACGGTCTCGAAGCCGGACACCGCCAACGGCCTGCATCCGTGGACACACGTCTGGGAGCAGGAGTACGCCGCGCTGCCCGGGCTGGTGGGGACGTATCTGATGCACCCGGACCACTTCGCGCATGTGGACCGCTGGTTCGATCCCGAGTACCCCGAGTTCCTCGTCGACCCGGTGTTGATGAACACGTTCTGCCCGATCACCTCGTCGGTCATCGCGTAGCACTGTTCGCCGTGCGCGGCGGGGAAGCATCTGCCGCGCAAGGCAACTCGGCTACGGTCGCGACAATTTTCGCAATCAGGAGGCAATCATGATCGCCAATTTCGGGCCATGGCATTGGCTGGTTCTCGCGGTGGTGGTGGTCGTGCTGTTCGGCGCCAAGAAGCTCCCAGATGCCGCGCAGTCGGTCGGCAAGTCGCTGCGCATCTTCAGATCCGAGATTCGTGAGCTGCACCGGGAGTCCGACTCAGACACCACAGCTGCACCTCTGTAACCTGGCGTCACATCGGCCGGGGTCGGATTCTGCTGCGGCAGAGAGAAATTCGACTGATGGTCCGGTCATTGGGACATTCACCTTGCTCAGGGAATCCACATGATAACCATATGGTGTGCACGGGAACTGGCACCGTCGATCGCTCCAACGGCCAAGGTCGCTGGGGGAATGACGGGGCGTGCCGGCAGGCCCGTCGACAAGCTGACGTTGACCGACGAGGAACGCCGAACTCTGACTCAGTGGGCTTGGTCCGCGCACTCGCCGCGCGCACTGTCCCAGCGGTGCCAGATCGTATTGGGCTGTGCCGCAGGAAAGTCCAACAAGCAGGTGAGCGAGGAGCTGGGCGTCTCGCAACAGACGGTCGGGAAATGGCGGCGGCGGTTTCTGTTGAAGCGGCTGGACGGTTTGACCGATGAGCCGCGTCCGGGGGCGCCGCGCCGGATCACTGACGAGCAGATCGAACAGGTGGTCGCCGCGACGTTGAGCGGATCACCGTCTGGAGTCGAGCCCTGGTCCAGGGCATCGATGGCCGACGCGTACGGGTTGTCCAAATCCACCGTGGGCCGCATCTGGAAGACCTTCGGACTGAAGCCGCACCAGCTGGGCCACACTGAGGCGGGCTCGGGCCCTTAGAAGGGGTGGCATTGTCATGCAGCGCATTTCGCCATTGGCTGCGCTCACAGCTTTGACGTTGACAACGGCTACGCCTGTCCTGGCCGAGCCGGAGGTGTCCGATCCGGGGAGCCTGGCGCATCTCGTGGCCGCGGTCGCCCAGGCCGAGCAGAAGTTGCACGACGTCGGTGCTTCGATCGCAGCCCGGCAGGAAGCCGTGAACAAGGCCATCGCCGTGGTTCAACAAGCCCGTGACGACGGCGCCGAGGCCGAGCGGCAGGTCGTCGAAAGCCAAGCTGCGCTGGATAGTTCGACCACCGCCGTCGACTCGGTGCAGCATCGGGTCGACGAGTACGCCGCCGCGGTGTACGTGCACGGTCCGGACATCCTGACCGACGTGACGGTGACCCAGACGCTCGCGATCAGCTCACAGCAGTTGATCGCGGATGTGCAGCGGGCCCGCACGGAGCGGACCAACCGACAGTCTGCGGCTCGGGAGGCCCGGCGGAAAGCCGAGCAGTCGGTGGTCGCGGCTCAGCAGAGCCTGGATACCGCCGCTGCTGAGTTGACTGCTGCGCAATCGGATTTCGCCGCGAAACGACGCGAGATCGGCGAGTTGGTCGCCCAGCGCGATGCGGCGCGGGCCGGTCTCTCGACCACTGGCGCCGGCCAGATCAACCCGGAACTCGACTACCTCCCCGAAGTGCCGTCGGCGTTGCTCAGCGGTGACCCCAAGGCGGCGATCATCGAGGTGCTGCGGCTGTCGGCGGGCTCGGCCCGGGCCACCGCGGACATGGGGCGGCAGTTCATGGCCACCGTCGGACTGCCCGCCGCATCTGACACGGGTCTGACGAACGGGCGCATCCCCGTCAGCGCCGGGCTCCGCGCGTCCGAGGACGTCATCCGGCGAGCAGTGGCGCAGATCGGCGTTCCCTACTCATGGGGCGGTGGGTACGCCGGCGGTCCGACGAGCGGCATCAGGGAAGGTGCCCACACCGTCGGCTTCGACTGCTCGGGCCTCATCCTGTATGCCTTTGCGGGCGTGGGCATCCTGTTGCCGCACTACTCGGGATTCCAGTACGAAACCGGCCGCAAGATCCCCACGGCGCAGATGCGCCGCGGCGACGTCATCTTCTACGGGCCGGGTGGGAGCCAACACGTGGCGCTCTACCTCGGCGACGGACAGATGCTCGAGGCACCGAACACCGGCCAGGTGGTACGGATCTCCCGGGTGCGCACCAGTGGCATGACGCCCTACGCGGTGCGCTACATCGAGTACTGAATTACACCCAGTACGGCACGCGGGCGCGGTACTGGCGCATCGCGACGGCGGCGACGCCCCAGCCCAGGATGGTCAGCGTGATCACCACGATCCAGTGCCGCAGCTCCTGCGGCTCACCCAGCAACGGCGCACGGACGATGTCCACATAGTGCAGAAGTGGGTTCAGCTCAATGATTTTCGACCAGGTGCCCGCGCCCTGGAGGCGCAGCGTCTGGTCGTTCCAGATGATCGGCGTGATATAGAACAGCAGCTGCACCAGGCTGGCCAGCAGCGGGCTGATGTCCCGGTACCGGGTGGCCAGAATGCCGAAACACAGTGCGACCCAGACACAGTTGGCCACGATCAGTGCCAGCGCTGGAATCACCGACAGGTCGGCCCAGGACCACGGCTTCGGGAAGATGATCGCGATGATCACGAAGATGATGATGTTGTGTGCGAACAACAGCACCTGTCGCCACACCAACCGGTAGACGTGCACCGACAGTGGCGTCGGAAGTTGCTTGATGAGGCCCTCGTTGGCGATGAACACGTCGGCGCCTTCGAGGATCGACGCGTTGATCAGGTTCCAGATGATCAAGCCGAGCGTCACGTATGGCAGGTGCTCGGCCAGCGGCAGGTGGAACAGTTGCGAGTACAGGCCACCCAGCGCCACGGCCATGGTGCCGGTGGCGATGGTGATCCAGATGGGGCCGAGCACCGAACGCCGGTACCGCTGCTTGATGTCCTGCCAGCCCAGGTGCAGCCAGAGTTCGCGCTTACCGAACCCCGTCACCAGGTCAGCCCAGGCGCGGCGCAGTGTCTTGGACTGCGCGGCCGCGTCGGTGAACGTCATCGCTGTCCTCCTGAATCGGGTGAACCGGGCCTGCCGAACTTTTCGTCACGTCCCAAGCCGCGCAATCGCATCCACTCGCGGAAGCCGGCCGGGTCTCGTCGGGTGATCAGGAAGTACCAACCGAACCGCACCCATTCCTGGGGGATCAGCTTGCGCATACCCGGTTGTGACTGCACGTATCCGCGGTTGCGGTAGGTGAAATAGCGCTTGGTGGCGTCGTCGGGGTACTGCGTGTGCATGCGCCCGCCGAGGATCGGCTTGAACTCGTCGGAGCCCTGCGGATGTAGATACACCGCGTTCAGGCAGGTGCCGAACGGCAGGCCGGAACGCACGAGCCGGCGGTGAACCTCGACCTCGTCGCCGCGGACGAACAACCGGATGTCAGGTACGCCAACGGCTTCCAGCGTTGCCGCCCGGAACAGCGCACCATTGAACAACGAGGCGATACCGGGCAGCAGGTCGACACCCGCGTCCTTGTCCACCTGCAACTCCGACACTCGCCGCCGCCACACCAGCCCGCGGCGCAGCGGAAAGGCCAGCCGCCCAGGCTCATTCATGTCGCACACCATGGGCGATACCTCGGCCAGGTCGTGCTTTGCCGCGCAGGCCAACAAGGTGGCGAGCACCGACGTATCGGCGGGGCGCCCGTCGTCGTCGGCCAGCCACACCCAGTCAGCACCCAGGGCCAGTGCGTGCAGAATGCCCAGTGCGAAACCGCCTGCGCCACCGAGATTCCGGGCGGAGCCGAGGTACGTGGTGGCGACCGGCTGGGACTCCACCAGGGTCCGGACCGCGGGGTCGTTGTCGTTGTCGACGACGATCACGTGATCGGGCAGTCGCGTCTGGGAGCACACCACGGCAAGGGATTTCGCCAACAGCTCGGGTCGTCGGTGCGTGACGATCACCGCGCACAACATGTCGCTCACGCCTGGCGCTCGCGCTCGTTCTCTTCGAGCACCTCGCGCACGTGCCGTGCCGCGTCCTCACCCTCATAGGCCCGGACGACGTCCTCGATGCCGCCGGTCATGCGGATGGTGCCGTGATCGACCCACATCGCCGTCTTGCACAACCGCGCCAGGAATTCATTGGAATGGCTCGCGAACACCAGGATTCCGGAGCGTTCCACCAGCGATTGCAGTCGCGTACGCGCCTTCTTCAGGAACTCCGCGTCGACCGCGCCGATGCCTTCGTCGAGCAGCAGGATCTCGGGGTCGATGCTGGTGACCACACCCATCGCCAACCGCACCCGCATACCCGTGGAGTAGGTGCGCAGCGGCATCGAGAGGTACTCGCCGAGTTCGGTGAAGTCGGCGATCTCGTCGACCTTGGCCATCATCTGCTTGCGGGTCTGCCCGAGGAACAGGCCGCGGATGATGATGTTCTCGAAACCGGAGATCTCCGGATCCATGCCGACACCCAGGTCGAACACCGGGGCCACGCGGCCGCGCACGGTCGCCGAACCGCGCGTCGGTTCGTAGATGCCCGACAGCAGGCGGAGCAGCGTCGACTTGCCCGCGCCGTTGTGCCCGACCAGACCCACGCGGTCACCCATGTTGAGCGACATGGTGATGTCCCGAAGTGCTTCGATCACAACGACATTCGACTCGTTGCGGTTGATGCCGCCGCCGGCCTTGCCGAGGAACGCCTTCTTCAGCGAGCGGGACTTCGCGTCGAAAATGGGGAACTCGACCCACGCGTTCTGCGTGGAGATATGCGGTTCGCTCACGGTCTACAGGTACTGGCCGGTGCCGGATTGGAACGGGCCACGGCCACCCTCGGCGCCGGGTGGCAGCGCGCCCTGGCGCATCTGCTCCAGCTGCGCGCGGGCCGCCATCTGCTGGGCGAACAGGGCCGTCTGAATGCCGTGGAACAGTCCTTCGAGCCAGCCGACCAGCTGCGCCTGCGCGATGCGCAGTTCGGCGGCCGAAGGCACCTTCTCCTCGGAGAACGGCAGCGACAGCCGTTCCAGTTCCTCGGTCAGTTCCGGTGCCAGGCCGTCCTCGAGCTCGCGGATGCTCGACCGGTGGATGTCGCGCAGACGGTTGCGGCTGGCCTCGTCCAGCGGCGCGGAGCGCACCTCCTCCAGCAGCTGCTTGATCATGGTGCCGATCCGCATCACCTTGGCCGGCTGCTCGACCAGGTCGGTCAGCGATTTGCCTTCGTCGCCCTGGTCGAGGTCTTCCCCGCCCAATGCCAGGTCCCCGCCGATGACCTCGATGTTGTCGTCGTCGTCTTCTGGTTTCAGCGTCATTGCTGCACTGTTCCTATCTGTTCGCCGGTGCGGCGGCGTCGCCGCGCCACTCGTAGATGCGGGACCGTCCGTTGTCGTAGATCTTGGCCCACGACTTCGACTTATCCAGCGACACTAGTCCGTCGGGCATGACGAACCCTTTGACGATGGTCGAGCTGGTGATCACGTACCGGATGTTCAGGGCGTGCACCGCCTCCGCGATCCGCGGATCGGTGTCGGCGTCGTCGGCGTAGGCCCAGAAGATGAAGCGGTGGTAGCCCGGGCCCTGCTGCTGCGGATAGTCGTAGTGCGTCCACAGCGGATGCAGGCCCGCGACCGCGTACATCCACGACGTGCCGTCGGTGTTCGCGTTGCCGATCAGAGTGTCCTTGGCGCCGGGCAGCGTCGCCAGGTAGGCGAAGGCCTCCAGGTTCTTGTCGTTGACCATGATCCGGTCGTACTTCTGGCCGATCAGGTAGCGGTGCCGGGGGAAGTAGTGCCACGCCAGGCCGACTGTGGACACGACGAGCGCGAGCACCGTGGCGACGGCCCAGAACCGTTCGGTGCGGGGCGCCCGTTTCCGCAGCCAGTCGACGGCGAAGACGATGATGGCGAACAACGCGATCCCGGCGAACGGCGTGATCAGCAGGGTCACCACGGCAGACAGTCGGCGCGGGTCGCTGTAGTAGAGGTCGGCGTACGCCCCGATCAGCTTGCCGATCGGACCGCCGAACGGCGCCCCGGAATGCACGATCGCGACCATCATCACCAGCCAGACCACCGCGGGCCACCAGACGCGCTTGATCAGCAGGATCAGCCCGCCGATGCCGCCGAGCGCGATCAGGATGTTCTGGATCGGGTAATCGTTGAGGTGGCGCGTGTGCTCGACGATCGCGTTGAACAGCACCCGAAGCCGGGTCTGGTGGGTGACGAATGCGTGCCCGACGATGATGTCGGCCTGTGCCAACACCCCGATGAACTGCGGCAGCAGCAGTACCAGCGACGGCACTGCGACGGCCAGGAGGGTCAGGATGTCGGCGAGGCGCCCGCGCACCGGATTCCGCAGGGTGTCGCACAGCCACCACGCGCCGACGAACGTGACGACGACGACGCCGCCCGTGATGTGCGTGGAGAACACCCCGACCAGGGCGATGACGGCAAGCGGAATCCGGTTCCGGTGCCGCAGGCACGACATGATCAGCACGGTCGTCGGGCCGGCCAGGCCGTACGCCACCAGGTTGGGGACGGCGGCGACGTCGAACTCGACGTAGGGCAGGGCCGTGAACGACGCCGCAAGGGCACCCGCCGCGGCGGCGGCACCGGCGCTCCACCGCTGGCACTTGTACGGCCGGACCATGGCCCACGTCAGGCTCGCCGCGCTGACGGGGAACAACCAGATCGAGGCCGCCAGCGAGTGCAGGGTGTAGGCCGTCGTCGGGGCGGCGCCGGTGAGTTGGCAGAAGACGGCGGCGAGGGCGTGGAACGTCGACGGGTAGTACAGCAACGCGTGGGTCTCGACATTGCGAAGCTCGCCCATGTGCATCGGCGAGGCCTGACCGACGTCGAGAATCCAGCGGATGGTGTTGCCGTGCCAGACCGAGTCCCAGGTACTCGGAATGGATTGCCAATGCGGCATGCCGAGGATTGCTGAAATCGCGATGGCGGCCGCGCCGACGAGAATGCCCGCGGCGACGAAGAGCGCCGGGCCGCGGGTGATCGCGAGGGCTTCCGCTGGCGTGTCGACGAACCGTCGCAGGGCACGACGAAGCCCGGCCACCACCACAACCGCGATGACGAACGACAGCAACGCGGTCCAGGCGTTCCACGGAACGCCGACGGCACCCAATGGGACGACGGCCAAAGCTACGATGCCGTAGGTCACTGCGGGGCCGACTGCGACGGCAACGGGCCAGGTTAGCTGTGCTACGCGGGCGGTGATTGCTCCAGGTATCACCATGATCAACAGGGCGACAAGGACGCCGGACGCCAAGCTCACTGCACTAGTATGGCTGTTCGGGTGGCCCGGCTTTCGCCGGTGTGTGTGCAGCGGGGCGCGCCCGCCGGAAAAATTTGGCTGGCAGGCCTGAATCGCTTGAAGGTTGGCATGGCATGGCATACGACGTCGCCCGGGTGCGCGGTCTGCACCCGTCACTGGGCGGCGGCTGGGTGCACTTCGATGCGCCGACCGGAATGCTGCTGCCGGACTCAGTAGCGACCACCGTTTCGACCGCGTTCCGCGGGTCCATGTCGTCGGCCACCGGGCCGCACCCGGCCGCCCAGCGCAGCGCCGCAGTGCTGACCGCCGCGCGCCAGGCCGTCGCCGATCTGGTCGGCGGCGATCCGCGCGGAGTGGTGTTCGGCGCCGACCGTGCCGTCCTGCTGAACTCGCTGGCCGAGGCGTCGGCGTCGCGGTCAGGCCTGGGCTACGAGGTGGTCGTCACCCGTCTGGACGACGAGGCCAACATCGCACCGTGGCTGCGGGCGGCGAATCGCTATGGCGCCAAGGTGAAGTGGGCCGAGGTCGACATCGAGACCGGCGAACTGCCCAGCTGGCAGTGGGAGACCCTGATCACGCGGCCGACCCGGCTGATCGCGATCACCTCGGCATCATCGAAGCTCGGCACCGTCACCGATCTGCGGCCCGTCACCAAGATGGCGCGGGAGAACGGCGGCATGGTCGTGGTCGACCACTCGGTGGCCGCGCCCTACCGACTGCTGGACATCAACGACGTCGACGCCGATGTGGTGGCGCTCAACGCGATCGCGTGGGGTGGCCCGCCGATCGGCGCGCTGGTCTTCCGCGACCCGGCGATGATCGACACCCTGGCGGCGGTGTCGCTGGACCCGAACGCGACGGGCGCCGCCCGCCTGGAGGTCGGTGCGCACCAGTTCGGACTGCTCGGCGGGGTGGTGGCCAGCATCGAATACCTGGCCAACCTCGACGATGCCGCAACCGGCTCGCGTCGCGAAAGGCTCGCGCGCTCAATGCAATCGGCGGAGGCCTACCTGAACCGGGTGTTCGGGTACCTGCTCAACTCGCTGCGGTCGCTGCCGCTGGTGATGGTTCTCGGAGCTCCTGAGGCCGCCATTCCGGTGCTGAGCTTCGCGGTTCAGGGCGTGCCCGCCGACCGCGTGATCAGCCGGCTGGCCGACAACGGCGTACTGGCGGTGTCGGACAGCAACTCCCGGGTGCTGGAGGCCATCGGCGTCAACGACATCGGCGGCGCCGTGACTGTCGGGCTCGGGCATTACACGACCACCGCCGAAGTGGATCAGCTGGTCCGGGCGCTCGCCTCGCTGGGCTGACGCCCGGACCATCCCGTCACGGGGTGCCGTTCGCCCCCGCGCTTCCCGACTGGCCACCGGCTCCACCGGCGCCCCCTGCCCCGCCCGTGCCACCGGCATTGGTGGTGCCACCCGAGGCGTTGCCCCCGGCGCCGCCGTTCCCGCCGCGGCCGGAAGTACCGCCTCGTCCGCCCTTACCGCCATTGCCTCCGGTGGCACCCCCGGTGACCGAGGCGCCGTCCGGGGCCGTGGCATCCCCACCTCTGCCGCCGTGGCCACCGCGCCCGATACCCGGCGAACGGACATTGCCGCCCGCGCCCCCGTGTCCGCCCTGCAGTCCGGCGTAGCCATCGGTGAACCCGCCTTCGCCGCCGTTACCGGCATTGCCGACGGACGTGGCGCCACCGGCGCCGCCGCTGCCGCCGGTGCCCTGGGCGGATCCGAGCGCATCCCCGTATCCGCCGTATCCGCCGTCGCCGCCCTTGCCGACGACGGTGCTGCCGCCCGCTCCACCATTGCCGCCTTTGGCTGACGTGCCCGCCGTATTGCCCTTGGACATACCGGTGCCGCCGGTGCCGCCCTTACCTCCGTTGCCGTTGGTCGCGCTGCCTCCGGCCCCACCGGTTCCGCCGGTGCCGTTGCCGTAGCCCGAATACCCGTAGCCGCCAGTGCCGCCCGCACCGCCGTGACCCGCCAGCTGACCGCCCTTACCGCCGGCACCACCTGCGGCGCCGTGCGCGTCCGGGGCGCTCGAGTTGGCGTAGTTCTGATCTGAGCCACCGGTACCGCCGGCGCCACCCTTGCCGACCAGACCGGCGTTGCCGCCGCGGCCACCGGCCGTCGCCGCGCTGACCAACGCGCCGGCGTCGTCGTATATCGCTGCCACGCCTGCGCCTCCCGCGCCGCCGTTGCCGTAGAAGAGTCCGGCATTGCCGCCGCGGCCACCGTTGGCCCCGTCGCCGCCGCTGCCGCCGAACCAGCCCGCGTTGCCGCCGTTACAGGCCTTGCCCGTACAGTCCGCTGCCGCGTCCAAGCCGTTGCCGATCAGCAGGCCGCCGTTGCCGAACCACGGTCGAACCGAGGTACTGACCGCCATCGCGGATAGCGCGTTGGGCGAGAGATTTCCTGTACTGCCAAGGCAATTGGTGGGGCTACCGGCCTCGCAGGCGTGTTCGTTGGATACCAGTTTGACCTCGGTGGTCACCGGTTCGGGATGCATGATGAGGGTGCCCGCGGCGGCCATGGCAGCCGCCGCGACTGTGGTGGTCACTCGAAACTTCGACATCGGCCTTCTTCCGTTATCCGCAATTCTTCGGTGGTCGGCTGAATATAAACAGCCGACAAATTTTCGACGGCGGACACGCGGAAATTGATGCCAACATTCGTAAATTATGTTTCGCGCGAATAGACGACCCTGGGCGTGATGGATACGGTCGGAGGCGCCAAATATGCAGGTAGATGGCCCTGGACCGCTTGCGAATGATGTTATTCCACCGACCTTATTCGACGAATTTAGGACGCTTCAATAATTCCTGAATTCGTTGAATGAATTTGCGGCGCATCCCCGCAATCAGGGTAATTCGAGCCCCAGCGCATCGATCAGAATCTGCGGCGGTTCGACCTTGCCGGACCCATCTGTGGCGATACAGACGTAGACGGTCCGTGCCGTCACGATGGGCTGGGTGGCATCGCCCGCGTGGATGAGGAATTCGGCGGTGAACGACGTGCGGCCACGGGCGGGGACGGTGACGTCGACGTGGATCTGGTCGCCCCACTTCAGCGAGCCTGACCAGTCCAGTTCGGTGTGCACCACCTGGGTGTCGACGCCCGCGTCGAAGATGTCGTGCCACGAAGCCTTTTGGGCGATGAACGCGCCGAAGGCCTTGTCCATGTAGGCCAGGTACCACATGTTGAAGACCACGCCCTGCTGGTCGACCTCGAGATACCGGACGGGCGCGGTGTAGGTGAACGTCACGCCGTCAACCTAATCCCGTACCCGCAGAAGCACTTTCCCCGACACGGCACCGGCCTGCAGGAGCTGGTGGGCCGCCGCGGCCTGCTCGATGGGCAGCTCCGCGCCGATGATGGGGCGTACCCGGCCGTCGGCCACCATCGGCCAAACATGCTGCACCACTTCGGAAATCACCGCGGCCTTGCCGGACGGTCCGTCGAGGGGCCGGGAGCGCAACGCGGTGGCGATGACGCCGGCCCGCTTGCCGAGGAGCTTGGCGATGTTCAGTTCGCCCTTGACGCCGCCCTGCATTCCGATGATCACCACGCGGCCGTCGGGCGCGAGTGCATCGATGTTCCGGTCCAGGTAGGAGGCACCCATGATGTCGAAGATGACGTCGGCGCCGCCCATCTCCGTCATCCGTGCGACGAAGTCCTCGTCGCGGTAGTCCACCAGGATGTCGGCGCCCAATTCGCGGCAGAGCTCCAGCTTTTCGAGTGACGCGGTGACTGCGACGCGAACGCCCAGCGCGTGGGCGACCTGGATGGCATGCGTGCCGATGCCGCTGGCGCCGCCGTGCAGCAGCACCAGTTGGCCGGGCTGCAGGTGCGCGGTCATCATCAGGTTGGACCACACCGTGGCGGCGACCTCGGGCAGGCCGGCCGCGTGCTGCCGGCTCACCCCCGTTGGGATCGGCATGACCTGCGGCGCGGGTACGGCCACCTTCTCGGCGTAGCCGCCGCCGGCCAGCAGCGCGCACACCTGGTCGCCGACGGTCCAGTTCTCGACGCCGGCGCCGACCTCGGAGATGACGCCCGAAACCTCGAGTCCCAGGATGTCGCTGGCGCCCGGCGGCGGGGGATACAGGCCGGCGGCCTGCAGCAGGTCGGCCCGGTTCACTCCTGCGGTCGTGACGTCGATGACGACCTCGCCATCGGCGGCCGTCACGTCCGGTACGTCGGTCCATACCAGTTGACCAGGGGATTCGACGACGATGGCGCGCATGGACGCAACGCTACACACGGACCCGACGGGCTCGCGCGGGGCTGGACCCCTTAGGCTGTTCCGCGGTGGCGTGGCAGAGCGGCCTAATGCACTCGCCTTGAAAGCGAGAGTTGGTTAAACCCAACCGGGGGTTCAAATCCCTCCGCCACCGCTCTTTCGGGCGGGCTGTGACCTGGAACGAATAGGGGTTTTCCCTACGGTTTCGGTAGAGAGCACATGCATCGTGTCGATCAAGTCGACGACGCCGCTCGCACAGGTACGCTATGGCTTCCAACTGGAGGCGATCTACCTTCTCCTGCGTCTGAGGAGCACACTCATGGGTTTCATTCAGGCCTTTGTCGGCGCGTTCGGCGGATCGCTCGCAGACCAATGGAAGGACTTCATCGTCCCGCCGCAGGTCGCCCCGACCGCGGCGATCTTCCCGGGTGTGCCCGTCGGTCAGAACGCCGGCCGCGGTTCCAATACCCATGGGTCGCAGAACATCATCACCAACGGCTCAAAACTCGTGGTTCCCGAGGGCACCGGTCTGTTGACGTTCCAGGACGGCAAGATCACGGGCTTCATCGCTCAGCCCGGCGGATACGAGTGGCGTTCGGATGATCTGAACTCGCAGTCGATCTTCGCCGGTGACGGCATCGTCAGCCCGCTGATCAAGCAATCGTTCGAGCGCTTCAAGTTCGGCGGCCAGCCGGGCAGCCAGCAGTTGGTCTTCTATGTCAACCTTCGTGAAATCCCGAACAACCGTTTCGGCACGCAGTCCGAAATCTATTGGGATGACGCCTATCTCGGCGCCCAGGTGGGTGCCATCACGCGCGGCACGTACACCATGCGCATCCTGGACCCGATCCTGTTCGCCACCCAGTTCGTGCCGCTGACATACCTGCAACCGGGCGGGGCGATCTTCGACTTCACCGACTTCGACAACGACGCGGCGACCCAGCTCTTCAACGAGGTGGTGGCATCGCTGGCGCCGGCGTTCTCGCACTACACGAACGATCCGTCCAAGGGCAATCGGATGGCCAGAATCCAGGGCGACTCAATCGGTTTCGCCCAGTCACTCTCGGCGGCCGTCGAAGCGGCGTACCGCTGGACGACCGGGCGGGGAATCACGATCGTCAACGTCGCGATCGCATCGATCGAGTACGACGAGGACACCCGCCGGCTGCTCTCGGATGTCAAGAAGGCGGATGCCCTGAGCGGCAACCGTGGCAACTCGTTCCTGCAGCAGTCTGTTGCGCGCGGTATGCAGGCCGCGGGCGAGAACGGTGGTGGTGCCGCGGGCATCGCGATGATGGGTATGGGGATGAATGCCGCGGGCGGCGCGATGGGTGGCCTGCAACAACCCCCGGGCCCAGCTCCTTATCAGCAGGTGCCGCCGCAGGGATATGCACCGCAGCAGGGCTACCCGCAGCAGGGTTATCCCCAACAGGGCTACCCGCAGCAGGGCTACCCGCAGGCGCCGCCGCCTCCTCCCCAGGTCCCTCCGCAGGCTCCCGCGGCTGATGATCCCGTGGCCAAGCTCGCCCAGTTCAAGAGCATGCTCGACCAGGGCCTCATCACGCAGGCCGACTACGACGCTGCCAAGGCGAAGGCACTCGGGCTGTAGGAAATGGCAGGTCCGCCACCCCCGCCACCCAATCAGCCCTGGCCGCCGTACCCGCCACCGCCAGGGCCACCGCCGCAAGGGCCGCCACCGCAGCAGTATGTGCAGCCCGGCGGCGTCATCCCGCGCGACCAAGCTGTCGAGGTGACCCCACCTGGTCAGTTCGGCAACGCGACGTGGGACGACGTGAACCGCACGCGCGTCGCCGAACGCAACGCTGGTTACGGCCCCGGCGAAGCGCCTGTTGTCACTTATGACAACCACGACGGTCCGCAGGTCATCCAGACCTCGACCGATCGCGCGGACGGGCTCAACAAGTGCCCCCGCTGCGGAGCCACCGACATCGGCTTCAACGTCAAGGGTGGCCAATTGGTGTGCCACTATTGCCGATTCGCGTGGAGTGAGAAGAACGCTGCCGAGCTGTTCGATCTCAACTCGCCCATCAGCGCCCTGCGCGGGCGTCACATCGGTTCGGGCTCAGGCAATATCGTGCCGAGCGTCAACCAGGTCGTCAGCTTCAAATGCAGCGCATGCGGCGCCGAGGTGTCCATCGACACGGCCCACGCCGTCCAGGCGCGTTGTCACTGGTGCCGGAACAAGCTGTCGGTGAACGAGCAGATCCAGAACGGTGCCGTCCCCGACGTCGTGTTGCCGTTCTCGCTGCCCAAGGCCGAGGCAGTTGCTCGCATCTCCGAATTCGTTTCGGCGCGAAAGTTTTTCGCAAACCCACGGTTCACGGCGGAGTTCAACGCCGAGAACGTCATGGGTGTCTATCTGCCCTACCTGATCATCGATTTCAACTCTTCGGTGGAGTTCGTCGGCGTCGGCGAGCACACCACTCGCGAGTACACAGTGAAGACCGGCGACAACAGCTCCGAAACGCGCTACGACTATGACTCGTATCGCGTGGCGCGCAAGTTTGATCTGTACGTCGACGACCTGACGATCGAATCGGCGGCCGACAAGCGCGACTTCCACACTGATCTCAACACCAACAACATCATCAACTCGATCATGCCGTTCGACACCAAGAACGCAGTGCGCTACGACCCCAACTACCTGGCGGGATTCACGTCGCAGCGGCGCGATCTCGACGTCGATGCCATGTTCGAGCCGGCGCGCCTGCAGGCCCAGGACATCGGCCGCTATCGCGCCGCGGGGACCTTGGACTTCTACGACCGCGGTGTGCGGTGGGACCAGCAACGCATCGACGTCCGTGGTGAGCGATGGGTGTCGGCCTACCTGCCGGTGTGGCTGTACAGCTACTACGAGCGCAAGAGCAGCGGCAAAGAGCTCCTGCACTACATCGCGGTGAACGGACGCACCGGCGAGACCATGGGCTCGGTACCGATCAACACCACACGCCTCTGGATTGCCTCCGGCGTAGCCGAATTATGCGGTATCGCAGCAACAATCGCGTCGGCGTTTGTGCTCTGGTAGGGGAGAACATGTACGCCACACTCGTGTCTACCGCTGTCGACATCCTCGCGACGACGCGCCACCACTCGAGTTCACACTCGTCGGGCAGCGGCGAATGGCTCCCGTTCCTGTTTCTGCTGACCGGGCCGGCATTCTTCATGTACCAGTACACGCGCTACCGGAACAAGAACAAGCGCCACCACCACGAGAGTGAGACGCTCTCGGACATCGCCAACATGCAGACCATGGACCAGTACGTGCAGAGCACGACCAACTCGCGCGATTCACGGATGTCGGGTGCGAACGAGCGCGACGTGCTCGGATAACTTGCGGTCAGCCCGGGCTGTCGATTCCGGAACCACTCGATCGTCATCACGATGCCCCCACTCCGGGGCACTCTGGACATCGAGGAGGAACCATGCATTACACACTGCTACTGACCAACGCCGAGCCCGAGCCAGGGCAGGTCTCCGACGAGGCGATCGCCCAGATGCAGCAGGCCATGGCCGACTACACCGCCGCCCTGCACGCAGCCGGGGTGCTCGTCGGCGCGGATATCCTGGCGCCGCAATCGAATACGGTCACCGTCACCCGCCGCGACGGTGATCTGCGGATCCAGGACGGCCCGTTCGCCGACACCCGCGAAGCGCTCGCCGGGGTTTTCGTGCTCGACGTGCCCGACGTCGACGCCGCCGTCACGTGGGCCGAAAAGTGTCCGGCCACCCAGTACGCCGTGATCGAGGTGCGGCCGGCCGCCGCCACGGTGCGGAACGGCGTCTGGTTGGGGGGTTGCACCGCGGAATGACCGACGAGGCGGCGCAACGGGCGGAGACGGCCGCCCGCACCTCCTATGGTCGACTGCTGGCCCTGCTCGCGGCCCGCACCCATGACCTCGCCGGCGCCGAGGACGCCCTGGCCGACGCCTTCGAACGCGCTCTGACCCGGTGGCCGGAAGACGGAGTCCCCGATGATCCCGACGCCTGGCTGCTCACGGTGGCCCGGAACCGTCAGCGCGACGGTTGGCGGTCGGCCGCGCACCGCACCTCGGTGCCGCTGGACCCGGACCGGCACGACGCCGTCGACGTCGAGCCGGAGCCGGGGGACCGGAGGCTGGATCTGCTGCTGCTCTGCGCCCACCCGGACATCGCACCGGCGGCGCGCGTGCCACTCATGCTCAACACCGTGCTGGGTTACACCGCGGAGCGCATCGGTCTGGCCTTCCTGGTCCCGCCCACGACCATGGCGGGGAGGCTGGTCCGCGCCAAGCAACGGATCCGCCGGGACAACATCCCCTTCGAGGTACCCGACGGCGCCACGCCGGAGCGGGTGGCTGCGGTGCTCGAGGCCGTGTACGGCGCGTACGGCATCGAATGGCCGACGGTGTCGCGGGACCGGCACGCGCTGATCCTCGGTCTGGCCGAGGTGATCACGGAAACGATGCCCTTGGTCGCCGAGGCGCATGGTCTCGCCGCGCTGCTGTGCCTGTCCAGTGCCCGACTGCCTGCCCGCCTCGACGATGCGGGCCGATTCGTCCCGCTCGCCGACCAGGATCCGGCCCGCTGGGATCGGCATCTCATCGCCCTCGGGCACCGACACCTGCAGGCCGCGCATGCGCTGTCCGCGGTGGGACCGTTCCAACTGGAGGCGGCGATCAACGCTGTGCACTGCGCCCGTGCCGCGGGTGCCGCACCGGACTGGCCGACGCTGCGCCGCCTGTACGAAGCGCTGCAGCTGCTCGCCCCCACGGCCGGGGGCGGGGTGGCGCTCGCCGCCGTCATCGCCGAAATCGACGGTGCCGCAGCCGGTCTCGCGTCCCTCGACGCCGCCCAGGACACGGCCAGACTGCAGCCGGCGTGGGTGCTGCGGGCTCACCTGCTGCGCCGGCTCGGGGACTCAAGCGGTGCTGATGCCGCCCTTCGGCGGGCCATCGATCTGACCACCGACCCCGCTGAGCGCGCTCACCTCAGCCGGGGGTAGGTCGTCACCCGACGATCAGCTGCGTGTGCACCGGCGTCGCCCCCGTCGTCAGATCCAGCACCGGGCAGTGTGCGTCCACTGCATCCTGCAGTTCGCGGTACCGCTCGGCGGTGTCCGGGCCGGCGACGTTGACCGTGACCCGAATCTGCTGGAAGCCGGGGCGGACGGTGTCGTCCAGCCCGAAGAAGCCGCGTACGTCGAGATCGCCTTCGGCGCTGGCACTGAGCGAGTCGACCTGGATACCAAGCCGTTCCGCCCAGAAGCGGTAGGTCACCACCTGGCAGGACAGCAGCGACGCGAGGTAGTACTCGACCGGGTTGGGTGCGGTGTGCTGCCCGCCGAGCGCGGGCGGCTCGTCGACGTGCACGCGGTACTTGCCGAGCGCGATCTCGCTGCCCACGGTGCCTTCGGGCTCAGCGGAGGCCGTGAACACCACGGCGGCCGCGGCAGGATTGTCGGCGACGGCCGCGCGGGTGGCGTCGGTGATCGCGTTGAGGGAAGTCACGGAAGCAGTCACGCCGGCGACGTTATTTGCGTTGCCGTCGGGGATCGACCGTTGTGTCCACGATGAATTCAATTTCCGGATTACGCTGCGGCTATGGGTAATGACCTTGCCGCCGCCATGGGCCGGTTGATATTTCGCGGCATGGACAAACTGCGCCACCGGGAGGCCTTCGACATCGGAGAACCGACGGGTACGGATTTCACGGGCTTCGACCGGGCGCGGCAGATCGTCCTGGTGACGTACAAGCGGTCCGGTGAGGCCATGCCGAGCCCGATCAACCACGGTGTCGCCGACGGGAAGCTGTACGTCCGCACCGACGCATCGACAGGGAAAGTGAAGCGGGTACGCAACAATTCGCGCGTCGTCGTCGTGCCGTGCAATCTTCGGGGTAAGCCGAAGGGGCAGCCGGTCGCGGGTATCGCGCGGATTCTGCCCGAAGCCGAGCACGCCAAGGCCGACGCCGCGATCGCCGCGAACTGGTCACCGGGCATGAAGGTGTTCGAGAAGACCCTCGAGAAGAGCAGTTCGGCGTTCGACATCCCGATGGCCTACATCGAAATCAGCCCGTGCGGATCCTGAGGTTCATCTGGAGCGGGGTCCTGGCGTTCGACCGCGTCGGCAGGCGAATCCCTCAACTGATCCAAATCTGGTTGTGTGAGCTGTTTTTCGCCGTCCCACTGATGTTCTTCATCGCCAAGCTCATCGACATCCACGGCGCCTTCGGGGTGCCGGGCACCGGGGAGCGGCTGCCCGGCGTGTTCTGGGGTGCATTGGCTGTCTCCCTGGTGGCCGGCTTCTTCTTCGTCCGTGGGCTGGTGCGGCCACGCCTGGTCGACGGGAAGTGGACACCGGTCTCGACGGTGGACATCGGTGATTTCACCGTCGGCGTCGGCGTCAGGAGTTGGGCTGTCGAATACACGTACCTGACCAGCCATCCGTCGTATGCGTTGCTGCTGCTCCTCACGGCACCGATCCCCGCCGTCCTGGTGCTCTCCACCATCGACCACGGCGACAGCAGCTTCTACTTCCGGGTGGCGGGCATCGTGGGGTTGTGCGTCCTGGCGGCGATGGCGCTGGCGCGGCTATTGGCTTGGTACGTCTTCCGATTCGGCCGCGGCCAGTTGGAGAAACAAGGATTCCGCGCGGCCTGGGAGATCGCGTGGAAGCCGGTGTTGATGCTGATAGTGATGATCTACGCCATCATCGGCATCCCGCTCGGTTGGATGTGGTTCCAGGAGCAGCGGACCATCGCGGCGTTGCCGGTGGTTTCCGTGCAGGACGGTGTCGACCATGTGGGTCAATATCGCCGCGTCGACGGAGAGCTGGCCACCGAGCCGGTGTACTGGGCGCCCCGTGGGACCGGTCGCGGAGGCAACAACTACGCGGGTTCCGGTGTGCTGGTGCAACTTCCATCTGGCGGTGACGCCCTACTGCTGGCCGAATCGTTGTCGGTGCCTGACTTCATCGGCGTGATGCGGGACGTCAAGGACGGCCGGATCAAGACCCAGGGCAAGGTCATCGACACCATCACCGACACCCAACTGGAGTACTACGGCTTCGATGTCAACGCGTTTCCCGAGGCCTCGCCGGAAGGCCGGGTGATGGTCCTGCTGAGCTACCCGTGATCGAGGACCTGCTGCGCATGCAGTGGTTCCCGCCGGACTGGCAGCGCTTCACCGGAGGCGATCCAGCGATCCCGAAAGCGGAGCTGGACGCCGCGGAGTAATCCACCAATATTGGTCTTACCACTAGACCTCTTACCTCTGCTGGGTTAGTGTCGTGGCATGGAGTTGACGTCGATCAAGCGACGCTCGGCGGCCGACGAGGTGCACGACCAGCTGCTCAAGCAGCTTGTCGCGGGCGCCCCGCCGCCGGGCTCACGGTTGCCGAGCGAGCGCAAACTGGCCGAGGTGCTGGGCGTATCGAGGCCCGTCGTGCGTGAGGCCATCCAGCGTCTGGTCGCGTCCGGCCATCTCGACGTGCGGCAGGGGGACGGCGCCGTCGTCAACGACATCACGCGCACCGGTGGGCTCGACCTGCTGCCGCATCTGCTGGTCGACGCGCCCGACGGCGCGATGGTGAACCCGTCGGTGGTGCGCAGCGTGCTCGAGGTACGCGAGTATCTCGGGCCGTGGATCGCGGAGCGGGCTGCGGCACGGTCCGCGCAGAAGCTCACCGGACCGCTGAACCGGGCGCTGGCCGATATCGAACGCGCACAGACCGGCGCGGAGCAACAGCTGGCTGCGCTCAGGTTCTGGGAATGCCTTGTGGTGGGCGCGGATTCGATCGCCATGACGCTGATCTTCAACGGCATGCGCCGCGCGTACGAACCGATGCTCGCGGTGGTGGCCGACGCCGTCGCGGCCGCGGAACCCGCGGGCGCGTACCGCAAACTCGCAGCGGCGGTGACGTCAGGCGCCGCGCCGAAAGCGCGTCGGGCTGCGGCTGTCGTACTCGGTGGCGCCACCACGGTGCTGTCGGATTTCCTGGACCAGATGGAGGCGCAGTGACGAGCACCAGCACCCGAGGTGTGACCCTGGGCCAGGCGGCCCGCGAGTTCCTGCGTCATCCGACGCCGTGGATGATCCTGGCGCTCGTGGCCGGGACGGCCACCGCCCGCGTGGTGGTCGGCGGAATCGGCCTGGCCGACCTGTGGGCACCGCTGGCGCTGGTGCTGCTATTTCCGTTCGTGGAGTGGGTGATTCACGTCTTCATCCTGCACTGGCGGCCGCGGAAGCTGGGCCGGATCACCCTCGACACCTTGGTCGCGCGTGATCATCGTCGACACCACGCGAACCCCCGCGATGTCGACCTGGTGTTCATTCCGACGCCGACGTCGATGTGGCTGATCGCGGCGATCGTGGCGCTCCCGCTGGGCATCGGCGCCGCGGTCGGTGCGCCCCTGCACGCGACGCTGACCTTCGTGCTGATCGAATCATTGGTCCTGCTGACCTATGAGTGGACGCACTACCTCGTACACACCGACTACAAGCCGCGGACCACGTTGTATAAGGCCGTGTGGCGTAATCACCGCCTGCACCATTTCAAGAACGAGCACTACTGGTTCTCGGTCACCACGTCGGGCACCTCGGACCGGGTGCTGGGCACCTACCCGGACCCCGCCGCCGTCGAGACCAGCCCGACGGCGAAGAACCTGCACGGGTCGCTGAATTAGCCGCCCTTACAGGAGATGTCGACCCATACCGTGGTGAACTTCGTGCGGTCGATGATGTGACCGGTGGAATCGATGTTGTCGTTCTCCATGCCCTCGACTCCGGTGACCTTGCAGCCGGATAACGGATATACGACTGCGCCGTTGATGAGGACGTTGAATCCTTGCGCCTGAAGCGCATTGATGGTGTCTTGGGCATTGCCGAAGCCACCGGGACCGCCGACGGCTGCGGCCGGTGCCGCCACCGCCGTTGCCGAAGCGATGAAGGCAGCCACGGCAGTGCCGACGACCGCACGGCTGATTTTGGGCATGCGAGTACTCCGATTGTGCTGCAGAGGATTTCAGGGTTGAACGAACTGCTTCACGAAGGCGATCAGGTCGTCCTTGGGCGGCGGCACGTTGTACTGCTTGGTCTGCGTGTCGTTGTCGAAGGACATGAACATCGGGCAGGTGGTGTCCGTACCGGACAGCTCGGTGGTGCCGAGCTCCTTACCGGTTGTCGCCGCTCGGACTGTGACGGTGTAGGTGGTGGCGCGAAGGTCGACCTTGTTGGCGGTGGGGTGCCCGTTGTCCTGGTAGCCGGTGCAGTCCATGACGGACTGTTCGTCTTTGGTTTCGACGCACACCACGGTGTCGATGGCGGCATAGGTATTGCGGTTCGCATCGAATTGCACGGTCCAGTCGGAGGGCAACGTACTGGTGTCCTCGACAAGTCCGTGGCCCCACGGAGTGAACAGAATCGTCTTGTGGGACTTGGCATCCGGGCTGTAGCCGGTGGCACGTGATTGTGTTGCGCCCTGGCACACGGTCATGAAGTCCGCATTCGTCAGCTTGGCGGGCGCGGTGGTGGGGTCGGGGGTCGATGTTGGTTTCGCGGCGTCGACGTTGGAACAGGCGGTGAGCAACGCGACGCCGGTTCCCGCGACCACGAAGGTGGCGACGCGCGCGCGATTGAGTTGGGGCACTGCGATTTTCTTTCACCTCGAGACGAATTGCCATGGGGCTGGCTGCCACTGACAGATAGGCAGCCGGGTTACAGCCCAGGGCAATTCGTCTTCAGGTGGAGCGAGCGGCTCCGATCAGTGCAGCGTCAGCCACGCCAAGCTGCCGAGACCGGCCACCGCGCAGTAGATCGCGAACGGTGTCAGGGTGCGGGTCTCGAAGTACTTCACCAGGAACCGCACCGACAGATACGCCGCGACGAACGCGGCCGCACTGCCGGCCAGCACCTGTCCACCGATGCCGTCGCCGGCCGGCCCGAACAGTTCGGGAATCTTGAGCGCCCCGGCGGCGAGGATCACCGGGGTCGCCAACAGGAACGAGAACCGGGCGGCGTCTTCGTGCGACAGCCCACGCAGGACGCCCGCGACCATGGTCGCGCCCGATCGGCTGATGCCGGGCAGCAGCGCGAGAATCTGGGCCGCACCGATACCCATCGCCTCCGGGATCGGAAGGCGGGCCAGTCGTTCGTCGGAGTCGTTAAGCCCTTCCGAGTGCGCGGCCGCGGGCACCGCCGATGCCGTGCGATGCCGAAGGCGTTCGCCCACAAAGAGAACGACGCCGTTGACGGCCAGGAACGCTGCCGCCGGCACAGGTTTGCCCAACGACGTGCGCAGCGCGTGATCCAGCGCCAGCCCCGCGATACCGACGGGGATGGTCGCCAGGATCAGCAGCCACGCCAGCCGCTCGGCGGAGGTGGTGATCTTCCGGTTCTTGATCGACGATACCAACCCCCCGGCGACCGCCACCCAGTCCCGCCAGAAGAACACCAGCAGCGCGACGGCCGTTGCGACGTGCACGGCCACCAGGAACGCCAGGTACGGCGACTTCTCGGCCGTCATGCTCAGGTCCTGGGCCCATTGACCGCCGACCAGCGCCGGCACCAGGATCGAGTGCCCCAGACTCGACACCGGGAACAGCTCGGTGACACCCTGGAACGCGCCGACCACGATCGCTTCGATGTAGTTGAGGCTCACGGCAATTGGCCCTTACTCGCCTTTGAATTCCGGCGGGCGTTTCTCGAACATCGAGGTGATGCCCTCGGTCAGGTCCTTCGACGCGATGAACGCCGAGTTCCAGGCCGCGACGTACCGCAGGCTGGACGAAACCTGTTCTGTGCGTTGCTCGTCGAGCACGTCCTTGACGCCGCGGACGGTCAGCGGCGGGTTGGCGGCGATCTCCCGTGCCGTCTCGTGGGCTGCCGCCAACGAGGCCTCGGCGTCGGCGTACACGTCGTTCACCAGGCCGATCTTCTCGGCGCGTGCCGCGTCGATGTCCTTGCCTGTCAATGCCAATTCGCGCAGATGTCCGTCGTTGAGGATCAGCGGCAGGCGGGCCAGCGAGCCCACGTCGGCGACGATGGCCAGCTTGACCTCGCGCACCGAGAACTTGGCGTCGGCGCTGGCATAACGGATGTCGACCGCCGAGATCAGGTCGACACCGCCGCCGATGCACCAGCCCTGGATCGAGGCGATGGTGGGGGTGCGGCAGTCGGCGACCGCGGTGATCGCCTGCTGCATGGCCCGCAGGCCGGTGTGGAAGTCGGCGCGCTCCTTGGCCAGCCCGCCCCCGAGCATCGGCGCCAGCATGCCGCCCATGGCGGGCAGGTCCAGCCCGTAGCTGAAGTTGCGGCCCGACCCGGTGAGCACGATGGCCCGCACATCGGGGTCGGCGTCCAGGGCGGCGAAGGCGACCGGCAGCTCGGCCCAGAAGGCCGGACCCATGGCGTTGCCCTTGCCGGGGCCGATCAATGTCACCTGTGCGACGTGGTCGTTGGTCTCGATGGTGAGCGACTCAAAGCTTTCAGCCATGATCCGCAGGCTAGCCGGTCAACCTGGGCGTAGCGTCTCGCCCATGACCATTCCGTCCGATGTGATCGAGGCCGGCGAGGCCAGTCTGGACGTGCTTGAGCGGGTGTTGGCCGGTCTCGAGCCTGAGGACGTGACGCGGCAGACGCCGTGCACCGAGTTCGATGTGGCGGCTCTCACCGATCACCTGATGAACTCGATCACGGTCATCGGCGGGATCGCCGGCGCGCAGCTTCCCGAGCGTGACGCCGCGGCGCCGATCGTCGACCAGGTGACGGCGGCCGCGCGCCCCGCTCTCGCCGCATGGCGCAGCCGGGGGTTGGAGGGCACCGTCGCGGCGGGGCCCGGGGAGATGCCGGCCGTGCAGATCGCCGGCATCCTGTCGCTCGAATTCCTGGTCCATGCCTGGGACTACGCGATGGCGGTCGGCCGCACAGTCGATGCCCCGGACGACCTGGCCGAGTACGTGCTCGGCATGACGAAGGCCGCTGTCAGCCCCGCGGCGCGCGCTGCCGTCGGGTTCGACGACCCCGTCGAGGTACCGGCTGACGCGAGTGCGCTGGATCAGCTGATCGGCTTCACCGGCCGGCGCGCCACCTGACGGCGAAGTCGAGGAACAGATCGTTCTCGTACGGCACCGTGACGGTGACGCGTACGCCCTCCCCGCCGTAGGGCCGCACCAGCAGCTTGTTGTCGGCCGCGGCGTCGACGAAGTCGGCGGTGTCCTCGGGACTCAGGGGCAGCCAGACGAAGTTGGCCTGTGAGTCGGGCAGCTCGAACCCGGCGTCGCGCAGTACGGCGCTGACGCGGGCCCGCTCGGCCACGACGGCGTCGGTGCGCGCCAGCAGTTCGTCGGCGGCGTCCAGGCAGGCGATGGCTGCGGCCTGACTGACGCTGGTCGCCGTGAACGGCACGTACACCTTGCCCAGGGCAGTGACGATGTCCTCGTGCGCGACGGCGTAGCCGATCCGCAGACCGGCCAACCCGTAGGCCTTCGAGAAAGTGCGTAGGACGACGACGTTCGGGTGCTTGCGCACCAGCGCCAGGCTGTCGGGCAGCAGGCCGTCGCGGATGTACTCGACGTAGGCCTCGTCCAGGACCACCAGGATGTGCGGCGGGACCTTGGCGACGAACTCGGCCAGCTTGACCGGGTCGACGACCGTCGAGGTGGGATTGTTGGGGTTGCAGACGAAGATCAGCCGGGTGCGGTCAGTGACCGCGGCCAGCATGGCGTCCAGGTCGTGCGTGTGATCTGCGAGCGGGACGGGGACGGGCGTCGCGCCGGCCGTGCGAACCTGCAGCGGGTAGATCTCGAAGCTGCGCCAGGCGAACAGCACCTCGTCGCCGACCGAGGCGGTGATCTGGATGAGCTGCTGGCACAGGCTGACCGACCCGCAGCCCACCGAGATCTGGTTGGGCGCGAACCCGACGTAGTCGGCCAGGCGGTCGCGCAGCGCCGCGTAGCCGTTGTCCGGGTAGCGGTTGATGTTGTCCATCGCCGCGACGATGGCCGCGCGGACGCTGGGCAGCGGCCCGTCGACGGTCTCGTTGCTGGCTATCTTGATGGCGCCGGGCACCGTGCGGCCGGGGGTGTAGGCGGGCAGAGCATCCATTTCGGGGCGCAGGCGGGCGGTCACCCGGGACAGTCTAGGTGTCCGGCAGATGGCGCTCTGGCGTCGCTTTTGCCTTTCGCGGTGTTGACTGTGTACCGTATGCCCTCGGCGGTTCCGGGGTGCAAGAGTCCGGTACCCTCGGATCGTTCAGGAGGCGTGCCAGAGCGGCCGAATGGGACTCACTGCTAATGAGTTGTCCCCCTTACAGGGGACCGGAGGTTCAAATCCTCTCGCCTCCGCCACATAACTGAATAGTTGTACCCAATGCGCCCGTAGCTCAACGGATAGAGCATCTGACTACGGATCAGAAGGTTAGGGGTTCGAATCCCTTCGGGCGCACCGCAAACAACAGGCCAGAAGCGCAAGCTTCTGGCCTGTTTTGTTTCGCAAGGGACAAGACTCCGACTACTTGTCACTTTCTGGCTGGAGCGTTGGTTGACCGTCGCCTGAGACTTCCATGAGGAGCTAGGTCATCAATACTGACGTTATGGTCAATATCGATCTACTCCGGTGGCGGCGTTTGTCAACCTTGAAAACTAGGGACCACTTTTCAAGGTTGGTGGACTAACCTTGAAATCACAGCCATGGAATTCAAGGTTGTGATCCAAGAGGCGGATGTGATGGATGTTGATAAGCTGAGCGCTAGCCCGATAGGGCAACTAGTCCCGATCACGGGCTACGACTCACGGTTCAGTGAGGAGTACGAGTACTTCGCATATGCCCCAGACCCGCTCCCTGCGGAGCTCTCGCTGGAGATGGCTACATACTCTGCTGTTGTCGACGCCGTCGCCGCGATGTCGCGCGCCGATCAAGCTGCGTCACTCTTGCCGAACCCTAGCCTCCTCGCGAGGCCAGCAACGCGACGCGAGGCGGTGAGTACATCGGCCTTGGAAGGTACTTACGCGGAGCTGCCGGATGTGTTCGAAGCCGACTTTCTCGACGCTGCGGAAATGTCGAGTTCGGTAAGTGAGGTCCGGAATTACGTCACGGCGGCCGAACGTGCATACGAACTTGTCGGCCTCGGTCAACCAATTTCCATTCGAATGTTGGAGGACCTGCAAAGTGAACTTCTCCGCGGAACGCCGAGCGACGGACCGCACGCTGGCAGCGTTCGCAGCACTCAAGTGTTCATCGGCGTGGGAAACCGCCGTGTTGAGTCGGCTCGTTTTGTTCCGCCTCCGGCAGATCACCGCTTGACCGACGGCCTTCAACAATGGGAGACGTGGATTCGCGAAAGCACCATGCCGACGATCGTTCGAGTAGCGGCGGCCCACTATCAGTTCGAGACATTGCATCCGTTCCACGACGGAAATGGGCGCCTGGGCCGCCTTGTGATGGTGCTTCAGTTGATGGCCGCTGGCGATCTGAAGTATCCGGTGTTGAACATCGCGCCGTGGTTAGAGCAGAACCGTACGGAGTATCAAGATGGTCTCCTGCGCGTCTCGCAGACTGGCAAATGGGACCCTTGGGTGTGCTTCATTGCATCTGCGATCCATGCCGAGGCACTTGAAGTGGTCGCGCGCGTTGACAAGCTCTTGGCGTTGCGCAACAGCTTCCAATTGACGCTGAAAGGATCGAAGGGCGTCGCCCTCCCCATTGCCGATGACCTCATTGGTTACCCAATGATCACCGCTTCACTAGCGGCCAAGCTCTATGGCGTGTCGTACCAAGCGGCCAACACTGCCATAGCGAAACTCGTGAACCTAGGAATCTTGCGGCAGCGCACCACAGGCAAATACGACCGAATTTTCCAGTGCGACGAAGTTTTGGCGGCGCTGGAGTACTAATGCCTATATCAAAGTTCGGTTGCACTATGGCCTCGGCGCCCAGCTGGTATTCGGGCCATGGTGCAGAGTGAGAGCATGGCCGATTTAGTTGGTGCGGATATCCTGGTCGCTGGCTTCGGCCTGCCGCCGGTGTCGGACGCGGTAACGCAGAGCGTGCTCCGGCGGGGCCATGCAGGGTTGCAAGATTTGGCCCGGCGAAATCGCGTGGTGGAATAACTCATTGGCGACGTCGAAATCTCTTAGAGCTGAGCCGTCGGACGTGATGGCTCAACTTCGAATGATCGCAAAGCGAACCTTCGCCTCGGCAGGGCCGCGATATGGACCGTCAGTTGATCCTGAGGCGCCGAATCTTGAGATTGAGCCGCTGCAAAGGGCAGCTTGCGCATTGATAGTGGGCGAGCGGCTTCGCGCGCGTGTGTCGGCTCTCAGTAAATCGCTTGCAGCTGCCCTAGGTAGAGACGCCTACGTCGCAGCCCAATTGTTCAAACGGCGAACCGTTGACTTGCAGCGGCTGTGCCTCGACTTAACTGCGCTTGCCGACGTATCCGAGATGGGTGACGTCAAGAGGCAGGCGTTGCTGGTGCGTCGCCACCTCAAAGTAGTGCGAGGACGATTGAGCGACGCGCTGGGTGACGCGTACACGGAACTTCGAGCTGTTGAACAGCCCATCCCCGGCCCCCAGGCCGACGACGATGAGAAGCTGCGGTCGACCAATCGTCAGCGGGTTCAGGCGACGGTGGCTGCGCTGCAACGCCTCGACTCGCCTCTTTCGGAAATCGAGGAGTTCATCGAAGGCCCCGAGGGAGAGCTCCTCATTCGGTCGAGTTCGATTCTGTTGCTTGGCGAATGGGGTACGGGGAAAACACATTTTGTATGTGACTTTGCACAACAGGCACTCGATGACGGAACACCAGCGCTAGTCGTCCTAGCCAGCGAACTGCGCTCTGACATACATCCGTTGGACGCTATCGCTGAGGCCACAAGATTGGCCGAATCCGGCGCGGAGTTGGTGCGAGTCCTTTCTGCTGCGGCGGCGGGTCAAAATCGTCGGGCTCTGGTGCTCATCGATGCGATCAACGAGTCGGACCGCGAGGCTTGGCGTCGGTGGCTTCCATGCCTCTTGAACGATGTTGCGGCTGCCGGGCACCTCGGACTGGTTGTATCGTGTCGCACTCCTTTCGATTCCAGCGCTGTATCCGATCATGCTCGAGCGAAGATGGTCGAACTCCACCATCCGGGCTTTGAAGACCAAGAGTTCGACGCACAATCGGAGTACTTCAGACACTACGGTGTTCCGCCGTTGCACGTTCCGCTTCTTAGTTCTGAGTTTTCCCGGCCGTTGTTTCTCCGCCTGCTGTGCGCAAGCATCAAGGACCTTGGCAAGAGATCTCAGAGGGACAAGTTGCGGGATCTTGCCTCAGGGCAGAAGAGCTTGACCTATGTGCTCGAGTATTTCGTCAAGCATGTAGGTGCGGAAGTAGAAGCCGCCCATGGCCTTTCGTCGAAGGCGTGTTGGCTCATCATGAAGGGAGAACCACGTCGCGGACGTTTGGGTCTCGCGGGAGTTCTCGCAACGCATCGACGGGAGTGGCTGACTCCTGATGAAGTCGTTCGAGAGGTCCGCGCGTATACGAGCATTGATTTGGTCGCCGCACGGTCGGTTGTTCAGTCGATGCATGCCGCCGGTCTACTGATCGAGACCTCGCGCTACGAGGACGGCATGTACAGCGACATTTTCATGCTTCCTTACCAGCGATTCTCGGATCATGGGTCTGCTGCACGATCAGGTGACAGTTTCGGTCACGCGGCCTGACTGGC
>NZ_JMHT01000019.1 GCF_001905655.1 Mycobacterium sp. ST-F2
GGTCAAAATTCAACCGACGCTACGGGGTCAATTTTCGACCGTCGTTGACACCCCGCTACCTTTTAGCCGACGGAAGGTGCTCCTCCGGTGTCATGCGCGGTGGTTGCCCCCCATGGGGCAAGAAGGAATTCGTCGACGAAACGGGTGAAGGTGTCGTCGACGAATGTGGGGTCCGGTGCGGTGAAGTATTCGATGATCAATCCTTGGAACGCCGCCAAGGCGATGCGCGAGCGGGTTTCGGCGACATGGTCCGGCATTCCGATCGCCTCAAGGCGGGCCCGGGAGTTGCGGGTTAGCAGCGACAAAGTTTCCCAGGCGTAGTCGCGATAGGGACTGTCCACGCCGCAGGCTGCCCCAAAGATCTGCAGCACCACACGCAGATTGTTGTGACGCTCGCCGCGAGTGCACTCATACCAGTCGTCGAAGCACCAGCGCCGGTGTGCAGCAATCGAAACCGGAAGATCCAACTCCTCAGTGCGCGGGATCGCCGCGCGCTGCTGGCGGGTCAGAACTTCCAGGATGAGGTGCTCTTTGCTGCCGAAGTAGTAGACCAGCATGCGGGCGCTGGTTCCCATCTGGGCGGCTAGCTCACGTAACGACGTATCGACCACACCCGTGCGCGCCAAAATCGCCGCAGCAGCCGCAAGGAGCTGTTCGCGCTTGGCGTGGTCGATCGGCCGGGGCACGCTTGACTGTAACAGATGCTTCATATACGAATGGGCAGGTGATCTCGCCGGCCGCAACCCCACACCCGTCACAGCGCGACGACAGAGGACACGAGCGAAGTCCTCGCAGTGGCAGCGACGTTCCGGCGGTGGCACCAGGGTGGGTTCTCGCGGCCTGTGGGGTGGCGCTCGCGGCCGTGGGAGTCCAGCAATGGCTGCTGCCGTTCACCGCTGGCTCTCAGATGGGGTTACTCACCAACGGCGGTGACCTCGACGTTTACCGGCACGGTGGGCTGCAGATACTGCACCACGCAGCGCTCTACGCCGGTGAGGTCCCTTCGGGAGGATGGTTTACCTACCCTCCGTTCGCCGCCGTCACATTCATTCCATTAGCGGTGCTGAGCTTTCCGGTGGCCAAAGCGGTGTGGATGCTCGCGTCCTTCAGCGCCCTCGTGGCGACGGTCTGGCGCTGCGCCACCGTGTTGGGCTACCGGCATGATTGGCTGCTGGGCGTCTTCAGCGTGGCGATGTCGGTGGTAGCACTCGACATCGAGGCCGTCCGCGGGACCCTGTGGCAAGGTCAGGTCAACATCGTGTTGATGGCCATCGTCGTCTGGGATCTCACCCGGCCGAGTGGGGCACGATTGCGGGGCTGGTCAGTCGGTATCGCTGCGGGCGTGAAGCTCACTGCGGTGGTCTTCGTCCCTTACCTGCTGATCACTCGGCAGTGGCGCGCGGCTATTACCGCTACGGCGACCACTGCTGCCACCATTGTTGTGACGTGGGCGGTGCTTCCTGCCGACTCGGTGCAGTACTGGACATATGCGGTGTTTCAGACCGACAGGATCGGTCCGCTCACCCATCCTGGGAATTTTTCGATCGGCGGCGTCGTGGCAACGCTGTGGGACCCTGCACCGATGGCCACGAACTGGTGGGTCGGTGGTGTCACGGTCGCAGCGCTGGTCGGTTTCTACGCCGCCTACCGAGCCGACCGCGCCTACCAGCGACTCCTCGCCATCACGATCACCGGGTTGCTCTCGTGCACCGTGCCGCCCCTGGCCTGGGGGCATCACTGGGTGTGGGCAGTGCCGCTGCTGGCCATCGCGCTCGATCGGATCGTCCGCAGCGCCGGACCCCTACGGTGGGCATGGGCAGGCGGCACCCTGGCGGTCTTCGCGGTGGCGTTCATGTGGTTCAGCGCCTGGCTGTACCGGACCTCGCAGCGCGTCCAAATGTCCTACCCGACCTACGTCGATGCCTTCAACGCCGCAATCGACCACATGACTCGATCCGACAGACTGTTTGCCGTCACTACACACCCGGTACTGTTCCTCGCCCTCGCCGTCATCACGATCGCGGCGCTCCCACGAGCTCAGCCGTCACCAATCGAGTAGCACCGTCGATCCGAACAAAACTCGCACAACATCACCACGACACCACCATGGCTGGAATGCGGTCAGATTCGACTATCGGACTGTAGTCGAGTTCGGCGAAGGTGCGGCACATCATTTGGCGTGACTTGCGTGACTGATCGGGCGGAACGCCAGGTGAGCTTGTTTCACAATCGATTGCCGCCTGCCTCGTGTGGTCTAGTGAGCAACGAGGGTTAATACCCGGTAGCTGAGGTGGGCATCATGAGTACCGAACTCGACCAACTGCTCCGCGACCGATTCGGCATCGGCCGCGACGACTTTGTGGCCGCACTCAAAACATTGCCGTTGGTGCGACCTTGGGCAACCCGCCTCACCGAGGGAGAAGCCCGGTTGCTCGACGATGTCGACTTCGGCGAAGACCACGTGGCTCATATTGCTGCCAGCGCCGAAATCGCCGGCCACGCAGGACGACTCGCCGTGACGGCACTGACCACCGCCGAGGTCAAAACGGCCCTCGGCCTCAGCGACGTCCAGATCCGGCAGAAGCGCTTAGCCCGCGAATTGTGGGCGATCCCAGACGGTCAGACATGGATTTTCCCGATCGCTCAATTCGAACGCGACCCGGAGACGAGAATGCCGTTCCGTCAGGTTCGGGGCCTGGCTGAAGTGCTTACGGCACTCCCGGACGATCTGAATCCGGTCGCGGTCGACGGCTTTCTCCACGCCCAGCAGCCCGATCTCGAACGTGACGGCCACGCTCAGACGCCGTTGAACTGGCTGCATGACGGCGGTGATGTCCTCAACGTAGTGGCCGCGGCAGTGGCGTACGACTGGTATGGCCGGTGAGCGCTGCGCTACCCGATCAATCCGCCGGGGCGCGGCCGGAGGTGATCGGCATTTGCGACGGGGTTACGGTCTCACCCCACCGGCCGTGGAGCGGATCCACCGCACTCCGGGATGGATATGTTTTGGGGCGGATTGCTTTTGCTCCTACAGAACTAAGCTCAGCTGCGCAGCAGCCCGGCTACTGTCGCGATCGCCGTCTCGAAGGCCTCGCGGCCGCCGTTGGCGTTGAGCCCGCGCATCGAACAGTGCGGGATGTTGCCGGGCGGCACGTACAGGTCGGCCCGGGTTATGCCGGCACGCTTCCATCCGTCGCGCGCCGCGCCTCCCAGCAAAAGGACGATCTCCAGGTTCGGCAGCAGCTCGACGACCTCGCGCGTCCACCGGGCGGCTCGCGTGCGCTCTGTGGCGGTCGATCCACCGTTCTTCAACCCCGCCACCGGGAATGGCACCACGTTCCAGTGGACCACGTCGCGTCGGTCCACGCCGTGGCGGTCGTAGGCCTCGCGGATGTTCCGCGCGGTCCAATCGTCGTTGTCTGGGCTGAGCAGCCCTGATCCTGTGCCGGCTTCGGCTTTCGTCGATGGGTTGTCCAGCAGGACCAGCATCCGCGCGTTGACGCCGCCCACGTCGGGATCCACGTACGGCACGTGTCCGTGCGGGAGCCCCTCAGCGTCGGCGATCCGGTCGGCGAGGTCATTCAGCGGCTTGACGTGAGAGTCTCGGATCCTCCGCTTCTTCTGCTCGACCGCCGCCGGATCGGCGTTGCGGCCGTTCATGATTCCCATGTGGCTCCTTTCGACCCGACCGCGAATCCCCACGTGATCGCCCGGGCGAGACTCGGTGCGTAGTAGGCGCGATCGGGGGTCTTCTTGAACCGCAGCGAACCGGGGTGCTCCGGGAACAGCAGGTACGTCGTATCGGGCTTGACGGTCCGCGGCTTCACGAACGGCCACGCGAGTTGCCGGCCGTCAGGATGCCGGGTCGTGAGCACCTTCTCCGCGTCCTCGCCGAGGCCGATGATCAGTCGCGGTTGAACGACATCCAGTTCGTCGTGGAGGAAGTGCCGGCAGTTGTCGATTTCGTACCGTTCCGAGGGTCGATCGCCCGGCGGGTGGCAGTGCACGACGTTCGTGATGAACAGCTCGGTCTTCTTTCGGTCGGCGATCTCCAAGGCGTCGTCGATGTACTTCCCGCTCCCGCCGGTGAACGCGATGCCCGACTCCATGCACTTGCGGCACAGGCTCTGTCCGACGATGGCCACGGGGGAGTGCGGAGACCCGAACCCGCGCGCCGCCGCCGTGACTCCGGGCTCGTTCATCCCCGGGCACGCCCGGCACGCGCTGATCCGGTCCGCGATGAGGTCCAGCTGCCGCCGTCTCGTGTCCGTCACCATCGCGGGATCGTCTCACCTGCGGCTGACACGGGCGGGCAAACTCTGGCGATCTCGCATCTGTGCCCAAGGGCTCCGGTGCATGGTGCGAGGCTTACCACGGAGTGGCAAACGATCTGTATCTCGTCGTGTTGAGAGGTGGCCCATTAGGTGAGCTTGAATAGGTTCGCCAAGTCGCCGCACTGCCGGAGACGCTGGATCTGCTGGCGGTAGTCGTCCCGCTGCTGCGTCGTGTGCGCACTAACCGGTTGCCCGGTGACGATGGCCCAGATCGCTGCGTTCAACGCCATGCGGGCGAGGTAGATGGCGAAGTCGGCGATGGTGGCGCACGCTGTCTCCGACAGGACACCGCCGTGGATGGCGGCGTTCCTGGTCCGCCTGAGCCTCTCCACCCTGTTGCCGACGTGCTTCATCTCCGCGTCGAATGTCGCTCCGAGCACCGCGCTGTCGGTCAGGAACCGATCCGTCTCGGCCAGTTGCCGAGCCAACGGGTGGCCAGCGTAGATCGTCTTGAGCGTGGACACGTGAGGCGGGGTCTTCAGCCTGTCGGTGCGCTCGCCGTACCCCGTGCGCACCGTGATGTCCTCCCGAATCACCCTCAGTTCAGTGGGGGTCGCCGCGCCCGGAGACCGATCGGGCCGGAGTTGCACTGCCGTGTACACGTCGTTCACCACACGGTTGGAGAGCGCCTCGACGGCATACCCGTCACCGAAATACTCGACCGCGAAGTCGTACCAGTTGCGACCAGGAGTCGGGGTCACCCAGGTGTTGGCATGCTCGATCGCGCGGACCGCGGCCATGACGATCGCCTCGGGATCCGACCGCGGTGCACCATCGAGCCCCTTTTCGAGGCGCAGCACCTTCTGCATCTCCTCGGCTGCCGCGGCCGTGATCACGTAGCCGTCGGCGGTCATCTCGCGCAGCCGGGTCGTGACGTAGTCGTTCTGGTAGAAGACGGGTTCGGGTGGCGGTTCCTTCGGTCCCCATTCGGCGGGTATCCAGGGCGGCGGTGCTCCGACAGCGAAGAGCAGGTGCCCGCCGAGCATCCGCCACATGCCGTCGGGGACGCGGACTACGGCGAGAACCGTGTCCAGGTACGTCCGTGCGACGTCTGCCGCGCGATGGCGCTCGACGTTGCGGACCGTGATCCGTGCGTATGCGAGCTGCGGGTCGAACTGGAACCCCCGGTAGTCGTTCACCTCGTCCGACAGCTGCAACTCGCTGATGTCGTCGGTCAGCAGCTCCTCGGGCACGACGTCGAGCTGGCGTGCCCGCTCGTGGTCGGTGAGGGACCCGGCCAGGACCTGCGCGTCGTAGAACGTGACGTCGCCGTGGCGCACGCAGTCGATGGCGGGGATGAAGGCTGGGGAAATGCGGAACCAGACCACGTACTCGCCGGCGGGCGGCGGGCCTGTGACGATGCACCGCTCAGCGAGATCAGCGAGTTCGTCGTCGGTGAGCCCTGCGTTGGCATTCGGGTCGTACGGGCCGTTGTCGATCGGGTCGCCCACCATCGCCCGCGCGTACCGGACACCACTCTCCGTGCCGAAGAGGACGTCCACGGCGGACCCCACGGGGCTGCCGAAGCCCCGCCCCTGCTTTCGGTACTCGCTCAAACCGATCACCGTGTCGCGCAGATACCTGATCCGCTCGTACGGGTACACGGTGTGGTCGACGTTGCCGCACGCTGCGACCAGATCTCGCCACGCCGCAACCAGGACGTCGTCGTCTCCGAGGATCGCGGTGAGTGCCGCTGTCGCGGCGCCTACGGCTGGCCGCTTGGTGTCGTCCAGGCCCAACTTCCCGTTCGGCTTCGTGAACAGGAGTCCGCCGGTGATCGACTGGCGGATCGCGTGTCCCAGTCCGCCGACCAGCGCACCGAGCTCGGGTCCTATCCAGTCGAGCGACTCGGCCAGGTCGGCGTCGATCGACAGCCAATCGCGGATGTTGGCCCCGTCATGGGGTCGAGGGTCGGAACACGCCTCCGCGATCTCCGCCAGGATCGCGGTCGGCGGCATGTGGCCGGAGGCGCAGGTGACCAACTCCTTCTGGTCGACGTGCGCGCGTAGTTCCTCCAGCCACCGAGCGTGCTGTTCGAACATCGATCACACCGTCCACGGCGGTACTGGCGACGTACACATGCCGGTGACTGTAGACCGCCGATGAGCCTGGTCTACGCACCGTGGTGGAGCCGAGGTGCGTGGGCTCGAGCGACACTGGGCTGACCCGGTCAGACGGATGGCAACGCGGCGACCTCCGCGATGAGCGCGGTGACACTGGCGTACCGCTGCGTGCGGTCCGGGTCGAGACATCGCCGAATCACGGGTTGGACTTCCGCAGGTGCTCTGAACGGGTCGGTGCGGCCCGAGAAGATGAAACCGAGCAGGTAGCCGACCGGGAACATTTCGTAGGAGATGTCGTAGTCGCGGAACGTGTCCAAGCCGGGGTCGACGATGGTGCCCTTGACCGCTGAGAGCGTTCGCGTCAGGTCCGAGTCCTCGACCTTGGCCAGGCCGAAGTCGGCGATCTTCACGGTCACGGTGAGGTCGGCGTACTCCTGGACCAGAATATTGCCGGGGCTGAGATCCCGGTGGAGCACGTTGCGTTGGTGGATATGTTCCAGGCCGCGCAGGAACTGCAGGGCGATCTCGCGGCGCTGCTCGAAGGACAGCTTGGCGTTGTTCCGGTTGATGAAGTCGCGGAGCGTGGCCGTGCAGTGCTCCATCGTGTACTCGTTCAGGGTGTCGTCGTAGCCGTACACCCGCAGGACGTGCGGAGAGTCCATCTGCCGCATCAGGTCGTACTCGCGGCGGAACCGCGCCAATTCCACTCCGGTGCCGGGCTTGATCCTCTTCAGGGCGAACTTGGTGCCGTAGTTCGGATCGATGTACTCCCAGACGACGCCGTACGAACCTCCGCCGATCATCCGCAGCTGCTGCCGGTCGACGATGAGGCTCTGTCCGGGCTGGTCGGCGAGGGTGAAGATCGGCCTGTAGCGGCTGATCGAGATAGGCGGCAGGTCATCGGGGATTGAGCTGCCCTGCGCCTCTTGCAGGAACTGCTTGCAGTGCTTGAACACGGCCGTGTAGGCCGGGGCGATGACGAACGGGCGTCCGCCCTCCTTCATGACCTGGTGGGCGTCGAGGAGTTCGCGCATTAGCCGCAGCAGGTCGCGGCTCTCGTTCGCGTTGTAGTGGCGACCCTCGGTCTTGCTCTTGCGATCTAGAAACTCGAGGAGCCGGTCAGCTTCGGCGTGGAACCGCGCGAACATCCGCCCGGTCGGATCGTCGGCGTACATGGCGAGGTACGAGTCCGGTGTCGCGAAATCCTCAGCGTGCCGCTCGTCCAGGACGCTCTGCATGATCTCGATTGGCGATGCCAAGTCACGCCTCGCCGATCATCTGCGCCACGGCCCCACCGCTCCCGGCGTGAACGGTGGAACACTCGCACTTGCCATTGGAGCAGGCTATCGCTGCGGACCGACGGCACCCCCGGACGCGCGGCTCCCAACTCTCCGGACCAAATTCCGGCCACTCATGTCGGTGCCCAGCGCGACAATCTGGGGCATCATTGACAACACCAGTCACGGAAGTGAGGCCAGACCTTGTCCGCCGCGGATGGGATCACCGTCGACCTGGAGGGCACTGCGCTCGACCCCGGGGCGGTCGCTGCTGCCATCGAACAAGTCGAGGGTCTGATCGCCAGCCTTGCAGGCGCCGAGGAGGTGCGACTGACTCTCACGGACCTGCGCGGCGGTAGTGCCCACATCTCTATGTCGGTCTCCGGTGCTTCCCTCGATGACGTCCGCAATGGCATCGAGGAGCTGCGCCTAGCGCCCGTGCTTCCCATCCGGTGGAACCGCCCGTCGCTGGTGGCGGTCGTGAACCTGGCGAAGGTGAAGTCCCGCCGCGGCGTCGACTCGATCAGCCTTCGCATCGGCGACGCCATCGCTGCCATCGATGCGGCGGTCCAGGAGAACGCCGAGAGGGCACTGGCACCATCCTCGGTGTCACTGGGCTCGATGCGCGGCCGGCTCTACCGATATACCAACGACCCCAGCAGCAAGAGACGCTCCGCTGGCCTTCGACGAGCCGACACCGACGACATCATAGAGCTGCGGTTCGCTCCTGACGACGCCGCGAAGGTTCGCGAATACCTGGAGCGCGACGTGGAGGTGTGGGGCGACATCGCCCGCGATGCGACCGGCGGCATCGCCCATCTCGTCGTGGAAGGCATTGAGCCCGTCGGCACGCTGGGTGCGCCGGCGACCGCAGCCGAGGGCCGCGGGCTGCTCGGCAATGACTGGACCGGCGGGGTCGAACCCGCGGAGTGGGTGAGGTTGATGCGTGGCTGACCAGTTGAAGCGCGTGGCAGTCGACACCTCGGTGATCCTCGACCTACTCATCGGAACAGACGGCGCGAAAGCTGATCGAGCCGAATACCTGCTCTCCGGTCACGGTGAGCGGTACCGCGTACTTTTGCCCGCGATCGTCATCGCGGAGATTGCGGGCGCGCCGGCCGTGCGCGGCGACAACCTGACCAGGGAGCTGCGCGAGGAACGTGTCGGGAAAGCGCTTGATTGGATCCGGCGATCGAACTTCATCGTCGCCGAACTGTCAGAGCGGACCGCGCGAAGAGCTGCGGAGTTGGCGACGGAGCTCCAGCTCAGGGGGCCTGACGCCTCGATATTGGCTACCGCAGAGCAGTGGGGATGCAAGCTTCTGTATGCCAGCGACGGTGATCTGACGAAGTGTGACGGTCGGCTCGGGTTCAAGATCACTGAACCTGATGATCCACCGCCACCCGAACCGACGGAGTACGACTTGTTCACCCCGACGGACGAGTAATCGCCGAGCGGCACCCGTCAGCTTGCCCCAGCAGCGATCAATAGACTGTCCCAGCTACCATGGCTCGCTTTGATCGCCGACTCAGGGCAGAACAGGTAGCGCCAGGTTCCGAAGCGGGCCTCGTCGGTCACGAACCGCGCCCACTCCCGCGCAGCGGCGACCTTCCTCTGCACGTCCGCGCGCTGCACGTCGTTGTCTGACTTCCCCTCGATCACCCAGTAGACACCGTCGGTGTCGATGGCGATGAAGTCGGGGAAGTACCTGCCACCGTCGTCGAGTTCGATATACGCGCGGCCGTCGGTTTGAAGGCGCAGCCACCAGCTAATCCCCGTCGCAGAGTCCATGATCCCGGCGAGCGCGTACTCGGTGGACTTTGCGTCGAAGGAGACTACGGGGAGGATGCTCTGCCTCCATCCCTTGTACCACCGCCCGCGCTGGAAATCGGCAAAGCGATCTGCGATGTGGTCCGGCATCGGGAGCGGCTCGACGGGGATCGTCACCGGGCGGTATCCCCATTGTGGTTGGAGCCGTCGGGCGTTGTACTTCGCCTTGACTAGCTGGGCGAGGCCC
Source organism: Mycobacterium sp. ST-F2 (assembly GCF_001905655.1). Taxonomy (GTDB): domain Bacteria; phylum Actinomycetota; class Actinomycetes; order Mycobacteriales; family Mycobacteriaceae; genus Mycobacterium. Next base: position 9,692 of record NZ_JMHT01000019.1, read on the forward strand.
AGGGTCGCCTGGCTAGCCCGTTCCGCTCCCCAGTTGATTTCGCTGCTCGACTTGGCTCCAGCGCCGGCGAGGAACGCGTTGACGACGCGGTTGGCGGCGTTGTGCTCGGGGAGAGTCTCCTCCACCAGACCGAGGTTCCAGATGCGTTCACGGAGGTCCTCACTGACCTGGTCGATCGAAATCCATGCTTGGGAGGCGTCGGCGGCCTCTTGAGCCTCGCGGTCGATGTGCACGTCACCAGCGATCGTCCGACGGGCGACGAGCGCCTCGCGGATCAGAGGGATCTTGATCTCCTTCTGGAACACCGCCCCCGCGGCGCGCGCGTCAGCGTCATCGATGAGTGAGAAGCTGAACCGTTCAGGCAGCACCTCCCGCTCCCGTCGAGGGAAGATGATCTGCGGGGCGCCCGGTACACGCTGCAGTACCCGGTACTCGGACGCATCTTTCTTACCCTCGGACGCTGCGACACCGAATTCTTCGAGGATCAGCAGGGTGGACTCGTTGATCGCTTCGCCTTCGCCTTCGACCATCCGGGCGCCTGTGCGGAGCTCCAGGTAGCCCTGAGCGCCGGACTCATCGTCTTCCGGTAGTTGGGTGAGGCTCATATCGTCGCCGGGTTCGCCGAACTCGGCCGGCACATCGATAACTGCGTCGCCGCCGTCGCCGCCTACCGGGACCACCACACGCTGGATCAGTGCGTCTTTCTGCTGCAGCAGCTTCCGGTAGGAGTCGTGCGCGACGAGATCGACCTGGTCGATCATCGGGACACCCACCCTGCGTCCATAGGGTAGGCGAAGCCCCCGGCCGAGTATTTGCTCGGTAAGCGCCTCTGATGCGAGTCTGCGCAGGGCAACGATGACGCCGATGTTCTTGACGTCCCACCCCTCCTTCAGCTTGTCGACGCTGACGACGGCACGGATCGGCGAGTCCGGGTCCTCGACGCGCTCCAGCGCGGCGAGCGCCGCGTCTGTGGACTGCGAGGTGATTTCGAGTACCGCGCCGGCGTCCCCGATAAAGCCGTCGCCGGCGAGTATCTCGGATACCTCCCGGGCGTCCGCGACCGACTGGCACACGACGAATAGGACGGGGTTGACCTGCTTGTTTCCGCTTCCAACGGCCCATGTCTCGTACGCGGCGGCCTTGATCTCGCGCAGGCGGCAAGCATCGGCGAGCTGCGTCCGGATGTCCTTGTGCCCATCACGGCGATAAACGATGACCGGGATCTTCACAAGACCGTCGGCTATGGCCTCGGCGAGGCTGTACCGGTAGATCACCTTCGGTTCGTCAGAGGACGACGGGGTCGCCGTCAAGCCAACGAGCGCTCGAGGGTTCAAGTCGCGGATAGCGGCGGAGAACGCCTTCGCCTGGGTGCGGTACACGTGGTGCTCATCGGCGATGACCACGAGGTCGTCGGCCTGCTGCAGGTGTGCGTACAGGGCGCCGCCGATGTACTCGTTGACTTCACGGCTCTTGCGCGCAGTGTTCGCTGACGGGCGGATCAGCTGCTGGACGTTGAACACGAACAGCTTGAGCTGGCGCGGGTTGTGCAGCGCGTCACCGACCTGCCCACGGAGATGCTCGGCTGTGATGAGTACCGGTGAGGATTCGGTCCCGGGAACGGCTTTGCGGCTGCCTGGGGTGAAGTTGGCGACGGTCTTGTCCTGGATCGTGGTCCCGGGAGTCACGATCAGGATGTTCCGTACGCCCTGAGCGGCGAGATACTCCACGAGCGCGGCGGCCAAGTAGGTCTTGCCGACGCCGGTCGCGAGGTCGCAGACGACTTCTACCCCGTTGTCGACCTCGATCTTCTCGATGATTGCGGAGAGTGCCGCCTTGTTCGGCGCACGGAGGTCGAGTCTTGAGGCGATCTCCTCGACCAGTGCGTGATCGGACTCGATCCAGGTCACCTGACCACCCGCTTGGGGAGGAGATCACGCGGCGCTTTTCGAAGCCGGGAGCCTGGACTAAGCTCCCGCACGAGGTCTCTCGCCGTGTCGGTTACTCCCTTGCCGACGATCTGCACGCGCTCCCCGTCGTCGAGCCGGGCGCAGATCGCGCGCACGACATCCTCATCCACCACCCCGTCGACGACGGCAAGCCTCGTCCGTCCCTTTATCCCGCTGAAAGGTGCGTCGTCGAGCTCAGTGAAACCTAATTGTGCCGCGACCGCGCGGGCGAACGCGTCGCCGACGACCCATTCCGCGAGGAACGGCCGACCGCCTGATACGTCGTACATCGATGGTCCGACCCGCAGGTGGGTAAAGCCGCCTCCGGATTTCCACCCGACCGCCTTGGTGATCCCGCCGCTGTCCGCGCCATCCACCACGCGTTCGAGCCGCGGCCGGGTGAAGATTTCAGCCGTCGCGGGAAGCAACTCGACGGTGACCCAGCGCCGGCCTAGCTTGTGCGCCACCGCGGCGGTAGTTCCCGAACCAGCGAAGCAGTCCAGGACGATGTCACCGGGTTCGGAACCGACCTCGACGACACGGCGGAGGAGCCGCTCCGGCTTCGGCGTCGAGAAGATCGAGTCGCGGCCGAAGAGCTGCGTGCTCTCGCTCTTGGCTTCACGATTGTCGCCAACCTCGTCGTTCGACCAGAGCGTGCTGGGCACGAGCCCACCGAGCTCGGAGGCGAACCGCTTCCTGAAGGGGAACGTCTTGCCGGTCTTGCCCCACCAGAGGCGGTCGTCGGCGCGCAGCTTCTCGAAGTTCTCCTGTGACAGTGACCACCAGCGGTTCCCGCGCGGTGAGAATACGTCTCCGTGCGGCCCGACGACCTCGTAGCGTCCTTCGGAGTACTCGTGTGACGCGGTGAGGTCGGAGCGGCGCCAGAGGCCGCGGGGGTCGTTGTCGGGGTTCCAGAAGTCGGCGTCGCTCTGGAAAGTCCGATCTACGCGACCTAGCTTAAGCGCGTCGCGGTCGCGAGCGAAGACGAGGATGTAGTCGTGGACAGCCGAGAAGTGTTGCGCACTGTTATTGCGGCCGTGGATCTTTCGCCAGCAGATCGACGCGATGAAGTTCGACCGGCCAAACACCTCATCCATCAGAACGCGGCAGTAGGCCATCTCGGCGTCGTCGAGGTGCACCCACACCGACCCATCGGGCGCGAGGAGGTCGCGGATCTGGACGAGGCGGTCGCGCATCATCGTCAGCCAGACGGAGTGCTCAAGCGAGTCGTCGTACTGCGCGAAGGCCTGGCCGGTGTTGAACGGCGGGTCGATGTAGACGAGCTTGACCTTGCCGCGGTAGCGCGCCGCGTACTCCGGAATTCGGTTCAACGAAGTCAAAGCGTCGAGCGAGTCGCCCTCAATTAGCAGATTGTCCGTCGGGTTGTCGCCATGCCGGTCCACCTCGTCGAGCGTTCGTACCTGGGCGACGCGGGGGTCATCGGGCTCGACCCACTCGTAACCGCCGCTGCTGGTGCTGATCAGCGTGCCCTCTTTACCGACCCATGACAGAGCCAGGCGTCCGGAGGCGGAGAACGGAGGTGCCGACATGTGGCATACCCTACGGTCCCTGTGGTCGTTCACCTGCGCGGTCGCCGACGGGACACGCTGCGCCGTGAACCTCCATCGTCGCGGTAGCTCGGCGGTGGCTAGCCGGGACCCGCTACCCACCGCACAAACTCAGCCGACCACCGCGGCGGAACCTCGATCCTGTCGGTCGCTAGTCGTACGCTGCGCGTCATGTCCATGCAGTTCATCGAGCATCGCCGCGGGTCCGCGGACACGTACTCGTGGGTGCCTCCTTTCGACTGGTCGATCGGCTACAAGTACGACCAGTGGTGGGACGACGTCCGGTACTACTACGTGAGCGAGCCGTGGTTCGTGCAGGTGCTGGAAGACGGCGTAGAGGTCGCCCGGGTAGAACTTGATGATCCCGGCGGCATCAACCCGGAGTACACGGGTGTGCCAGACCTCGGAGGCGAGCGCCTGGAGATCCAGCTCATTGAGGTGGCCACCGCGGTGCGTAGTCGGGGCGTTGGCACTCGGGTGGTGGAGGGTCTCGCGGGACTGCACCGCGACCGCCGACTGTTCGCGTACAGCGAGGAGGCGGACGAGTTCTGGGCGTCGCTCGGCTGGAGCCGCTTCGATCATCGTGACGGGCAGCCGCAGTTCCACCGGGCGCTGTTCATCCAGCCGGCCGCCGATTTCCGGAGCCCGATGTAGCCCAACATCGCGATGGTTGAGGTGCGGCAACTGCCCGGTCCATGCGTAGCCCGTGGTGCTGGTCCTGTGCGTAACATCTTGTAGTGATGTATGACAGTGCTACGATATCTGTAATACAGAACTACAGATGGAGGTGGCGTGGCCGTTCTGAACATCCGAGTGGAGGACCGGATCCGCGACCAGCTGAAAGAGTTGGCCGACGCGGAAGGGGTGTCACTCAGCGAGTACGTGCGCGATCTGCTCCTGGAAGCGGTCGTCCCCGTGTTCGAGCGGGAAGTCGAGCCCGGCGATGAGCCAGCACCGGAATCGATGCGGCTCGCCGACCGCCAGGTCCTTGCCCTGCTCCACCGCATCCTCGCGCGGGTGCTACCCGAGGACGCCAACGACGTCGACGGGAACGCCAAGTACCAGCTGGAGCGCGCGGAGGTAATCGAGTCGGGCTTCACCGGGGAGTACTGGCGGGAAGTTGCCGGGTTCCGCACCGAGCTGTCCAAGCGTGACTGCGACCGTGTGCTGGACATCCTCGACATGTTCCGCGTGATCACCTACAGCATCCAGCGGTTGGAGAAGGACGGAGTCCCCGTCGGCGAAGAGCTGAGCTACGAGCTGGAGTTCCAGGGCTTCGACTTCCGTGACGGGCTTGAGGGACAGATGGCCGACTACGTCAAGTTCCTGATGAGCGACGGCCGGTGGGGCGAACTGCAGCCGCAGGTGGATCGCAACGACGGCGGCAACTCCCACCACAAGACGCTCGAGGCGTACCTGCGGATGCTCTCCGAGCACCGCCGCATCATGGACAGCCGCGGCCGAGGGTTCCGCCGCGATGATTACCTGCTGTCCAAGGAGGAGCTGGAGCAGATCGCAGCGGCTCGGATCCACCCGTCGCACCGTGGGTAACCCAGCGCAGCGGGAGCGGGAACGAAAGGTCGCTGAGGCGATGCTGTCCCAGGCCTATGAGCGTGCGCCCGGCGGCTACGTCGCGTTCCTCGACGAGACGTTCCAGCTCGACGACTCGGACAAGAACCGAAGCGAGTTCTACATGCTGTCCGCGGTCGTCGTGCATCGTGACGATCTCGCCAGTCTTCGGTCAGGTCTCCGGAAGGTCGTGGGCGGCACCTTTTGGCACACCTCCGAGTCGCTCAAGACTCCCGAAGGCCGTGAACGCGCACGTGAGGTCGCCGAGTTCCTGGGTGATCCGGAGGGCAACGAAGTGGGCATCGTCGCGATCAAGACCCCCGTCGCTGAGGGTGCAGGCGACGCGGCGCGCGCAGCCTGTTTCCAGCAGGTCGGGAAGGCGTTGTGCGCGGGGGGCGGGCTGCTGGTGGACGGCGGGGTGCACCTGATGATCCTCGAACAGCGGCGTATGCAGAGGAACCGCAGCTACGACACCAGCATCGTCAATGATCTGCGGAAGCGTGATGTGCTCTGCCGGCGCTGCCGCATGATCCAGGTGTCACCAAGCGCTGAACACCTGCTGTGGCTCCCCGACTTGGTCTCGTCGGCGGTTCGGCACCATCACCTGGGTCAGAAGGGGGACGTCGACCTGTACGCGCCTTTAGCGCGCATCCTGCACGTGTCGAACTGCCCCTAGAAACAGAGCAGCCCCGGCGTGCCGTAGCTATAGACCGGGGCCAGACAGATCGTGGGGCTTACCGAGGTAGCCGCAGAATCCGTACCTTGCTCGCCATCGAGTATGCCACCCGCGCCTGGAGCATGTCCAGTTGCCGTGCATCAAACCTCGTCGCCTGCAGGGTTATCTTCACGTTCACCGCATCGGCTCGGTAGCCGGTTTGTCCCTGCGTCACCAGCCCGTTACCCGCAACAGACGGTGCCGGGCGCACTTACCGGTCAGATATTCCTCGGCCCGCGCCGACAGTCGAGATCGTCGGTGAACTCATCCGTAGTCGTTTAGATGCACCCAGGGCAGCGGCCTGTTCTATGCCGTTAAGGCTCATCCACCACTCGCGACGTCGCAGATCCGTTCCCGTGTCCGTAGCCGGGATTCCGTCGAAATCGGCGTCGGGAGCCATGGATTCTGTGCTGTAGCGTCACTTCAGGGGTGTGTTCGGAGGGGGCTGGCATGGCTGATCTGCGTGTCGACGTTGAGGGCTTGCGCTCTGCGGGCGCCAGCAGCGGTGCCCTCGCGGCGGGACTGACTGCCGGAGCCGAAGCTGGCACTGCCAGCACCACTCACGCCAGCGCGGCCGGTGTCGCAGCCATGGACGCCGCGATCACCTCGGTGCAGTCCCGCCACTCCAACCGTCTCACTGGCCAGACGGACGCACTGACCGCCAGCAGCGCCCGCTACGAGTCCACCGACAGTGGTGGCGGCCAGGCCATCAATTCGGTCTCCGTGTGAGCGCAGCGCATACCGGTGCGGGCGAGGCGCTACCGTCCCTGGAAGAGATCGAGAACTGGCCCACGCAGCATCTGGACGACGCGGCCACCAGGTGGCGCGCGGCGGCCACCAAGTCAGTGGAGACGGCCGAGCAGCACCGCCGCAACGTTGTCTCGCCCGCCGGCACCGAATGGACGGGTCTTGGCAACGACGCCGCGGTGAGCCGAGCTACCGGTGACCTGGTCGTCGTCCGCTACCGCGGCGACGTGATGGGCGAGGCCGCTGATCTGGCGGCGAGCGGCGTCGCGGACATCAGCGCTGTAAAGCGGTTGGTGCTCGAGGCGATCGCCGACGCGAAGGAAGACGGTTTCACGGTTAACCCCGACTTGTCGGTGACCGATGCCCGCACGTACGACATCAACACCATCCAGGACCGGAACAAGGCGGCGAAGGAACACGCGGATTTCATCCGGTTTCGAGCTCAGCAGCTCGTCGCCACGGACGCGCTCTTCGGTAGGCGTCTGGCGGCGAAAGCCGTTGAACTGCAAGGGATTAAGTTCGACGGTGAAGGTGGCGGCCATGGTGCCCACGTACAGCTGGTCGACAACAAGACCACGGCGTCCGGTGGTGACAAAGAGAAGCCGGGGGAGAAGCCGGGCGGCACGCGTCCACCCACTCTCGATGACATGTTCGGCCCTGCCACCGACGGGCAGACGGGCCACATCGGGCCGTTCGCGGTGCCCAAGGACGTCGCCGATGCGGCGAAGCATCCTGACGGGAAGCCGCCGGATAGCAACACCCGTGATCGGTCCGGGCTCGGGAGCCTGCTGGGCACCGATGACAGTCTGGAGCATAAGCCGGGGGATCCCACGGGCAGCGGCTTACCGCAGGTGCTTAGCCAGCTCTCGCCGGCACCAGATCGCGCGACGATCGACCGTCAGCAGGCGAAGGTCGCTGCCGCTGAGCGGGCGCTAACGGCTGCGCAGGCCAAGGCGGACGCGTCGGCGAGCGATGCGATCGTCCTGGGGCCGGGAGCTGGTCCCAGCCGAGATAGCACTGACGCGTTGGGGCAGGCGGTGTTCGATGCGCGCCGGGACCTGACTGAGCAGAGGCAGATCCTCATCGACCTGAACGCGTACGCTGCCGCTCACGGGCAGGAGCAGGTACCGGTGCCGGCGCTGCCGGAGAACACCCAGGTGCAGGCGCCGACACCAGTGCCCCGCGAGAGTTTCATGGATGCGCAGCGGTGGACCAATCACTATCTCCATGAGGCCACCGGTGGTCTGGTGCCGGACCTCTTTCAGGACGCCCACACGGCCACCCACTGGAGCGAAGCGACACCCGCCGAACGCGCGCAGCTGATCGCCGACGCTGCCGGGGCGATACCGCTGCCGGGGATGAAGCTCGGTGCAGAAGGGCTCGAGCACCTGGCTGGTCCGGCGGCGGAGGCTCTCGCTCACGACGCACCGTCGGTCGTTGCCCACGGCGCACCTCCGATAGTGGCCCATGAGCTACACGCGGGCGGTGAACACGGCGGGACCGCACACACTGGGGATGTTCCAGTCAGCGGCGACCAGGGGCTGATCGGGCACGGCGGGGACGCGGCGCCGATTCAACTCGACCTCACCACTGATCACGCACGGGCACTTGGCATGGACCCCGCGACAGGCGGCTTCCGGGCTGCCGAGAGCGAGACGGGGCTTCGAGTCGAACAGGAACTCGGTGTGGACCTCAGTCGCGCCGGGCGGGGAGATGCGCATGACTGGGTCGATGCTGTTGGACGAACTTACGATGCTGTCGGAAACTTCCCGTCCAAGTTCTTCGACTCGCAGTGGCCCAATCTTCAGGGTCGAATTCTGGACCATCTGGAGAAAGCCGAGATCGTGCCGGTCGATGTCTCGCAGTTCACCGCTGCGCAGCGTGAGGTCGTGCGCGAGTTCGTCGAGGCCTACGAAATCCCAACGTTGTCATAGTAGGAGGCAAGTAGTGAGCGGCTTTGTTCGGTTCGCGGACGGTGACTGGTCCTGGAATTCGTCGATGACGCGAATCATGTTCGATTTGCTTGAGGATCGTCTGCCCGACGGTGACAGCAAGGACGAGATCGTGGAGTTGCGCGACAACAACGTCTTGATGCTCGACCTGCGCGATCGTTCGCAGGATCAGCTCGTTGCGATCATCGTGAACGAGCTGAACGACTACCTCGCGCGGCGGTTCGACGCCGACGCACGCAAGGACTTCGAAAGCGGGTATTCCGAGTTGCGCCGGTTGGCGGCGGCGCAGCATCGCCGAAATCAGGAACAGCAGAGCGACGACGCGACCAGCGCATGATCACTGTGAGCACTGAGACGCTCACCGCGAACAGTTTCGACGAAGTGCCGCACTGAGATCGCAAGGGAAGGCTCCGACCATCAGCAACAGGTCTGCGGGAGGTTCGCCCAACTCCGGTGAGCACGATCCGCCACGGTACGAGTTCACGTTGACTCGTGACCGAGACGTTGTCGGTCAGCTCATTGACCATACGCTCATCTTGTCGGTCGAGGCGCAGACCGAACTCATCGGCCGGTACTCCGGATTGTCTTGGCGCGTTGACCTGTCCGAGCCGCCCGTGTTCTGGTTCGAGTGTGAGCCCGCGGCCGCGTTCCGGCCGCACTTCATCGGCTCCAGCTCGGCAGTCACCAACACGTGGCTGTGGGGGTGGGAGAACATCAACAAGTTCCCGGAACCAGTGGTGTCCCTCGCGAGGCATGTCCGCGAGGTCGGTGCGCGACTCGGGGCGGCCGAGCTGACGACCGCGTACCAGAACCTGCATCCCGCCGAACGCGTCTACGAGGGGCTGATCGCTCGCGGCATGCCCGAAGCCGTTTTCGTGTATTGCGCGCAAGCACTCTCGGAGCTGCCCGCCCCCGTCTACTACCGTGCCCCCAACGGGACCGGGCATTCTTGGTTCCTGCTCGACAATCCCAATGAGTTCTCGCTACCCGCACCGACCGTGGTGTCCGCAGCGGCGGCGATGATGCGTGCTCTGCAAACCGGGGACATTACGGACCACCGTCTGGCGGTCACTGCCTACGCCCAACGCCGACAAGGACTTTCGCTGCAGAGCGCCGGGACTGATCGTATGATCGTGGGGGCGCCCGACGGGCAAGTTGTGATCGGACTCGATGAGTTCGGGCGGATCGCGGAGATCGAGACCTGCGGGGGCTCGGTGTAGTCGGCCGGCATCGACCCGGACTCCTAGGAGTGCCGGACGTGCGGGTGGCCGCGCAGGCGGTGGCGGGGGACAAGCAGTAGAGCGCGGCGGTGGCGTGACGGTCGTAGTGCTGTGTGTGAGTGGCGGGCGCGTCGTCGACGCCACGTGACTGTGCGTCTGCACCTCACCTGGCTATGTTCGTGCGATGGCGGATAAGTTTCCGGATCAGATCTCCGAGACGATCGGGCAGTTCCGCGTGGTGCCACGCGGAGGGTCAGCTGAGGGTCCCGAAGTGCAGCAACGCACCGGTGTATTGCGCTTGCGCGACAACACAGTCGAACTCGAAGTGAGCCCTGGCTTCACCCCGGTGGTGTCGTGGACCGAGACGAGTCCGGGGGTGTACGACGGCAGTCCGTCTGAGGGACGCGTCACCGACGATGCCGCCATTCTCGGAGTTGTGGCCAGCAACCCTGGCGAGGTATCGCTCTGGGGCCTCGAAACCGTCGCGCAGCGATCCTTCGGGTTCCCGATGCCGGGGAGGGCGGAGCTCAGCCGCGAGGTCGTGGCAACGGACTGGTGTCTGGTCGGTGCGCATTTCCCGAGTGACCAGACTGAGTTCAGCGCGGTTACTCTCGATATCACCGGGCTCCATGGGTTCGCCGCTCTGCCGAGCATCCGCGTGGAGATGCCGGAAAGGGGAATGGTGCCTCTCCGTTGGGTTTACGACCCACCGGACGCTGCGACCGGATCCACCTCGGCGCCTCTACCGGGCCAGGTCCGGCTCGATCCGTTGGCGACCATGCCCACACTCGGCGGCCCTGATGTCAGCGTCACTTCCAATACCCGATTGAAGCTGGAATTCGACGGGACGCTGCCACTCTCGGAAGTGATTTCGGACATCTCGATACCGATGACCAGCCTGCTCACTCTTTTGAGCGGTACCGATTGCCGGGTACGCGGACTGACCGTGTCGACGCCGAACGACCGTTCAGCGGACGTGTACGGCGACGGGGTCGACCCTTCTGCACCGCGGGACACCACGGACCTTCTTCTTAGCCTCGCTCACGTGGATGGCGTCGATTTCATCGGCCGATGGTTGGACCTGGCGAAGCGGACGTCTCCGGTGCCCCAGATTCTGGCTGCGGCGTACACAGGTGAGTTCACGACGGTGGATTCGGAGGCGCTGAGTCTATGCGCGGCCGCCGAGACTCTGCACCGCCGCCTGTATCCAGACGCGCGCCGGTGGACGCCCGAGACCGTCGCAGCGGGGAAGTCCGGCCTGGACGCGGCCGACTTGCCCGAGGAAGTTCGTCAAGCTCTGCGTCAAGCCGTCGGCCAGTACATGTTCGAGCCTTCGTTCCCAATGCGCATCGCTGTTCTGGGAGAGCGCGTAGGAGCGGTCCTTCCGGGTTGTGTTGGCCGCGTGAGTCACTGGAAGCGGGCGGTCACGAACCAGCGCAACATCCTCGCTCACGGACTGCCGGACCAAGACTGCAGCTTCGATGTGACGCGAATGCACTACATCACCCGATCACTGCGCTGGGTGCTGACCTTGTACCTACTGCTCGAGGCCGGTGCGCCGGCTGACCAGCTCGCGGCGATTACCGCGAACAACCGCCGGTACAAGCGGGATCAGCGGAACTGGCGCCATGTGTGGCCCGAGGTGTTCTCCGACGTCTGAGATGGCCGGGGCACATGTCGGCACCGAGAGCCGCGTAGTTAGCCGAAGATCACCTTCAGAGCGAATAGAGCCAGGAGGAAGACGCCGGCCGCCTGGAGCACATAAGCCGTGAGCAGGAACTGGTACTTCCTGCTGGTCCCTTCGCGGAGGGTCGTGATCGCGGTGATGTTCAGATCGGCTGTGTGGTAGCGCGCATCGATGGTGTGCGCCGGCCACAACTCTGGGCTGAGCATCCGCCTCATGTCGTCCTCCGAGGCCACCCTGAACCCGCCTCCCACCGCGCCCGCCAAGATGCTCAGCACCGCTGCCACGAGGAGCAGCAGAAGTGCGGCGGCCAGAAGGCCGAGCAGCAGCAACCCGTCGATCACATACTTGGCGCCTTTCGCGATGCCGAGCACCGCCAGAGTGACAGTGATCAACGTCGTCGCGCTAGCGACTGCACCAGCTGCCCGGGTGTTGACGGTGTCGCGACGGGTGTACTCGCGTTCGAGTTCCTTCTTGATGAAATCCGACCACTCGGTGCCCTGATCGGCGGACTCCTCCGACGGCGGGGCGATGTCGGCTACTGAAGCAGCGAGCTTCCGTGCTGCCCACCGCTGGCGCAGTGCGCGAAGGACTCGGAGGCTACGGACCCTCACTCACCCGTCACGGTCGCTGCGGGTCTCGACGCGCGCCGCATCAAGCGCTGTCGTGCGGACCTGATCGGGCGCCTGGTCGCGCGTGCTGAGTTCCGTTTCCCACACGATCGGAGTCGGCGGGGGGCGCCCTGAAGACGGAGGTGGTGTCGGCGGATCACTGGTCGGGGTCGCGTCGGTCGACATGCGGAACCTCCTCAAGGCCGGGGCGTCAGTCTACGGCTGCATGGAGGGTGTCCAGAGGAGACGCGCGGTAAGAGCGGAGGTAAGACGTACTGCGACTCTGGCAGGTTCACCTCACGGCGGGGATATGGGCGTTTGGTGAGTCGGAGCAGTGGCCGCGCGATCGCATCGACGAGGCGGTCAAGGCGCTCGAGAACCAACTCGGGGACTTTCTGTCACCGAGGTGAGCCGTGGCGTCGCCGGTATCGGGATGTCACCACAACTCGGGGTCGTCAGAGGGCACGTTCGTCGTCCTCGTCGTGGCCGACCGGCGACTCCTTTCCCTGCCATAGAGCCGCGTCCTGCCGGCGCAGAAACTCCGCGTAGTCGACCTCGAACTGCGCGGCCTCATCTCTTCGGTTCGCCGTCTCCCGGCGACGCTCCTCACGCTCATGGACTCGAGCGTCGAACGCGGGACGATCGCTGACCCATAGCTCGGCCATCTCTACGCACTCGGGGCAGGCTTCGTCTTCGCTGGTGTCGAACGGCACCGGGAACACCAGCCGGACACGGCACCCGCACGCGGCCTCTTCATACGACCAGCTATCCAGGAAGATCGGGTCGTGGAACTTCGGCCGGTCCATCCAGTTGGGCCGGCGTTTCCACGCAGGCAGGTCCTCGCGTCGGTCGAACAGCAACGCGTGCACGAGACCGATGTCCTCGGGCACTTCGGGGTACCTGCCCAGCCGGTCCTCGTGGATGCGGTACCGGCGAGCGGCAGCTCGTGACTCGGGAACCTTCATACTCTCAGGGTCGCACCGAGGACCGACATATCTGCGTAGGTTCAGGTCGGCTTCGGGTTACCTCGCTCGCACCGCACATCCCGGCGGCTTGCTGCTGGTGTGCCGTCGGAATCGACTGTGTCAATAGCGTTCAGTTCCGCAGGTGACCCCGGCCAGCGCCGTTGCGAGTTGCGACGCGAACCTTGGCCCGTCGTTGACAAGTACGTAGCCGCCAGCAAGCCCGCTTTGGTTGCATAGCGGTCGTCGTCGCCTGACCTTCCGGTGCCGCACCTTTCCAGTCGCCGCGTCCACACGTTGGACCACCAGCTGCGCAGTTCGCGGGACTACGCCGGTCGGAAATGGGTTAGACGGGTCAGCGTAGAGGGCTTGAGACCGTGACCATCGCCTCACGATCCGGCGAGCGGCCAGGTAGGCGCCCTGCCTCACCTCAACCACAGCGATGGCCTTCTTGAGCCCGAACACGCCCCAGAATCGGCCGGGACCGCGGCCGGGTTGCTGCCAGAGTTTAGGAACTACGTGTTGATACTCCTTGTCTCCATTCATGTTTGGTGACGAATGTTTGGTGAAATAGATGGCCAACCGCTTCGGATCACAGGCTTTCAACCCGCTGAGAACATCGACAGCGGTGCCCGCCAACCGGTGGCGAGCCTTCTGTACGGGGTCGGGATGGTCGACAATCTCAGCCCACGCGGCGGACAACCACTGAGCAAAACTGAGACCCGAGCGGCCCGGTGACATCGGTGGCGCCATCCAGAGGTGAATGTGCGGGGCGCCGCGCCGTTGGAATTCCAGCTTCCAGATATAGCGAGCCGGTTCTCTGTACTCACGTTGAAAGCGTTTGCGCCACAACACCATATGCCGCTTCACGCTGGCACCATTGGGGGCGGAGACCTCCCATTCGCCTGGGTAAGTCAATGTGACCATGGCCGGGATGCGGCCGGATTCGACCAACGGGCCGTAGTCGAGCTCGGCGAAGGTACGGCACATCGTCGAGCGCGACTTGCGCGACCATTTGGTGATCGTCGCACCATGGCTAGGGACGGATGAGGGCAACGAATCACGCTGCGCCAGTGCAATTACGGCTTCGGGATCGAGCTGCCGCGCTCGTTCGTAGATGCCTTTGACCCGGACCTCGTATGCATCGACTTCGGCCGCGTGCCGTGCCGTGGTCCGTTCGGCGGCTTTCTCGGCTCGAACGGGATTGGTCCATCCGAGTCGTACGGCACCCGGACCGACCGTGATGCGGAACCGTCCGGATTCGGGTTCGGTACTTCGTCGGCCATGACCCCGTGCCCAGGGTGCTGCGGGCTCGAACAATGCCGCTGCCGCCGTGACCATTTCGGGGTTCGGGAACCGCACCCCCAATGCGTCGATCGCCCGCAGTTCCTCGGCCGCGATCCCGTCGTCAATCGGCTCGCGGACATTTTCGGCACATATAACAAGCCCGTGCGCGCGGCTCCCCGCCGTGCTTGCTGCTAGCTCTGCGCTCTTGCTCCCGCCGCCGCGCTCTGGCGATCGGCTGACGCTGCGCTGGCCTGCGCGCGGCGCTGGCGCGCCGTGCTCGGCCCACGCCTCTTCGCCGGCGCGCTCTGGCGTCCGTTCATACGAGTTGCTTGCAGCCGTCCGCCACGCTGGAGGTGTATTGCGATCGGTAGTCGGGTAAGGCACGCTGGATGCCGACGTGGGCATGTGCCGTGCTCCGTCCTGGGAGCCTCCGACACCATCCGCCTGCGAAACGTGCGGTGCCGGAGGCTATTCCCGTTCAGGAGCTGGATCAATGGAGCGAAACCGTCAGGAAGTGGGCCTCTGGTGGGCCGAATACCCGGAGCGGCCCGGTTTAGCTGGTCCGGTCACACCGGCAACGACCGGCACGACCAGTACGGATGCTGAAGTGGCGCAAAGTCGACCGCCTGAAAAGCGGAAGGTCGCCGGTTCGATCCCGGCCCTGGCCACTTCAAGAACCACCTGGTGACGGGTGGTTTTTCTCGTTTCTGGGGCAGGTGCTGGCGAAGTCCCGGTGATCCAGAGTGACCCATTCCGGAATGAATCGCCCGTGCGGTGACCCTGTTACCCGGAGCCGGGTCACTCCGAAGCGTCGATGGCGCGTCGGAACGAGCCGACAGCGGGGTGGCCGGCGGTACTCTCAGCGCACTATGAGAGCACGACTGCTTGTCGCGATGGCGATGTTTGTCGCATTGCCGATCGTGAACGCGGGCACGGCTTCAGCCAACGAATACTCGTGCGCCAACGCGGCCGCAGCGAACGGCTACGTCAACTCGAACAAGTTCCTCGCGGAGATCCAGCAGGACTGCGCCGTCGCATACGGGATCGCCAACGCGAAGGGCGTAGACACTCAGTCTGAGGTCATCGCCGCTGTCGCCGCCGCCGAGCAGTATTTACGTTCGCGCGGGTACGACGCCGCGACCGTCAAGCAGATGGACATTGCCGGGCACGGGGTGTAGGTACTGCGACCTACTCCACGGCCTTGCTCGGCTGCACGGCCCTGATCGAGTTCAGTACCGCGCCGGCGTCGCGAGCAGGGAACTGACAGCCTGCGGTCGGCCGGCGTATCCCTATCCAGGGCCGAGAGCGAAGGTGGGATCGAGAAATGAAGCGACCAGCGCGACCTGGTCATCGAGGTTCTCCTCACACTGGGATTCGAGGCGTTCTTTGCGGCGCCACGCGGCCCACTTTGCTTGGCCCACTTCGGCATAACCCTTCAAGAACGGCGCCACCGGGCCGAGTACGACGTCACGGTGATGCGCAACGGCCCGGGCCGCACGTAGAAGCTCCGCTTCGTCGAACCCTTGTCGTCCCAGCCCCACGATGTCGACGTAGTCGCGCCATCGGGTGCTGGTGATACCGCGCTCGAGAATGGTCACCCCCTTTTCGGCCATGCTGGTTTCGGCTGCGTAGCCGAGCAGCGTGATCGGAGGGCCGAGGATGCGGTCGATGGTTACTGGCCGCGGTGCCGGCACGATCGGATCTCCGGTGGAGACGTCCCAGGCTGCGACGCCCTGCCACGAGCCGATCGACGCCGGAACCCTGACGCGCAGGCCGGGGTAGGCGGCTTGTTCGCGGATGTCTTGGACAGCGATCCCGGCGACATCGAAGATGACGCCGTCGTCGACGACGACCGCTGCGATGTCGCGCACCACTCTCGCGAGGTGCTCGGCGGTGACGTCGGCGCTGATGGCGTTGGCATCGACATCCTTTGTCGGCCGGCGTATGTCATAGGCGGCCAACAGGATTCCACCTTTGAGAACGAAGTCATCGACGTGTGGCGTGCGCGTAAGGCGGTCCAGGAACGACTCGAGGACGTGCCGGATCAGGTACTCCTGTGTCGGCACGCCGGAGGCGCCCTTGCCCGTGGCTGATCGGGCGGCGGACTGGATGCGGCGGAATACCTTGTCGCCGTCGCTCAACTCATCATCTCCAGCGCGCGCAGGGTGACAGTCTTGGCCCGGGGGAGCCGGCTCGCGATATCGATCAGCCGAGCAGGTTTTCCTCCGCGGCGCAGCCACTCCCGCAGCGCATCGCGCGCCAGTTCGTGTCCGACTTCGCCCCGGAGGCGGAACGCATCGGCGATCGAGCGCTCCGGGGAGTAGATCCCGATCTCCTGGTCCGATCCCGAGATCGTCATCCGGTCACGACCGATGTCGAATGTCTGGCGGTCGAACAGATGCCATGCAATGGCACCGGTGGTGACAGGTGGTCGTGATCCCCGGGGAATCGCGACGTCCAGCGCGGCCGGAATCGCATCGGTCAAGTCGTGGTAAGCGAGTGCCGATGTCAGGCAGATCGTGGCATCGGTGCGGCGAGTCGCCGCTTCGAGCTGGTCCCAATCTGCAGCAGGCGCGTCCGAGGGCAAGTAGATTCCGCGGGCGATACGGTCGATCTGACCACTGCGCGCGCGGCGATACAACGCGCTGCGGGACAGCCCAAGCTGCTGGGACGTGCCCGGAGTCAGGGCTCCCATTGCTCACCTCCGGTCGCTCATGGGACGAAACGTCTACAGATAATCGTATCTGTAGACGAATCGTTGCGATACTCTTCGCAACAAGAATGGAACGAAACGTGTGCAGATATTCATATCTGTAGACGTTTCATTCTGGTGGCCTACGCGGGTGCGGAGGTACATCGGACAGCTCGTCTCCGGTTCGATCCCGGCCCACCGCTACGATCTGCTTCCTGGTCGCAAACGGTTGGCCACTGAGTGTGCGGAGAGTGTGGCAAAGAGTGGCGATGACGGCCGGTCTCCTTCGGGTGGGTACGTACCTGGCGGCATGCGGGGCGCTGGCAATCGGCCTGTCGCCGGCAGCGGCGGCCGACGCCGCTTTCGATCCGACCGGGAACCGATCGGGTGGACCGGCGCCGACCATGAACGGTGTGCCCTGTGGCTCCGGCGGCCTGGGTATCTGCCTGAGTTTTCGGCAGAACCGTCCGCCCCGGGTCTTTTCGGTGCCGCAGTTCGGCGTGGGGCAGAGCCCGACAGTGCGTCGCTGAGTATTGCGGCACTGGCCGAACTCGCAACCCACGGCGGATGAGTTCAGCTGGGTAAGGTGCTGGCAATGACCAATTTCCCGGATCCGGCAGACAGCCTTGAGCCGCAGCTCGAACCGGTCGCCGGCCGTCTCCTCGATGCGCAGGTGGCGTTCGCCATGCAGCAGCTGCGGGGCGAGAACTACCACAGCCTGGTCCTGGACGAGATCGAGCACGCTCTGGCGGAGGCGTCGGAGATCACGCTGGCTGACGCGGTGACGCCCACGATGATCAAGAACGTTGCCGCGAAGTACGCCGTGCAGGTACCCGTGGAAGGCGGCATCGCGGAACTGGTCAGTGAGGTCGCTGCCCGGCTGTATCAGCTCACCGCGACGACCGACACCAGCTTCGGCGACGTCATCGACGCGCGGCGGTTCGATGAGCTCAGCTCGATGGTGGTCGAGATGGGGGTTACCCAGCGCGTGCTGGAGCGGATCCTGAGCAGCGAGGCGTTCGCGGAGTTCTGCGTGACGTTGGTTCAGCACTCGCTCGCGGAATCTGTCACGCAGGGTGGCAAATCGTTGGCTCGGGGCCGGCTGGGCCGCGTGTTCAGCGGGCTGGGCGCGCGCATGCCGCAAGGTCCCGTCGAACGGTTGGAGCTGCGGGCAGAGGACCTGGCGCGCCGCGGCGCCCGCTTCCTGCTCGCCCACACCCACGCGGACGAAAACGTGCTCGCCGAAGCAGTGAACGAGTTGTGGCGCACCAACCTCGACAACCCACTGTCGTCGGCCATTTCGATGATCTCCGCCGCGGACGTCGAGGACGCCGTCGTGCCGGTCTACGAATTCTGGCGCACCTTCCGCGACACTGACTATTTCCGGGCGCTTCTCGATGAGGGCATCGACCACGTCTTCGACAAGTACGGCGATGTCAGCCTTTACGATCTGCTGCTCGACCTCGGGGTGGGGCGTGAGGACATGATCGAGGAAGCCCTACGGTTCGGCCCGCCGGTGATCGCCCTGCTCGACGAGCGGGGCTACCTGGAGTCGGTACTGCGGCGTCGGCTCATCCCGTTCTACGTCTCGGATGAGTTCCGGGAGGCGTTGGCAGGGAGCTAGCTGGACGGCGGCGTCGGATTCAGCAGCGACGCCAGGACGGTGACCCGGCACTGTTCGATTTCCGGAGTAGGCGGCAACACTTCCTGGAAGATTGCGGCGCCGTCGAATGCGTTGAGCAGTACAACCGTCAAGACCTGCAAGTTCTGCCTGCCCTGAGTGTCCAGGCCGTCGGCTGCGGGCAGTGATCCCGTGGCCCGAAAGATCTTCTTTTGGTATTGCCCAATCTCGTCTTTGAGAACAGCTCGCAGTTTTTCATCGGTCCGCGCGGCGACCAACAGCTCGTAGATGACGCCGTTGGTCGGGTTGTGCGTGATATCGCGCACGACGCGCAGGACCGCCTCTGGGGTACGCGCGTCAACCGGCATCTCCGCGATCCGGCTGGTGTACAGCTCCAGTTGCCGTCTCCCGGCCTCGCGGAGTGTCGCGGCCATCAGTTCTCTCATCGTGGGGAAGTGCCGGAAGATCGCGCCGTCAGACACCTTCGCGCGTTTGGCGATCAAGGCAGCGGAAGTGCGTGCGTATCCGACCTCGATGATCGTGTCGATGCTTGCGCCAAGGATTCCGGCCACCGTCGCCTCCCGACGCTGCTGCTGGGTCCTCGGCATAGACGACCTTAACTCGCAGGTCACGGCCTACGCGGTCGATTCCGGAGGGGTACGGCGCTGAACGCCGGTCTGTTTGGCCCAGTCCCGGGCGGGTAACCATCCGTCATGGCTTCCAACCGACAGCCGAACCAGGCACCGCCCGACCCTGAGCCCGCGTCGACGCCGGGCCTGGCGCCTGGCGGCGGCATCGAACCCGGTGATACGCCTCCGGAATCCGGGCAGGAATCAGCGACGAGCAATCCGGATCCGACACCACCGGTGCGCGGACCGCGCCGCGTGACCGCCCCGACGGTGGTGATCGCGCTCTACGTCATCGTCTTCCTCAGCATCGCGATTCTGTTCGTGCTGAAGCTCTACGGTGTCCTCGACTGACTACTTGTACGGCGGATACGGCGCCGGGTGCAGCACCCTGGCCAGGTGTGCGGCGTTGCGGGCCGCTGCGGCGGTGGCCGACGCGACGGCCGCGGGCACCTCGTCGAGATCGTTGTAGTCCGTCGACTCCATGGCCGCGCCATTCCAGTACGTGCACCCCTGCGCGGGAATGCTGAAGCCAATGTCGTTGAGCCCCTGGAAGATATCGGCGACGGTCTTGTGTGCGCCGTCCTCGTTGCCGACGACGCTGACGATCGCCACCTTGCCCGCGACGGCCGGTCGGCCCTGATCGTCCTTGTTGGACAGCTCGGCGTCGAGGCGCTCGAGAACGCGTTGCGTGACCGACGACGGGTGGCCCAGCCAGATGGGCGTGCTGATCAGCAAGATATCGGCGTCGAGGACCTTGGCCCGGATCTGCGGCCACTGGTCGCTGTCACCCATGTCGGCTTGGACACCCGGCGCGATGTTGAAGTCCACACACCGAACGGCCTCGCACGCCACATTCTGTTCGCGCAGCGCCGCCATCACGTGGTCGGCCATCAAGGCGCTGCTCGACGGCGACGGGCCGGGCTTGAGCGTGCAGATCAGGGCTGTCGCGCGGAGGGGAGTGGTCGGTTCAGTCATGACGGGCGGTTACCCCTGCATGACGCAGCCAAACGAGACCGCCGGGTCAGCGACTCTCCAACTCCGCTACCCGCGCCTTGAGCGCCGCGATCTCGGCCTGCAGCTCGGCTTCTCGACCGTCGAATTTGGCCTGGTACGCCTCACCCAGCTCGCGCAGGTACTCACGGTCGAACCGGGGGATGATGGAGCGCGAGCAGTTCCAGTCGAAGGCTTCGACCGCGATCTCGATCTCCCGCTGCGGTCCGTCCTCGACGACGGTCCCGCGGCCGAAGACCTTGAGCCGGGTGCGCCGCGGGTAGTCGACGAAAAACATCGCCAGCCGGTCGTCGGCGGCGAGGTTGCCCAGGGTGACGAACTGGTTGTTGCCCGGCAGGTCGATGAACCGCAGCCGGTCGGTCTCGGGCAGATGCCGGACGAATCCTGCTGGGCCGCTACGGTATTGGAGGTAGGGCCAGCCGGCCGGGGTGATGGTGGCCAGGCAGAACTGGTCTGCCCGCCGGATCATCAGGAGCTCGCGGTCGTCGAGGCGCTGCGGGCCGTCGTCGGGGCGTTCGGTGTGCCGTCCGTAGGCCAGGTAGCTGCCGTTGCGCTGCTGACGATTCAGGGCATCGGGGCCGAATGCCAGGTGGTGGTAGTGGTTGTTCGGCTCGGTCGACACCATGGTCACGCTACGCCGCTTACGGCTGTGGCTCGGCGCCTAAGATCCATCGTTTGATGACGCGCGGCCGGCTAGACGGTGGTCGTTGACCCGACGTACGACAAGACGACGTCGGACTGATCGGTTTGTCGCGTCAGTGTTGCGTACGAGCGGATGAACGACTGACCCACGCACCCATCGATCTTGATGTGAAAGTTGCTGATCATCACCCAGGGGTTGGCGCTCTTGAATTCCTTCTTGTTGACCGGCACCACGAGCACGAAACCGGGCTTGAGTCCCACCGTGATGACACCGTTCACCGGCGTGGAGATCACGGGCAACATGCCGGTCGGCAGGCCGCCCAATGGCCCGGACAGTCCGAGCGACGGCGTC
Organism: Mycobacterium sp. ST-F2; assembly: GCF_001905655.1. Lineage (GTDB taxonomy): Bacteria > Actinomycetota > Actinomycetes > Mycobacteriales > Mycobacteriaceae > Mycobacterium. The sequence continues at coordinate 30,900 of NZ_JMHT01000019.1, forward strand.
ACGCCCGCGCTGCCGGCCATCGTCACACCGTTCGACGTGCTCATGTCGATACCGCAGCCGATCTCATAGCCGACTTCGAGCAGCCCTCGCGGTTCTGCGGGCCCAGCCAGTGACGCGATGAAGATGCCGTTCGCGAGGTATTCGCGTGACGACACCGCGGTCGTCAACGGCGCCACCGGCACCTGCGATTCGTCCCGCGCGCCGAGCGTCAGGACCCAGCCATCAGGCGTGTTGACGGTGACGGGCGTGCCGGACGCGATCTTTCCGTCGGCCGGCGGGGCGGCGCCGGGCAGGGCGTCCGGGTCGGCGTCCGCAAGGGGTGCCAAGGGCGCGATGACGACGACGCACACAGCGATGGCCGCAGCGCGACGGGAAAGCACGCGTATCGGCTTCACGGCCGAAACGGTAAGGGGCCGACGATTCAGTTGAGGGCCAACACGATCCACCGAAACTCGAGTTGTTCCGCATTCGTGATCGATGCGCGATGTCGACGCGCAACGCTGAACGGCATAACGTGGGACGGAATCTGTCGGTCGGCCCGAGGAAGACCTATGAAGCGCACAGGGGTGGTCCGGTTGGTGGCCTGCGCGCTCGGGATTCTCAGTATGAGTGCGACTGCCGGCGTGGCCCGGGCGCAGCCCGATCCGACCGCGCCCATTGCGCCGTCCATCATCGACCAGCTGGTGACCTCGACACCGGCACTGTCGGTGGATCCGCGTGATGCAGGTGCCGCCGTGTCCCGTTCGGGCGGTGTCGGCATGGTCTGCCAGAACCTGAACGTCCGCTGCCGCTGACAGAATCGGCCATGCCACACAAACGAATTGGGCCCGTCTGATGACGGGCCCAAATCGCATATTCAGTTGGCGGGCGGAGGTGGAACCGGTGCCCCTGGCGGGGGCGGAAGCTCGGGCGGCTCGTAGTACTGCGCGAGCCCCGGCGGGATGTTGGTCCCCGGTGGCGGCGCGGTACCCGGGAGCGATTCGCCCAGTTGCTGCTGCGGGTACTGGCCGAGTGCTCCACCCCGCAGGCGGCCGTCGTGGTACATGTCGATGTACCGGTTGAGCCACTCGTGTGGGCTGCTGTCGGCGTGCTCCTGGCCGGGGTCAACCCCGAACTGCTCACACTTGCCGGGTGCCGACGGCTTGAGGCACTGCCCCACCCCGTACGCGTTGTTGAAGGGGTTGAGGTTGGGCGGGGTGCCGGCGCCCGAGCCCGGGCGAGACGGCACCGCGTTCTGGCCCAGCACAGTGTCCGCGGTCAGTCCTGGCGTGCCCAGCGGCATGCCCAGTGGGCCGGCGATGGGAGCCGTTGCTGCCGGATCAGTGTTGCCGGCGGGACGCTGCCCGAGGACGTTCAAGCCCTGGGCGCCCAGCGGTGCGCCGAGGACCGGCATCGGGGCGTCCGCCATGGGAGCGGGACCCAGAGCCGCGGCCGCCTGGGCGGCGAGCGCGTCAGTCCTGTCATCGTGACCGGGCGTCGGAATCGGGTCATTCCAGTCGGCCGAAGCCGCGCCGGCGAAGGCGATGGACGCCGCGGCGGCGATCACGCCCGCCGCCGCGGCTTTGCCCATCAATTTACTGCCGAGCATTAGACCGACTTGGTGATGCCGTAGTACGCCACGATGTCGTCGGTGTCGGTGGTGGAGCTGGTCAGCACCGCGTAGGACCGCAGGAACGACTGGCCGACGCAGCCGTCGACCTTGATGTGGGTGTCCTTCAGGGTGACGCGCACCGGCGCCGCCTTGAAGGTCTTCTTGTCGACCGGCACCTGGGTCACCGTGCCCGGCTTCGCGTGGATTTCCAGGGTGCCCGACAGCGGGAACGTGACACCGGTCGGGATGGCACCGGTGAAGATGTTCGCGTTGGCGGTGCTGGCACCGACCTGGCCGATCAGACGAATCTGACCGAGCTCGATGCCGCAGCCGATCTGGTAGCCGGCTTCCAGCGTGCCGCCGGCCAGCTTCGTCTTTCCGCCGCCGGTGACAGTGCCGGTGAAGGTGCCACCCACCAGGTACTCACGGGAGCTGACCGCGGTGGTCAGCGGGGCGACCGGCAACTGGGTCTCGTTGGTCGCTGCCACGGTCAGGACCCAGCCGTCGGGCGAGGTGATGGTGGCCGGCTCGTCCGAGCCGACAACGCCGGTGTCCACGGGCGGGCCGTCGGGGTCTGCCATCGCGACCGGTGCAGCGATTGCCGGCAGCAGCATGCACGCCGCGGCCAATACAGCGGAAGGTTTCAACATGGTGGTTGCAATGCCCTTCATCAGTTCAGGTTTGGTTGGAGGGGAAGTTGGACTGCGACAGCTGGATCGCTGCTCAGACGGCCTTGGTCACACCGAGGTAGGTGATCACGTCGTCGGTGTTGTCCGTGGAGCTCGTCAGCGTCGCGTACGAACGGATGAAGGACTGGCCGGCGCACTGGTCGGTCTTGATCCGGACACCGGTGATGCTGATGCGGGTGGAGGTGCCCTTGAACGACTTCTTGTCGATCGCGACGGTCGTGACGGTGCCCGGCTTCAGGTAGATCTTGCCCTGCAGGCTGACGCCGGCCTGCCACGTCGGGCCGGCCAGGCTGATACCCGGGGTGAAGGACGCACCGGGGTTGATCTCGGCCTCGTCGGAGATGATGCCGCAGCCGATCTGCTCGCCGGCTTCCAGCGTGCCACCGGCCAGCTTGGTCTTGCCGCCGCCGGTGATGGTGCCGGTGAAGGTACCGGCGACCCAGTACTCACGCGACGAGATGGCGGTGGTCAGCGGGGCGACCGGAAGCTGGGTCTCATTGGTGCCGACGACCTGCAGGTGCCAGCCGTCGGGGGTGTCCAGGACTCCGGCCGGGCCGGACGGGACAGCACCCACGCCTGGGGGCGGCGGGCCGGGGTTGCCGGCGGGCTCCACGGCGGGATCGGCCGGCGGGTCGGCGAGTGCCAACGGCGCGGTACCGACCGGGAGCACCACGCAAAGGGCTGCCAACATGGCAATACGGTTCGACATGGTGATGAGCGCGCCTCTCGTAATCGTGATTACAGCGTTCCTGTGAGCGCTGTAGTTGCTGAATTTGTGTCGTTGCGGAGCTTCCACTGGATGGGTTGCCAGACGGTAAACGGGCTCTTCATGATTGACGGTGTAGTTGGGGTCTGAATCCGCCGGTTTCGA
>NZ_JMHT01000002.1 GCF_001905655.1 Mycobacterium sp. ST-F2
TCCCGGCAACGACGCGCCGATGACCTCTACACCCTCAACTGCGAAGAGCCATCAATCCCGGCGAAGTGCTCTCCATCCCCACCGAACTCGCCGGTACGCCGGGCGGATCGGTCCCATGATGCTGACCAGTACCGCCGCACTCGCGGTCACCGTGGACGGGTCGCCGGTACCGGCCGACCTCACCGCACGCATCGTATCGGCCAGGATCGCAACGCGTCTCGGGCTACCGGCGCAGGCCGAGCTGGCCTACGCGGTGGTGCGTGGCAGCGGAACCGAATTGAGCACCTTCCCGCTCGGCGCCGCCTTGACCGCGCAGCTGGAAGGCGACCCGAAGCCGCTGTTCGAAGGCCAGATCACCGCCAGCGCGCTGGTGCACGGGCCCGACGGCGCCACGCAGATCCGGGTCCGCGGCTACGACAAGCTGCACCTACTGCGGAAACGTCAACAGCTGCGGTACTTCTCGGATGTCACGGCGGTCCAGCTGGCCGAGAAGCTGTGCGGGCCGGACGGCATCAGCGTGTCGGCGGACGACCCCGGGCCGGAGTTTCAGCGCATCGTCCAATACAGCCAGACTGACTTCGAATTGCTCCGCGAAGTCTGCTCAAGTGCCGGGCTCTACCCGGTGCTGGTGGGAGATGACTTGCGGCTCTGCACCTTACGAGGCGGTGACGACTGTGTGCAGCTCGAACTCGGCCGGACCCTGTTAGACGCCACCGTTGAGGCGAACCTGGACCGGGCAGCACAAGGCTTCACCGCTTTCGGCTGGGATCGCCAGAGCGCGAAGCTGTTTCGCGAGCAGGTCGACAGCCCCCGGGGTGGAGCGGCCGTGCAGACCGAGCCCGACCTGAGCGCGCTCGGTCTCGACGGCAAGCTGATGCTCCTGGACCAGCAGGGTGCCAGCGCCTCCGAGGTTGCGGCGCGGGCGCAGGCCGAACTCGACGTCCGGGCAGCGTCGACGGTGACGTTGCGGGGGCACCGCGGCCGGTGACGCCGCCCTGCGGGCCGGGGTGTGTGTCGAGGTCAGTGGCGTGGCTGCGGACTTCGCCGGAAGCTATGTGCTCACCGAAGCCATCCACACCGTTGATGCGGCAGGATTCCACACCACGCTGAGCACCGAGCCGTCGGCGCTGCCGGTCGCGCGGCCGTCGACAGCCATCACCCTCGGCACAGTGACCGACGTCGCCGACCCCGAAGGGCTTGGGCGCGTGCAGGTTTGCCTGCCCGCCTACGGTGATCCCGATGTGGGCTGGCTGGCCGTGCTGTGCGCGGGCGCGGGGAAGAAGCGCGGCCTGGTGGTGCTGCCCGATGTCGGCGACACCGTGCTGGTCGCGCTCTCCCATGGTCCGGTCGGGGGCGTGGTGCTTGGCGGCTTGTTCGGCGGAGAGGAGCCACCCGATGCCGGGGTCGACGGCGGCAAGGTCAAGCGGTGGTCGCTGCACACCGATGACGGGCAGCGGATCGTCGTCGACGACGGTGCCCACATGATCACCGTCGCGAACCGGGGTGGCAGCACGCTGAGTCTGGCCCCGGGCAAGGTCACGTTGCACGCCGAGACGGATCTCGACATCACCGCGCCCGGCAAGACCATCACGATCAAGGCCAAAGCCGTCGAATTCATGCGGGAGGAGTGATGGCGGAGTGGATCACGCTGGACTCGGTCATAAAGTGCGATCACAAGGGCGTGATCCAGAATGTCAATCAACAGGATTGGGTCACCATCGACGTTCCGGTGCTGGTCGACAACGACCCTGAGGGCCGCGACATCGACTGGTGCCCCAACAGCGGTCCCACCATCAAGAAATGCGGCAAGACGCTGAAGGTCGCCGTCGGTTACAGCACCTGGATCCGGATCGACGGTCACGCGGTGGTGCTGGCCACCTTGGACGGGTTGACCGACGGCACCCCGCCCGGCGTCGTGCACTACACCGTCGAAGATCCCAAGCAGAGGTTTGTGAGGGCCGACGGATGACGGCCGACTACAACGCGTTTCGTTTCACCGGGGCAGGCCTGGATGCCTACGGCCCCACCGGCCTGTCGACCACACCGACCGGACAGGTGGCCATGGTCGACGGTGCCGGCGCCATCCGGCAGGCCCTGATGCTACTGCTGTCGACGGTGCCCGGCGACCGGCTGATGCGCCCCGACTACGGCTCGTATTTGCACCGGCTACTGTTCGCCAACAATGATCAGACCACCGCCGGACTGGCCATCCACTATGTCAGGCAGGCGGTACACCGCTGGGAGCCAAGGGTTTCCATCATCGACGTCGATGCTGATGTGGACCCCGAGATCGACTCCCGGCTCAACATCACGCTGACCTACCGCATTCGCGCGACGCTGAGCACCGAGACGCTCGTGTATCCGCTGGATTTGCAGGGAGGTGCGCCGTGACGTTCCCCGTGCCCAATCTGGACGACCGCACGTTCGTCGACCTCGTACTCGAAGCCCGGGAACGCGCGCGCAACGCCTGCCCGGCGTGGACGGACATGAGCGTCAACGACCCGGGCATGGCGCTCATCGAGGTGTTCGCGCACCTGACCGAGGTGATGATCTACCGGCTCAACCGGCTGCCGGAGAAGTCCTACCTGACGTTCCTCAACCTGATCGGGCTCTCCCGCCGGCCGCCCAGCGCGGCGTGGGTGGAGCTGACCTTCGCCCGGGACAGCCGCGAAACCGATTCGGAGAAGCCGACAATCACCATTGCGCCGGGTACCCGGGTGACGACCGGCGCCGGAGCGCTGTCGCAGACGGTCTTCGTCGTCCCCGATGCCGTCGTGATCCCCGCCGGGCAGGACTCCGCCGTCGCCCGTGGTCACCACTGCACCATCATCGACGGCGAGCTGCTGGGCACCGGAACAGGCCGTGCCGGTCAGCGTTTCACGGCCGCGCACGCGCCCATCGTCACGACCACCGAACCGCTGTCCATGGTGCTGGGTGTGCAGGTCGTGGGTGACCGTGACGAGCGGCGCGCGGCCCGTGAATTCGGCGGCCACGAGTTCGAGATCTGGCAGTCCGTCGACAGTTTCGCCGACGTGGGGCCACAAGACCGGTCCTACATCGTGGACCGGTCCACGGGCACCATCATCTTCGCTCCCAGTGTCTCCGGGGCCGTCGTCCCAGCTGCCGGCGCGGAGATCCGATTGTGGTACCGGACCGGCGGGGGAGTGGGAGGCAACGTCGCGGCCGGCCAACTGACCGCCATCGAACCGCGCATCAATGGCGTCACGGTGACCAATGTACCGCCGGCCCAAGGGGGTTCAGATCTGGAAGAGGTCGGTGCTGCGCTGGAGCGCGGGCCGTACGAGTTCTTCTCCCTGAAACGCGCTGTGACAGCGCGGGACTACGAGGTGCTGGCCACCGTCAGCTCCAGTGGAGTAGCGCGTGCCCGCGCCTTCACCCGCGTCGACGTCCGACCCTTTGCACAGCGCGGCTCCATCGAAGTGGTTCTGGTTCCGCAGGTTTCGGCGCAGGACCGGCCCGGCGGCAGGTTGAGCCTGGCCACCATGCTGGCGCATGAAGTGGAGGAAGCCCGCGTGCGCACCGCCACCGACCTGAGCAACCGCGGCATGATCGGCACCACCTGCGTCACGAGTTGGGCCAAGTACAAAGAGGTTTCGGTCGAAGGGCGCATCGTGGTGCGGCCCGAAGAAGACGCGGCAGCGGTGCGGGACAGGGTGCATGAACGCCTGAACCGCGTGATCAGTCCCTTGGCGTCTGCCGAGAACACCACCGGGTGGCAGTTCGGTGAGTCCCTGCGGGCGTCGACGGTGTACCAGCTGCTGGAAGGCTCCGAGCCGGGTGTGCGCTACGTCGACGAATTGCGGTTCGTCATCGGCGAAGCGCCCGATGGGCAGATCCGCGGCACGGTGGCAGACCCCTACCAGGACAACACGTGGTACTGCGGGTCAGGCGAAATCCTGTTCCGGTCGGTCAACGACGGCAAGGGCTGGGAGAGCATCTGGCGGTTCCCGGGCGAGGAGGTCATGACGATCGTGCCGGCGCCCCGCGCGGTGCGCGCGGGCATGGTCGAGCGCACCGGAACGCTGGCGCTGGCCACCCGGAGGACCGACACCGGCGGCTCCCGGGTGTACCTGTCGGACGATCTCGGCGAAACCTGGCAGATGATCGAAGAACTCGGACCCACGGTCAACGACATCGCCTGGATCGAGCGCGACACCGTCGCCGCGCTGCTGTTGGCCACCGACGGTGGACTCTACGAACTCAAGCTGCTTGCCGAGCCGCCCGCACCCGATCTGGTGATCTTCGAACCCGCAGAACAGGATCGGGCGCTCTACGCGGTCGAGACCGCCATCTCGGAGCAGGGCAAGTGGGCGGTGATGGTGGCGGCACAGGCCAAGCAGGGCATCTATCTGTCCGTCGAGGGCGGCCGGGCCGGCTCGTTCGGTCAAGTCGGCCCTGTGCCGGGGATCGACAGCCGTTGTTTGACCATGCAGATCAACGGACCCACAACAGTGGTCTGGGTCGGCATCGGTGAGTCGGAACAGGGTGGCGTCGGGACCGGATGCCTGCGGGCGCGGCTCTTCGAAGCCGATCTGCGATGGGAGCCGCTGAGCGCCGGGTGGGCCGGTGGCACCTGTTGGGACATTGCGCTGGACGGCAGTCGGGCGCTGGCCGCGACGCAGAGCGCCGGTGTGCTGATGCTGGACGCCGCGGCGCAGAACCCGACGTGGCAGGCGCCGGATGCGAGCAGCGGGCTGCCGCTGCGTCCTGAACAGCGCGCCCGCTTCGAGGCGGTGCAGAGTGCCGATGCCAAAGCGGGCACGGTCATCGTGGGAGGGCCAAAGGGTGTGTACCGCAACGGCGTAGCGGGCCGCTGGATGCCTGCGGCCAACCGGATCAGCACCGACGAGGTGACCATCCCCGACACCTGGCTGCTGTGCTCGGGCGAACACAACATCACCGTGGTGGGAAGCTATGCGCAGCCCAGCGATTAAGCGGCTGTTGCCGTCGGCGTACCAGGACGTGGCCTTCGAGGGGACCGTCCTGGCGGCCTTGCTTGACGCCATGGAGGCGCTGCAGGCGCCCGATGAGGCACTGATCGGAGATTTCGGCGCGCAGTTCGCCCCGTATACCGCGCGCGAAGACTTCCTCGCCTTCCTCGCGAGGTGGGTGACGCTGGACTACCTTGTCGGCGTGCGCCGTCCGGGCGCGACCGACACCCTGCTGATCCCGCCGGCCCAGATGCGTAATCTCATCGCCGAAGCGGCCACTCTCGCACAGCTGCGCGGCACCAGTGACGGCCTGCGGCGGTTCCTGGAAATCGCCACGGGGGTGGTCGGTTTCGAGATCATCGAGACGCCCGATCAGCCGTTCCATTTCACTGTACGGATACCGGCGGACGCCACCGCGTATGCCGGTGTGGTGCAGCACATCGTCAACCATGAGAAACCCGCAGCGATGACGGCGGACCTACAGCTCACGGAGGCAACACGATGACCGCATGGCAGATCAGTCCGGCCACCGAACGAGTCGAACTCGCGGGTGGACAGGCCGAGGTGGTGTTCACCGTCACCAACCCCGGCCCGGTGGATACGCGCGCCACCGTCGACATCGTCGGCAGTGAGCAGGCGCAGGCGTCGTGGTTCACGGTCGCCGAGCCGCAGCAGGTGATACCGCATGGCGGCTCCAAGCAGTTCACCGCGACGGTGAAGCCCGGGGAGAAGGCGCCCGCCGGAACACACTGGCTGTCGGGCCGGGTCTACTCGGCAGACGCTGCGCCAGAGGAGGATTCGGTCACCTCCAACCGCGTCACCTTCGAGATCAAACCTCCGCCGGAGAAGCCGAAATCCAAGGACTGGTTGTGGGCGCTGATCGCCGGCGGTGTCCTGGTGCTGGTCATCATCGTCGTGATGGTGACGTTGATGACGCGGCGCAGTGGCGTGGAGGTGCCCGACGTCGTCGGCAAACCCCAGGCGCAGGCCGAGCAGATGCTCAAGGACAACGGGTTGGTGCCGAAGGCTGCGCAGCAGCCCAGCGACGCCGTCGCGAACGGCAACGTGATCAGTCAGGACCCGACAGCGGGCGCCAGCGCCAAGAAAGACTCGACGGTCACCATTGCGGTGTCATCAGGCGCCGATCTGGTGCAGATACCGGACGTGGTCGGCATGGACGTCAACGACGCGGTGGACCGGGTTCAGAAAGCGGGTCTTGTTCCCGGCTTCGCCCAGGGCGCGAGCTCTGTGCCGGCGAACCACGTGTATCGGACCGACCCGGATCACGTGCCAGTTCCCAAGGGAAGCAAGGTAATTCTGTACGTGTCGAAGGGGCCTTCCGGTACAAACGATGCCTGTAAGGGCATCCATCCCCCCAAGTGGTGCCTGGTGAGAATCACTGACATCCTCGTTCCCACCCTCATGCCTAGCTTCACGGTTCCCGTCGGACCGGGTCACTGAGTGGTGCCGTCATGGGCAAAAAGGCCTTTGTCGCCGTATTGATCGCTGTTGTGGTGCTTTTCGTCGTTTTCGTGGCGGTCGGCACCCGCCAGGGCGACGGCGATGCCGGTAAGGCTCCCGACGGACTCCTCGGTCGCCTCATGAAGAGCGCAGCGGGCGGGACCGAGGTGCCGCTGCGTGAACTCAAAGCCGATTGCCTGAAACCCGGCGGGGTGCTCGTCGTGCAAAGCGGCTGCGCGCTGAAGGTACCGGGCGGTGGCGACGGTCTCCGTACCGTCCGATTGACGACAACCGATGGCTCCGTTGGTATTTCGGCACCGCTGCCCGATCCGAAGGGCGGGCCCACTCGCACGGTCAGTAAGAAACTCGACGATGGGGAGGACATCAGCGTCGCTGTCGGCAAGGACGGAGCGGTGATCTCACTGAGCTGTTTCAGCTGCAAACTACGTGCCGGCGGGTGAGGCCATGGACAAGCTGCGCACGCCGTTGTTCGTCCTCGCGCTCGTCGCCTGCGCGCTGATCGTGCTGATCGAGCTGGGATCACCGATGATCACGGGCGGACACGGCGCCGGCGCGGAATTCCTTGTCCAGGCCGCAAAATTGGACCTGGAGGAGATGCCGAGCAGCAGCGGCGTCGTCGAACCGCCCGGTCGCGGAATTCCGTACATGGCCCTGGTCGACGGGATTCTGTTCTACACGCTCGGCCTGATGGGGATCTCATTGCTCGTGCCCGAGCGCATTCACGGCCGCATTCAAGGCATTGTGACGATCATCGGTTCGATCCTGTTGATCATCGGGGCCATCGTCATGGCGATCATCGCGTTCGTCGAATTGCTGGTGATGATCGCCCTTTTCATGAGTCCGCCGTTCGGCACGCTCGCGTACCTCGCGGTGTGGGGGTTCTTTCCCACGGGGGACGCCTCGATGCTGAACGGCCTGCTGATGTTCCTCAAGGTCGCCGTCTGCGTGCTGTTGTTGTTGGCGCACCAGCGATTTCTGCAGAACAAGGGGCTGGTGCTGATGCTGCTCACCTCGCTGGTGTGCGGCGTCATCCTCAGTTTTCTCCATGGGCTGGTGCCGATCATCTTGGTGAGCATCACTGACGACATCGCTGCCATCGTCTTCGCGGTCATCGCGATCATCTGGGGCATCGTTCTGCTGATCGGCTCGATTCCCTCGGTGGTCAAGGCCATCAGATCTGTTGCGTAGGAGGCGCACATGAGTGAAAAGCCACAGGTATCAATGAGTCTCGTGCGGCGCTGGAGTTGGTTGATCATCTGCGGTGGCTGCATTCTCGTGGTGGCATGCATTGCCCTGCTCGGTTCGGTCGCGTCGGGTTCACCATGGGCCGACGTCGCGTCCACTGATGTCAAGGCGTACCGGAGCGAACAGTGCGAGGCGATCGACAAGACGGCCTTCTTTCTGCAGATCGCGAACTTCTGGTCAAACTTCGCCTATCTGGCCGCCGGCCTGATGATCCTGTTCTTCAATCGCTCGATGCCGGGCCGGTTCATCGGCGGCTCGCTGTGCTTCCTGGCCTTGTGCAGCGCCTGGTTTCACGGCACGTTGACGGGCCTCGGTCAGACGTTGGACATCGTGGGCGTCTACGCGGTGCTGCTTGCGATCGTCGCCTACGGGTTCATCGAGCTCATGAATTGGGAGTACGACGACTGGCAGTCGTGGGCTCTGATGATCGGCGCTGTGGTGGTCGCATTCATCGGTGGCTTTCTTCGTTCGGAGGTCATCGTCTTCAATTCCGATGTCTTCACCCCCGCCTTGGTAGTGGTCATCATCGGCTGGATGGTGTGGTCGGCCTTGGCGCGGAACACGCCGCGCGGCGTCGAGCCGGCAGCGGAGGGAAACATGTGGTGGGGCTTCGGAATCACCGTCTCCGCCGGTCTGTTGGCGCTTGTCTTCAAGTACACCGACGGCACCGACAACTTGTTGGCAAAGCACGACGGGCACTACTACGAATGCCTCTACAGCCACACGTCGGTCATTCAAGGCCACGCTCTCTGGCACATCTTCACCGCGGTGATGTTTGTCGGCATGTTCGAGTACTTCAGGGCCTTCCGGATGCGATCGGAATCGCCATTCCCGTGGCGGCACCAATAGGCAGTCACTCCCTGGGGAAGCGGTCCCGGATGGAGGTGGCGACCGTGGTGGCGTGTTCGGATGCCTTTGGCCCGCACGCCACCACGTCGGAGATGACGTTGGATATCGCCGCAGAAGCGCGAGCGCATTGACCGCCCGGTTCGTCGGATGTCTTTACCGCCAAGGTCCAGATATGGTGGTCCTCGGTGAGGTCTCCGACGGTAATACGTTGTGCACCAACGGGAACGGTGGACTTCTTACAGGCGTCCCATTGCGTCCTGATCGGTTCGAAGAATTCGGAGGCCTGAAGCGGAGTCGCGAATTCGATGACGCTTTCGTCGATCCGGGTCTGCGATGTCGTGTCGACCATCTCGCGGCCGGACCGTCGCAGGAATCCGCTGTCGCGACCGGGTTCGTAGGTCGTCGGGTTCACTGCGTCGGCGCAGGACGGGGCTCTGGGCGCCGAATCACGGTGCGGCTGTTGTGTGTACTCCTTCGCCACCGTCAACGCGGGCATCTGGGTCAGGCGCTTGATGTCGTCGAGGCTCAGAAGCTGACCGACCACCGCGTCGCCCTTGACCGTCTGCACGAACTCCGGGCATGGCCAGTAGTCGCGGACATTTGCCCCGGTGCCCATCTCTCGGGGATTGCCTTTGATGTTGCGCAACATGATGCGGTGTGACGCATCGGCGGTCACGATGACGGTGAATCCGAATTCGGGTTTCCAGTTCGCCGGCATCAGGACCCAGCGATCATCGCGCACAGCGATGGTCCGAAAACACTCATAGCGGTAGGTCGGCTGTTGCTGCGCATCGCGGGTGGGCAAGGGGCGTACTTTGATCAGTTCGGGTGGCAGGTCGAGTTGATCTTGCGTGTCGAGAATGACGGTGCTGTTGGTCGCCCACAGGCCGGCAGCCGCGTTGGTGCCTTCTACCTTGCCGGCTTTCTCGGCGAACACGTTGGTGACCCAGAACAGGGCCAGTATCAACACAATTGCGTTGATGGCGAGCAGTACCTGACCGACTCGGGTTGGTGGCAGGACGGACTGCGACGGGTCGTCGCACGCGCGTCGCATCCATTCACCCACCAGCAGCAGCGCGGCGCCGAGCGCGAGCGCGCCGGGCGTCTGCCAGCCCTGGTCGTCGTGATACGAGTCGGGTGACCACACCCCACGGACGGCGCGCAATAGCGCGGCGGCGCCGAGGATCATCACCAGGAGCGCCGTGCGCCGCAGAGTGACGACATATCTGCCGCGGCGGACAAGACTGCGGAACATCAGACACAGGGCGAGGACCGTGGCGCACACAAGCGCCGCGGACAATGCGATGACGAACAACACGCCGGCGCTCTGCGCCACATAGTCATTCGTCGTGTATCCGACGACGTCGGTGGACACCCCGAGGTACGTCATCTTCGCGTTGGTCGAGACCCGGCCGAAGTAGTAGCAGAGTGCCGTGATCGCCGAAAGTGGTGCGGCGACAACGCCAACCACGCCGAGCCACGATTGCAGATGTGGCGACACGGTGCGTGACTCGTCGGCGGGCTCCATCAGGGTGTGGGCTGCGGCGAACTGGTGGGCGGGTGTGGCCCGCTCGGTGTGGTGGTCGTGGTGGTCGTTGTCTGGGTGGTCGTCGGCGCGCTGGTGAATGTTGTCGATGTCGGGATCGGGCCCGATGTGGTCGGCGGCGGGGAGTAGGTGACCATCGTGGTTGTGGTGGTCGTTGCCTGCGTCGACTGGTGGGTCGGCGTCGGCAGTGTCGTGGTTTCGATCGATGATGTGGGCGGTGGGTCATTGACGGCCGTCTGGGTACATGCCGCGAGGACCGACATCGACGCGATGACGGCACAACCGCGGGTTACCCGGGGTGCGTCATTGCGTCGTTTACGCATGGGTAAAGGATGGCACTGCCGGAGTGCGGATTTCGCGGAATCACACATTCCAGCTGTCAGGCCTGCGGCCGTCGACGTCGGTGAATCTGTACTCGCGGGCCAGGTCTGCTGACGTCACCGAACGCTGGTTCCAGCGCGTCTTGTCCGGGTCCGCAGCGAGGGCCGCCACGGCCCGCCCGAGATAGCGGGGCGATTCCGACGATGCGAAGGCCTCTGGCGCGGTGGGTAATCCGCCGGGTCTGTTCGGCTGCAGTGCGTCGCGCCAGGTGTCTTCGGTGACGCCCCAGTTGTCGAACATCATCTCTGAGCGCAGCCAGCCCGGGGTGATGGCCACCGCGGTGCCGCCGTGGCCGGCGAGCTCATGTCCCTGCGAGAACGCCAGCCGGTTCACGGCAACCTTCACCAGGTCGTAGAACACCGAGATGCGGTACCGATCAGCGTTGAAATGTGTTGTGCCGTCGGTGACCTCGACGAGCAGGCCGCCCGGCTTCTCGACGAGCAGCGGCAGCAGATGGTGCGACGTGATCAGGTGCGTCTCGATGCCGAGGCGCACGATCCGCAGTCCGCGATCCAGGTCATGCTCCCAGATGGGTGTGTTCCATTCGGGCGGTGCACCTTTAAGCTTCTCCGCACCCCAGATGTCGTTCACCAGGACGTCGATGGTGCCGTAATCGTCGCGCAACCGGTCGGCCAGGCGCTGGACCTGATGCGAGTCCAGGTGGTCGACCGGAATCGCGACGCCGACGCCGCCCAAACGCGTGACCAACTCGGCGGTTTCCTCGATGGTCTCGGGCCGGTCGTAGTCGGACGTCATGCCGCCGCGGCGGCTACTGCGACCGGTGCAGATGACCGTCGCCCCCGCCTCGCCCAGCGCGGCGGCGATGCCGCGGCCGCCACCACGCGTCGCGCCGGCCACTACCGCGACCGTGCCGCGTAACGCGTCCTGGTCGGGGAACCAGTCCATAGGTCGAGCATGGCACACCGCACCCGGGTGCTGTCGAACACAATGGTTGTGCACAACTGAATTGTGGGCTACAGTTCTTCACGTGGACGCACTCACCTTGGATCGCCAGCTCTGCTTCGCTCTGTACTCGGCGTCGCGGGCCATGACGGCGGCCTACCGGCCGATCCTGTCCGAGCTGAACCTCACCTACCCGCAGTACCTGGTGCTGCTGGTGTTGTGGGAAGAGGATCGGGTCACGGTCGGGCGTCTGGGCGAGCGGCTGCAGCTGGATTCGGGGACTCTCTCACCGCTACTGAAACGGTTGGAGGCCAATGGATTCATCCGTCGTGAACGGTCGCTGCAGGACGAGCGTCAGGTCGAGGTGACCCTCACCTCGCCCGGCCGCAAGCTCGAAGGGAAGGCCCAGTGCATTCCCCAGAAGCTGGGCGCCCGGATGGGCATCAGCGAGCGGGATGCGGCAGACCTGCGCGATGCGATTCACAGATTGACCGATGCGCTCACCGCATCGCACTGATTTACCGACGCAACCCGCGTCACCGGCAACAATCACAACAAGGAGATCGACATGAAGACCCTGTACACCGCAGAAGCCCTGGCCACCGGCGAAGGTCGCGACGGCCACGGCCGCACCTCCGACGGCAAGCTGGACCTGGACTTGGCCATCCCGAAGGAGATGGGTGGCAGCGGCAACGGCACCAACCCCGAGCAGCTGTTCGCCATCGGCTACGCGGCCTGCTACCACTCGGCGCTGCGTCTGGTCGCTCGTGAGGCCAAGGCCGACGTCACCGATTCGGCTGTGGGAGCTCGGGTTTCGCTGGGCCAGCTGGACAACGGCGGATTCGGTCTGGCGGTCGAGCTCGAGATCACCTTGCCCAACCTGGAGCACGACGCCGCTCAGGAGCTGGCGGACAAGGCTCACCTGGTGTGCCCCTACTCCAACGCGACCCGCGGCAACATCGACGTAAAGATCACCGTCACCGACGACTGAAATCGCGCCGCCGACTGGCCACTTGTGACGAATTTGCGTGTCATAAGTGGCTTTTCGGCACTACAGGGTGGACGCGAAAGCCCCGACCCGCTCGATGAACCGGTCGAAGAACGCCACCGGGTCGACCTCGACACCGATGTGGGCATTGGGTTGACGCCGCCAATGCCCGCGCCAGTCGGCCACTGTCATGCCGCGGGTCAGTGTGCCGAGCAGCTCTACGTCGACCGTCGCCTGCTGGTACCGGACGATGCCCGGGTCCAGCGCAACGGCCGCCGCGAGCGGATCATGCAGGTGCGCCAGGTAGCCCTCGCCCTGGTCGTAGTGGAACTCGAAGTAGAACCGCATGGCGTCTTCCAGGACCCGGATCAGCGCGTTGGACGACGTGGACCGGGTACCGCGATGGTCCAGCACGCTCATCGGCGATGACGGCCCGCCTGCCGCGGTCGCCAGCCGGCTCAGCAGCGACGGCGTCATAGCGATGTTCTCGGTCAGGTTGAGCCCCAGCACAATTGGCAGGTGCGTCGGATCTTCCAGGCCCCATGCCGCGCCCCACACCGCGAACACCTCGGCAGCGGCCTCCGGGTCGACACTGATGTTCCACTCGGACACCGGCGTGGTGTTGCCCCGGTAGTCGAAGGCCCCGCCCATGATCACCAGCCGCCGCAGCAGCCGGGGGAGTGACGGTTCCAGCCGCAGCGCCAGTGCGAAGTTGGTCAGCGGACCGGTGACCAGACCGATCAACTCACCGGGATATTCGCGCGCGGCCTGGATCCACGCCTCGGCGGCGTCGTACTCGGTGAGCACACCGCCGGTGTCGGAGTCGGCGCGCGGCTCGGGCAGTTCGGCGTACCCGAGCCCCCGCGGACCGTGGGTGTCCTCGGCGGTCCGCAACGGCGCGACGAGCGGGACGCTCGAGCCCCGGGATACCGGGATCGGCCCGACCCCGCACAACTGCAGCAACCCCAGGTTGTTGACGCACACCTGGTCGACGGGGACGTTGCCCGCGGTCGAGGCGATGCCCACCAACTCGGCATCGGCGCTGGCCAGCAGATAGGCGAGCGCCATCGCGTCATCGACGCCGGTGTCGACATCAGCAAAAACCGGCTGCACCCTGGCCTGGCCGGTGGGAAGTAAGCCCCCAGTCACGTCGCCAACGATAGGTCCGGCCGTTTACCAATGCACGCCGGGGATCAGCCGCACCGCGGTCTTGACCGGGCGGGGCACCCGGACCTTGCTGACCGCGAGAGGCCGCTTGGGTCGGCGCGGACTGCGCGGACGCTCGGAAGTCGACGCCGGCGGCGGGGTTTCGGTGACACCGCGCGCCGCTGCCGAATCCGGGTAGCCCAGGTACAGCTGGTGCAGGACCCGGCGAGACAGCTTGGGGGTCAGGTAATTTCCGATATCACCCAGCGTGCCCAGCGGGGTGTCGATGCGGGCCGGCTTCTCGACCAGGCCACGCACCACCATCGCCGCGGCGTGCTCGGCGGTGATCGGCGGCATGGGGTTCAGCCGCTTCGACGGCGCGATCATCGGGGTCTCCACCAACGGCATGTGGATGTTGGTGAACGTGATGTGGTCCGAAAGGGTCTCGGTGCCAACCACTTCCGAGAACGCGTCCAGCGCCGCCTTGCTCGGCAGGTAGGCGCTGTACTTCGGGCTGTTGGCCTGCACCCCGGCACTCGACACGTTGACCACGTGACCGAACCGGCGTTCGCGCCAGTGCGGCAGCAGCGCCAGCGTCATCCGCACCGCGCCGAAGTAGTTGACCGCCATCACGCGTTCGTAGTCGTGGAACCGATCGGTCGAGTTGACCACCGAACGGCGGATCGAGCGGCCGGCGTTGTTCACCAGGTAGTCGACGTGGTCGAACTGGCCCAGGATGTCCTTCACGGTGTGCTCCACTGAGTTGCCGTCGGCCACATCGCAGGTGAAAGCGTATGCCTCGCCGCCGAATTCGCGGATTTCCGTCACGAGTTCGTCGAGGGCATCGGCGCTACGGGCCAGGGCGAACACCCGTCCACCGCGTTCGGCGACGGCGATGGCGGAGGCCCGGCCGATGCCACTCGAGGCGCCCGTGATGATGACGTTGCGGCCGACCAGCGGGCCGCGGGGGTCGTCGCGGCGGGCCCGGTCGGGGTCCAGGTGCTCGGCCCAGTAGCGCCACAGTTTCGGTGCGTACGAGGCGAATTCGGGAAGCACGATGCCGGTGCCCTGCAGTGCCGCGACGGTGTTCTCCGAGGAGAACGACGGCGCCAGGTCGACGACGTCGAGCACCTCGCCGGGGATACCCAGCTGAGTGGCCGCCATATTGCGGAGAATCTTGGCCCGCCCGGTGGCCTTGAGCACCGGAGCGGCGGTGGCTCCAGGCAGAGTGCCACGCAGTGGCGGCAACCCGGCCTCACGCGCGACACCGCGGTAGATGTCTTTGAGTCCAATGGGATTCGGAGACGTCACATGGAACGTCTGACCGTCGCGGCCATCGGCGTGCATGAGATGGACGACGGCTTCAACAACATAGTCCACCGGCACGATGTTGGTGCGGCCGGTATCGGGCACCAGCATCGGCGTGATCTTGGGCAGCGCCGCCAGCCGGGACAGCACCCCGAAGAAGTAGTACGGCCCGTCGACCTTGTCCATCTCGCCGGTCCGGGAGTCGCCGACCACGACAGCCGGCCGGTAGATCCGGTGCCGCACGCCCGGGGTGGCGCGCACCAGCTGCTCGGCTTCGAACTTGGTCTGGTGGTACGGCGTGGGCAGCTCCTGAGAGACGTCGAAGTCGTCCTCGGTGAAGATGCCCCGATAGTTGCCCGCCACCGCGATCGATGACACGTGGTGCAGCGTCGCGCCGAGGCTGCGGGTCAGCTCGATCACCGCGCGGGTGCCCTCGACGTTGGCGGCTCGCTGGGTGGCGGCGTCGACGGTCATGTCATAGATGGCGGCGCAGTGCACCACATGGTCGACTGGACCGAGATCGGCCAGGTCGGCCAGGCCCAGACCCGCGGATGTGAGGTCGCCGACCAGGGGTTTTGCCCGGTCACCCCATTCCGCGGCCAGTTCTTCGAAGCGGGCCAACGAGGCCCGACGGACGAGAACGAAAACTTCGGCGTCGTCGTGCTGAGCCAGAATCCGGCTGACGACGCGGCGGCCAATAAACCCGGTACCGCCGGTAACGACATATCGCATGCGAGTCATCGTGAACCTCTCGCGGGCCGAGGTCAATAGCGCGTAAGGTCCGGATTTGTCACACCCACCTCTGAGGGAGAACCGCCGAATGCCGATCAACCCCAATGCCATCGGAGCCAAGACCACACCGCAGCCCTTCGAGTGGACGGAACGCGACACCCTGCTCTACGCACTCGGAGTGGGTTGCGGGACGAAGGATTTGGCGTTCACCACGGAGAACAGCCACGACATCGATCAGCAGGTGCTGCCCACGTATGCGGTGATCTGCTGCCCGGCGTGGGGCGCGGTCGGTGAGGTCGGCAGCTTCAATTTCGGCAAACTGCTGCACGGCAGCCAGCAGATTCGGTTGCACGCGCCGTTGCCGCCCTCGGGCCGCTTGAACGTCAGCTCCGAGGTGGTCGACATCCAGGACAAGGGTGAGGGCAAGAACGCCATCCTCACGTTCAAGGGCACCGCCACCGACGACGACGGCAACGTGCTCGCCGAGTCCTGGTCGACCGCGGTGATCCGCGGCGAGGGTGGCTTCGGCGGTCAGCCCGGGGAGCGGGCGGCGGCTCCGGAGATTCCCGATCGCCCGGCCGACGCTGTTGTCGCACTCCCGACGACCGAGGACCAGCCGCTGATCTACCGGCTGTCCGGAGACCGCAATCCGCTGCACAGCGACCCGTGGTTCGCGCAGACCCTCGCCGGATTCCCGAAGCCGATCCTGCACGGCCTGTGCACCTACGGTGTGGCCGGCCGGGTGCTGGTCGCCGAGCTCGGCGGCGGTGACGCGTCGAAGATCAAGGCTGTCGGGGCCCGCTTCACCTCACCGGTGTTCCCGGGCGAAACACTGACCACGTCGGTGTGGCGCACCGAGCCAGGGCACGCGGTGTTCCGCACCGAAGCCGCCGGGCCCGACGGTAGCAACGCCCGCCTGGTCCTCGAAGATGGGACCGCGGAGTACGGCGACTGACGGTTGCGGGACGCGGTTGCCGCATATGCGGCGTAGCGTCATAGGTAGAGCCGCGTCGTATGTTGCTTGGCGGCTCCGCTCGAAGTCATTGGCAGCGTAGGTCTCTTCGTGATTCTGCCGGTGGGTGATCGCGGCACCAACCGTAAGGATTTGTCATGGGATGGCGCACCATTCGGCTTCAGCATTCCGGAGCGACCTGATGGTGTACGTCGCGCAGCGGGTACGCGCAGACAAGCCCGTGCGTCTGTGCCTGGCCGACAAGCTCGGCCGACGGATCGACGGCGCCTGGTGGCCGTACAGCGGAGTACTGGCAGACGAATTCGCAGGCCTGATGGCGGTTCTGGATGACCGACTCGGAAAGATCGCGGAGGTCGGCATCAACTGGTCACCCCTGCACAATCCGCCGAACCTCAATTGGCAAGCGTGGCGTGGTCGCGCGCAGCACATCATGACCGTTGAAGGGTGTGACGCCACCGCGTCAGTGTTGATCGTGCCCAGCACGACCAACAACACCCTCGCCGGTATGGTGCTGCGCCGCGCCGCTGGTCAGCCGGTCGATCCACGCCGTGGCGAGGATGCGATGCTGGAGACCGCTGAGGAAATCTTGAAAGCCGCACGGCGGCAACAAATGTCGGGGAAAGTTCTGGGCTGACGCGTGGCGCGTCAGCCCAGAAATCCCGGGGTCAGAGGGCGGTGACGCCTACCGCCTGCGGGCCTTTGGTGCCCTGGGTGACGTCGAACTTCACCCGCTGGTTCTCCTGCAGCGAGCGAAAGCCGCCGGCCTGGATTTCGTTGTGGTGTACGAAAACATCGGGTGTGCCGTCATCGGGGACGATGAAGCCGAAGCCTTTTGCGTCGTTGAACCATTTCACGGTTCCTTCGGTCATGTGACTACTACTTTCTTTGAACATGAATGCGAAACATCGCATCCAAATCTGTTGTGATTCAGCGCAAGAAGCGAAGAACCGCTAGTCCGCGTGCTGCGCGGCTGCGAGAATGCCCGACACCGTGGTGTGGTCGTTGGGCTGCGCTGCGCTCATGAGTGCGCAATGCGCCTCTGCCGGGTCCGTGTTGACGGGCACGGTCAGGAGCACGATCCGGTCGCGGTCGAGCCCAACCACCTCGACGGTGTTGATCGGCTGGCGCTGGTAGCCGTCGAGGCGCACTCGCCGTCCACCTGTCGCGAGTTTGGTGGGGGCGGCCGACCATTCGCCGACGTTGTACAGCACTCGGTCGATCTGGCCGAGGCGAACAGACAGCACGGCCAGGAGGTCGGGCAGTTCGGTGCTGAGGTTGCTGGTGTGTGGCCACCACGCCCCGTCGACATATCCACTGTGGGGAGCCTTGGGCTTCAACCGCAATCGTGGAGTCTGCGTCGGTGACGTGCGATGAATTGGGGTCGTGCGGTCATGTTGCGGCGTCATTGCGACGCTCCTGCCTTGACCGCGAATCGGTCAAACTTCTTCGAATCGGCGACGGCGTGGCTTTGAACCGCCACGCGACGAAGTACCGCCGATGGATCAAGCATACGCGGGAAATGCGCAGGACCAAACCAGATCAGGTGATGCGCACCCGACCATGCCCTCCTCTGCGCGACAAATGCGTTGCCGTACAACCATTGTCGCGACAGAGGTGGCAGGCGCCGGTCTTACCCGGTAACGGCGCGATCGAGCGCGGCGAGCGACTCCTCGATGAACCCGAGCGGGAACGGTGGCATGCCGCCGATCTGATCGCGAAAGGCCTGGGGCGTCCCGGTCCAGTCGTAGGTCAGGGTCACGTCGGTGCCATCGCCGTTCGGCGTCAGGTCGTAGCGCCACCACCAACCGCCGGGGAGGTGCTCGCCCGATTCATTCAGGCTGCCGGTTGACCACCCGACGGTCTTGTCTTCCTCGAAATCCGTCACCAGGTTGTACGTGACGTAGTCGCCGCCCGCCTGGTCGAGGTACATGTTCATGGCGAACACCTGGCCGGTGCCGGTGATCGGAGCGGGGTCGACGGCGTCGCGGACCCAGTCGCCCGGCTCGGTCTCCTTGTGCCGGGCCGGGTTGGCCAGTACGGCGAAGACCGCGGCGGGCGGCGCGGCGATGGTGCGGGTGGCGACGTAGCGTTCCTGGGCAACTGAGCTGCTGGTCATCGGTTCTGTCCGTTCGGTCCGTAGAGGCGTGCGATGTCGGGGGAGCTTGCCCATTTGGAGTACGTCGGCGACTTGGGCCAGCCTTCAGGCGAATCCTGCCACTGCTCCTGACGGCCGTAGGGCAGAACGTCGATCAGTGAGAAGCTGTAGCCCAGCTGCTCGGTGCCGCGGCCGTTGGTGTGCCAGGTGCGGTACACCGTGTCGCCGTCACGCAGAAAGACGTTGACGGCGAAGCCGTCGCCGGGGGCGGCATCCACGTCGGATCCGAAGGTGCTCTCCGACGACGAGTACCAATCCATCTGGTTGCCGACCTTGGTCTTGTAGGCGAGGGCTTCCTCGATTGGCCCGTTGGTGACGATGACGAACCGGGCGTCGTAGTTGGCCAGGAAGTCCAGCCGGGTGAACTGCGAGGTGTACCCGGTGCACCCGGAGCATTGCCACTCGGCCCCGTCAGTCCACATGTGGTTGTAGACGATCAGCTGGGACTTGCCGTCGAAGATGTCGGCCAGGCGGATCGGGCCGTCGGCCCCGATCAGGGTGTAGTCGGGCAGTTCGACCATCGGCAGCCGGCACCGCTGGGCGGCGATGGCGTCGAGTTCACGTGTCGCGGCCTTCTCCCGTTTACGCAGCTCATCGAGGGCGGCGCGCCAGGTGTCCTGGTCGACCACCGGCGGCAGAGCGGTCTGCTCGGTCATTGTTCCTCCTGGGTGTTGCGGCTTTCAATGGATAGACCGCGGCGGGCGCGAATACTCATCGCGGAGCGCCGAACCAATAGGTCAGCGCCTCGCGTAGTCCCTGATCCGTGCTACCCGACCAGGCGATGTGTGCGTCCGGGCGGATCAGTAGGGCCTCGCTTTGGCGGCTGAGGATGTCGACGCGATCCGCCCATGGCGCGGTGACGTCGCAGAGCTCAGATGGTCCGACGAAGACCGGGCGCGCCGCGCGCAGGGCTGCCGCGACGTCGTCGCGCAGGTGCGACGCGAACGTCCCGGCCAGCGGGTGCGACTCCGCGTCGGGCATCGGGTAGCGCACATCGGACGCGGCGATCATCGCGCCCACGCGGGCGAGCGCCGGCGCGTCAGAGACCAACTCGCTGAACACTTTTCGCAGTGCCTCATCAGCCGGGTCGTGCCCGCGCCGCAACGACACCTGGGCCTGGGAGTGCAACAGCAGGCGCTCACCGGCGAGGTGCCGTTCGGAGTGGTACGTCTCCAGCAGCCTCGGCGGCGCCCAGCCTTGGAGTGTTGCGGCCAGTTTCCACGCGAGGTTCACCCCGTCGAGCATCCCGGCCGAGACCGCCACCCCGCCCGTCGGAATCTGGTGTGCGGCATCGCCGGCCAGTAGCACCCGGCCCCACACGTAGTGTTCGGTGTGCCGGGCCGCATAGGTGAAGCGGGTCAACCGTTTTGGCTCGCCGAGCGGGATGTCCACGCCGAGCACTCGGTGGATGCTGGCACGGAATTCGTCCAGTGTCATCGGGTCGTCATCGTCGTAGTCGCGATCGGGCGCCTCGCTGGTGTAGAGGCCCAACCATCCCGGCTCCGATGATGCGATGGCGAAGATGCCGCCCTCGGTCTGGCTGTATCCCCAGGGCAGGCGGCCGTAGCCCGGAACGTCGTAGTCGCCGTCGTCGCGGATGGTGATCTCGGCGGGCCATGCCACCGTGGCCATTCGGTGGATTTCTGGATAGACGATGCCTGGGAAGCCGATGCCGGCCAGTTCCCGCACCCGGCTGCGCACCCCGTCGCAACCGACCACGTACTTCGCGCTGATGCGGTACGGACCGTCGGGACCGCGGACGTCCAGGTGCACGAGGTCGTCGTCCTGCTGCAGGCCGACGACCTCGTGGCCGCGCCGGACCTCGACGCCGAGGTTTTCTACGTGCCTCTGCAACAGCGCTTCGAGCTGAGGCTGGGGGAGTCGCTGCACCTGCATCGGTGACTCGTCCAGCTGAGTGAGATCGACGTGGATGCCGCCGAACGGAAGCTTGGCGGTGACGGGTTCGCCCGCCGCTTCGTCGAGCAGGTCACCAAGTTCTCGGTAGCGCAGCAGGTTGAGGATCTGGCCGCCGATGCCGCCGGCTTTGGCGACCTGGCGGATGTCGGTGAGCCGTTCCAGCACAAGAGGTTTGACCCCGGCGAGGCAGAGTTCGGTGGCCAGCGTCAGGCCGGTCGGTCCCGCGCCCACGATGATCACGTCGGTATCGGTCATACGTCCCCCTCAAGACGATGCAGCTGCAGTTACGTTGCAGCCCAGCGATTCTGGACCATGAGGGGGGTCTTGCCACAAGCCCCGGGGTGCGCTATATGTTGAAGGTGGAGGGGGTTGCGCAATTCTGCGTGACGGATTGCTTTCCGGGATGGCGGAAGTTGACGGGGCCGCCAAATGGACTGCAATAACAATGGACGCCCGACTCGGGAGTGAACCACAAGTCGCTTGGATTGACAGGTACGACTGGATGCCGACAGCGTCTCGCGACGATATCTCGTTAGCGCAGAGGGTAATTCGGTAACCAGCCCGTCTCTGCGTGATGTCATGATGGGTGGCGGCGCGCACCCAAGACTCCTTCACCGATCGATGAGCGGCCTGATCCAACGGATTGCGCCACGCATATGCGATACGGCTAGTCGATGAAGAAGCTGTCGTGCTTGGCCAGCCACTCCCGGCGTTCCTCGTCGGTCATCTCGGCCAGGTGCACGGTGCCCTCGAAGAAGGCCTCCCGCGGCGCGCCTGGAGCAAACAGCATCAACATTGACGCAGGTTCATCGGCCTGGTTGCGGAATCCGTGAATGCCGCCGGGCGGAACGTACATGAAGTCGCCTTTAGCGCCGTCCATCCAGGCGTTACCGTCGTAGAGCTCGAGACCGCCGGACAACACGAAGAACGCCTCCGATATGGCGCGGTGGAAATGGGGCCCGGGACCGCCGGCCGCCGGAGGGATGTCCAGGCGATACAGGCCGTAGTCGCCGTCGGTCTGCTGCTGCTTGGCGAGATAGTGGTATTCGACGCCGCCGACGGTGACGTAGGACGGTGGTTCGTCGTTGCGCCGAAGCCCGGCGCTGGCCTCCGGTTCATCCCTGGTGTAACGGGCTGGCGGATACGCCGGTACTTCCCGCGGATTCCACAATGACATCTCGCCAGCCTGCCACATTCAGGCGACTTCAGGCGATGGGATGTTCCACTGAATTCAGCTCCTCACGCTGACGTCCGCGCACCGAGACTGGACTGAGAGAAATGAAATCTGTTGTGGCACAAGGTAGCTAAAATGGGGTCGGAGCAACATGACTGAGTCGGTCTGTTCTACTCCATGCTGGATTCGGCGCCGGCAGCCTCAGCTGCCGATCGACTGTTGTCGTTCGCGTTCGAGCCGAGGGTTCGGCGCTGTGCTCGACATACTTCTACCTCGCCCAGAAAATCGTCCTGAGCTGTCTACGTGAAGTGATACCGAGCTTGACGAAGACCTTCCTCAGGTGCCATTCGACGGTGTGCGTGCTGATGAACAGCTGCGCACCGATCTCCTGATTCGTCAGGCCCTCGCCGGCCAGTCGTGCGATCTGTGCCTCCTGCGCGGTTAGCTCACCGCCGGAGCTGACTTGGTGTCTGCGCACCTTTACTCCGGTGGCAACCAGCTCACGGCGAGCCCGTTCAGCGAAGGCCTGCGCACCCATTCGGATGAACATCTCGTAGGCGTCGCCAAGGTGCTGACGGGCGTCGTTGCGGCGATGCAGACGGCGTAACCATTCGCCATAACGCAATCGGGCGCGAGCAAGGTACACGACCATGCGGGTGCACTCGAGGCGTTCGATGGCTTCGATATACAGGCTTTCGGCGTGGTCGTCGTCGGCGACCAGCGCTCGCGCACTTGCCACGAAGCCAAGGCCGAAGTCCGTTCCGCTGGGAAATACACGTTCTTCGAGGCGGCTCGCGGCCAGCACGGCCGTTTCCGATTCACCGGTGTGCACCGCTGCTTCGGTGAGCTCCAGCAGGCTCCACCCGCCGAATCCGAGGTCGTCGTGCTCACAGGCCCGCCGCGCGACCACGAAAGCCTCCTCATATCGCGCGAGGCCGTTGTAGAGCATCGCGGTGTGGTTGTCCACAACGCCGACGAGGCGGCCCTCGCCTCTGGCAGTTCCGGCGTCGGCGGCCGCCTCCAGCAGACCGAGCGCGTCAGCCGGATTCCCTCGCCAGGCGGGCAGCGACAGCGAGTGGTAGCGCGTCTGGGTGTAGCCCGTCGCGACCGCGATGGAATCCGCCTCTTCGATAAGCGTTGCCGCCGTGGCAAACTCACCCGCCAGAAGGTGAGTTCCGGCCCGGAAGGCGAGCGCGGCCGGGAGCGCGGTCAGTGCCCCGCAGTCACGCGCCTGTCTCACCATCTTGGTGGCCAGCTGAATCCGAAGCTCGTCGTCCCACAGTTCGCCCGCCGCGGCTTCCTGCACGATGGCCAAACCCAGCGACATCCAGTGCAGGACCTGGCCATCGTTCTGTTCTGTCGTGGTGCACATGAGCTCCAATCCGGTACGCAGCGCACCGGAACCCGAACTCCCGGCACCTGTGAGTCGATCCGCTATACCACTCAAAAGGAAGTCAACTGGTCGTTCCAGCTTCGGTAGCCGACCGACGGCGACGCGCGCCGAATCGGCCACATCGGCCAATACGTGGCGGTCACCGAGTCGCCCGGCGTACATGACGGCGGCGAGCGCCTCCAGATACGTCTCACGCGCCAGTGCGTCGTCAAGATTCTCCAATTGCCTTGCAGCGCTCAGTAACTGAACGGCGGAGTCGATCAGCCTCGGGGCTCCGGTACCGCCTCCGCGGCTGCGGGCGAACTCCATTTGGGCGCGCAATCGCGCAGCCTCGGCGCGTTGAAGGTCGGACAACGGAGCAAGTTCGGCGATCGCGAGAAGCTCGTACGCCGCCGCAGGCGCGGCCGCGTCGCGTTTGGTTTGCGCGGCTGCGAGCGCCCGGGCACCCCGCCGGGCCGGGTCCGCTGTCAATACGGAGGCCCGTTCCAAAAATGCTGCTGCCGCCGCGATTCCGCCCCGCCGCTGTGCTCGGCCTGCCGAAGCTTCCAGCTCCGCGGCCACCGAATCGTCAGGCCCAGTGGTGGCGGTGGCCGCGTGCCATGCCCGACGGTCGGGGTCGGTTTCCGGATCAGTCGTGTCGGCCAATGCCCGATGGATTGCCCTGCGTTCAGTCAGGTCGGCCGCGCGGTAGGCGGCCGAGCGCATCAGCGGATGGTTGAAGTGGATGCGTGGACCGAACTCGACCATGCCGGCGGCCTCGGCGGGCCCAAGTGCATCTACCGGAATGCCCAGTTGGGCGGCCGCCCGCAGAAACAGTGCGGCGTCGCCCACCGGTTCGGCCGCCGCGAGAAGAAGCAACCGCCGGGTCGGTTCTGGGAGGGCCTGGATTCGGCGCATCATGCTGGCTTCGACCTGTCCCGCCGAGGTGGCAGTGTTGGCGAAACCGCCCGCCAACTCGGCTGCCGAGATGTTTCGCGGCACCTCGAGAAGGGCGAGCGGAATGCCATGCGTCTCTGCGACGATCCGATCCCGCACTCGCTCGTCCATCCGCCCCAGGACCACAGACTCGAGCAACGCGCGGGCATCGGCGTCGGAGAGGCCGTGGATCGTCAGTTCAGGAAGTCCGGCCAACACCTGGTGACCAGTCGTGCGTGTCGCGAAGACCATCGCAACCGGTTCGGCAAGCAACCGCCGCGCAACGAAACTGAGGGTCTGCATCGACACCTCGTCCAGCCACTGGGCGTCGTCGATGAGGCACAGCAGTGGATTTTCCGTGGCGGCTGTAGCCATCAGGCTGAGCACGGCCAACCCGACGAGGAACCGATCCGGAGTCGGACCGACTCTGCGCCCGAAGGCGACGTTCAACGCCTCGCGCTGTGGTTCAGGCAGTTCGTCAAGGCGACTCAGCAGCGGCGCGCAGACCTGCTGTAGGCCGGCAAAGGCGAGTTCCATGTCGGATTCCACGCCTGCTGCCTCGACACAGCGAAACCCGGATGCCAACTCCGATACATGCTCAAGCAAAGCAGTCTTGCCGACGCCGGCCTCCCCCTTGAGCACCAGCACTACGCAGCTGCCAGACCGGACTGTCGAAATGAGACCGCGAAGCGTCGCGCACTCGCTGGCGCGACCGCGAAGGCGTGTCCCGCGACCCTGGCTTGGCATAGGCTCCACCGCGTCTTTTGCAGAACAGAACCCTACCGGTTCGCTGTGAAACAAGCGCGCCTACGCCGCAAAAACAACAGCGGTTCACGGGCACCAGACCCCATCGCCACTCGGAAATGCGGAGCTACGCACACCACGACACGGACTACGCGCCGTCAAGGGTGTCAGCGAGCGCATTGACGCGAGATTCTCAACTGGTGCGATGGCGGACCGGAATCATTTCCGCATCACCGATCGCCGCCCGTGAACGGAGTCCGAGCATGAATGCGCCGATCGTCCTCATCCACGGCCTCTGCGCCCGACTGGGCGGTATGCGATCGGGCCAACCGCCCGCGGGCAGTGCCGACAGACCGGGCAGTGCCGACAGACAAGGTCCCGCCGCCGACGGTCTGATATTCGTTGGCGCCCCGACCCGCGGAGGCGTCGCACCGCTTTCAACAATCGAGGAGGCAATCATGAGCGAGACAAAGGTGAGCTTGGACGTCGCCGCGCGCCCCGGGTTCGACGAGTTGGTTCCGTCGCATTACGCGCTGAAGGTCGGTGAAGTCGATGTGTTGGTGATAAGCGACGGGGTGCTCAGCGCACTGCCGGCCGCGACATTGGGCGTCAACGCCGGCCCGACGATCTTGAAGGCCTGGCTGGACGACATGGTGCTGCCACCGGCCTTCGACTGGCCGGTAAACGTGGTTGTGGTGCGTAGCGGCGACCGGACCGTTCTCATCGACGCTGGGATGGGAGTTGAGTACGAGGGTTTCCGGCGGGCAGGAAGGTTGCTCCGGCGACTGGAGGACGCTGGTATCGACCCCGCGTCAGTGACCGACGTGGTGCTCACCCACATGCACATGGACCACATTGGCGGGCTGCTCGGCGATGGCGTGAAGGATCGGTTGAGTCCAGACTTGCGTATTCACGCATCGGCCGCCGAAGCCGAGTTCTGGGCGGGGAAGGCTGATCTGTCCCGCGCCACCATGCCGCCGGGGATTCCGGAGGCACTTCGCTCGATCGCCAAACGGTTCTTGGATCAGTACGACAGTCTGCTGCGAACTTTCGAGAGGGAATATGAGGTGGCACCGGGGGTCCTCGTCTCTCGCACCGGCGGACATACCCCCGGGCACAGCGTGGTCCGGCTGGAGTCTGGCGGCGATCGACTGATGTTCGGCGGCGACGCGACATTCCACCCTGGGTTTGACTGCCCCGATTGGCACAACGGCTTCGACACCGAGCCCGAAGAGACCGTTCGCGTTCGGGTCGAACTCTTGAAGGAGCTGGCGGCGAGCCGTCAGCCCTATGCGGCCACTCACCTGCACTCGGCTGTCGGCCGGGTGTCGGCTGCCCGGGACGTCTTTCGTTGGGTACCGGAAAACTGGGCGCCCTGATCGCTGTTCCCGGTACACGACTTAGTCTGGTCACGCGCCAATGTTGTTGATCAGCAAGTAAATCCGGGGCGTGGATGCAGGTCATCACCTGTGACCGGGTCGGCATTCGGTGCTCCACCGGAGGCTCTGAACGCACACAGAACAACCTGCGGGTGCACGGCAAGTGTTGTCGGTGTCAACACCTCGTCGGCTGTCGACACGAGAGCCAGTCCGACTTCGGGACGTCACGCGCCGTTTGTGTTTGGATTGCCGGATGGTTGCGGGCGATGACTCGTCGACCGACCTCGAGCAAGCGACGGCCGAGTTCATCGCGGTGCGAGGCCGGTTGTTCGGCATCGCGTATCGCATGCTCGGCAGTAGCTCGGAGGCCGAGGACATCGTTCAGGAGGCCTGGCTGCGGTGGCAGACGGCCGATCGCAGCGCGGTCGTCGATCCGGCCGCATTCCTGGCAACAACCACCACCCGCCTCTGCCTGAATGCCCTGCAATCCGCCCGCGCGCGACGCGAGACATACGTCGGCCCATGGCTTCCCGAACCCGTGGACACCAGCGCCGATCCCCATCTCGGCGCCGAGCGAGGCGAAGCGTTGGAGCTGGCGACCGTGATGCTGATGGAGAAACTGCAGCCCACTGAACGCGCCGCGTATGTTCTGCGCGAGGCCTTCGACTATCCGTACGCAAGGATTGCCGAGATCGTCCAAGTCAAGGAGGCGAACGCACGACAGCTCGTCAGCCGCGCGCGCAAGCACATCTCGACCAGCCGCCGGGAGAAGACGAGTCCAGCCGAGCAGAAGCGGCTGCTGGAGGCTTTGGTTGCGGCAGCGCAGGAGGGCGACGTCGATGCGCTCGAGCAACTGTTCGCCGACGACGTGGTCAGCTACACCGACGGAAACGGCATGCGCGGCGCATCTCGTATTCCCGTTGTCGGCAGATCGGCGGTCGCACACTTCCTCAAGGCATTCGCGCCGCGCTGGTGGCAAGACACCAAACTGACCTGGATCGAGGCCAATGCACAGCCATCCGTGTTGGTCAGGCGTGGCGCGGGCATCGTTGCTTATCTGGCCATCAGTACCTCGCAGCGGGGCATCGATCAACTGCTGTGGGTGCTGAGTCCCGCCAAGCTGCACGGCATTTCGAAGCTGCTGCCCGCGTCCGGTGACGTGTCCTAAGTCACGTCACAGACTCGCGTTCTGCGGTGTCTTAGTTGCTAAAGGCCGACGGCGGTGATGCCCCGGCCCTGAGCCGGAGGACCACCCATGGAATGCATCAACGACCCCAGCATGCCGCGAACGGCGACAGGAATACGGACGATTATCTTGCTGCTGGTTTCGATCTGTCTCAGCACCATGATCTTCTTGGCGATGTTGATCACCGCGCTGGTACCCACATCGGCTGGCATCCCGTCGCAAATGCATTCCGCGCCATGCCATATCGCCGCTGTATGGCCAGAGAGTGACGTCTCGACTGCCACCTGCCCGCTCGCGAAGTGCTGCGGACACCTGCTCCGGCAGCAGCACGCAGTAGCCGGTCTCCTCGCCGCCCCGGTGCGGGATCCGCACATCCAGACACCGGATGCCGAACACCCGCTGATACCAGTCCACACTGGCCTGCAGGTCGGTGACGGTCAACGAAAAGATGGTGGACACCGGCGAATCCGGGGTCGGGTGTTTCACTCACCATGGCCTCCTGTGCCGCACCATCCAACAAAGCTGTGCTTAGGCATTCCGTAGCACATTGCGGTCTGACCATGACGCATTTCTGCGGATTGTTCTTCCGGCAACGGATTTCAACTAGCGTGTGTCGCAAAGCGAGTCAGAACAAGAGGGCGATGGCATGAGCGAGCCGTGCGATGCCGACGAGCTGCGCACCCTGTTCCTGTTCGAGCAACTCTCGGATGAACAACTCGGAATCCTGTGCACCGACGGACGCATCGAGACGTTCCCGGAAGGAGTGCTGTTCACCCAGGGCGAGGCAGCCCGCTGTTTCTACGTGCTGATCGACGGTGAGTTGGTGATGTCGGGACGGACGGCGGGCATCGACGTGCAGACGCATCGGACATCCCAACACGGTGCGTACTGCGGGGCATGGTCGGCTTACGTGCCCGCGGCAGAGCAGGTCTATGAAGTCTCGGTCCGCCTGGTCCGACCGTCCCGGTTCTTCGTCCTCGACGCAGACAGCTTCGCCCGCTTCATGTGCACCCAGTTTCCGATGGCGGTGCATCTGTTGTCCGGTCACACTCTCGGAACGCTGCGTCAGCAACAAGTTCTCGGGCAGCGTGCGCGCTTGCTCGGTCTGGGAACCATCACCGCCGGCTTGACCCATCAGCTCAACAACCCGGCCGCCGCCATCAGCCGCGCCGTCGCGAGCTTGCGCCAAAGCATGCGGAGCCTGTTTACCGACGTCCCGGTGAAAGCAGCCCAATTGAGCCCGCTGGAAGCCGCTGACCGGGAAGAACAACTGGGCGACTGGCTCGACGCGCGAGGCATCCCCGAGGGCTGGGATTACGCACCGACGTTCGCCGAAGCGGGCCTGGATATTGCCTGGCTGGAAGATGTCGCGGCGACCGCCGATGATCTACCCGCAGTTCTGCACCGGCTCAAACACGGGATCGACGCTGAGTTGAGTACCCGAGAGATCGCCGAGGCCAGTACTCGCATCTCAGCACTACTGGCGGGCGCCAAACAGTATTCACAGATGGATCGCGGCGATTATCAGTACGCCGATGTGCACGACCTGCTGCGCAGTACGCTGCAGATGTTCGACACCGCAGACATCACTGTAGTCACCGAATGGGACCAGAACCTCCCCGAAATCCTTTGCTATCCGGGCGATCTCAATCAGGTTTGGACCAACCTCATCGAGAACGCAGTAGAGGCCATGGGTGGTGGTGGCGGCACGTTGACCATCAGCACGGCCCGGGACTGCGAGACCATGATCCGCGTCGAGATCCGCGACGATGGACCGGGCATCCCCGAGGACATCATCGATCGCGTCTTCACGCCGTTTTTCTCGACCAAGCCGGTGGGCGATGGCACGGGACTCGGTCTGGACTTGGCGTGGCGGATCGTCGAGAAGCACCGGGGCACCGTCTCGGTGCAATCGGCGCCCGCCGACACCCGATTCATCGTGTGCCTGCCATTGCAGGCCCCCACCCCCGAGAATGCCGCGGCCGAGGTGCCGGTGGTGCGGCCATAGCGAAAGCGCCCCGGTCACCCCGGTGTATGGCGTCGTGGCTCCCATTTCGGGTACTGCCTGCTGAAGTTCGTCGAATCCCTCGGCATGTGTCCCGGATCACGCAACGGAGACGTTCGGTTCGGCCGCCGGATCACGACTATGCCTATATCGCAGTAGATGGGGGAGTGGTGGCGATCAGGGTGAAGGGATTGATGTCATTGGTCAGCGAGTCCGATGTTGCGTGGCAACTGGTGGAGTGCGTTCGGTCTCGCTTGACCGTCGCTGAGCTCAACAACGCGTACGTGAACCTGGGCATCGGAGAATTCGGCACCGTCATTGAGACGTTGATCAGTGTCGTTGTCCGCGAACGGCTTACGGTCCCCGATGCCCTCATCGAAACGATAGAAGCCTGGCGCGCGCTGCATCATCCGGACGGTCCGGCCGCCGAGCGCCTTATCAGCCAGCTCGCACAGTGTCGCCAACACGGCGATTCGCGCCGCGGCGCATAAGGCCGCTGTACCAACGGTTTTCGATCAGGTAAGGCAATGGGGGACTTGTGATATTGACGCCGAGCGCCAAAGACGAACTCGCCGGTACCGTCGTGCATCTGGTCAGTGCGCGCAAGGCTGAAGTAACTGCCCTGCTGCAGTTCGCCGGTGGGCTGCGTATCGTCAAGGGACGCGCCGTGATTGACGCAGAGGTTGACCGAGAGCCGGTCGCCACGCGTATTTGCAAGAACCTCAAGGACTTATACGGATGTACGGCCGAAGTACGCGCACTGCCGGGCATCGCTGCCCGCACCCGGTACCTGGTGCACGTTGTTCACGAAGCCGAAGATGTGGCCCGGTGGACTGGTTTGATCGACCGTCGGGGACGGCCGGTCCGGGGTATGCCGGCCCAGATCGTCGCTGGTAGTACGGCCGACGCCGAAGCAGTTTGGCGTGGTGCGTTCCTGGCGGGGTTCGCTGGCACTTACGGGTCGCACCCGGGGGCTCGAGGTCGAATGCCCCGGGGTTGAAGCCGCCTCGGCCCTGGCAGGGGCGGCGCGTAGATTCGGTGTGCACATCCGGGCACGCCACTTGCGTAGGGCCGATCGGGTCACCGTGCGTGACGTCGACACGATCGCCGCCGTGCTGAATCGCATTGGCGCTCAACAAACCTGGGCAGCCTGGCAATCGCACCAACGAACTGACACCACCTCGACCGTAGACGCGGCACTGGTGGACTCCAACCAACGTCGCGCGCAACAGTCGGCAATGGTGACCGCGGCTCGGGCGCAACGCGCCCTGGCGATTCTCGGTGACGCGGCGCCCGCCCACTTCGTCGCGGTCGCGCGTTTGCGCATCGAGCATCCCGACCTGTCATTGGACGAATTGGGGTGCCTCGCCGAGCCCCCGCTGACCAAGCACGCGGTCGCCGGCCGTCTTCGGCGCCTGTTGGGCATGGCCGACCGGGCAGCCGACCGGGCTGGCATCGCCGGCACCGACGTCGCCATCGCTGCGGGCGATCGGAGTAGGTGCTAGGCGCCTGCGTCAGTCCCGCGAAATAGTGCGGGACAACAAGTTTCATCCAGGCGGAGGGAAATTCGCCCCTGCGCGCTCGTTGTCCCTGGCTATCCCAGCGGGTCGCCGTCGACGACATCGGTGACGGTCACGTCGATGGGCCCGGCCGGAGTGCTGCCGTTGTCGTCGAGGTTGTCGAGGATGGGGCGGATTGTGTCCAGTACCAGGCGGCGGATGTCGTCGCCGAGCTCGCGCAGTTGCGTGCCGTAGCTTCCGGTGACATCGATGTCGACTGCGCGCAGCACGGCGCCCTCGAGAGTGAAGTCGATTCGGGTCGGCTGGCAGACGAACTTCCGTCGCAGCTCCCGGGCCAGCAGGCTGCGTAGCGCGTGATCGCTGATGTACACCACCCCGCCGTCGGTATCCCGCGAGGCGCGGATGGGCCAACCGGTCCGGGTTGCGCTGTGCACCGCCGCCCGCACTCTGTCGCTGATGGCGTCCCAGCCGGGTTCGGGCACAGATCGCAAGTACGAGGCTGCGCGGTGCAGGATGGGATCAGTCTCCGTCACTGCCACCTCCCCAAGAGAACACGCAACGTCTTGCCGGCCCGAACGTGGTGCCCGCGCACCGCATCGGAACTGAGGTGTAGCACTTCTCCGATCTCAGGGAAGGTCATCTGTTCGATCTCCCGCATCATCCACACCGCGCGCTGGCGTACCGGCAGTTCGTCAAGCGCTTGTTCGAGGGCGGCCAAAAACGCCGCATTGGACGCGGCGGTGAAAGGGTCCGCGGACGGGTCTGGTCCGGCCAACGGTTCCAGCACCCAATCTTCGACCGGTTTCGCGCGTTTGAGCCGGTGTGTGTCGGCGATCTTGCGGTAGCAGATCGCGAACAACCACGTCCGGAGCGACGAGCTGCCACGGAAGCCCGCGATCTGTTGCCAAGCGGCAACGAAGTTGTCCTGCACGACATCTGGGACATCGGCCTCGGAGGCAAGCATCCGCCGTGCATACCGGTAGAGCGCGGGGCCGTACCGGGTGACGATGACGTCGAACGCCTCGCGATCGCCGATGACGGCCGCGGCTCGTAACGCCGCGTCGTCGGCGTCGCGTAGGTCGCCACCGGTTGGCGCTATCACCACACTCCGCTCTCAGCTGCGCTTCGCCGCTCCTGAAATATAGGCCCTCACCGCAAGAATTCGTCGGGTTGTGGTTCCGCTCGGGGCATGCTGAGCTGAGAGTCTTGAAAATGTGTCCTGTATCACTCAATGGGCACGTTCGGTTCCGGCCCTGGGTAGCGACTACCCATATGTCGGCAATCGAATGGGGAGTGACGATGACCAGTGCGGAGGCCGAAGTGGAGACGTCCAGCAAGGAAATGAGCCCCTACCAGGGATCACCGTTGGTGAGCTCGCAGGGCAAGACGACCATCGCGGACATCGTGGTCTCGAAGATCGCTGGGATCGCCACCCGCGAGGTGAGCGGCGTGTATGACCTGGGCGGCGGTGCGTCGCGGATGGTCGGCGCCCTTCGTGAACGCATCCCGGGTGCCAGCGTCAACCAGAGCCAGGGAGTGTCCGTCGAGATCGGCGAGAAGCAGGCTGCAGTCGACATTGACATCGTCGCCGAATACGGCGTGGCGATCGCCGACTTGGCCGCAGGTATCCGGCGCAACGTCATCGCCGCCATCGAAAGGATGACCGGACTCGAGGTCACCGAGGTCAACATCACCGTGCACGACGTGCACCTCGACACTGACGGCAGCGGCGGCGACGACGCCGACGCCGCGCCTGCCCGTGTCCAGTGACGTCCCGGCGCGGGCGGCAGCTCCGGAGGACGAAGCTGATCGCATCGCCGCCGCGGTGATCGCAGTCAAGGGCGTGGCCGGGTTGCATGGCGGCATGTTCGGCGAGGTGGCCACCTACCTACCCGGCCGGCGGGTCTCCGGGATTCGGATCGGGGCCGGCCGTGTTGACGTGCACGTCAGTCTTGCGCTCGACGCGCCAGTGCGACAGACGGCTACGGCCATCCAGCGTGCCGTCGCCGAGATCAGCGACCTACCGGTCGACGTCACCGTTGAAGACCTCTTGCCGGTGACACCAGCTTCCGGCTGACGGCCGCCCTGGAGCGCCCCGGTGTGGCGGCGCGACGAGGGGCGTGCCGCCACACCGCGGTCCGCGAACTCCTCAGCGCGCGAACAACTTCGATTCGAGGAAGGTTCACATCATGACCTCATCCACACTGGGTCTGGTTGCCGGTCTGCTACTCGGCGTGGCCGCGGCGGCCGGTGGACTGTGGGGTTTCATTGTCGCGTTGTTGCTCGGCGCGGCGGGATACCTGATCGGGGCCCACCGTGACGGCGAACTCGACCTGGCCAATGTGACCGCATTGCTGCGGGGTCGCGGCCGTGATTGAGTCAACTGCTGCGGAACCCATACTGCCGCAACGTGAATCCGAGGACGACGACGAACCCGCCACACGGGGCACCCTGACCGTACGCGAGAAGGTGGCCCATCGGCTCGCGGTTCGTGCGGCACTCGACACACCCGATGTGCTGCCGTTCTCGGAAGGTCTGACGAAGATCGCCGGCCGGTCTCTGCCGCAAGCGCAGCTCACCGTCACCGGTAACCGCGTCACAGCCCATCTCAAGGTCACAGTGGCGTGGCCTGCGCCGGCGGTAGACGTCGCACGCGCCGTGCAACGCAATGTCGCGCAGACGTTGTCGAGCATGGCCGGATTGCAGGTCGACCGCGTGGACGTCACCGTCGAACAATTCAGTACCGCCACCAAAGACGTGAAAAGGACTCAATGATGACCGCCGATGCAATTGTGCTGCCGACACCTGGTCGCGCCCCGGTCACCGCCGCCACCGCCCGGTGCATCGCTGTGGCGCTGGCGCTGATTGTGCTGGCCGTCGGGGTCGTGGCACTGCGCGACGCCGGTGTCGAGCTGGGCTTCGTGGCAGGAACACCATGGATCGCCACGGCCGCCACCGGTCTGAACGGCCTGCGCAGCCAGTGGTGGATGGTTCCTGTGGGTGCCGGTGTGGTCGCCATCGGCGTATGGCTGGTGGTCATGGCGTTACTGCCGCGGCGTAAGACCGTCGTCGCTGTCGACGCGGCGGGATCGGTGTGGATGCGTCCGCGCGATGTCGCCCGGCTGGCGTCGTACGCGGCCTGCTCCGTGCCGGGTGTCGAGGTTCTGAATGCGGCGGCGACCCGCCGGAAGGTGACGCTGTACGTCGGACTCACCGGTGTTGACTCCGAAATTGCGACCCAGGGTGCCATCGCCGCCGTGGTCGGCAGCGCCACCGAAATCCTCATTCCGACACCGCGAATCACTGTGCGCATCGGAACGAGCGGGGCGGCATGAGCCTGCGGCCGACCGATCTGCTGGACCGCGCCGCGACGCTGGTCGCCGGAATCGCGGTGACCATGATCGGCGCCGCGGCGGTGCTGTGGCCCACCCATTGGGTGCGCGCCGCGCCGGAACGCATCAGTACCGGGCCGGTCGTGCGAGCCACCACCGCTACGTGGTGGGCCTGGGGGCTGGCCGGCGCGGGAACGCTACTGGTACTGATCGGTCTGGTTTGGCTGGTCTCGCATGTGCCGACGCGCAAGGCGCCGGTCCTGCGTATGCCTGGCACCACCGATCCGGGGTTCATCACCGTGAACCTCGACGGTGTCGCCTCGGCGGCCGCAGCCGCCTTGGAGCGTGAGTCGGATGTGCAGTCCGCCAAGGGAAAAGCCGTCATCGATCGCCGGGCATCGAACGTCGAGCTGACTGTCACTGTCTCCCACCCGGCCGGCCTGCCGCGTGTCATCCCGGTGATCGACAGCACCTGCGCCGATATCGCTCGAGCCCTCGGGGATACCCGTGATCGCCCGGTGGCGGTACGCACCGTGGTGCAGATCGCCAAGATCAAGCGGCCTGGCTGACATGATCGGCTGTGCCCGCCGGCAGGGACCCGACCATCGCGAAGCCGAACTGGACGCCCACGACACAAGCGTCTACAGGCGGCGCCCCGCTTCCTCGAGGACATTGCGCAGGATGTCGTAGATCGCGTCGAACTCCTTCTGTCCGCTGATCAGCGGCGGAGCCAGCTGGATCACTGGGTCGCCACGATCGTCCGCGCGGCAGTACAGACCCGCCTCCCACAGCGCGGGGGTCAGGAAGCCGCGCAGCAGGCGTTCGGACTCCTCGGCGTTGAAGGTTTCCCTGGTGGCCTTGTCTTTCACGAGTTCGATGCCGTAGAAGAATCCCTCGCCGCGGACATCGCCGACGATCGGCAGGTCGTACAGCTGCTCGAGTGTTGCCCGGAATGCCGGGGCGTTCGCTTGCACGTGAGCGTTGATGCCCTCACGCTCGAAGATATCGAGGTTGGCCAGTGCCACCGCTGACGACACCGGGTGTCCGCCGAAGGTGTAGCCGTGGGCGAACATCGTCTTGCCGTCGTTGAAGGGTTCGAACAGGCGGTCGCTGGCGATCATCGCGCCGATGGGGGAGTAGCCGGATGTCAAACCCTTTGCGCTGGTGATGATGTCGGGGAGGTAGCCGAAATCGTCGCAGGCGAACATCGAGCCGATGCGGCCGTAGGCGCAGATCACCTCGTCGGACACCAGGAGCACGTCATACCGGTCGCAGATCTCACGGACCCGCTGAAAGTACCCCGGTGGTGGCGGGAAGCACCCACCCGCGTTCTGCACCGGCTCCAGGAACACTGCGGCGACGGTATCGGGACCCTCGAATTCGATGGCCTCGGCGATACGGTCGGCGCAGTACCGGCCGAATGCCTCCTGGTCGTGCGCGTAGGCATCGGGCGCCCGGTAGAAGTTGGTGTTCGGTGCGCGAAAGCCGCCGGGGGTGAGCGGTTCGAACGGCGCCTTGAACGCCGGGATGCCGGTGATCGCCAGTGCACCCTGAGGGGTTCCGTGGTACGCGATGGAACGCGAAATCACCTTGTGCTTACCGGGTTTTCCGGTCAGCTTGAAGAACTGCTTGGCCAGCTTCCAGGCACTCTCGACTGCTTCGCCGCCACCGGTGGTGAAGAAGACTCGGTTCAGGTCACCCGGCGCATAGTTGGCGATGCGCTCGGCCAGTTCGATCGCGGGCGGCGTTGCGTAGGACCACAACGGGAAGAAGGACAGTTGCTCGGCCTGGCGGGCAGCGGCCGCCGCGAGTTCCTCGCGGCCGTGCCCGACCTGCACGACGAACAGGCCCGAAAGTCCGTCGATATAGCTCTTGCCGCGGTCATCGAAGATGGTGACGCCCTCGCCGCGGGTGATGATGGGTGGGGTGATGTCGGCGCCATGACGGGCGAAGTGGCCCCACAGGTGCCGCTTGGCCTTGGCTGCCAGGTCGGTTGAAAGCGGTTGTGCTGCATTGATTGTTGTCATCGCGTGCCCCAGTTGTATTGCTGTTTGACGAGTTTGAGGTAGACGAGCGTTTCGGTGGACAGCACCCCGGGTACGGCTCGAATCTTGCTGTTGAGCAGGTCGAGCAGGTGGCTGTCGTCTTCGCAGACGACTTCGATGATGATGTCGAAGGTTCCGGCGGTCAGCACGACGTAGTCGACGGACGCGATGGCGGCAAGTTTGTCTGCGACCTTGGTGGTATCGCCGGTGCAGCGAACACCGATCAAGGCCTGGCGTCCGAAGCCCATCTGCACGGGGTCGGTCACGGCGACGATCTGCATGACGCCGCAGTCGATCATGCGCTGGACCCGTTGGCGCACAGCCGCTTCCGACAGCTCGACCGCTTTCCCGATGGCCGCGTAGGACTGCCTGCCATCCTGCTGCAGCTTCTCGATTATC
Source organism: Mycobacterium sp. ST-F2 (assembly GCF_001905655.1). GTDB lineage: Bacteria > Actinomycetota > Actinomycetes > Mycobacteriales > Mycobacteriaceae > Mycobacterium. The sequence continues at coordinate 36,670 of NZ_JMHT01000002.1, forward strand.
TCTTTCGAGAGTTCGTCGAGCTGGAATGCGCCGCCGCCCCTCGGTTGGCTGCTGCGTGCCGGCGTCGCAGTGGCGTCGGGCGGTGCATCGGAGAGGGCCATAGCGTCAATTGTGCACGGATTCCGTCGTTGTGCACAACGCATGCGACGGAATCAGTCGTGGAGCATGCTATTTCGAGTGGAAACCGCAACTGGGTTGGGGTAGCGTGCAGGATCGTGAGTGCAGGTGCAGGTGCAGGCCAGGTCGTCGCAGGCAGCTTCATCAACGGAAAGAGCGTGACCACGGCCGGAAGTCCGTTCGAGATCATCAATCCGGCGACGGGTGCTGTCGTGGCGTCCTATGCGCTGGCGACGCCAGCTGACGTGGATAGTGCCGTGGCCGCGGCCCGTGCCGCGCAGCCGAGCTGGGCGCGGGCAACTCCGGCCGAGCGGGCCACAGTTCTGGCGCGGTTGGCCCGACTGGCCGCCGAGAACGCTGACGAGCTCGTGGATCAGGAGGTGAGTCAGACCGGTAAACCGGTGCGGCTCGCGGCAAACTTCGATGTTCCCGGCAGCGTTGACAACATCGACTTTTTTGCAGGGGCCGCCCGACACCTCGAGGGCAAGGCCACGGCCGAGTACTCGGCCGATCACACGTCGAGCATCCGACGTGAGGCGGTCGGCGTGGTCGCCACGATCACGCCGTGGAACTACCCGCTGCAGATGGCGGTCTGGAAAGCGTTGCCCGCGTTGGCAGCTGGTTGCGCCGTGGTGATCAAGCCGGCCGAGATTACCCCACTGACCACCCTCACGCTGGCCCGGTTGGCCGGCGAAGCGGGCCTGCCCGAAGGTGTGTTCAATGTCGTGACTGGGCTGGGCGCGGACGTCGGCGCGGCCCTTGCCGAGCATCGTGATGTTGACATGGTGACGTTCACCGGCTCGACGGCAGTCGGGCGACGAGTGATGGCAGCTGCGGCGGTCCACGGCCACCGCACTCAGCTCGAACTGGGCGGCAAGGCGCCGTTCGTGGTCTTCGATGACGCAAACTTGGATGCCGCGATCCATGGCGCGGTGGCGGCATCGCTGATCAACACCGGCCAGGATTGCACCGCGGCGACCCGGGCCATCGTGGCACAACCGTTGTACGACGACTTTATGGCCGGAGTTGCCGAACTGTTCGGCAAGGTCGTCACCGGAGACCCGCATGACCCGAATACCGATCTGGGACCGGTGATCTCGGCGCCACACCGGAGCAAGGTCGCCGGCATGGTGGAGCGCGCGCAGCAGCACGGCGGGCGGATCGTCACCGGGGGAGCGCTGCCGGAGGGGCCGGGCACGTTCTACCCGCCGACACTGATTGCCGATGTCGCGGAAGACTCCGAGATTTACCGCGATGAGATCTTCGGCCCCGTACTGACCGTACGGCCTTTCACCGACGACGATGACGCACTGCGGCAGGCCAACGACACCGAGTACGGGCTGGCGGCCTCGGCGTGGACTCGCGATGTGTACAGGGCTCAGCGGGCATCGCGCGAAATCCAGGCCGGCTGCGTGTGGATCAATGATCACATCCCGATCATTTCCGAAATGCCACATGGCGGTTTCGGTGCTTCCGGGTTCGGTAAAGACATGAGCGCGTATTCGTTCGAGGAATACCTGACCATCAAACACGTGATGAGCGACATCACCTCGGTCGCCGAAAAAGACTGGCATCGAATTATCTTCGCCAAGAGGTAGCAGTACGCGCGATCACCGACGTCAATCCTGGGCGCCAATATCCCTGTTGAGTACTTCACGTTGGTAATGTGCGAGGAATTCGGGGTCCGGGGATATAGGGCCTACAACGTATCGTCCGGACCGCTCGTCATGAAGTGTGACGAGGATGCCAACATCTGCGCGTCCTGACCGGGTGGGTTTGTGGTGCAACATGATCCAGCCGCGCGGCCATTCATTGACAGTCAGATCGCTGATTGCAGAACCAGGCGCATTCCTGCGAAGTTCAATTCCACTTGGCCCGCCGCAGGTCTAATAATTCTGACCATGTGAGCTGCGTCATCGGTAGTGCTTTCGCATCCCGCAACGCGGTGGGCGAAAGTAATCGAGAACACATTCAATGCCGAGCGGCAGAGCGTTTTTGTTGGTGTTTTTAACATTCGTTGTCACTATTGGTAACAACCCGACCCTAATGTTGGCTGAGGGTGGTGATGGACCGAAAGCGGTTGTGCTGCTTGGTCACTTCGCCCAATACACACATCAGCCGTCGGCATCGTAGCCGGCATGCGGTCGTGCCGTGTTCGTGGACCGACCAATCACCATTGAGGAGGCCGATCAATGCCGTCTATATCCAATGTCGAGCGGCTCGAGGAACTCAGAGATGCTCAGCAGAATTCGGGTACCGGACTCGCGGCCGCCAGCATGAGCGGTGTCGAGCTTGTCGCGCAGTCGACCGCCGGCATCGCGCCAAGTGCTGTAATGGTCTCCGGCGCAACGCTTGTGGCCGCCAGCGCCAGCGCAGGAACCTTGTATTCCTACGCCGTCTCTTTGTGCGTACTGCTCCTGGTGGGCTGGTGCGTATCCCGGGCGGCGCGGTTGCGGCCGGGAGAAGACCTGCTCTCACACATCACCGCCGCGTTCGGTAGGGCGGTCGGGTTCGTCGGGTCGACCGGTCTCGCCTTCGGGTACCTGCTCATCTCCGTCGGCTGCGTCGCACAATTCTCGCAGTACGCCAAACCCCTTCTCGGAGTGGCGCCACCGGCGAGCGCCGGAGCGCCCGCTACTTCGATCTCGGTCACGGTGATCCTGGAAATCGTGTGCGTGGTCTGCGCGGCATGGATGATGATCCGCGGCGTCCGGATCTCCGCGTGGACCGGTGTGGTACTCGAGGTGCTCTCTATCGGAGCAATTCTGTTGGTGCTCACCTTGGTTTTGGTTCGGCACGGGGTCAGTCTCGCGCCGCTGATGCCCACCGGAATCACGGTGCAACAGGTGGTCAGCGGCATGGTGCTGGCGACCCTGGGTTTCGTCGGGTTCGAGTCAGCCGCTTGTTTGTCGGTCGAGGCCAAGGACCCGCAACGGACAATCCCACGGGCCGTCACCGGCAGTGCACTACTGGCCGGCGCGCTGTATCTGTATGGGTCTTATGCACAGATCGTCGGATTCGGTGGTGCCGACAATCTGGCCGCCGACGCAACGCCTTTGAACACATTGGCCGACGGCCTTGGCATGCACTGGCTTGGGCTGGCCATCGATCTGGGTGCGGTGGCCTCCAACTTCGCCTGTGTGGCCGGCTCACTGACAGCGGCCAGTCGCGTACTGCGATCGATGGGTGAGTCGCAGTTGGTGCACAGCAAGCTCGCCGCGACGCATCCCACCCGCAAGACGCCGCATGTGGCGATCATCTTGCTCAGTGCGGCTGCCCTGATCGCGGCACTCGGCTTGGGGCTCAGCGGAATCAACGAGCTCGATGTGTATTCCTACACCGGAACCATGGGAACCTTCGGCTACATGATCGCCTACATGCTGATGGGATTGGGTATCCCGATTCTGGTGCGGCGCCTGGCGCCACAGACCAGCGTTGGCGTCGCGGCCATCATTGGGTTGACTGTCACGTGCTGCCTCGCGTATGTCTTCTACCGCAACGTGTATCCGATCCCGGCCTGGCCGGCAGACGTGATCCCGTGGATCTTCCTGGCAGTGCTGCTCGCCGCGGCCGCGTGGTATGTGGCAGGGCCTGCCCGCATCGCCCGCAGGCAGACCCGCGAATCGTTGGTGGCGGCGCCGGCGCCTGAGCCGGCGAGGTGACGCGACAAGCGTAATTGGCTCATCCGAAAACTGGAGCAACCCACGAATACGGTTTGCCACGGAGTTTGCAAAGTGACCGAGGGTGTCACTTCTCAAACTCCGTGGCACTTCGTCATCTGAGATGGCAGGACTTTGCAAACCGCCGGCTCGATGAGTGGCGGCACCGGATGTCTGGCGGCGAATTGTGTCGTCCGAACGTATGAATTGACCGCTCGTTCGCCCGGCGGCTGCACGGCCACTGATCCAAGTGTCTCCCCGCGTGTTAGAACCATCGCACGAGTGGGGTGAGTGGCCCAGAAGCGAGAGCGCCGATGATTTTGCCGGATCAACGTGATGCCCGGGTACGCCTCGTTGTTCTCGATCTCGATACGATCCGGTGGTTCCGACATGTCTGAAGCCGCCGACGCGGCACGGCGCAACTTGGTGCAGCAGACACTTCCACTCAGCTTGATCCTGCGCCACGGCGGCAGCCTGGTGGTGTATTTGGTCATGCTCGGCACCTCGTCGGCGGCTGGACCGGGCGGCGTCGCATTCGGTGTCGTCGCCGGCGGCTGGTCGGTATTCCGACTGCTCAACCGATCCACCACACCGCGGTACACCGCCGTCGACTACATCGTCATCGTCGCCGCATGCGCGGCCATCCCGGAGTTGGTGTCCGAGGCCCACCTTGCCGCGCTGGGGCCGTTGGCCATCGCCGGAACGGCGATAGGCAGCTTCACCGGTTTGAGTCCACGGGTCAACGTCGCCCTCACTGCCGGGGTTGCGGCCGCATATGCGATCGGTGCCGCTTCCGTTGTTGGCTGGAGTCACGTCGCCGACAACTTCGGTGTTTACTACTTTGCCGGGCTTTGGGCAATGTCGATGGTGATTCGCGCCCTGATATTGCGCCTCACGGACTCGGTCGACGCCGCGCGTACCGACCGGCTCGCCGCAGAGCTGCAACACGAGGTCGACGCCGCGGTGCGCGAGTACGACCGTGAACAGCTACGGCTGCTGCATGACACCGTTGCGTCCACGCTGCTGATGGTGAGTGCCGGCACGTCCCTGTCGCCGGGACGGGTCGCCGTGCAGGCACGGCGTGATCTGTTGGTGTTCACCGATGAGACCACTACGCCGGCAGCCCGCGCCGATCTGGTTGCGGCCCTGCGAAATAACACAGATCACCTCGCGACACCGTGCCGGATCGACGGCGCGGAGGAGATGTGGATCGATGGTGCCATCGCGAATTTGGTGTCCGCTGCCGCCCGCGAGGCACTGACCAATGTGGATCGCCATGCCCGTGCTTCCCAGGTGACAATCACGGTGCAGCCGGAATTGGTGCGCGTTGCCGACGACGGCTGCGGGTTCGACACCACTCGACCGTCGCGCGGTCATGGCATCGCTGACTCGATCGTCGCTCGCATGCAGCGACTCGGTGGTGAAGGTGTGGTGTTGAGCCGGCCTGGCCACGGCACAACCGTTGAATTGCGCTGGCCCGCTGAAGTGCCCGTCGCCGCGGAGCTGCCAGATGATCCGGAACGGCTGATCGAACGGGGCCGGTCTCGGTACTACCTGGCGATGACGACCTACGCCGTCGCGAATGTGGTCGCCGTCATCCCGTTCGCCCTGCACGCGACCACGCATCCACGGTTGCATTCAGCGCTGCTGGCCGCAGCTGCAATGATCACCGTCTCATCGGCCGCTCGCAGCTCCGGGTTACCCGGCCTGCCCCGCCGTGCCGCAATCGCGGCACTCCTGGCGATCTCATCGGTGCAGACGGTGTTTCAGCCGACCGAACTTTTGGAATCGCACGCGCAGTGGACCTACGGCGCCATCGGCTGGTCTGCCCTACCACTGGTGCTCAACGAGCGTCTCCGCTACAGCATTGCTGTCCTCGCCTGGTGCTGGGCCGTCCCCGCCGTCGCCGTTCTCGTTCGTGATCCGTCGACTCCGAACGTCGTTGCTGTCGGATTCGGCGCTGCGGGCATTCTGCTGGTCCAGTTGCGAGCGCTGTTGTTCGACAATCTCATTCGCGCGTCGGCAGCTGCAGCCGACGCGGAAATCTCCGGCCATAAGCGCCTCCTTGCCTCGGCTCGCATTGCCGAAGCGGTGCAGGCGGAGTACACGAACCGCTACGCCGACCTGGCCAAGACGATCAGCCCACTGCTTCGGGCGCTTGCCGAGGGCAAACCAGCAGACGCGGCCATGCGGCGTCAAGCGCAACTCGAATATCAGCGACTGCGTGCACTTTTCGACCAATCGTCGTCATTCGAGAACACGTTGTTGCGTGAACTTCGTCCCGTCGTCGAGGCCGCCCAGGACCGCAACATCGACGCATCCATCACCGCCTACGGCGCCTTGCCCGCGGTCGACGACACCGCGGCGCGGCGTCTCGCGCAACTGACGGCCCATGCCCTCACTGCGACCATGGGCACTGCCCGCATCACACTGACAGTCGATTCAGATGCGCTGGAGCTCAGCATCATGTGCCACGACGTGCGGCACTCCGAGGTGCCAACAGAAGTTGGCACCGTACATGACGGTGAATTCGAAATCACCACCCTCGATGATTCCGTGTGGATCACCCTGCGGCACCCGCTCGTGGAAAGGTCTGACCGGCATGCACTCGCGGACTAACTCATCGAAGCCACGGCCGGTCGCCGTCGGCCGATGACCAGGTCGGCTATGCCGCAACGGGTTTCAGTCCTCGCCCGAGCCATCCGCCAGCAGCAAGCGATCGATGGCGTTGACACTTTCAGCGGACAGACCTTCCCGCATCAACCCGTTGACGAAGTCCGCTGCCACATCCTTGAGCTTGCGCTGGGAGGCCTGCGAGCGCCAGGTGAGGATGCCGAAGGCCTGATCGGCGCTGACGCCGTACGCGACCATCAGCACGCCCTTTGCCTGGTCGATGATCTCGCGGGACTCGACCACCTTGGCCATCGCCTTGGTCAGATCGGCTTGTAAGCCGGCGCTGACGTCGATGTAGTAGCCCTGAGTACCCACCGCGTTTCCCGTTGTCGTCGAACAAGTGATCACTGACCACCACCATCCAATGGATGTTCCCCGTCGTGTCGATGATCCGGTGCCGGCTGCTGAACAGGCCGCCATCAGTGACCCGCTGCAGGATCTCGGCGACTTCGGCGCGATCGTCGGGGTGCTTGTGGCTCAGGAGCAGTTCGGTCGTGGGCTCGACCTGCCCGGGTTCGTAGCCGTGCATGCGGGCGACCTCATCGGACCACACCCACCGGTGATCAGCGACGAAGTATTGGAACCTACCGATCTTCTGCGCGTAGCCGCCGGCCAGCACAGCGGCGACCTCCCACGAACGGGCGCCGTGTGCCGCCGCATCCGGCGGGCCGCTGAATCCGTCAGGCACCGCTCACCTCGATCGCGCAGAAACTGGTCGACGACACCAGCGCTGTCGCCACCCGAATACAACCTCAAGCACACCACCGTCGCAGCAGAACGACCAATACTGTCGTGGCAACGGTCCCCAGGCGGGCCTGAATCCAGATCACGTACCGACCGATGCGCTGGGTTATCAACGCTTCCAACGGTATTGGCGTTGGTCGTCAGTACAGCTGGGTGCGCCATGGCCAGGGGAACCAGGGCGGTTGTGCGGGTCCGGACATGAGCCAGTAGCCCGCGGGCAGGAACCAGGGGGAGACGGCGGCGCCGGCCGCTACCTGCGGAAGCAGGATTCCGGCGGTGCGGTGGTCATGGCTATCGCGGCCTGGTCTTCATCGAGGGCATCGACCGGCAGCTTGTCCTGCCCATCGCGATTGCGCAGCCCATCGAGGAAGATCGCCACGTACCGTCGCCACAGTTCGGGGTCGACGTGCCCGGCGAATTCACTGACGGTGCCCGCCAGGAGGCCGAGGATCGGCATGTCACTGTCGGTGATACCCGGCCGCAGATAGCCGTCTTTCTGGGCGCGCTCAACAAGTTTCGCGCGCTTCGGCACCAGGCGGGTACGTGCCGCTCCCACCCGGTTGCCGCCGCCCTTGCCGTACAGGATTTCTCGCAGGCCACGATCGGTGGCGGTCTGCTGACCCATCTGTTCCGCGAACCAGGTGAATCCCGCCCAGGAGTCGTCGAATTCCAATCCCGTATCGGCCAAGGCGGCGACCTCGTCGATCGCGTCCTCGAAGATGGCCTCGATCAGCTCTTCCTTCGTGGGGAACCTGCGATAGACCGTACCGACGCCGATGCCACCGTGGTGCGCCACCTCGTTGAGCGTCGCGCTCAGGCCCCGTGTTGCGAACAGATCGCGGGCCGCATCGATCACCCGCTGACGATTGCGCACAGCATCCTTGCGCAACGGTCGATCTGTGGTCGGGCGGGTCATCACCCACGCAGTGTAATCCGAGACACTGTTCCGGTAAGTGGATTGACTTCATCCACTTACTGGAATAGTTTCGTTGTCGAACACTGCGATCGGCCGACGGTTGTGGGTGATCCGCCATGAGGAAGGCCCGCAGCATGACGCGACACCACTGGACCGCACATGCGTTGGCCGCCATGGTGATTGGCCTCGCGGCGACCTCTCTGCCGCTGGCCGGGCCGGCTGCCGCTGACGCGACCGACGACTATCCGATCCCACACCGGATCGTCGCCACCACTTGCGATGCCGAGCAGTACCTGCAGGCGGTACGTGACACCAGTCCGGTGTACTACCAGCGCTACATGATCGACCGGAACAACCGGCCCGCCGACATTCAGCAGATGGCGCAGGACCGCATCCACTGGTTCTTCTCGCTCGATCCCGCGGGTCGCCGGCAGTACTCCGAGGACACCGCCACCAACGTCTACTACGAACAGGTGGCCACCCACTGGGGCAACTGGGCCAAGATCTTCTTCAACAACAAGGGCGTGGTCGCCAAGGCCACCGACGTGTGCATGAGTTACCCCGCCGGCAATATGCAGGTCTGGGACTTCGCCTCCAACAGCTGAGTAACAGTTGGTGATCGGCGGCTGAATTTCCCTGCTGGCCAAGGGTTTCCCGTCGCAGATCAGTCTTGAGTGCCCGCGGCAGGAATGCGCCGGGCCTGCGTCGGGTTGTAACGAAGACGACACTTAAGCGGATGGACTCTATCCACTTTTTCCGTTAGGTTACCTAGCTAGATGTGCGGCGGCTCGCCAATGGCGGTGTGCCCCCGAGATGCCCGACGACCGCGCGGTCGGCAACTTCTGAAGAAGGCAGCGATGACGAGAGTGTTTCGGCGGGCATGGCTACCGCTATTGGTGATCGTCGCGGTCGCCGCCGGTGTGGTGATCGTGTCGAACGTACGACAGGTATTCGGCTCGAATCCCGTGGTCATCACCGAGAAGAGCTCGGACAACGCCGAGGATTTCAACCCCAAATTCGTCAAGTACGAGATCTTCGGCACGGGTAGCACGGCCGTCATCAACTACATGGACCTCGAAGGCAAGCCGCAGCGCGCCGCGGGGGTGTCGTTGCCGTGGACGTTGGTCCTGCAGACCACTCTGCCCTCGGTCCAGCCCAACATCCTGGCCCAGGGCGACGGCAACAGCATCAGCTGCCGGGTCAGTGTCGATGACGTGGTCAAAGAAGAGAGGACCGCCACCGGTATGAACGCCGAAACCTTCTGCTTTGTGAAGGCCGCATGAGCGCGCCGGCCAACGAGGCCCAGACCGACGCCATCCCGGTGGCGGAGAGCAAGGGGCACAAGGGAATACCGCGGTTCCTCCGACGATTCGCCGTGCTGATCATCCTGGCCTGGATCGGAGTCATCGCCGCACTGAACACTGTCGTCCCGCAACTCGAGGAAGTCGGCAAGCTGCGCGCCGTGTCGATGAGCCCCAACGACGCGCCATCGATGATCGCCACCAAACGCGTCGGCAACGTATTCGACGAATACCGCACCAGCAGTTCGGTGATGATCGTGCTCGAAGGCGATAAGCCGCTGGGAGCCGACGCCCATGCGTTCTACGACAAGATGGTCAGCGATCTGCGCGCCGACACCACCCACGTACAGCACGTCCAGGACTTCTGGGGCGACACGCTGACTGCCAAGGGCGCCCAGAGCCGCGACGGCAAGGCGGCGTACGTTCAGGTCTACATCGCCGGTGATCAAGGTGAGACGCTGGCCAACGAGTCGGTCGACGCGGTGCGCCACATTGCCACCGAAAGTCCCGCTCCGCCGGGGGTAAAGGCCTACGTGACCGGCCCCGCGGCGACCAGCACCGATCAGAACGCCGTCGGTGACAAGAGCATGGAGCTGATCGAGGGGGTCACCTTCGCCGTCATCGCGGTCATGCTGCTCATGGTCTATCGATCCGTCATCGCGACGTTGATCGTGCTGGTGATGGTGGTGCTCGAGCTGTCCGGGGCGCGAGGGCTGGTGGCATTCCTGGGCTACCACAACGTCTTTGGGCTGACCACCTTCGCCACCAACCTGCTGGTGACCTTGGCGATCGCCGCGGCCACCGACTACGCCATCTTCCTGATCGGCCGCTATCAGGAAGCGCGGCGGGCCGGTGAGGACCGAGAATCGGCCTACTACACCATGTTTCACGGCACCGCACACGTGGTGCTGGCCTCGGGCCTGACCATTGCCGGCGCGACCCTGTGCCTGCACTTCACCCGGCTGCCGTACTTCCAGACCATGGGCTTCCCGCTGGCCATCGGCATGGTGATGGTGGTCGCGATGGCGCTGACCCTGGGGCCGGCGGTGATCTCGGTCTGCACCCGCTTCCGCCGGGTCCTCGAACCCCGGATGAACACGAGAACCGCCGGGTGGCATCGGGTCGGCACCGCAACGGTGCGCTGGCCCGGCGCCATCCTGGTCGGTGCTGTGGTGGCCGCACTGGTCGGTCTGATCGCGCTGCCGGGCTATCAAACCACCTACAACGACCGCATCTACCTGCCCAAGGACGTCGCCGCCAACGTCGGTTATGACGCGGCGTTCCGGCACTTTTCGCAGGCAAAGATGAATCCGGACCTGATGATGGTCGAGTCCGATCACGACCTACGGAACCCGGCCGACTTCCTGGTGATCGACAAGATCGCCAAGGCGCTGAAGAACGTGCACGGCATCGCCCAGGTGCAGACCATCACCCGACCCGACGGTGACCCGATCAAGCACTCGACCATCCCGTACACCGTGGGACAGAGCGGCTCCACGCAGCTCATGAACAACGACTACACGCAGACCAATCTGAACAATCTGCTCTCTCAGGCCGACGATCTGCAGAACAGCATCGACGCCATGACCGAGATGATGAGCGTTCAGACAGATCTGGCAGCGGTGTCACAGCGCATGGCCGACAAGATGAAGACCACCTCGGATGACATGGGTGACACTCGAGATCACTTGTCGGACTTCGATGATTTCTTCCGGCCCATCCGCAACTATTTCTATTGGGAGCCACACTGCTTCGATATCCCGGTGTGCTGGTCCATGCGGTCGGTCTTCGAGAGCATCGACGGCATCAGCTTGATATCGGATGACTTCCAGGCCATCGTTCCCGACATGCAGCGCATGGCTGACCTCATGCCCAAGATGGTCGCGACCATGCCCAAACAGATCGCGTCGATGAAGCACCAGAAGCAGGTGCTGCTGAACCAGTACCAGATGCAGAAGGCGCAGCAGGATCAGACCATCGCGATGCAGAAGACCGGCACCGCGATGAGTGAGGCGTTCGACGCGGCCAAGAACGACGACTCGTTCTACCTGCCGCCGGAAGCCTTTGAGACCGCCGATTTCCAGCGTGGGCTCAAACTGTTCATGTCGCCCGACGGACATGCGGTGCGGTTCACCATCATTCATCAGGGTGACCCGTTGACGCCGGAGGGTACCTCGCGTATCGAGCCGCTCAAGGTCGCCGCGGCCGACGCGATCAAGGGCACCCCGCTCGAGGGCTCCTCGATCTATCTCGGTGGTAGCGCAGCCATGTACAACGACATGCAGATCGGTGCCGATTACGACCTGATGATCGTCGCGGCCGCAGCGCTGATCCTGATCTTCATCATCATGCTGGTCCTCACCCGTGCGGTCGTCGCATCGGCGGTGATCGTCGGCACCGTGGTACTGAGCCTGGCATCGGCCTTCGGCCTGTCGGTACTGCTCTGGCAGCACATCGTCGGTATTCCGTTGCACTGGATGGTGTTGCCGATGTCGGTCATCGTGCTGCTGGCGGTGGGCGCCGACTACAACCTGCTGCTGGTCTCCCGGATCAAGGAAGAGATCCACGCCGGGCTCAACACCGGCATCATCCGTGCCATGGTGGGCACCGGTTCGGTGGTCACCTCGGCGGGCCTGGTGTTCGCCTTCACCATGATGTCCATGTCGGTGAGCAAGCTGATCATCATCGGCCAGGTCGGTACGACCATCGGTCTGGGTCTGTTGTTCGACACCCTGGTGGTGCGGTCACTGATGACGCCGTCGATCGCCGGCCTGCTCGGACGCTGGTTCTGGTGGCCGCAGCGCGTGCGTCAGCGCCCGATTCCGCAGCCCTGGCCGAAGCCGGTCGAACGCGAATCTGAGCTGACGTCCGTCTGAGCGTGAGTTCGGGCCCGAGGCAGCCGATTTCGCTGCCTCGGGCCGCCCACGTGGTGTGAATCACTGGGCGGTGGGGGATTCAACTGCGTCAGATGGGGTAGACATGGATTGGGTGATCGCGGGGGCATCGCCGCCGCCGCTGCATTGTTGTCGAGTTGGGGGCGCGTCCTGATGAATCGAAATGATCGGTGGCTGATTGCTGCCGCCGCAGCGGTGTCGGTCACGGCCGGGGGCGTCGCCACTGCCGGGCACGTCGCGGCGGAGGCCTGCCCGGACGTGCAAGTCGTATTCGCCCGCGGCACCTTCGAACCCGCGGGTGTCGGTGGCGTCGGGCAGGCGTTCGTGGATGCGCTCCGCGCCAGGACGCCGGGGAAGTCGGTGGACGTCTACGCCGTCAATTACCCTGCCTCACTTGATTTCGCGACCGCTGCGGACGGCGTGATCGACGCGAAAAACAAGGTCATGGCCACCGCCAACACCTGCCCGAACACCAAGGTCGTGCTCGGCGGCTACTCGCAGGGCGCGGCGGTCGCCGCCTACATCACCGAGGACAGCGTGCCGCAGGGCTTCGTCTTGCCGCCCGGGCTGAGCGGACCGATGCCGGCATCGGTGGCCGATCGCGTGGCCGGCGTTGTCCTCTTCGGGAAACCGTCCAGCGGATTCCTGCAGATGATCTACACGGGCGCGCCGCCCATCACCGTCGGCCCGCGCTACATCGGCAAGACCGATGACGTGTGCATCCCCGAGGATCCGGTGTGCTCACCGACCGGCGGCGATCAGAGCGCCCACGGTGCGTACCAGGCGCGCGGGCTCACCGACCGCGCCGCCGACCACGTGGCGAGCCGACTCGGGGTCACGGGGAAGCCGGCCCAGCCGGCTGCGCAGTCCTCTGGGCTCAGTTAGAAACTGTCACCCCGAACCTGCCGTCAGCGTGCCGGCGGCAACGGCCGCTGTGTTGATTCTGGTCAGCACCGTGTGCAGGCGTTCCAACTCGTCGAGGTCGACGCCGAGCTGTTCGACAACCGCCGGCGGAATTTTCAGGGCGCGGCGGCGCAGGGCGACGCCTTTCGGCGTCAGGGTGATGTGGGTGGTGCGTTCGTCGGTGGCGCTGCGCGTGCGATGGATCAGCTCAAGGGCCTCGAGCCGTTTGAGCATAGGCGACACGGTCGCCGAATCCATCTGCAGCAGCGCGGCGATCTGCTTGACGGTCAACGGCTCGTGCTTGGCTTTTGCGTTGTCCCACAACGCCAGCAGGACCAGGTATTGCGGATGCGTCAGCCCGAGTGGTTCGAGTAGTGGCCGGTAGATGGCCAGCACCGCACGGTTGGTGATGGCCAGCGCGAAGCAGACCTGCCGCTCCAGGGCCAGCGGGTCGACGTCTTCGGAGGCAGCGGACATGCTGCCCAGCTTATTACCCAATTAGCGTCCTAATATTTTGTGCCCACAGCATGTGGTGCTCATCTGCGGCCTGGATCACGTTCTTTCGGGCTATTGGAATAGCAGCCTAACTGTTAGTGTCCTAACTATTAGGGTACACGCGCCGTGGCCCCAGATGATCAGTCAAAGGAGTCGTCATGGTCGCCGACAGTCCGACGTTCTGGCAGCGCATCACCTATGCCTACGGGCGTCGCCTGCCGGACCACCTGCAGGAGTGGGTTCGTCAGGACCTGACCGACGACGGGGCCGTGCGCCGGCACATGATCCGATACGCCATCCCGCCGATCTTCGTGCTGGCTCCGCTGTGGCTGCTGCCGGCGTCGGTGTATGTGCACTCCGAGATGACGCTGCCGATCTACTTCTGGGCGCTGGTGATGGCGTTCGTGCTCAACAAGGTGTGGCGCCGCTACCGCCTGAGCCAGCACGGCCTCGACCCGAACCTGATCGACGAAGTCCTGCGGCAGAAGCAGTCGCAGATGCACGACCGCTACGTCGAGCGCTTCGGTCCGCGACCGGAATCGGCCAAATGGCAGGCGAACAGCCGACCGTTCTGACGGTTGCAAGGGCAGCGCGAGGGCCGACGGGGTGTTGTTCGATCGCCGCTCCGGCCACGTCGAAGGGATGGGCGCTCGTGTCGGTGCAGCGCGAAAATATCGGTCCGGGGACTGGTCTGGGGGGATTACGCTCATTCATGTTGAGGTCGCGCGACCCGCGGGGCCGGAAACTTGGGGGAGACAAGGTCCATGAAGATTTGCCTGATTGCAGGTGCCGTCGCCGCGGCCGCCGCGCTGTCCGTTGCCGCTGCCGGACCCGCGTCGGCCTGGCCGATGCCGTTTACGCCGGAACAACAACGGTTCATCAACCAAGCCCGTAACGTGGGCTTCCCCGGCGACGACGACGCGGTGATGCAGGCCGGGCTGCAGGCGTGTCAGATGGCATTCAGTGGCCAGTCGCGTGCCGATGTCATTGGCGCGCTGGCGGGGCAGTACGGGGCCGATGCGGGCCCTGCCGGCGCGCTTGTGAAGACCGCGCACGGCATCTTGTGCACGTCGGCCCCGAACTGACAACTCGTTCCGACGAGAGGCCCCGCCGGATGAATCCCGGCGGGGCCTCTCCTTCGTCATGAGTCAGCGGCGCTGTTCAGCTTCCTGACGCTGCTCAGCGGCCTTGGCGCCGGCACGCGCCGAGTCTGCCTCCGCTTCCTTCTTCGCGGCGTCGCGTTGCGCATCGGCCTTGTCCTGCTGGGCCTTACCCTCGCGCACGACGTCGTCGCGACCTGTCACGGTGCCGATGACTTCCTTCGCCTTACCCTTGACACCTTCCACCACGCCGCGCACGGCTTCCTCGGGTCCGGTGTTCTTGTCCTTCTCGGTCATATCTACCCTTCCGCTATTCATGGGACGGATTGCGTCAGGAGCGGCATTGCTGTCGCGCCCTGCTCTGAAGAATTTCCAGTCCGGCCGGCCTCCAAACGCTGCGGTGCTGTGACTTGTCGTACACCGCGTTTCTCAGGTGTCATCGAGACGCGGAAACAACACCTCGTGTGCGATCAGCTGTACGGCGGCGGCGATGGGAATGGCCACCAGCGCTCCGACGATGCCCAGTAGTGCGCCTCCGACGAGAACCGCCACCACCGTGACCAACGCGGGCACCTTGACGGCGTGCCCGATGATGCGGGGTACCAGGAGGTAATCCTCGAGGGCTCGGAACACCACGAAAAACACTGCGGTAGAGATACATACGGGCAGTGACACCGTGAGCGCCACCGCCGCCACCACGACACCCGCGATGGTCGAGCCGACGACAGGCACCAGATCGAAGAGCCCGACGAAGATGCCGAGCAGCAGGGGATACGGTACGTCGAACGCCGTCAGCCAGACTGCGGTGGCGGCCGCGGCGATCACCGATATCGCCACGTTTCCCAGCACGTAGGCGCCGACCTTGGCGAACATGTCGTCCCCGATGAGAATCGCCCGCGGTCGACGGGTCTGGGGGACAAGGCGATACAGCGTCGCGCGGATGCGGGGAAAGTCGATCAGGAAATACACGGTGAGCACGATGACGATGAGGACGTCGGCCAATGCGGCGAATACCGCCGAGCTGGCGGTGACGATCTCATTCAGTATCGAGCCGCCCGATCCGTTCATCATGTCGGTGATCCGCTGCTGAATGTGGAAGCGGTCGTTCAGTTTTCCGATGGTGGACGAATGGCTCTGGGCTTCCTGAATGTAGTGCGGTGCCTGATGGATCAGCTGGGTGGCCTGCTGCGACAACGGCGGGATGGCAGCCGCCACGAAGGCTGCCATCAGGGCGAGAAAGATGACGAAAACGGTTGTGGTGGCGAGCCATCGCGGGAATTGGTGGTTGACGAACCACGAGACGGCGGGTTCCAAGCCCAACGCCAGGAAGAACGCCACCCCGATCAGCACCAGCACCGACCGCGCGGTGATCAACATGTGCATGGCGCCGTAGGTCACGGCCACGCCGGCCGCCGCTGTCATCCCGACGAAGAATGGTGACTGCCGATTGAACCGCCGACCCAGTTCCCCGTGGGGACGCGCGTCGGTTTTCATCTGCGCGGCGGCAGCTTCGGCGGCGGCGATCGGTTCCTCATCTGTGCCGTGCGGCTGCGCCACCATGTCGTCGTGTGCCGACTGTCCCGTACCGCCCGTCGTATCAACGTGTTTCGTCTCGCCGACCGGCTGGCCCCTCGCATCGGGGCTGGCGCGCGTCACGACAATGCCCGTCGTGAACAGGGACGGTCATGGCCCGGTCAGAACCACACCTTGCGGCCTGCAACCGGCCGTCCAACGGCGCCCAAGATCCAGAGGACCGCGCCGATGACGATCAGGATCACCCCGATGGTGTCCAGAATCGGTACCCCCAAGGCGTATCCCAGAATCAGCAAGATGATGCCCAGGATGATCATTGTTGCGCTCCTTGCTCAGGGCAATTGACGTGTTCGTCGATGCCGACGGCTTACAGGTACCCACGGCAGTGCCCGGTCAAACCAACCCTGGACATGATTGGGCGACCCTGATTCGGGCTATCTCTTGGTCGAGGAGAGCGCATGACTGAGGTCGGTTCGCAGGACACCGGGTCCGGTCGCACTGAGGTGTGGCCGGGGAAGGCCTACCCGCTCGGAGCTACCTATGACGGTGTGGGAACCAATTTCGCGCTCTTCAGCGAGGCCGCAGAACGTGTGGAGCTGTGTCTGTTCGATGACAACGGCGCCGAAACACGTGTTGTACTACCGGAAGTCGACGGATTCATCTGGCACGGGTTCCTGCCCGATGTCGTCCCTGGACAGCATTACGGCTATCGGGTACACGGACCGTACGATCCGTCTGCGGGGCAGCGGTGCAATCCGAACAAGCTCCTCATCGATCCCTATGCCAAGGCGATCGACGGCGAATTTCAATGGGATCAAGCACTTTTCAGCTACAACTTCGGTGACGAGGACAGCCGGAACGACGACGACTCTGCCGGTCGCATGCCCAAATCGGTGGTGATCAACCCGTACTTCGATTGGGGCACGGACCGGCCCCCGCAGCGCCCGTACACGGACTCGGTGATCTACGAGGCGCACGTGAAGGGGCTGACGCAGCGTCATCCCGACGTCCCCGAGCGTGACCGCGGTACCTACGCGGGTGTCGCCAACCCGGCCATCATCGAGCATTTGAAGGGTCTCGGCGTCACGGCCATCGAGCTGATGCCGGTGCACCACTTCGCCAACGATTCCACGCTGATCGACAGAGGGTTGTCGAATTACTGGGGGTACAACACGATCGGGTTCTTCGCGCCGGATCCCAAATACACCTCCGGAGTGACCGCGGGCGGGCAAGTCCAAGAGTTCAAGGCCATGGTGCGTGCGCTGCATCAAGCGGACATCGAAGTGATCCTCGACGTGGTCTACAACCACACCGCCGAAGGCAACCATCTGGGCCCGACGCTGTCGTTCCGGGGAATCGACAATGCTGCCTACTACCGCCTGGTCGACGACGACCAGAAGTACTACATGGACTACACCGGCACGGGCAACAGTCTCAACGCCGGTCATCCGCACGCCCTGCAGCTCATCATGGACTCACTGCGGTATTGGGTGACCGAGATGCATGTCGACGGCTTCCGCTTCGATCTGGCGTCGACGCTGGCACGGGAGTTCTACGACGTGGACCGCCTGTCGACGTTCTTCGAGATGGTCCAGCAGGATCCGGTGATCAGCCAGGTCAAACTGATCGCCGAGCCCTGGGACGTCGGGCCCGGTGGATATCAGGTCGGGAATTTCCCGCCGCAGTGGACGGAATGGAACGGTAAGTACCGCGATGCCGTTCGCGACTTCTGGCGCGGGGAGGAGTCCACTCTCGGCGAATTCGCCTCGCGACTCACCGGATCGGCGGATCTCTATGAACAAACCTCGCGACGGCCGGTCGCGTCGATCAATTTCGTCACTGCCCACGACGGCTTCACCCTGCGAGACCTGGTTTCCTACAACGAGAAACACAACGAGGCCAACGGTGACGACAACAACGATGGCGAGTCGGACAACCGGTCCTGGAACTGCGGTGTGGAAGGACCGACCGACGATCCCGGCATCGAGACGCTGCGTCGACGTCAGCAGCGCAACTTCCTGGCCACCACCCTCCTGAGCCAGGGCGTCCCGATGATCTGCCACGGCGATGAACTGGGCCGCACCCAAGGCGGAAACAACAACGGCTACTGCCAGGACAACGAAATCACCTGGGTCGACTGGGAGTCCGCTGACACCGAGTTGATCGCGTTCACCGGCGCCGTGGCCGCGATCCGCACGGCGCACCCGATTTTCCGGCGTCGCCGTTTCTTCACCGGCCGGCCGGTGCGGACCCGCGGGGCGCAGGACGTACCGGACGTCGCGTTCTTCACTCCGAGCGGCTCGGAAATGACCGACGAGGACTGGAACACCGCCTTCGGCAAGTCCGTCGCGGTCTATCTCAACGGACAGGGCATCCCAGACTTGGACGAGCGAGGGCAGCGTGTCGTCGACGACTCGTTTGTCCTGTGCTTCAACGCCCACGATGAAGCCATCGAATTCACTTTGCCGCCAGATCAATTCGGCCAGAGATGGCAACTACTACTCGATACCGCCGGCGATGTGGCGACCGCAGACGCCGAGGCAGCACCCGTGGAGGCGGGGGCCACCGTGACCGTCGACGGCCGTGCCCTCACGCTATTCCGGACCCTCTCCTGAAACAGGCCTGCCGCCCGCCGCAAAGGTTCAGCATTTCGCGGCTTCTGCAACTAGCGTTGGTGCCGGTATGTCACGGGTGCTGGGAGGTCGGACGGGTGTCGGGATTCAATGACTCGGGCGTCGACGCCGGGGCGCGCGATGGTCACCCGTCGTTGACCCGTGAGTTCATCCTGGACGCGGCCATTGAGTTCATCGACGAGCACGGCCTGGAGAAGCTGACCATGCGCCGGCTGGGTGCGGCATGTGGTGTGGAAGCGATGGCGCTGTACCGATACGTGCACGGCAGAGCGGATCTGCTGACCGGTGTGGTCGATCACGTCATCGACCGCTTGTATGCCGATCAGCTGGCGGCTCGTCGGCAAGAGGACGGCTGGCAGGACTATCTGATCCGTCTTGGTCACGGGGTGCGTCAGATTGCGCTACAGCACCCCCACGTCTTCCCTTTGGTGGCCACGCAGGCGCCGGAGGCGCCGTGGGTGCGCCCGCCGCTGCGCAGTCTGCGCTGGATGGAGAGCTTCCTCGATACGTTGCTTTCCTACGGGTTCGACGATGTCGGGGCGGTCGCCGCCTACCGGGCCTACACCACGTTCTTGTTGGGGCAGCTCTTGTTGGAGGTGTCTGCTCACGGCGCCCAGTTGAGCCCTGTCGAGGCGATCGTTGAGGTCGCTGACCATTCCAGCGCCACGTTGTCGGACTATCCGCACCTGGACCGACTGCAACCCCTGCTTTCGGAAGATCACAGCGAAACGGAGTTCGAGGAAGCGCTCGAAGCGCTGTTGGATCGACTCGAATCGTTGTTGTCGCAGCACTGACCGCGCGGACCGCGCGAGCCCGGCCGGACGTCGGGCCTGTTTACAATGTAAACTGACAGTGGTCGGAGCTCGGTGGCCTCGAACCTCTGGTAGTCGAGGCCACCGTGTACTCACGTTGCCGGAGCCACCGGTCGATGGATCGAACGTCATCTCTGCCGAGGTGCGGAAGGGTTGGGCACGTGACAGCGCCGCGCGAGAGCAGGGCGATCGATATCTTGTTGATCGAAGACGATCCAGGGGACGAGTTGATCACCCGGGAAGCTTTTGCCGATAACAAGATCAAGAATGTCCTGCACGTCGCCCGCGACGGCCAGGAGGGTCTCGACTTCCTCTACCGGCGGGGCGACTACGAGAATGCGCCGCGACCGGACCTGATCCTGCTCGACTTGAATCTGCCGAAGTATGACGGGCGCCAGCTGCTGGAAAAGGTCAAATCGGATATCGAGCTGTGCGACATCCCGATCGTCGTGCTCACCACGTCGTCGGCGCAGGAAGACATCTTGCGCAGCTACCAACTGCATGCGAATGCCTACGTGACCAAGCCCGTCGACCTCGACCAGTTTCTGGGTGCGGTGCGTCAGATCGACGAATTCTTCGTCCAGGTGGTCCGGTTGCCGCGGTCCTGAAGGGTAAGTCGATGCGCGGCGGCTAAGCCCGCATGGCCAGACACAGCTCTGTGCCGATCGCGGCGCTCGCTGCCGGGCCATCGAAGCGATCCATCCAATACACGCCGGCGGCATCGTTGGGGGACCGCGGGCTGTCCGGGAAGGCGGTGCCGACACGTGCCTGCCGTTGCACATCCCGTGCGCTCACAGGGTTGACCACTGTCGAGCGTCGCGCCGGCCCGAATGGTGAGGCGTCGGCGTCCGCGCGGTGTTCGACGCGATAACGGACAACGGCACTTCGCAGCGTCGGATGAGCGGCTCTGGCGAACGTCAGCACGTAAAAGGACCCTGCCGCTACGGAATTGACCGACAGCACCTCTTCGCCCATTCCCTCGATCAAGTCGATGAAATCGGCGATTTCGTGGCCGCTGATCACATCGCCGGCGATGCCGGTGGTCACGGCTATGCCCAACGCCGCCCGGCCGTCGTGGTCTGCGGGAATGAACCGAAAGGCGCGCCCGCCCGCAGAAGACAGGCTGTCGCCCGCGGGACACTGGACGGCGCCCGCCGGTTGTTCGGTGTCGAACAGCCAGCGCAGCCCGACCAGGAGTACCGGTAGATGGACGGTGATGTCGGCAGTGGCTGGCAATTCGAGTGTCATCCCTAATTCCTTCAAATCGGGCGACGCGCGAGTGCGTCAGCTGACTTCTCGATACCCACTCGGTCGATGCGCAAAACACCCGGTCTCATCCTGCCGAAAGGGTCTCCGCCACAAGCTTTCCTGATCCGTCCACCCGCCCACGAGAGTGGCCCAGACCGGCATTTCGCCGGACTGGGCCATCGCCACACACTCAGTTAGTTCTGTTGTTCTGCGCGCTCACGCGCCTCGGCGGCTTTCGCGCCGGCGCGTGCCGCCTCGGCCTCGGCTTCCTTCCTGGCCGCCGCCCGATGCGCATCTGCCTTGTCCTGCTGGGCTTGACCTTCGCGGACCAGGTCATCACGACCGGCCACCGTACCGATGACCTCCTTGGCCTTCCCCTTGAGGCCTTCAACGACTCCCCGGACAGCTTCTTCAGGCCCGGTGTGCTTGTTCTCGCTCATGTCTACCCTTCGGCTGGCCGATCGGATCGATCGCGCACGGAGAACCGTTCTCCACGCCGTCCGAGAATTCCCACCTCCGGTGAACGCCAAACACGAACTATTGCGATCTGCGCCACAGCGGATAACCCTGTCCGGCAGCACATTCCGTAGATCAGTCGTGCTGATGGCGGCACTGATCCGCACGCGTCTGCTCGGTCCGAGAACGCGCGGAGGGCAGGTTGTGCGCGTTGTTTGGAGGGCCATGGAAAATGGGTACACAGGGCGTGATGTGGAGTGACCTGCACCGGGATGCTGGAGGATACGTGGTTGATGCAGTGGGGCAGGGCGACATGGCGCGCGGTGACCGGTCCGTTGAACTGATCGTTGCGGCCTCGGCGGAAAGCCTGGCAGTCCTGCGGACGCTCGTCGCGGCCGTGGCCGCCTTCGAGGATTTCGATCTGGACGCCGTCGCCGATATCCGTTTGGCAGTCGATGAAGCCTGTACCGGCCTCATTCGTGCCGCGGTGCCGGGATCGAGCCTGCGGGTCGTCGTCGATCCGGCGAATGATGCTGTGGTGATTCGTGCTTCGGCACGATGCGCGGTCGATGACAGCCGCGGCACCGAGGTGGTGAAGCGAGACACCTTCAGTTGGCATGTGCTCAACTCGCTCGCCGACGAGGTGTCCACCTTCGCCGACGAACCGGCTGTCGACGGCACCCAGGTACTGGGTGTTTCGTTGACCTCGAGACGAGTGAGTCTGCAGCGGTGACGGCGGAGTATGCGGACGTTCTCGAGATGTTCCGTCAGCTCCGACGAACGGCCGAAGATTCAGCTGACTACATCGCACAGCGCGACAGAATCATCGAGCGCTGTTTGCCGCTGGCGGACCACATCGCGCGACGCTTCGAGGGCAAGGGGGAAGCCCGCGATGATCTGCTGCAGGTCGCGCGCATGGGCCTCGTCAACGCGGTCAACCGGTTTGATGTCGAATTAGGTTCGGAATTCGCGCCTTTCGCGATTCCCACGATCATGGGCGAGCTACGCCGCCACTTTCGCGACAACAGCTGGTCGGTGAAAGTGCCGCGGCGGATGAAAGAACTGCATCTGCGGATCGGGACTGCCACCGCCGAGATGTCTCAGCGCCTCGGCCGCGCGCCCACGCCCTCTGAACTTGCTGCCGAGCTCGGCGTCGATCGCGATGAGGTGCTCGACGGTCTGATGGCCGGAAGTTCGTACAAGACCGCATCGATCGACAAGGTCGCTGGTGACGAGGAACGGCCGTCGCTGGCCGACACGCTGGGCGACGTCGATCCGGGGTTGGAGAAGGTCGAACAGCGCGAGGCGCTCCGGCCGCTGCTGGCCGAACTGCCCGAGCGCGAGCGAACAGTGTTGGTGCTGCGGTTCTTCGAATCGATGACGCAATCGCAGATCGCCGCGAAACTCGGTATCTCCCAGATGCATGTGTCGCGGCTGCTGGCGAAAACCCTTGCGCAGCTCCGGGACAAGTTGGAGTAGCGGCCGGCGCGGCCCAGCCAACTGCGGAGCGTCAATGGTCCAAAGCGGTGTGGTACCAACTGGTAACGTCCGCTGGGTAAGCACGGCGAACGATATGGTCAGCACGATGTAGGTGGCCCGTTGGTGAAGGATGTGACCACTTGTCCATGCCGACAGACCCACGGCTGAGCCGCTCATCGCCTGCAAAGGCGGGGCCATCCTCGGGCAGGCCGCTGTCGCTGCTGCTGGTGGAAGACGACCGCGGTGATGCCCTTCTGGTCGAGGAGTTGATCGCCGACGCCGCGATCGACATCGACTTCCACTGGGCTCCCACATTGAGCCAGGCGGCGACCGCGCTGGACGCGATCCGTCCGGATTGTGTGCTGCTCGACCTGCACCTGCCCGACGCCGGTGGTGTGGACGCTCTGGATCGCTTGGGTGCTCTGGCTCCGAGCGTGCCGATCGTCGTTCTCACCGGCTTGAACGACGAGCATTTCGGCGTTTCCGCCATGGCCTCTGGAGCGCAGGATTACCTGGTGAAGGGCCGGGTGGATCCGGACACGCTCCGGCGCGCGGTGCTGTATGCCATCGAACGAAAGCGCGCCGAGGTCACTGCGGTGGATCTGCACGCCAGTCGACTGCGCGCCCAGGAGAATGCCCGGCTGGAGCGGGGCCTGCTGCCCTCTCCGCTGCTTCTGGACAATCCCGGCGTCGAGGTCGTCACCCAGTCCTTGCCGAGCCGGCGGGACGCCCTGATCGGTGGCGACTTCTACGACGTCGTGCAGACCCCGGACCGCACGGTGCACGTCATGATCGGCGACGTCGCCGGTCATGGGCCGGACGAGGCCGCGTTGGGCGTGGCGCTGCGAATCGGTTGGCGTGCATTGACTTTCGCGGGTCTGCGCGGCAATGAGCGAATGTGCCAGCTGGACCGCATCCTGACCACCGAGCGTCCCAGCCGCGGCACTTTCGCGACGCTGCTGAGTGTGGCACTGACGCCCGATACCGGGCAGTTCGACGTGGTGCGGGCAGGTCATCCCGGGCTGCTCATGCATGGCACCGGCACCGTCGACTGGCTCGAACCCGTCGCCGGACCGGCACTGGGGCTCGGAGCCACGGAATGGCCGGTCAATCGGTTGCAGTTGCAGCCGGGCGACGGATTGATGCTGCTGACGGACGGGCTGTTCGAGGGACCTGCGGGGGAGGGCGGCGAACGACTCGGGGAGGAAGGACTGCTGGCGAATGCGCGCTCACTGGCGCGCCTGCCCGGGGCTGAGTTCGTCAAAGCGCTGATCAGTGAGACGGAGGCCCGGGCCGAGCCCTTCGGCGGTCTCACCGACGACATCGCCGTCATTCGAGTGGAGCGCTCGGTTCGATGAAGTTGACGGTGCAAGGTTGGCAGAACCTGGTTCTGGCTGCGATGGGCGCGGTGGTGCTCTCCGGCGCGGTCGGCGGTGCGCTGTTGATGAACCGGACCGACACGGTGTCAAGCGAACTGATCGAGCACCTGCAACCGGCGCGCGTGGCCGCCTACCGCTTGCAGGCCGGGCTACGTGACCAGGAAACCGCGGTCCGCGGTTATGCCAGTGCCGCTGACAGCCAGTTCCTGGCGCCGTATGACGACGGACAACGCGCTGAAACCGCTGCGGCGCAGAAACTCAGATCACTGCTGGAGGGGCGCGAGGCACTCATCGCGGACCTCGACGCGATCGAGCGAGCTGCCGGTACGTGGCGCAGCACCTACGCCCAGCCGGTGATCGCCAGTGTCGTCGTGGGACATCCGGCCGTCGTCGACAGCCGTACCAATGAGGAAGGCAAGAAGGAGTTCGCCTACCTTCGTGCGCTGTTCGATGCCCAGAACGCGCACCTGGCACAGGCGCGCGACGCTGACACCGCTCGCTTGGCTTCGATACGCCAGTGGCGCGACCGGGTGCTGGCGACCATGGTCGGTGCGTTTGTCGTCATGGCGGTGGTCCTGGCCATGCTGGTGCGGAGTTCGGTCACCCGTCCCTTGGGCGCACTCGCAGCAGCGTGCCGCCGGATCACGCAGGGTAACTTCGATGAGCGCATAATTCCCCAGGGGCCCACCGACATTCGAGCTATTGCCGTCGACGTCGAGGAGATGAGGCAGCGCATCGTCGAGGAGCTCGAGGCGTCCCAGTTCGCCCGCCTTGCCCTCGACGAACAGGCCGAGGAGCTGCGTCGGTCCAACGCTGAACTCGAACAGTTCGCCTACGTCGCATCGCATGATCTGCAAGAGCCGCTGCGCAAGGTTGCGTCCTTCTGCCAGCTGATCGAGAAGCGGTACGGCGATCAGCTCGACGAGCGCGGAGTCGAATACATCAACTTCGCCGTCGACGGCGCAAAGCGCATGCAGTTGCTGATCAACGACCTGCTCACCTTCTCCCGCGTCGGCCGGATCAACGCCACGCACACCGAAGTCGATCTGGGCGAGGCTGTCGCCTCGGCCATGGAGAACCTCGCGACCTCGATCACCGAGTCGGGAGCCGAAGTGCTGCTGCCGCCCGCCGGCCTGCCGCGGGTCGACGGCGACCCCACCCTCCTCACGATGTTGTGGCAGAACCTGATCGGTAACGCGGTGAAGTTCCGGCGAGAGGGTCTCGCGCCCCGGATCGTGATCGACTGCACACCCGGAACGGGTGAAGATGCCGACGATTGGGTATTCACGGTCACGGACAACGGTATTGGGATTGCCGAAGAGTTTGTGGACAAGGTGTTCGTGATCTTTCAGCGGTTGCACGGCCGTGATGCCTACAGCGGTACCGGCATCGGCTTGGCCTTGTGCAAGAAGATCGTCGAACATCACGGCGGCACCATCGGGATCGACACCTCGTACACCGATGGCACGCGGTTCGTGTTCACATTGCCGGCCACCCCGACCACCGAACCGAACGTCATCGCATTCGAGCAGCCGGAAGGAAGTCACCCATGAACGCGTCGTCAGCCGGCCGAGTGGTGGACATCCTGTTGGTCGAGGACGACCCGGGGGACGAGTTGATCACCCGTGAAGCGTTCGCGGACAACAAGATCAAGAACACCCTGCATGTGGCCCGCGACGGTCAAGAAGGTCTGGATTTTCTCTACCGGCGCGGCGTCCATGCGGATGCCCCGACCCCGGACCTGATCCTGCTCGACCTGAATCTGCCGAAATATGACGGCCGGCAACTGCTGGAGGTGATCAAGTCCGACTCCGACCTGTCTCACATACCGGTTGTCGTCCTGACCACGTCGTCGGCCGAGGAAGACATCTTGCGCAGCTACAAGTTGCATGCGAACGCCTACGTGACCAAGCCCGTCGATCTCGATCAGTTCATGAAAGCCGTGCGGGAGATCGACGAGTTCTTCGTTCAGGTGGTGCGGCTACCGCAGTCGTGACGGTCAGGCGGCCGCGGCGGCGATGTCATCCCATTGCAAGAGCACCCGGGTTCCGGCTTCGGTGGGCTCGATCGACGCACGATCGGTGAGTGCTCGCATCAGCGGGATACCGCGGCCGCGTGCCGAATTCGCGTACTGCGCTGCGGCGGGGCGCCACGTGCCTTCGTCTGTCACGGTCACGGTGAGCAGCGCCGACGCGCGGTCGAAGTCGGCGCGAACGTGCATGACACCCGGCTCGGGTGCGTCCGCGTAGGCGGCTTCGACCGCGTTGGCCAAGGCCTCGTTGACGGCGAGCACGATATCGCTGGCCTTCACCCGGTCCAGGGCGAAATGTTCAGCCAACCAGGTGGCGAATTCCTGACGGATGGATGCGGCATGTTCGGGGATGGCCACCACGTCCACCTTGCTGAAACGCGCCCCGCTGCTCGACTGGTCCGGATCCGTCATATGAACCTGCTCGACCTACCTTCTGTCCGCCTTCTTCCGTCCGACATCGACCGCCCTAGGTGGCGACCGCCGCAAGCGCTTCGTCCAGCGTGACGAACAGCTCGATCAGATCGGCGATGCCGACCAGCTTGAGCGGCCGGCTCGTGGTGGGACCGTCGGCGACGACGACGAGCCGGACCGCCGGTGCCAATTCCGCATGCGCGGCCACCAGCACGCCCATGCCGGCCGACGCCAGGAAATCCACGGCGCTCAAATCGACGACGACCGCGTCGGCCGCGCCGACCGCCGCCGGGCTCAGCGCGGCCTCCAGCTGCGGAGCGGTGAGCATGTCCACCGTCCCCGACACCGTCACCACGCTAACCGCGCCGATCTGGCTCTGTTCGACCGTGCAACTCGCCGCGGCAGGATTGCCGCTGCCCTGAACTGGCTGGCCCGTCATTGTCACCTCCGAGGGGCTCACACGCGTGAGCCGACAATCCAAATACTAACGACGCTTCTGCGTCCCGCCCCACCAAAACGGCAGGACAACGCCGTTCAGACGGTGTGGCAAATAACATGTTTGGCGCGGCTCAGCTGCGGGTACCCAGGCTCGTCGAGGCCTTGGTCGTTACCGAGCTGCGCCACATGGACGTCCGTGTGGCGCAGTTCTGTGTGAGGCCTTGCCACGTGGCCATAACGGTGTTATGAATGTCCATAACACCGTTATGGCGAATGGAGTTGAACCATGTACCACCATGAGGACTTCCCGCTCGGGCCATCGATGCGTACCGGTGGCACCACCGACACCCTCGACGATCGCATCCGTGTCGGTGACGCTGACCGCGACGTCATTGCTGGCAGGCTCAGCCGTGCCGTCACCGACGGCCGGCTGACACTGGCCGAATACGACACGCGCCTGCAGCAGCTCTACCAGGCGCAGACCCGCGGCGAACTCACCGAGATCGTTTCCGACCTGCCGCCGTCGCATGACCGTCCTGAGCCGAAACGGCAACGGAAGCACAGGATTCCGCAATGGGTTGCCATCATGTGGATGCCGTGGGTCGCGGTGAACCTCTTGTGCCTCGCAATCTGGCTCACTACCGGCACCGGCTATTTCTGGCCGTTCTGGGTGGCCGTGCCGTGGGGATGCGCGTTGCTGATTCCCACCGCGGTCGGTGTGATGACCAGCCCGCAGATGGGGCGCAGGCGGTACCCGGTGTCAGGACCAGCGGCGCATCGATGATTGCCGGTTATCTCGGTCGTTCCGACCGTGTGAGCAAGTCGCTGAGCGGTTTCGCCCGCCGCTACGCCGACCAGACCGAAGCCGACCGTGCCGCACCGGTCAGTGCCGTCGAACGCGGAGTGCTGCCCGTCGAATACGAGTGAACTGGCGCCCAAGCGCCCCGCCGGAAAAATTGCGTACCGCACTACTCAATCCGTCGCGCCAGAGACCGACGACGATTACGGCGTGACCACGCCGCTATCGGAGGTGTAGACGTGAACAGTCCCTCGAATCAGACATACGACCTCTGTGTCGTCGGCGCGGGCATCGCCGGCCTCAATGCACTGTTCGTTGCCAGTCAATACCTATCCGGCAGCCAGCGGATTGCCTTGGTAGACAGCAGACCACGCGTGGGCGGCATGTGGGTCGACACCTATCCGTACGTTCGGCTGCACCAGCCGCACCCGTTCTTCACCGCGGGGAACATCGAATGGACTTTCGGTAAGGACCCTTCGCACCTGGCGACCAAGGCCGAAGTGCTCGACCACTTTCAACACTGTCTCGACGTCATCAAGCAGCGGGTGCAGGTCGACGAGTACTTCGGGTGGACACTGGAATCCACCGACGAGGCCGACGGCGTCGTTCGGCTCACCTGTCGATCCTCGGATGATCAGCGGACCGTCATCACGGCCGAACGGGCGGTCAAGGCGTATGGCATCGGCGTCATGCCGAATCAACCGCTGCCGGTGACAAGCACACGCGTGCAGTCGGTTTCGCCCGACTACTGCGATGTCCGCAGCGGAGCCATCGCGGACAGTACCGCTCCCGTGTGGGTCATCGGCGGCGGCAAGACCGCGATGGATACCGCCCACGCGTTGATCACGGCTTATCCGGGACGTGAGGTGAACCTGCTGGCCGGTTCGGGGACGTTCTTCGCCGACCGCAACAAGTTTTACCTGCGTGGCGCCGCGCGCTGGGTGCGTGGTTCGTTGCCGAGCACTGCGCTGCGTGGCACGGCTCTGGCATTCGACGGCAGCAATGAAGGTGCGACAGCAGACCAGCTCCGCGCCGACTATGGAGTGTCGCCGACGCCGCGAGCGCCGCACTTCCTGCTGGGCGTGCTCTCCGAAGAGGAGAGCGCCACCATCGCGGCCGGCGTCAACCAGATCGTGATGGATCATCTCGTCGACATCGTGGACCGCGGCGACGTCGTCGAACTTCAATTACGCAGTGGCGCAACCAGAACCATCCAAGCCGGTAGCTGGATCATCAACTGCACCGGCTATCTGGGGCGCGTTCCGCAACCGTACGAGCCGTATGTCTCCGACAGTGGTCGCGTGCTGTCGTTGAATACCCGGTCTGCTGCGCTGCATCTGCCGGCATTCATGGGCTACTTCCTGACGCATCTGCTGTTCCTGGACAAGCTGACGAGCGTCCCGCTGTACGAGTTGGATTGGCAAGAGCTGCAACGGAAAGGACAGAACGTTCTTCCGTACGCGATGGTCTCGCTCGCGCACTACAACCTGAGTTTGATCTTTGACGCGGTCCCCGCAAAGGTGTTCGCGGATTGCGGACTGGATTTCGATCGCTGGTACCCGCTGCCGCGGCGCCTGTTGGCCACCGCGCGATTCATGGCCACTCACCGCCGCGAGCGCGCACACCACCGCCAAGCTCTCGACACCGTGCGCGAGCGATTCGACGTCCGCTGCGGACCGTTGGAAAACCGTGCTGTCCTGCCACACCGGTGAGGGCTTGTCGGTCGCCGATATATTTGACGCCGGCGAAATCTCATCCGTTTGGCTGATGTCCGGACCCGGTTATTTATGGTTTTTTTGATCGCATGATCACCGGCGTTGTCGTCGGGCGCGTCCATGCGCCCCGGGGGCAGTGGAGTTTGAGTAGTGAATTACTCATCCCGCTGCGCTGTCCCGAGCGCACGCTGACGGCATGGCTCTTGACTTGGGCGCACACGAACAGGCGTTGCGCCAACTACCGCTGCCGTATTCCTTGGCATTGCGCCTGCGTGATGCCGGTGTTCCCGCAGACGCCATTTGTGAGTATGTCGATGTCGAACCGGCGGCCCTCGCCGGCTTTTTCCAGCTCGCCGAGGCAAAGTTGGCTGCCCTGCTATCGCAGTCCAGGCAGTCGATGGTCAGCCACCTGCACGTGCCGTGACGACATCCGCGCATGTCCGGACGAACTGCCGTGCTGAACGCCGGCGATCCTGTGCCCACCGAGCGTGATGTCGGCCTGGCATCGCGCGCCAGAGGGGCAACCGCCCTCTGGCCGCTGACGGGACGAGCCGAAGAACTCAACGTCGTGGCGGCGACACTGGACGGCAGGGCCGACGGCGCCGGCATCGTGATCGCGGGTCACGCCGGGGTCGGCAAGACAAGGTTGGCCCGTGAAGCGGGCGCCGACGCGGCAAAGTTGGGCTGGGCCGTGCGGTGGATAGCGGGAACGGCTGCGGCCCAACCGATCCCGTTGGGTGCTCTGGCGCAGTGGGCATCCTCGATCGACAGCCAGCCGTTGCGGATCGTCAGCGACGTGATCGCGGCGATCACCGATTCACCGCAAGGCGGACCGGTTTTGGTGTTGGTGGACGACGCTCATCTGCTCGATGACCTGTCTGCGTACGTGATCCATCAGATCGTCGTGCGCCGGGCGGCAACGGTCATCGTGACCCTGCGCAGTGGTACGCACACTCCCGACGTGATCACCGCACTGTGGAAAGACGTCTCGCTGCCGCGCATCGATTTGCAGGCGCTGTCGAGGCCGCAATCCGACAGTCTGCTCGAGCGTGTCCTCGGGGGTCCGGTCGAGCCCTCATGTGCGGCACGCATGTGGCACATGACATTTGGCAACGCGCTGTTCCTTCGACAGCTCGTGATCCAGGAGATCGATGCGCAGCGGCTGGTGGCCGGCCCTGACGGGTGGCAATGGGCGGGCCCCATCACCGTCACCGGGTCGCTGTTGGAGCTCATCGACAGCCAGATCGGCGCGATCGGTGATGCCGCTGGTGAGGTCATCGACATCGTCGCGATCGCCGAACCCCTGGAGCTGGAGTACCTCACCCGGCTCGCCGACAGCAGCGCCATCGAATACTGCGAACAGCGCGGGTTGATCACCGTGTCACCACCTGGCGTCGGGGTACCGCGGGCCCGTGTCGGGCATCCGCTGTACGGCGAAGCCCGACGGGGGCGCATGGGGTCGGTGCGGTTGGCACGCCTCAGTGGGCAGATCGTTTCAGCGATGACCGATACGACGACCGTGGACGCCGTGGTCGACCCGGTACGGGTGGGACGGCTGTGGCTGCAGTCCGACCTGCAGCCCGATATCGGTGTCCTCATGCGCGCCGCGCAGGTGGCGTACACCCGCCATGACATCGGCTTGACGAGCCGCTTCGCCGAGGCCGCGGTGCACTCTGGCGCCGGTCCCGAGGCTCGGCTCCTGCTCGCGCACACCCTGATGCATTCGGAGACACCGGGGCGGGCGCTGGAGATTCTGGACCAACTGGCGAGCGAGCCTCTTCCCGACGTGCTCGGGTCGGTCGTCGGACAACTGCGAGCAGCCAACTTGCTGTGGCCGCTGGCCCAGCCGGACGCCTCATGGCGGATCATCGACGAAACGCTGTGCGGGTCGTCGCCCGAGTCCATCGCGCAGGCGGAGGCGTTCCGCGCCATGCAGTTGGCCATGGCGGCGCGGCCATCAGAGGCCGTCGCGATCGGCTCGGGAATCGACCGCGAGCGCCTCGGCGATATGCCGACCCTGATGCTCGCGTGGGCCATGACGATCGCCTTCGGCGATCTCGGGCAACCCGAAGGCGCGGTCGCGGCTGCCGACGTGGCCGCCGCAACGACCGCGTGGCCGTCCGCGGCGCTGCAAGCGCCGGCCTCGACGCTGGCTGCAGTTCAGGCGCTGGTGCTGTCCGGCGAAATCGAGCGCGCTCAGACCCTTGCCAAGCGGGCCGAGCCCGAGTGGGGCGATGTGCCCGGCGTGTTCCGGAGCATCGCTGCCGCGATCAGCGCACTGGCGTCACTTGGCGCCGGAGACGTGCGCGCAGCTCATTCCCGGCTGCGGCACGCTCTGGCCGAATCCGCGACGACCGGGGCGAGAATCGGGGTGCACTACTGCTTTTTGCTCATCTACCTGGAAGCGGTCACTTACCTGGGTGATGTCGATGAGATCGCCAGAGTCTCTGCCATGGTGGACCGTCACCGTCACCCGGCGTTCGCTTTCCTGGACCCGTGTGCGCGGCTGGCTGCAGCGTGGGCGGCTGCCGCCTCCGGTCGGCTTGCGCAGGCGCGCGCTGCCGCCGAGGACGGTGCTGAGCGTGCGCGGGTAAACGGTCAACTCGCGTGGGAGGTGCGCTGCCGGCAGTCACTTGTACAGTTCGGCGATATTCGGCAGGCACCACGACTGGCTGAGCTGGCGGACCAGGTGCAGAGTCCCCGAGCTGTCCTGGGGGCGCGCTGGGCTGCGGCGCTCGCGAAACACGATGCCGGCGAATTGGCGGCAATATCAACAGAATTCGAAGCGATCGGCGACCGCATCTGCGCCGCTGACGCATCCGCGCAGGCCGCAGCGGCCTATCGCAGGCATCAGCAGCGGGGCACCGCGTTGACGGCCGCTGCCCGGGCGAGCAGGCTCATCGCCGACTGCGGCGCCACCACTCCGGCCACCCGCACGACGGCTGTGCCGTTGCCGCTGACCAATCGGCAACGCGAGATCGCCGAACTCGTTGCCCGCGGTATGCAGAACAAGCAGATCGCCGAGGAGCTGACGCTGTCGGTGCGTACCGTCGAAGGAAACGTCTACCGGTGCTGCACCCAACTCGGCCTGAACAGCCGGACAGAGCTGGCTCAATTCATGAGGGAGCTGGGTGGCGGAACGGGCACGCCGCCACCTCAGATCACGTAGGGCGCGATGAGCATGGTGGCACCCAACACCACCGTCCCGATCAGGAACGCGACGACCGTAAAGCCCATCACCTGACGGACATTCAGCTTCGCGATCGCCAGCAGCGGCAACAGCCAGAACGGCTGGATCATGTTCGCGACGCCCTCGCCGACGGCCACGGCCATCGAGATCAACCCCAGGTACGCCGGCGAATGCTGACCGATCGCCACCGCCGAGTCGACCGCGATCGGGCCCTGCACCGCCCAGTGCCCACCGCCGGACGGGACGAACAGGCTGATGATCAGGGAGCCGATGAAGGTCAGGAACGGCAGCGCGTGTTCGGTCGCGCCGTTGACCAGCGCCTCGGCCAGCAGCGTCTGTAGCGGCTTGTCTGCCTTCGTCGCCTGATAACCCAACAGGCCGACCAGACCGCCGTACAGCGGGTACTGCAGAAGCAACGGACCCGAGACTTTGGCGGCTCCGGTGAACGCTCGGATGAATCGGATCGGAGTGCGGTGCAGCAGTGCGCTGGTGATCGTGAACAGCATGATCATCGACGAGATGTTCAGGGCGAACCCGCTCATCACGAAATAGGCCATGCCCGCGGCGAATACGAGAACGTTGAGGATCCAGAGATTCTCGAGCCATTCGGCAAAGGTCTTCTTGCCTGGCGCCGGCGGAGCCGGCAATCCTGCCGCAGCTCCGCTGTCCGGCTGGTTTTCGTCCTCGAAGACCGCCGGGTCGGGCGCCAGGCTCTGCGTCGGCGCCATGCGCCAGACCGCCAGCGCGAGCACCGCCAGGACGACGATGGCCGACAGCCAGCTGTAGGGCTGGAAGATGGTCTGGCTCAACGGAACAGTGATACCGGTCAGCTTGTGGATCACGTTGATCGGGCTGCCGCTGTCGGTGTTGGCCAGCGCGATCGATGACGACAGTCCCTGTGTCCAGACGATGAAGCCCATGAACGCCGCCGCGATGAGGTAGCCGAAATGCGCGTCGGTGAAACGCTTTGCGACCTGCCGGGCGACCAGCGCGCCGGCGACCAGTCCCAGCCCCCAGTTCAGCAGGGACAGCACGGCGCTGACGCTGAAACAGAGGAGGGCGCCCTGCACCTGGTTGTTCGGCTTGCTCGCGATGTGGACGATGGCCCGCTTGAGGACGGGCGCCTCGGCGAGCGTGTAGCCCGTCACGAGGATCAGCACCATCTGGAAGGCGAACGTGAAGATGTTCTGCGATCCCCACACACCGCTGTACCAGGCCTTGAGCATGCCGCTGGGCGTGGCGCCGTGCACCAGAAGGGCGACCATCGCGGCGACCAGAACGGTCAGGATGACGGCGAACAGGTACGGGTCGGGCATCAGGCGTTCGACGTAGCGGACACACAGTGCGGTCAGGGATTGCATGAGGCCGCGGCTTTCGGGCCTGGTGCCCGTACCGGTGCCCTTCGGATGTTCGCTCGTTGCCACGTGATCCGCCTTCGCAGTGTCTGGGTACGGCACTCATCATGGCGGGTGAGCGACGTCAGGGTGGCGCCTTTGCGCAACGCTTCGTCCGTCCTGGATCGTTCGGCCGGCGCCCGACGGCCCTGTCCGAATGGGTAGTACGCGACCCGCCCGGGCGGGTCCGGGAGTCGGTCCGATCGGGGCATGCGGCGGCGCATCGCTGTCAATAGCGTTGTGTGCTATCAGCTTTGCGCCAACCAGAACCTCAAACCCTCTTCCGGACCAATTCTCACGAATGGAGTGAATCGATGACACAGACTCTGGCCACTGAAACTGTGGCGGGACATGCCGACACCATGCAGGCTGCGGTCGTGACCGACTTCGGCATGCCGCTGCAGGTGCACGACCTGCAACTGCCGACGCCAGGCTTTGGCGAAGCCCTGGTCAAGCTCGAAACATCCGGAGTCTGCCACACGGATTTACATGCCGCGCATGGTGATTGGCCGGTCAAGCCGCAGCCGCCGTTTGTGCCGGGCCATGAAGGCTACGGCACCGTCGTCGCGCTCGGCGAGGGCGTGGTTGACCTCGCCGTCGGAGACAAGGTCGGTAACGCCTGGCTGTGGTCGGCCTGTGGCCGCTGCGAGTACTGCCGGACGGGCTGGGAGACCTTGTGCGAAAGTCAGCGCAACGGTGGATATTCCGTGAACGGTAGCTTCGGCACGTACATGCTGGTCAACGCTGACTATGCCGCGCGGATCCCCGACGGCGCCGACCCGCTGGAGATTGCCCCGATCCTGTGCGCCGGCGTCACGGTCTACAAGGGTCTCAAGGTCACCGACACCCGGCCCGGCCAGTGGGTGGCGATCTCAGGCATCGGCGGGCTGGGACATATCGCGGTTCAGTACGCCCGCGCGATGGGTCTACGTGTGGTGGCCATCGATGTCGACGATGCCAAACTCGCGCTCGCCACCCGACTCGGCGCCGAGGTCGCCATCAACGCCCGTACCGCCGACGTTGTCGAATCGGTGCAGCAGGCCACCGGCGGAGTGCATGGTGTCCTGGTCACTGCCGTGCACCCGCAGGCGTTCGGTCAGGCGATCGCACTGGCCCGTCGCGGTGGCACCATCGTGTTCAACGGACTGCCGCCGGGCGACTTCCCGGCACCGATCTTCGACATCGTTCTCAAGGGACTCACCATCAGGGGGTCGATTGTCGGAACGCGGCAAGACATGGCCGAGGCACTCGACTTCTACGCGCGGGGCCTGATCAAGCCGACCGTCACCAGCGCGCGCCTCGATGAGATCAATGATGTGTTCGCGCGGATGGAGCACGGACAGATCGACGGCCGCATCGTCATCGACTACCGGAATGCGTAGCAGCACATAAGGTCAACCTGAAAATCGACAACAGCTGATCTAGGCCGACGAAGATCGTCGGCCTAGATCAGTCCGCGTTTACTCGCCGCGTACACGGCCTCGGCACGTCGGCTGACGTCGAGTTTGCGCATGATGTTGCTGATGTGGAACTTGGCGGTGGTAGCCGAGATGTACAGCTGCTCACCGATCTTGTGGTTCGACAGGCCCGCCGCGAGCAGCCGCAACACTTCCATCTCGCGGTCGGTGAGCTTCTCGCGATGATCGCCGCGTCCACTCATCGAGCGGACCACGGCGGCCGCGCTGCGCGAGTCGAACGCGCTCTGCCCGACGGAGATCGCACGGATCGCCCGCACCAGTTCTGTGGTGTCGACGTCCTTGACCACGTAGCCGCGCGCTCCGGCATGCACCGCACGGACCACGAGGTCCTCATCGAGGAACGTGGTCAGGACGAGCAGCCCGACGTCGGGGTGAGCTCCAGAGAGCTTGGTACACAAGGACAATCCCTCGAAGTCCGACCCCGCTGACAGCTTGAGATCGACCAGCACCACATCGGGTCGCGTCGCCGCGACCATGGCGACTGCTTCGGGCTCGCTGGAGGCTTCGCCGACCACGACGAGATCATGCTCGCGTTCCAGTAGTGACCGCAGGCCCTGTCGGAGGATGGCATGGTCGTCCACCAGCGCAAGGCGGATGGTCCCGGTACCGGTGTCAACGGTCATGGCACAACTCCTTCGCGCGGAGCTTCTTCTGGGGCCCGCGGGATGGTGGCGACAACCCGCACGCCGCCGATGCGAGACCGGCCGACCGTGAAGGTCCCGCCGTATTCCCGGCAGCGTGCCAGCATGTTCGCCAGGCCTCGATGATGCCCATCGAGGTCGGCGACGTCGGCCAGTCGAAGCATCAGCCGGATCTTGTCGGGGTCGCCGATGCCGTCGTCGGACACCGACAGGGTGACGCCGGCGGCGCGGTAGCTCAAGCGCACGATGGCCCGTGAGGCGCGGCCGTGCATCGCGGTGTTGAACAGCGCCTCACCGGCGATCCGGAGCAGGCTGCGTTCGACCGCGCTGGGCAATTCGGCGACACCGCCGTCGACCCGCAGCGTCACCCGCAGGTCTTTTGGCATGTGCACCGTGGCGAGCTGTTCGAGCAGCTCGGGCAGGCTGGACCGATCGGCATCGGAGGAATGATTGAGCGCATAAATGGCCGACCGCAGTTGGTCGACCGCTGACCGGGTCAGTGCTTTGGCCGTGTCCAGCCGTTCGACCAGACTTGCTGGGCCGGAACGTGATTCGACCTCGCTACGGCACACCTCGATCTGCATGCCCGCCGACAAGACCGTCTGCGCGACGCTGTCATGCAGTTCCCGTGCGATGCGGTGCCGCTCGGAGTCCAGCACCTGATGGCGTTGTGCCGCACCGAGTTCCCGTTGCGTCGCCAGCAACTGTGCGTTGCGTGCCTCCGACTGCGCCAGCAGGGTTTGCGAACGCTGGAACAGTTCACAGTTCTGTAGCGCCACCGCAGTCTGGCTGGCGAGAATCCGCATCACCGCCTCGTCGATACCGTCGAGGAGCCGGTGCGGCGGCGTCCAGGCCGCGAACGCCCCGACGACCCCGCCGTCGAGTTCGATCGGGACATGTGAGTGGTGGCTTTCGATCACCGGTACACGGAACTGGGCAAGCTGACCGCGCAGGACGTCGTTGAGCCGGTTCAGGACCGCATCCGGAAGGTGCGGTACCGGATGTTTGGTGCCCGACAGGCCTTCGAAGGAGTATGCGTGCCCATCGGCGTCCAGGATGAGGTGACGGGGTCGCGCCTCCGGCAGAGCACCGTCCGCCAGCGCCAACAGCACCCATTCGGCACCGAGGTGGGTACGGGCTGCCTCGGCGACGGCCCGGACCAGATTCTCGGGTCCGTTGACGGTCTGAACCAGAGCACGCGAGATGGCGTCGAGCGCGGCGACCACCCGTTCGGTGCGTTGCGCCGCCACCCGGAACTCGGGATAGAACGTGCCTTTGCCGGAACGCACACCCGTGAGCTGATCCAGATCCGGGACGGCGGCGCGTCGCGGGACCACCGGGTTGCCGGGCAAGGTTGTCATAGCGCAGCCCGGAACAGCGCGCGCAGCTGCGCATCGTCGATGGGGCGGGGGTTGGTGGTCAGGCACGCATCCTGAAGAGCGTTGTGGGCCAACACCGGAACATCGACGTCGCGCACTCCCAACTCGGCCAGCCCGCGCGGCACGCCGACCTGCCTGGCCAGCTCCTGGAGTCGATCAGCAAGTGCCAGTGCGGATTCCAGCTCCGGAGCGCGCTTGTCGGCGATCCCGAGGCAAGTGGCGATGGTGGCGAAAGGAGCCGGATCGGCCTCGGCGTTGAACCGCACCACGTGGGGTAGCAGCACGCCGTTGATGACGCCGTGCGGCAAGTCGAGGAGCCCACCGACCTGATGGCTCATGGCGTGCGCGGCTCCCAGGATGGCGTTGGTGAACGCGAGACCCGCTTCCAATGCGGCTTGGGCCATCAGCACCCGGGCCGGCATGTCCTGCGGTCGCTCGATGGTGCTGACCAGGTTTTCGGTGACCATCACGACCGACCGCAGTGCGTGATGGTCGGTCAGCTGGTTGTGCCCGAGCGATACAAACGCCTCGATGCCGTGCGTCAGCGCGTCCAGACCCGTTGCCGCATTGAGCCATTCGGGCATGGTGGTGAGCAGGCGGGGATCGATGACGGTGATGTCGGGGACCAGGGCACGGCCCAAGATGGTGATCTTGGTGTTGTGGGTCGTGTCGGTGACGATGCAGAACTGTGAGACGTCGGCGCCGGTGCCCGACGTGGACGGCAGCACCACCAGTGGCGGAATCGGCGCGGTCGCCTTGTCGACTCCGGCGTAGTCGAGGATGTGTCCGCCATTGGCCGCCAGGATCGCTACGCCTTTGGCGGCGTCGATCACCGAGCCGCCGCCCAGAGCAATGAGCACATCGCAGCCGTGCGACCGGTAGAACTCGTGGCCTGCAGTCACCTCGTGATCTTTGGGGTTCGGCGTCAGAGCACTCCACACGTGCGCCTCGACGCACTGGGCACGTAGGTGCCCGACCAGCTCGGCCACCCAGCCGGCCTCGATCAGGCCGGGGTCGGTGACCAGCATCGGCCGCAGCCCGCCCAGGCGGACCGCGGCGTATGCGGCCTCCGCCATCGAGTCGATGCCGAACACGATCTCCGGGGCATGAAATTTCAACAGCCGAGTCGGCGGAGCGGTCGCCGCCGTCGTCGCCGCGATCTGCGCGGGCGCCATCACATCGAGTCTCACCCGACCCATTCCTCATCCTGTGATCCAGGTAACACGCCCAGCCTACGGTGTGCCGTCGCTCGGACCAATGTGCGCGTGGGTAGGTCGCTACCTACCCGATCGGGCAGGTCACCCGACGGTTTGCCGGGTTTCACCGCGGGTATCCACATCGCAGCAGCTATGCCAGTTCGAAGAGGCCCGGACGATGCCGTACTCCGCGATCGCGGTAGCGGCTCATTTTGGTGTCGTGGTTCGGGCTCTGGCGCCGGCGCAATCGAAAGCTGATCGGTTGGCGGCGTTCATGTTTCGCTCGAACTCGGAAATAATCGGATGACTCTCCAGGTGCCTTCGTGATACCCGTTGGTACATGACCGATTTGACGCTGCGCGCTGTCAGCGACAGCGATGATTACGACGCGTTCGCAGCCGCGTCGTACGAGGTGTTCCTGCAGGATCCGCGTCAGGACGAGATCGACCTGGCTCGTGCCTTCACGGACTACGACCGCATGTTCGGATTCCATGACGGCACCCGTTGGGTATCCACCGCAGGAGCTTTCGGTAAGCACGTGGTGCTGCCCGGTGGCGGCACCGCTCCGGTGGCCGCCGTCACTGCCGTCACGGTGTCGCCCAGCCATCGACGCCGCGGCCTGCTCACCGCGATGATGCGCCACCAACTCGATGACATCCGAGTGCGGGGCACCGAGGCGCTGGCCATGCTGTACGCGTCGGAGTCCGCAATCTACGGGCGCTTCGGCTACGGCATGGCGGTGCCGGTTGCGGAGCTGTCCGGTCAGGTCCGCGAACTGGGCTTCCGCCCGGAGGCCCAGTTCGGCGACGGCTCGGTTGACCACGTCGACGCCGAGACGTTGATGGCCAGTGCGCCCGAGGTTCATCGGCGAGTCATGGTGCAGCGCCCGGGTTTGATGGAGCGCCCGGGACCGTGGTGGGGCCACTGGATCCACGACAGCGAGGAACGGCGCAAGGAGGCCGGCAAGATTCGCTTCCTCCTGCATCGCGAGGCCGACGGCACCGTCAGCGGATTCGCCATTTACCGGCCGAAGAACAGCTGGACGGACCGCGGCCAACCCAACAGCGAACTCCAGATCCAAGAGGTGCTCGCCACCAATCCTCGTGCGTATGCGCAGCTTTGGCGCTACCTCCTGGATATGGACCTGGTCAGGACCGTCGTTTACGACGGTGCAGCGGTCGATGAGCCGCTCCGCAGCTTGGTGGCCGACCAGCGTGCCCTCGCGTGCCAAGTCAGGGACGGTATCTACGTGCGGCTGGTCGACGTGTGTCGCGCACTCGCGTTGCGCAGCTACGCCACACCCGTCGATGTGGTGCTGGACGTCACCGACGAGTTCTGCCCATGGAACACCGGCCGGTGGCGTCTGCGCGGCGGACCGGACGGTGCTGACTGCGAAACCACCACGGCACCGGGCGATATCGCCATCTCGGTGCGCGATCTGGGTGGCATCTACCTCGGCGCCGTGAACCTCCAGGCGCTGGTGAACGCGGGTCTTGTCGAAGAGCTCACCCCAGGTTCTGTGCACCGGGCGGCAATCGCATTCGGTTGGCCGGTCGCTCCAGGTGTGCCTGACGACTTTTGATGGACGGCATCCCGTTGATGTATACCGATCGGTCTACTAAGCTTGGCTTGCGCTCACCGATCAGGTGGCCGAGCGCCTTGACGACGGAGACGGTCATGACGAATGCCAACCAGGACAAGACGTTGCGAAAGTTCCGAAGGGAACGAGCGATCGGCCGCTATGTGCTGAATCCAATGGTGAAGGGGCTGACCGGACTCGGCGTGCGCACTGCGTTGGCCACAGAGCTCGAGACCATTGGCCGTAAGACCGGGCAGCTGCGTCGCGTCCCCGTATCTGCTCAGTTCGACGATGCAGGTGCCTGGCTGATCTGCCAGCACGGTACCCGGTCCGGTTGGGGTACCAACATCCTCGAAAACCCGAATATCCGTGTGCGCCAGGGGGATCGGTGGCGCTCCGGAATTGCGAACTTCAGGCCTGACGACGATGTGATCGAACGTGGCCGGAAATTCGGACGTCTGGGGGCCAAGCTGGTGAAGGCGTTGGAAACGACGCCGGTATCGGTTCGGATCGACTTCACCGGCTGAGCGAGATCGAACTCTTCCGACGCCGTCGGCGATCTCGTCGCACGGCGGCCGCTCGAGGTCCCGGGGACTTCTGCGATCGGTTCGTCACGCGGCAGTTGTCGCACTCGCCGCGGTCATGAAGTTCTTCAACGCCGTGTAGGCGAGTTTCGGTACCCCCGCCTGGGTGATCAGCCCGAAGTTGTTCTCCGGATTGGCGAGGTTGGTGCCGTTGTCCATGATTTCGTAGAAGTAGATGGGGCCGATGTAGCTGTACTGCTGGGCCTGCTTCAGCAGCGTCGTGATGGTGTCTGCCTGCTGCTGCTGGGTTTCGGAGATCGACGAGGTGCCGGTCGGCGCGCCCGCTTCGGTGATCCAGATCTGCTTGCCCCCATCTCCATTGGCGACCATGACGTCGTGAATCGCCGCGAGCGGGTCGATGACCACGGGCCACGGTTGGAAGTAGTCGTGGTAGGTCATTTCGTCGAAGTAGCCCTTGGCGCCGGCCGCGTACATGCCGTTGATGTAGGCGATGGTGCCGGGAATGCCGGTGGGGTCAGGAGCCAAGCCGCCGACGATCACGCGGTCGTTCGGAGCGACGTTCTTGATCGCGGTGTAGGCCGCCTTGAGTACCGCCGTGTATCTGGCCGGATCCGGATTCGGCCAGAACTGGGTGATGTTCTGCTCGTTCCAGATCTCGAACGTCGTGATCTTGCCGGCGTAGCGCTGGGCCACGGCCGCCGCGAATTGGCCGAATTGGGCGTCCTGGGTCGCATTGGCCGGAGGGGTGTGCGGATTGGTGGTGTTCGACAGCCACAGCGGCGTGTCGTACACCACGGCCATGGGTGTCATTCCGGCATTCAGGATGTTGTTGAGGACCGGATCGATGGTCGACCAGTCGTAGGTGCCCTTGTTCCGCTCGACGATCGCCCAGCTGATCGTCATCCGGACCTGCGTCGCGCCCGCCGCTTTCGCGGCCGCGAGGGCCGAGGTGACCTGGCTCTGTGTCAGACCATCCCATTGGTTGATGCCTTGAACCCCGACGATCGGCAGCGTCGTCGGCGCGGGTGGTTGGGGCGCGGGGACGACGGTGAGTGTCACCGTCGCGACGCCGCTCTTGCGGGAGGCGACGTTGTCCATGTAGGTGAACGTGTCCGTCCCGGAGAAGTTGGCGGCCGGTGTGTAGGTGAATGTGCCGTTGGTATTGAGGACCAGGGTGCCGCTCACCGGGCCGGTCACGAGCTTTGTGGTCAAAGGCTTGCTCGACGGTGCGATGTCGTTGGTCTGGACATTGCCGGTGATGGGGGTGTTGGCGGTGCCCGAGAAACTGTCATTGACCGCCACCGGGTTGGTGAGCACGGCCGTAGTCGCCACTGGGCCCTTTGTGCTGACGGCGGTGGTGACGTCGGTGGTCGGGCTGGTGGTCGTCGTCAGGCTGGCGGTGGATTGGGGCGTCGTGGTCGTGGCACGGCGCGGGTGCCAGAGTTCGCGGCGCACGGCGTCGAC
Organism: Mycobacterium sp. ST-F2; assembly: GCF_001905655.1. Lineage (GTDB taxonomy): Bacteria > Actinomycetota > Actinomycetes > Mycobacteriales > Mycobacteriaceae > Mycobacterium. The sequence continues at coordinate 79,273 of NZ_JMHT01000002.1, forward strand.
AAGGGCCATGAGGAAGTTCGAGTCTGCCGGGATGGCCGGTCTGCGTAACGGCGAGCGTGGCGCATCGGAAAGTGTCGTGACGACGTTGGTCGTGACTTCTGGCTGCGTATCAACGGATTTCGGGGCGCTGACAGCGGCTGCGCCGGACGCGGTGGTGTCGGCGGTGGCGCTGACCGGGGTCGCGGACGCTGGGCGCGACGTCGTCGCCTTGGGGCGTGGGCGATGAGCTGGCCGGCCACTCGTCGCCCTCAGTGCCGATTTTTGATCGTGCCGCACCGCATGTGACGACTCGGTGCTCGACGCTTCCGGGGTGGAGGATTCCGGACTGGCCGCCGCGACAGGAAGCCCGGCGTAGGCGAAAAGCGCGGTGCTGAAGCCGGTAAGAAAGATCGTGCGCCAGCACGCCATCGAAATTGGTGGCCGGGCATGGGAATGCTTGCCTGGATCATGAAGATATTCGGTATCGACGCCGTGAGTGCGAACCGGATGGATTTCCTGGACCGTCATAACGACCTCGCTGGGCTCTGAAGTTGTCAGTGTGAGCTGAGTATGCGCGCGAATGGCAAAGCAAAGTGGCCATTTCTGTGAATCACAATCGGCATAGTGCCTGGTCCAGGCGTCGGTGAAAGCAAAAATTGTCGCGGATGTGCATTTTTGGCAAACAAATGATCAATTGCCGAAAGATCTATTTGTGGCGGATTTAGTGGGTGTTTCTGCATCGTTTGATGGATCATCGTGTTTGGTTGAGCAGATATGGCAATTTTTCTGACCGACGGTCGATGCGTAATCATCGGAGTGGCCGGATCAAAATTCACATGGTGCGACGCGCTCCTGTGAGCCTCATGGGGTGAACGCTGGTGCTTGTCGTGGTCGTCACTGCGCCCGCCGGCAGCCTCGCGCAGGCCTCGCTGGACACTGGCATTCGAACAAAGTTTCGAATACTCTGGAGTGATGGGTTGGCACAACGGGCCGCCGAGTTGGGCGGAGATGCAGCGGGTGCTCGAGGGCAAGCCGCGGGTCGCCGGTGCCTCTCCGGAGTCGCCGGCCGATGGCGGTGACAGTCCGGCCTGGTCACGCAAACGCGGCGACTATCGACCGGTGGACCGCCCGGCCCGGCAGGGCACGCCCGTGCCGTACGCCGAGCTGCACGCCCACTCGGCGTACAGCTTCCTCGATGGCGCCAGCACTCCCGAGGAGCTGGTGGAGGAGGCCGTCCGGCTGGATCTGCGGGCCATCGCGCTGACCGACCACGACGGGCTCTACGGCGTCGTGCGCTTTGCCGAGGCTGCCAAAGAGCTGGACATGGCAACGGTTTTCGGTGCTGAACTGTCGCTGAGCAACACCCCTCGCACCGAGTTGCCGGATCCGCCGGGCCCGCATCTGCTGGTGCTGGCCCGCGGGCCCGAGGGGTATCGGCGGTTGTCCCGGGAACTGGCCCGGGCGCATCTGGCCGGCGGGGAGAAAGGAGTGCTGAGTTATGACCTGGACACCCTCACCGAGGCTGCCGGTGGGCACTGGCAGATCCTCACCGGGTGCCGTAAAGGGCACGTGCGCCAAGCCCTGTCGACGGGTGGCGCAGAGGCTGCGGGCGAGGCGCTGACCGACCTGGTGGACCGGTTCGGCGCCGACCGGGTGACCATCGAACTGACCCACCACGGACACCCGCTCGACGACGAACGCAATGCCGTGCTGGCCGCGCTGGCGCCGCGGTTCGGTCTCGACGTCATCGCCACCACCGCGGCGCATTTCGCCGCGCCGTCGAGAGGGAAGCTGGCGATGGCGATGGGTGCCATCCGGGCGCGCAATTCGATGGATGAGGCCGAAGGTTGGCTGGCTCCGCTGGGTGGGTCGCACCTGCGGTCGGGGGCGGAGATGGCCCGGCTGTTCGCCCACCACCCGGGTGCGGTCACGAATGCCGCCGAACTGGGGGAGCGGTGTGCGTTCGAATTGCGTTTGATCGCACCGAAACTGCCACCATTCGACGTGCCGGAAGGGCACACCGAGATCAGTTGGCTGCGCGAGTTGGTGGCGGACGGGGCGGCCCGACGGTACGGCTGGAAGCCGGATGCGGAGCGGGAGAAGGCGTACCGGCAGATCGAGCATGAGCTGAAAATCATTGAGCAGCTGGAGTTTCCGGGCTACTTCCTGGTGGTGCACAGCATCACCGAGTTCTGCCGGGAGAGCGACATCCTGTGCCAGGGCCGGGGGTCGGCGGCCAACTCGGCGGTCTGCTACGCGCTGGGGATCACCAATGTCGACCCCGTCGCCAACGAGCTGCTGTTCGAGCGGTTCCTGTCCCCTGCGCGTGACGGCCCACCCGACATCGACATCGACATCGAATCGGACCTGCGCGAGAACGTCATCCAGTTCGTCTACGAGAAGTACGGCCGGGACTATGCCGCGCAGGTGGCCAATGTCATCACCTACCGCGGCCGCAGTTCGGTGCGGGACATGGCTCGGGCCCTCGGGTTTTCGCAGGGGCAGCAGGATGCCTGGAGCAAGCAGATCAGCAGGTGGAACGGGTTGGCCGAGTCCCCGGATGTCGAGGACATCCCCGAGGCGGTGATCGACCTGGCGCTGCAGATCAGGAATCTGCCGCGGCACATGGGAATTCACTCCGGCGGCATGGTGATATGTGATCGTCCGATAGCGGACGTGTGTCCGGTGGAGTGGGCGCGGATGGAGAACCGCAGCGTGCTGCAGTGGGACAAAGACGACTGTGCGGCAATCGGTTTGGTGAAATTCGACCTGCTCGGCCTGGGCATGCTCTCGGCCCTGCACTACATGATCGATCTGGCCAGGGAACAGAAAGGTCTCGAGGTGGATCTGGCCAAGCTGGACCTGTCCGAGCCTGCGGTGTACGAGATGCTGCAGCGCGCCGACTCGGTGGGGGTGTTCCAGGTGGAGTCCCGGGCGCAGATGGCCACGCTGCCGCGGCTGAAGCCCAAGAAGTTCTACGACCTGGTGGTCGAGGTGGCGCTGATCCGTCCCGGCCCGATCCAGGGCGGCTCGGTGCACCCGTACATCCGGCGGCACAACGGATTGGAGGACGCTACGTGCGAGCACAAGTCCATGGAGGCGGCGCTGACCAGGACGCTGGGTGTGCCACTGTTCCAGGAACAGCTCATGCAACTGGCCGTCGATTGCGCCGGTTTCACTCCTGCCGAGGCTGATCAGCTGCGCCGGGCCATGGGGTCGAAACGATCCACCGAACGGATGCGGCAACTGCGCGGACGGTTCTACGACGGCATGCGCGAACTGCACGGCATCACCGGCCCCATGGCTGAGCGCATTTATGAAAAGCTCGAAGCCTTCGCCAATTTCGGCTTCCCGGAGAGCCACGCGCTGAGTTTCGCGTCGCTGGTGTTCTCCTCGTCGTGGTTCAAGCTGCACCACCCCGCGGTGTTCTGCGCGGCGTTGCTGCGGGCTCAGCCGATGGGCTTCTACTCGCCGCAGTCGCTGGTGGCAGATGCCCGTCGGCACGGGGTGTTGGTGCACGGGCCGGACGTGAACGCGAGCCTGGCGTATGCGACGTGCGAGAACCACGGCGCCGAGGTGCGGCTGGGGTTGGGGACGGTCCGGCATATCGGGGACGAGTTGGCGCAGCGCATCGTCGACGAACGAAAAGCCAACGGACCGTATGCTTCCCTGCTCGACCTGACCGGTCGGGTGCAACTGTCCGTGCCGCAGGCCGAGGCGCTGGCCACCGCCGGGGCGTTGGGCTGTTTCGGCATCACCAGGCGGGAGGGGTTGTGGGCGGCCGGAGCGGCGGCCGCGGAGCGTCCGGACCGGTTACCCGGCGTCGGATCGGCCGGGGGCATTCCGGCACTGCCCGGGATGACGGAACTGGAACTGGCGGCCGCCGATGTGTGGGCCACGGGCATCTCGCCGGACAGCTATCCGACGCAGTTTTTGAGGGAGGATCTGGACGCGCTGGACGTGGTGCCGGCCAACCGTCTGCTGGAGGTGCCCGACGGCACCCGCATCGTGGTGGCCGGCGCGGTCACCCACCGGCAGCGTCCGGCCACCGCGCAGGGGGTCACGTTCATCAACCTGGAGGACGAGACCGGCATGGTCAACGTGTTGTGCGCACCGGGGGTGTGGTCCCGGCACGGGAAACTGGCGCAGACGGCGCCCGCTCTGCTGGTCCGTGGCATCGTGCAGAACGCCAGTGGGGCGGTCACAGTGGTCGCGGACCGGATGGGCCGGCTCGATCTGCGGGTGGCGGCCAAGTCCCGGGACTTCCAGTGAGAGAAATTCGGCAGGGCGGTGCGTTGGCGCGGTTGAAGGTGCGTCCTCGCCGAGGTCTACTCGCACAATTGCGCCCAGGATGCGGGGTCGACTCGATTCCTGCGCCCAGAATCATTGACCCTGACGTCACGGCGTACCGCACTCGAACAAGTGCGCCGTGGATACAGGATCAACCGGTAGCCCGGGTATCTCGACGGTCGAATCACCCCGATGGCCGCCCCAGGGCAGACGAAGTGGGTAATTTTGCCCAATTCATTGACATATCGCTCAATTTGTAAAAAGCTTGATCTATGGCAGCCGCGAGCTGTCGCGTAGTGTTACCGAGACCGCCGGTACCGCAAAATACCGCGCATCCGCGACCGACTCAGGAGAGCCAGCATGCCCACACCGTCAGCGCAGGTTTTCGATCGTCTGCGCCAACTGGCCGCCATCGACGACATCGACGCCCGGCCGACCCGGGTCATCGACGAGGTCTTCACCGGCAAGCCGCTGACCACCATCCCCGTCGCGACCGCCGAGGATGCCGAGAAGGCATTCGCCAAAGCGCGTGCCGCCCAGCGTGATTGGGTCAAGCGTCCGGTGGCCGAGCGGGCCGCGGTGATCGCGCGCTACCGCGACCTGGTTCTCGAGAACCGCGAGTTCCTCATGGACCTGCTGCAGGCCGAGGCCGGCAAGGCGCGGTGGGCGGCCCAGGAAGAGATCATCGACCTCTTCGCCAACGCTGACTACTACGCGAAGGTCGCCGCCAAGCTGCTCAAGCCGCGCCGGGTCGCGCCGCTGCTGCCGGGACTGAACCGGACCACCGTCGCCTACCAGCCCAAGGGCGTCGTCGGCGTCATCTCGCCGTGGAACTACCCGATGACCCTGACCGCCTCCGACGCCGTACCCGCCCTGCTCGCGGGCAACGCGGTGGTGCTCAAGCCGGACAGCCAGACCCCGTACTGCGCGCTGGCCTGCGCCGAGCTGCTGTACCGCGCCGGTCTGCCGCGGGCGCTCTACGCCGTGGTCCCCGGACCGGGTTCGGTGGTCGGCACCGCGATCGCCGACAACTGCGACTACTTGATGTTCACCGGCTCGTCGGCCACCGGCAGTCACCTCGCCGAGCAGGCCGGCCGTCGCCTCATCGGGTTCTCCGCCGAACTCGGCGGCAAGAACGCGATGATCGTCGCCCAGGGCGCCAACCTCGACAAGGTGGCCAAGGCTGCCACCCGCGCCTGCTTCTCCAACGCCGGCCAGCTCTGCATCTCGATCGAGCGCATCTACGTCGAACGCGACATCGCCGACGAGTTCACCCGCAAGTTCGGTGACCAGGTCCGCAAGATGCAGCTCGGCACCGCCTACGACTTCACCGTCGACATGGGCAGCCTCATCTCCGAAGGCCAGCTCAAGACCGTCTCCGGCCACGTCGACGACGCAAAGGTCAAGGGCGCCAAGGTGATTGCCGGTGGCAACGCCCGCCCGGACATCGGCCCGCTGTTCTACGAGCCGACTGTCCTCACCGATGTCACCTCTGACATGGAGTGCGCCAACAACGAGACCTTCGGCCCGCTGGTGTCGATCTACCCGGTTGCCAACGTCGATGAGGCCATCGCCAAGGCCAACGACACCGAGTACGGGCTCAACGCCAGTGTGTGGGCCGCCTCCATCGAGGAGGGCGAGCAGATCGCGTCGCGCCTGCGGTCCGGAACGGTCAACGTCGACGAGGGTTATGCCCTGGCCTGGGGCAGCCTCGGTGCGCCCATGGGCGGCATGGGAATCTCGGGTGTGGGTCGCCGGCACGGTGCCGAGGGTCTGCTGAAATACACTGAGTCCCAGACGATTTCGACGTCCAAGGTGCTCAACCTCGACCCGCCGTTCGGTCTGTCGAAGTCACTGTGGCAGAAGTCGCTGGTACCGATCGTGCGCGCGGTGACGAAGCTGCCTCGCCACTGAGAGGCACTGACACCGTCGCCCCGGGCGGCGTCGGGCCGGCGGTAGGGTGCGGCTATGACGCTGAACCTCACCGCTGACGAAGTGCTGACCTCGACCCGCTCGGTGCGTAAGCGACTCGATTTCGAGAAACCGGTGCCGCGTGAGGTGATCATGGAGTGTCTGGATCTGGCGCTGCAGGCGCCGACCGGCTCCAACAACCAGGGCTGGCAGTTCGTCTTCGTCGAGGACGAGGCCAAGAAGAAGGCGCTGGCCGACATCTACCGCACCAACGCCACGCCGTACCTGGCGATGGACGCACCCCAGCGCGGTGACATGCGTGATGACCGTGCCGGCGCGGTCAAGAGTTCGGCGGAGTTCCTCAACGAGAACTTCGAGAAGGCTCCGGTGCTGATGATCCCGTGCCTCGAAGGCCGGCCCGACAACGCGGAAGCGGGCATGCAGGCGTCGTACTGGGGCTCGCTGCTGCCGGCGGTATGGAGCTTCATGCTCGCGCTGCGCTCACGCGGGTTGGGATCGGCGTGGACGACGCTGCATCTGCTCGGTGGCGGTGAGCGGAAGGCCGCCGAGCTCCTGGGTATCCCATTCGAGCGCTACACCCAGGGCGGATTGTTCCCCATCGCCTACACCAAGGGCACCGACTTCAAGAAGGCCCAGCGACTGCCTGCCGAGCAGCTCGCGCACTGGGACACCTGGTGAGCGCAGGCGTCAGTAAGGCTAGACGCCCTCGGCGAAACCGAGCTGACGCCACGCCTCGTACACCGCGACGGCCGCGGCATTGGACAGGTTCAGCGACCGCCGGCCGGGGATCATCGGGATCCGGACTTGCCCGGTGATGTGCGGGTCGGCCAGGGTCTCGGCATCCAGGCCGGTGGGTTCGGGGCCGAACATCAACACGTCGTCGGTCCGGTAGGTCACGTCCGCGAACGACGAATCCGCGTGCGCGGTAAAGGCGAACACCCGTGCCGGCATGAGCGCCTGCCAGGCGGTCGGCAGGTCGCGGTGGACCGTCACCGAGGCCAGGTCGTGGTAGTCCAACCCGGCGCGACGCAGTTTCGGCTCGGACAGGTCGAAGCCGAGCGGTTCGACCAGATGCAGCTCGGCGCCGGTGGCGGCGACCATCCGGATCGCGTTGCCGGTGTTCGGCGCGATCCGGGGTGAATAGAACAGCACCTTCAGTGCCACCCTGCCGCCTCTCTATGGTCTAGGTGGGGCCGAAGTAGGTTACTGTGCTGCCGCTGAACCGCTGACGCCATGGGGCAGCTGATCCAGATCGGCGTGCGGTGACACCAGGGCGTCGAGCGCGGTCATGCACAGGTCGACGGCGGCGTCGCGAGAAAAGCTTTGCCGCTCAAGCCATTCCAGTGCCACTTCGCGAACCAGGGCGAGCCACCCGGCCAGCGCCACCGACACCAGGTCGCGACCGGACCCGGCGAGGTCCAGGGCGTCGAGAGCACTGTCACGCAGCCGGGTCAGTTCGAACGTGATCGGGCTGCGCACCGCGGGATCGGCGGCGATCGCGCTGCGATTGGCGATCATCATCAGCGTCATGTTGTGCTCGTAGAACGAGAAGTGAGCGACGAGTGCACCGCGGATCTGGGCTCGCACGGTATCGGCGGCGGTGAAGTTCGCGTCGTGGGCCAATTTCTCGTGGGCCCTGGCCCAGAGCGCCGCGAACAATTCCTTCTTGCTGGGGAAGTAGTGGTAGATCAGGGCCCTTGAAATTTCGGCCTGTGCCGCGATGTCCTCCATGGCGACCTGCTCGAACGGCAGGACCGAGAATGCCGCCATGCCGAGATCGAGGATCTGGTCCCGACGTTCTTCGGGGGTCAGCCGGCTCCGTGCCATCTAGGCACTCTAATTCACCGCGTCCGCGCGCTTTTTACCACACAACTGTGCAACACATCGGTCACGAACGCCGCCCGTTGGATGTGAAGCATGGAAACGGCTGCTCATCGCTGTCATACTGCGACAGATTGCCAGGCGGATTGTCCTGTGCCCGAGTGGGCTGGAATCCGGCAGGGAACACCAATATGAACCATGTGCATTTAGCTGATTGCGGTCCCATGGCCGGCGGGAAAGCCGAGCCGCGATGACTGCTGCGCAACAGTTTTCGGCAGCTGATCAGGTGACTCGCGCTCCCGCGAAACGTCCGTCCCGATTCGCGCCGTCGAATTGGCCGGTCGCCTGGAAGGTTTTCGCGATCGCCATTGTGCCTTTGGTGCTGGCCGGCACGTTCGGCGGAATGCGCATCTATTCGGGCTGGACCGACGCGGGAGATTTGCGTCGTGCGGCAGACCGCGCCGAAATGGTGCCGGCAATCGCGAACTACATGGCCACGTTCGATGCCGCGATATTCGCCAGTTCCACCGGAGGCGACGCGCAGCAGGCGCTGAGCGCCTATGACGAGAGCAAACGACGTCTGCAGCACCGGCTGAGCGAGACCGATGTCGCGGCTGACGTCCGGACCGGTCTCAAGACCCTGCTCGACGGTGGTCAGGGGCTGCTGAACAAGGTCGCGTCGGGCAGCATCGGGCTGCGGGAGCGCGTCACGTCGTACGCGCCGATCCTGCTGACCGCCGAGGACACCATCACCGGTTCGGTGCGCATCGACGACGAGAAGGTGCGCGCCCAGACGCAGGGCCTGAGCCGCGCTGTCGGCGCCCGCGGCCAGATGATGATGCAGCAGCTGCTCGTCAACCTCGGCGGAGAACTGCCGGACCCTGAACTCCGCAGCTCGATGACCACCCTGGCCGGAACCGAGCCGTCGACGTTGTTCGGGATGAGTGAAGTGCTGGGTGTCGGTTCGCCCGAGGCGCTGAAACTGGCCCAGGAAATGGTCAAACGGATGTCGATGATGTCCGACCCGAACGTCCAGCTGGTCAACAACCCGGAACTGAGCCAGTCGATCCAGACCACGAGCAGCATCGCCGGGAAACTGATCGACGGCGTGGCCACCACCATCACCTCGGCGGTCGACGATCAGGCCGCCGCCAAGCGCACCGAAGCCATCCGCGACTCGGTACTCGTCGGCGCGGTGATGGTGCTGGCGCTGCTCGTCGTCCTCTACATGGCGCGCACCCTGATCCGGCCGCTGCGCCGGCTGCGCACCAGCGCCCTCAAAGTCGCCCACGAGGATCTGGTCCGCGAGCTCGACGAGGTCCGGTCCGGTGCCGACGTGACGGTGCGCCCGCTGCCGGTGCAGAGCACCGAGGAGATCGGCCAGGTCGCCCACGCCGTCGACGAGCTGCACGAGCAGGCGGTGCTGCTGGCCGGTGAGCAGGCCCGGCTGCAGCTCCAGGTCAGCGACATGTTCGAGACGCTGTCGCGGCGCAGCCGGTCGCTGATCGACCAGCAGCTGACGGTCATCGACCAACTCGAGCGCGACGAACAGGATCCGCAGCGGCTGTCCAAGCTGTTCCGGCTGGATCATCTGGCGGCGCGGATGCGGCGCAACGGCGCCAACCTGCTGGTGCTGGCCGGCACCAACGTGCCGCATGAACAGGGCGAGCCGGTGCCCGTGACCGCGGTGATCAACGCCGCGGCCTCCGAGGTCGAGGACTACACCCGAGTGGTCATCATCGGCGCCCCCGAGACCGAGATCCACGGTTCGGTCGCCGGCGACCTGGTGCACATGATGGCCGAGCTGCTGGATAACGCCCTGCGGTATTCACCGCCGAGTTCGGACGTCCAGGTCTCTGCGGTGCACGCGAGCAACGGTGCACTGGTGATCGAGGTCAGCGACTCCGGCCTCGGCATGACCGAAGCCGATCTCCGCATGGCCAACAGCCGGCTGCGCTCCGGTGGCGAGGTCAACTCGTACACCGCGCGGCACATGGGCCTGTTCGTGGTCGGCCGGCTGGCCACCCAGCACGGCCTCGTCGTCCGGTTGCGGGACACCGTCGAAGGCGACCCGGAGTCGGGCACCACCGCAGGCATCTACGTCCCCGTCGAACTGCTGGCCGGGCTGCCCGCCATCCCGGACTTCGGTACCTACTGGGACGGCACGTCGACCGCGGAGACCGGCGTGACCGCCCTGCCGGGCCTCGGCCCCGACACCGGCGGATTCGCCACGTTCGGCGCCGTCGAGCAGACCTTCGTGCCGCCGGCACCGCCCGCCCCGCCGGTGGAACCGGCGTTC
>NZ_JMHT01000020.1 GCF_001905655.1 Mycobacterium sp. ST-F2
AAAACGGAACAGCCCCAACGGTTGTCACCGCGTCCCGGGCCGACTTTCACGGACCGGCCACATCAGTAGTCGTGGAGTTCATCAGCGCCCACCTGGGTCACCGGGTGGGCGCTGATGGTCTCAAGTGGGGTGTCGAGTCGATGTGTGCCGTGCTTACCGAGTACGGCATTGCTATCGCCCCGTCGACGTATTACGCACATCGAGTCGGTGACGGCCCGTCAACGGCCGATCTGGCGGACGCGCAGATCATCGACGCGATCTGGCGGCTACGTAAGTCATCGGCATTGTTTAAGGTACTGGGCGCGCGCAAGACATGGATTGTACTGCGCACCAACGGAATTGATGTTTCTCGGTGCGTGGTGGAGCGAGTGATGCGGGAAATGGGGTGGCGCGGGGCGTGCAAGCGGCGCCGGGTGCTAACCACCGTTGCTGACCCGGCTGCGATGCGGGCTCCGGATCGGGTGCAGCGGTGTTTCGTCGCCGCGGCGCCGGACCGGTTGTGGGTGGCCGATTTCACCTATTGCCGTACCCGTGCCGGCTGGGCCTACACGGCGTTCGTCACTGACGTCTACGCCCGCAAGATCGTGGGCTGGAAGGTGGCCACCGAGATGACTCAGAAGCTGGTCACCGACGCGATAAATCACGCTATTGATACCCGGAAGCGTTCTGGTGCAACAACTTTGGCAGATCTCGTCCATCATAGCGATGCGGGCTCACAATATACGGCGGTCGCGTTCACTGAACACCTTGCTGCCGAAGGGATCTTGCCGTCGATCGGGACCGTCGGTGACAGCTTCGATAATGCCCTGGCCGAATCAGTGAACAGCAGTTACAAGACCGAGCTCATCGACAACCAGCCGCTGTATCCGGGAGCTACCGAGCTGTCCCTGGCAACGGCCGAATGGGTCGCGTTCTACAACCGTCAGCGGCCCAACGGCTACTGCCAGGACCTGACACCGGACCGGGCCGAAGCGCTCTACTACCATCGCCTCCAGCACCCTCAAACCGAGGAGGCACTCACATAACAGAGCCTCCGAACACGCCGGGGCGGATCATTCCTCTAGCGCCGCGAGGCTTTGGGACACTGCAGGTTGGCTCACGTCCAGGCTGCGAGCTCCCGCCGACAGGCTACCGGCCTCAGCTACTGCGACGAACGCACGCAGATGCCGAATGTCGATCCGCGGCTCCATCTAGCGATATACCCCTCCGGCGTCGTACCCGGCGTTTACTAGGGGTGCAAGGCGTAGGGCGGAGACACCTCGGTCGTAGAGTTGCATCTGCAGGATCTCCTTAAACCTCGGGCCGCATGGTTTTCGCGTCTCGCCAAGGATCTGAGCTGTCAGCGGTGTCGTGACGTCCGAGTTTCATACCGGTGTTTGGATACGACGCCAGCCCCACGCTCCAGTATGAACGGCAGTTGCCGTGATACTGTACCACTCCGTACACTGTCGGCGCGGCCGCCATCTTTGAGGCAGGAGTACAAGTGTCAACGTCAAACCGAACCGAGATCCGTGAACGCTTCCTTCTAGTCGAAACCGCCAACGTCTCTGACGTATTGGATTCCATGGGGTTAACCAATCGGGCCCTGTCGGCCGACTTTGTGCCGCGTTCGGGCACGCATTTGGCAGGCTGGGCTTACACGATCAGTGGCGATTCGATCAGCGGTGGCCCCCCGACCGACGAACTCAAGGTGCAAGCGTGCGCCGGAGTGCAGGACGGCGACGTCACGGTGTGGTCGGGGTCCGGAAACGGCGCCTGTTACTTCGGGGAGTTGATCGCTCTGGGTCTTCAGTCGCTCGGCTGTCGCGGTGCCCTCGTGGACGGCGGAGTGCGCGATATAGCCTGGCTCGAGCAGGCTCAATTCAGCACCTTCTCCACCTACCGCACGCCTATTCAGTCGATCGGGCGATGGCAGGTGCAGAGATGGGCCCAGCCGATCCTCCTTCCAGGGGCCAACGTTGAGGCTGTGACCGTTAGCCCCGGCGATTTCGTCCTCGGCGACATCGACGGGGTGGTGGTCATTCCTGCTGAGCATGTCCTGCAGGTCCTAGAGCGTTCAGAGGCGGTCACCGAGCGTGAGCGGGACATCAGGGTCGCCCTTCAACAGGGCATGAGTCTGCAAGACGCGATTGCGACCTTCGGCTCCATCTAGCAAAACATCTGCGTAACAACCGATTCAGACATAGCAACGCTTGGGACCCGCAGGATGCTCGAAACGTCGACGTGCGCCTCGCCAGACGTCCATAATCGCACGATCATGGTTACCGCATTCGTGCTTTCCGGAGGGGGGAGTCTGGGCGCGGTACAGGCGGGGATGCTCCTCAGTTTGTTCGAGGCGGGCGTCACGCCGGACATGGTCGTCGGCACGTCGGTGGGCGCATTCAACGGAGCGTGGGTAGCGGCCCGACCCGATGTCGCCGGAACCAAGGATCTAATCGGTGTGTGGCACTCATTGTCCAGACGAGACGTGTTTCCCACCCGCCTGAGTACCAGCGTGCTCTGCATCCTCGGGCGACGTCGACACTTCGCATCCGGTGACGGATTACGACGCATCCTTGGTCAGCACCTACGCTTTCAGTTACTCCAGGACGCCCCCACGCCGTTTCATTGCGTGGCAACCGACGTGCTGTCAGGGGAAGATGTGCTGCTCTCGTCGGGAGATGCGGCCGACGCCATCGCCGCGAGTGCGGCCATACCCGCGATCCTTCCGCCGGTGTGTATCGACGGCCGGGACCTGATGGATGGTGGCGTCGTCAACAACACCCCGCTGTCGCATGCCGTGGGACTCGGCGCCGACGTCATCTACGTGTTGCCAACCGGCTACGCGTGCGCTCTGCGATCTGCACCCAAAGGCGCGATGGGTTTGGCAATGCACGCAATGACGATCGCGATCAACCAGAGGCTCGCCAACGATGTCGATCGCTTCGAGGGCGCCGTCGACATCCGTGTGATCCCACCGCTGTGCCCGGTTCGCGTGGCGCCAACGGATTTCTCCCAGGCCGCGTCGCTGATCGAACAGTCCCACGCCGCCACCCATGACTGGCTGCGGCGCGCACATAGTGCGGTGGGGCAGGCCTCTCTGTTGGAACCGCACCGGGACAATTGATGACCCGTGCCACCGCCAAAGGCGCTGGACACCAACGGGTTACGATCCAAACACCGATGCCCACTGGTGGCGGCGACTATAGGCCAGAGGGACGTCGAGGTGACCGGGCTCTTGGACCGTTCGCGTAGTCAGCCAGCTGTGCGCGCAGTCGAATCCGGCTCCTCGATAGGCGGGAAGTGACCGTTCCAAGTGGAATCCCCAGGAGGATCGCGGTGTCGGCATAGGTGAGACCCTCGACGCCAACGTGGTACAGCACTTTCTGGAACCCCTCCGGCAGCGACCGCAGTGCTTCTTCTATTCGGCGGTCGGACAGACCGTCCAAGGCCTCGTCTTCCGCCGAGCGCGCGAACCGTGCCGAACGAGAAGTAATGCCAACGATCCCGATATCAGCAATTGCAACGACGCTAAAGGCCTCTGGGCGCCGTTGCTTCAGCCGGTGGGAGCTGATCCAGCGGTTGTGCATGATCCGATAGAGCCACGCCCTCAGATTGGTGCCAGGCTGGAAGCGGTCGAATCCCAGGAATGCGTTCATCATCGTGTCCTGAACCAAATCCTCCGCATCAACATCCCGGCGTGTGAGTCGCCGGGCCGAGCAGAGGAGCGCGGCACGATAGGGCAGGGCTTCACGTTCGAACCGCTCGGCAAGCGCCGGCGCCGACCCAGCTGGACACCTGGCGTTGGGCGTATCTCGACCCCTGTGCCCCGGATTCGACAGTGCCTCCGCGCCGTACTGAAGCGGTAGGTCTGTCATTGTGCCGAGATGCTCACGTAGTGGCCCGTCTTGCCTATTCCTATGTGTGACGACAATTGACTTTCCTTTATCGGACCGATGATCGCGTCTGTGTGCTGGGTACGTACACCTATTCACGCAGCGATTTGTTGGCACCGGTATGTCAGTGCGGTGTGTCTCCACGATCGGCAGTCATCGACGCACTCGGGGCGATAGCCTGTAGGGCGTCTGCGAGCGTCAAAATCGAGACTCCCAGTAGGACGATGTCCTTGATAAGGAACTGGCCGGTCATCGACAGGAGCGGGAATCCGCCGGCCGACGCCTCGCCCACTCCAGGAGTGGTGAAAAGAAAAGTCAGGGTGCTCACGAAGAGCAGAATTGCCAAGAGGCTCCCTGCCACCGAGATCGCAGGAAACCACGGCTTTACGACCAACAGTAGAGCGGTGACGATCTCGACGATGCCCAGCATCAGCGAAAAAGCGTCAACGCTGAACAGGTGATACATCCAACCCATGAAGGGACTATTCGACACCAAGGGTTGGATGTTCTGCGCCTCGTATGTGTGGAATTTCAGAATTCCTATCCACCCGATGACACCCGCCAAGCCGTAACGCGCGACGATATTGCCCACAGAGCTAACCGCAGACTCGGCATTCGACAATCTAGCCATGACGACTTTGATATCCGTAGCCATTAGTTATGCCTTCCGTTCTAGATTTTCGGGGACTGTATACGTCTAATATGCCTGAGTGGGGCACATCGTATTACTTTGGCGGATATGAACCGCATGTAAATGCACTTGCGACTGCCTGCAGGGCAAAAGATACACCGGAGCTATAGAGGGTGCGACCGCATGTCGGCTGATAGATGATCGTCTAGAAGTAGTGCTTTTACTTAGGTATCACATTCGCTTATGGCGGTTGTTTCATTCGGCGTTGCATTTCAGAAAGAGCGCACACTCAAGCGGTCGGAGTCCGCGTCAGTGCACCAACGGCGAACTCCGCTGCCTCTACCGCCATCCCGTTGTCCTTGTAGGCGCTGTGTGCTGCGCGATCTCGGCCGCCGGGAGAACAAACCGGATCGCCTGTTTCGCAGAGCTGGATCGTCCTGGCCAGGTAGGGATTGCCGATGACGATGGGTGGTGCGTTGCGCTGGAAGAGGGCCATGAAACCGGCCCCTGGGGTCCCAAAGAGTGCCACCGCGGCGATGTGGTCAGCCATCGCCGCGGGCATGGGGCCCGTGATGCCGGTCGGGAGTTCATAGTCCACCGGGATCGTGTCCTCGAGGGTATAGCCGACCACCGCGGCACCCTGCGAGTAACCGCCGAGGACGATCTTCGTGCTCGGGCAGGTAGTCGCAACGGACTGGACCTTGTTGCGCACGTCGACGATGCCTTCGGCTGCGTGTTTAAAGTCGAGCGATGCAGGATAGTTCGCCGCGTACACGTCCATGGACTTGCCGCCTAGGCGGTCGCTCACGGCGTCAACGAAGGCTTGCCCGGTCGCACCCACGCCTGGCTGTTCAAACGTCCCCCGAGCAAAAATCATCTGAACACTCGGACAGTCGGGTTCCGCTTCTGCGGTCCCAGTGGCCGGGGAAAATGGCGTGAGCATCGCAATGACGGAAAGGCCTGCGGCGGCCAACCTTCCGCAGGGTTTCGGTCGACTGCTGCGGTGTGCGGCGGCACTGATCATCATGAGTGTTCCTTTGCAGAGATGTCGTATGCGTCGAGGCGTGGCATCAGGCGGCTGGGATCGACGGGTGCAAGCGAGTGGCGTTCGTGAACTTGAGAGGGTCGTGGTTACCGCCGTCCGCGGTCGCTTGTGAACCGATACGTGGGGATGAAACGGCCTGCCGTTGCCTTGGTTTGACTGGTATGGCGGTCGCCTCCATCCGTGTCCTCGCTGGGCTTGCGGTACTCGCGATTCTGTACCGCGAACTGTACTACGGGGTACATCCACTCGCCCGGTGGTGTGGCTGTCGCCATCGTCGATGAGATCGAGGCCATGATCGAGGTCGCCTCCCGATGTGAAAGGCATTGCGGCCAAGAAGATCCGAGAAGTCAATCGCCCGTAATCCGGCAACGTCACCCGTCGACACGAAGGCGGCTATGCCGAGTGGCACTGCGGTCTACCTTGGTGAACACGTGAATGGCTCGCACGCCGACTGGGGTAAATCGCAAGGGTCGACGGGCTCTGGTGCGCAGGGGCGCTGTGACGATCGAGACCTTTTGACTTGAAGTCCTTAACCGTTCGCCTCTTTGTGGCGGGGCGGCGCCTTTGGGTTGAAGGCAATGCCTGCAATCACCGGTATTCGGGGTTGGCAAATCCGAATCGTGAACCGGCATCCCACTCTGCGCGTTGATTGCCGTACGCGGGAACCCCACCGGCTGAGCGCAGCAACGATGCGATGTGCATCAGGTTGTAGGTCATGAAGGTGGTGTTGCGGTTGGTGAAATCGTTGTCCGGGCCGCCGGACCCTTCGTCGAGGTAGGAGGGGCCCGGCCCGGCCGGGCCAACCCAACCCGCATCCGCTTGTGGCGGAATGACGTAGCCGAGATGCTGCAGGCTGTAGAGAACGTTCATCGCGCAGTGCTTGACGCCGTCCTCGTTACCGGTGATGAGGCACCCGGCGACGCGTCCGTAGTAGGCGTACTGCCCAGCGTCGTTGAATAGTCCCGAGCAGCCGTAGAGTCGCTCGATGACCCTCTTCATCACTGAACTGTTGTCGCCAAGCCATATCGGCCCGACAAGGACGAGGATGTCGGCGGCGATGATGCGTTCGTAGAGTGCGGGCCAGTCGTCGGTGTCCCAGCCATGCTCTGTCATGTCTGGATAGACGCCGGTGGCGATGTCGTGATCGATGGCCCGTATCTCGTCCACGGCGACGCCGTGCTTTTCGAACAGGGCGCGACTGATGTCGGCCAGACCTTGGCTATGGCTGCGCTCAGGCGACTTCTTCAAAGTGCAGTTGACGAACATCGCCCGTAGGCCATCAAAGGCAGGTGCTGCGTCGTCGTCTGGCGTCGCGATCTCGTTCACGGTGAGGTTCCCGTCTCGCTAGGCTTGCCCAAAATTGGACTGTGTGCGGCAGACTGTACTACGAGGTACACGGATGCGTCGCTGTTCGTGCCGGATGGACTCACCAAGCCCGCCATGACGTTGCCATCTCCGATCCTGGTCTGCGGAAAGGGCTGCAGCCGTGTCCTTCCGAGCGGACATCCGTCGACCTCCGATGGAGGCGGCTGAGTCCCGCGGTGGCCATTGGGCTCTGCAGCGGATCTCGTGCGTTGGCTTGCCGACCGAGGGCCACCGACTGGGTTCTACGCGTCGTCGAAAACGTCAACGAGAGTCGAGAGCCCACCACGATGACATGGCCGGGTGGACCGCAGATCGTTCTTCGGTGCTGGTGATGCTCGCACCCCCAAGGCCATGTCCGGGAAAGACAGAAAGATGTCGGACTGCCCGATGGTGAATTGCGTCCCGCCGTAGCTGACTGAGCCGCGGGCCGACGCCAGGGAAATCCCGGAAAACGTCAGGCTGAGCGCAGTCGAGCAGGGCCCGAGTCGTCGATCCGCCAGCCGCGTCGTGGATCCTGCGGTTCCGGAGCAGCTTTGGCCGCCAGGGACGTGATCTGGCGGCCAAAAGTGCAACCGCCAGGGTATTTGGCGATGATGATGCAGCGACGCGCTACTTTCGTGGTGGAGTTTCGACGCGCCGGCGGTCCGCTACCAGCCGCGCTCGGCGAGCCGATGAGGCTGCGCGATGTCCTCCACGTTGATTCCGACCATCGCCTCGCCGAGTCCGCGTGACACCTTGGCCAGCACGTCGGGGTCGTCGAAGAAGGTGGTGGCCTTCACGATCGCCGCGCCGCGCTCCTCGGGGTTGCCCGACTTGAAGATGCCCGACCCCACGAAGACGCCCTCGGCGCCCAACTGCATCATCATCGCGGCGTCGGCCGGGGTGGCGATGCCACCGGCGGTGAACAGCGTCACGGGCAGCTTGCCGGCCCGAGCCACCTCGACCACCAGGTCATACGGCGCCTGCAATTCCTTGGCCGCGACGTACAGCTCGTCTAACAGCACTCGATGCGGCCGTCAACACGGCCCGAACGAACGGCGAATCAGCCGGGGTAGTTGATCTGTTTCTGGTTGCCCTCGGGGTCGAGCTCGATGTAGCCGCTGTTGTTGAACTTGCCGGACACGTAGATCGAGATGGTGACGGTGTCCTGCGGCGCGGTGATGTCCTTGCTGCCCTTGATGGAGATGTAGACGGTGTTGATCTCGTTGCGCTTGATGCCCAGGGTCTCGGGTGCGCCGTGCAGAATGCCGGCAATCTTCGGGACGTCGAATTTGCCCAGGTCGACGACGCGCTCGTCGCTGCTGACCGAGGTGGTGTCGGGGTCGTCCCAGCCCCCGCGGTAGTCGTAGCGCAGCACCCGGCGCGGTTCGGCCGGATCGGCCCGCTCGAGGATCGCGTAGTCCGGGTAGATGGTCAGCTCGTAGCCGGTGGTGTCGCCGAACTTCTGCTTCATTTGAGTGAACAAGCCGGTCAGGCCACCGAGCGAATGCAGTTGGCGCGGCGGCGTCAGCACGATCGGGGTGATGCCGTCGGGCTTGGCGCCGGGGTCCTGGGCGGCGGTCAGCGGGGACTGGCCGGGCGCGGCGTAGACACCCCAGCCGATCGCGATGCCGACCACCAGTAGCACCGCGGCGCCCGCGGCCAGGACGCCCCAGCCGGTGGTGCGCACCGGGCGGCCCGCACCCGTCTTCAAGTTGGGCAGTTTCACCGACGAGTTCGAAGTCTGCAGATCGGTCACCAGGGCCCGCAGGTCCCCGAGGGTGACGGCATGGGTGGCCGCCGAGACCCGCTGCCGGTGCTCTTCGGCGGAGAGCTGTCCCTCGGCCAGTGCGCTGTCCAGGATCTGGCAGGTGTCGTTGCGGTCGCTGTCTTTCGCGCGGGTTGCTGCGGTGGCCACGGGGAAAGAGTAAAGGTCAGAGGCATGCCGCGGTGACCGTGGCCACAAGGCGGTCACCAGTGTGGCTACAACCCGGCTACATGCGCGCCATCACGCGTCGGGGCTCAGGCGCCCGACGTACTCTGGTCAACGTGCGATTGCAGCGGCAGGTGGTCGACTATGCGCTCCGGCGCAGGTCGCTGCTGGCCGAGGTCTATTCGGGCCGCACCGGCGTCACCGAGGTGTGTGATGCCAACCCCTACCTGCTGCGCGCCGCAAAATTTCATGGCCGGTCCAGTTCGGTGATGTGCCCCATCTGCCGAAAAGAACCACTGACATTGGTGTCGTGGGTGTTCGGCGATCACCTCGGGGCGGTGTCGGGTTCGGCCCGCAGCACCGAGGAGCTCGTCCTGCTGGCCGCCAAGTTCGACGAATTCGCGGTTCACGTGGTGGAGGTATGCCGCACTTGCAGTTGGAATCATTTGGTCAAGTCATATGTATTAGGGACGCCGAGTCCCCCGAAGGCAGCGAAGCCACGTGGCACCCGCGCCGCGCGCTCGAAAGCGCGCACCGCCAGTGAGTGACGGAATGAGCGGGCCCGGGCGCCACAGCCGGTCGGATAACAGCGCGACCAGAGGACCGGCAGCCGGCGCACCGCAAGGTCGCCCCGGCCCGGTGCCGCCGGATGACCGGCGCACCATGATCCTGCCGCCGGTCGCGAAGCCCGACGACCCACGGCTGCGGGACCCGATCGACGCCGTCAAGGCAGCGCTGGACGGCACCAAGCGCCCGAGCCAGCCCCCGCTGAGCCCGAGCACGAGCGCGGGTATGAACCCGCCGCCGAAGTCGCCGCCGCCACCACCCTCGGGGACGGGCGGCGGCAAGTCCGGCGGTCCGCAGTTGCCGCAGTTCAAGTGGAACTGGAAGGTCTTCCGGCGGCTCTGTTACGCGGGCGCCGTGGTGCTGTTGGTGCTGCCGGTCGTCACGTTCGCGATGGCGTACCTCATTGTCGACATTCCCAAGCCGGGTGACATCCGCACCAACCAGGTGTCGACCATCCTGGCGAGCGACGGCACCGAACTCGCGAAGTTCGTGCCTCCGGAAGGCAACCGCGTCGACGTCAACATCGACCAGATCCCGGTGCACGTCCGCAACGCGGTGATGGCCGCCGAGGACCGCGACTTCTACACCAACCCCGGCTTCTCGTTCTCCGGCTTCGCGCGCGCGTTCAAGAACAACATCTTCGGTGGCGACCTGCAGGGTGGGTCGACCATCACGCAGCAGTACGTGAAGAACGCGTTGGTCGGTGACGCCCGCTCCGGCGTGGGCGGCCTGGTCCGCAAGGCCAAGGAACTGGTGATCGCCACCAAGATGTCCCGGCAGTGGTCGAAAGACGAAGTGCTCCAGGCGTACCTGAACATCATCTATTTCGGCCGCGGCACCTACGGCATCGCCGCGGCGTCGAAGGCCTACTTCGGCAAACCTGTCGAGCAGCTCGACGTGGCCGAGGGGGCGTTGCTCGCGGCACTCATCCAGCGGCCGTCGACGCTGGACCCGGCCGTCGACCCGGAGGGCGCCGCCGAGCGCTGGAACTGGGTGCTCGACGGCATGGTGACGATGGGCGCGCTGTCCAAGGAGGACCGCGCACAGCAGAAGTTCCCGGCCACGGTGCCGCCCGAGCAGGCCCGGCAGCAGAACCAGACCGAGGGCCCCAACGGATTGATCCAGCGGCAGGTGATGAAGGAGCTGCAGAGCATCTTCAACATCAACGAGCAGGCGCTGAACACCGAGGGGCTGCAGGTCACAACGACCATCGACCCGAAGGCACAGGCGGCGGCCGAGGACGCGGTGTCGAAGTATCTGGACGGCCAGGCCGACGACATGCGAGCGGCGGTGGTGTCGGTCGATCCGCATACCGGCGGCATCAAGGCCTATTACGGCGGCTCCGACGCCAACGGCTTCGACTTCGCGCAGGCCGGTCTGCCGACGGGTTCGTCGTTCAAGGTCTTCGCGTTGGTGGCGGCCCTGGAGCAGGGCATCGGGCTGGGGTATCAGGTCGACAGCTCACCGGTGACGGTCAACGGCATCAACATCACCAACGTCGAGGGCGAGGGCTGCGGCACCTGCAGCATCGCCGAGGCACTCAAGCGGTCGCTGAACACCAGCTACTACCGGTTGATGCTCAAGCTCAAGCACGGCGCGCAGGACGTCGCCGACGCCGCGCACAAGGCCGGTGTCGCCGACAGCTTCCCGGGCGTCGAGCACACCCTCTCCGAGGACGGCAAGGGCGGTCCGCCCAACAACGGTGTGGTGCTGGGCCAGTACCAGAGCCGCGCGCTCGACATGGCGTCCGCGTACGCGACGCTGGCGGCGTCCGGCGAGTACCACAAGCCGCACTTCGTGCAGAAGGTCGTCAACGGCGACGGACAGGTGCTGTTCGATGCGGCGTCCCAGGACAACTCGGGCGAGCAGCGGATTCCGAAGGCCGTCGCCGACAACGTGACCTCGGCGATGCAGCCCATCGCCGGTTACTCACGCGGCCACAACCTCGCCGGTGGCCGGCCGTCCGCAGCCAAGACCGGCACCGTGCAGCTCGGTGACACCGGCGCCAACCGCGACGCGTGGATGGTCGGCTACACGCCGTCGCTGTCCACCGCGGTGTGGGTGGGTACGACGGCCGGGACGCAGCCGCTGGTGAACAAGGGCGGCGGGCCGGTGTACGGCTCGGGTCTGCCGTCGGACATCTGGAAGTCGACGATGGACGGTGCGCTGAAGGGCACCGACAACGAGTCGTTCCCCAAGCCCACCGCCATCGGCGGGTACGCGGGCGTCCCGCAGGCGCCGCCGGTGGTCAAGCCGCCGACGCCGGATGATCAGCAGGGCCCGCCGCCGGGCGCACCGACCGAGACGGTGGTCCAGCCGACGCTCGTCGTCGCTCCGGGTATCACCATCCCGTTCGGCCCGCCGACCACCATGCAGGTGGCCCCGCACCAGGATGCGCCGCCGCCGCCCGGTGGTGGCGACCCGAACCAGCCTGGCCCCCCGCCGCCGCCGTGACGGCCGACGAACCAGACGAGTCCGACGTTCCGACGGTCTCGCCTGCCCGGCTGGCCCGGGACCTGCGCAGCGCCGACGACCGCGACCTGCCCAGCCGCACCGACGTGATGGGTGCGGCACTGTCGGGCGTCGTGGGCGGTCCGGTTGGTCGGCACGCGATGATCGGCCGGGCGCCGTTCCTCACGCCGTTCCGGGTGATGCTGCTGATCGCGCTGGTCTTCCTCGGGCTGGGCTACACCACCAAGGCGCCGTGCCTGGTGACGACGGGCTCCGGTACCGCCGATCAGCGCGTGGCCAATTGGCAGAACCAGCGGGCCTACTACGAGTTCTGCTACTCGGACACCGTGCCGCTGTACACCGCGGAGCTGCTGAATCTGGGCAAGTTCCCGTACAAGTCCAGCTGGATAGAGACCGACAGCGCCCACAAGCCGCGCGTCCAGTACGACGGCACCCGCGCCGTCCGGTACATGGAATATCCGGTGCTGACCGGTATGTACCAGTACGCGTCGATGTCGGTGGCCAAGACCTACACGGCGATCTCCAAGCTGGTCCGAATGCCGGTGGTCGCCGAGGTGATCATGTTCTTCAACATCTCGGCGTTCGGGCTGGCCCTGGCCTGGATGGCCACGGTCTGGGCGACCATGCTCATGTCCGGGCGCCGGCCGTGGGACGCCGCGATCGTGGCGGGGTCGCCGATCCTGATCTTCCAGGCGTTCACCAACTTCGACGCGCTCGCCACGGCGTGTGCCGCCGGCGCCATGCTCGCCTGGTCGCGCCGAAAACCGGTGTTGGCCGGGCTGCTGATCGGGGTCGGGGTAGCCCTCAAGCTCTATCCGCTGCTGCTGCTGATCCCGCTGGCGATGCTGGCGGTGCGGACCGGCAAGTGGCGGCCGGTGGCCAAGACCGCGATCACCGCGCTCGTGACGTGGATCGCGGTGAACCTGCCGATCATGATCATGTACCCGCGGGGGTGGTCGGAGTTCTTCCGGCTCAACACCCGGCGCGGCGACGACATGGACTCGGTCTACAACGTCGTGAAGTCGTTCACCGGTTGGAGCGGCTTCGACACCAACCTCGGATTCTGGGAGCCGCCGACGGTGCTCAACACCGTCACCGCGGTGCTGTTCGTCCTGTGTTGTGCGGCAATCGCTTACGTCGCGTGGACCGCGCCGCAGCGGCCCCGGCTGGCGCAGCTGGCCTTCCTGGTCGTCGCGGCGTTCCTGCTGACCAACAAGGTGTGGAGCCCGCAGTACTCGCTGTGGCTGGTGCCGCTGGCCGCGCTTGCGCTACCGCACCGTCGAATCCTGTTGGCATGGATGACCATTGACGCGCTGATCTGGATTCCGCGGATGTTGTACCTGTACGACGACCCCAAGCTGGGCCTGCCCGAACAGTTCTTCACCACAACGGTGCTGCTGCGCGACATCGCGGTGATCGGCTTGTGCGCGTTGGTCATTCGCGCCATCTACCGGCCGGAGGTGGATCTGGTCCGCTGGGGCGGCCGGGTGGACGATCCGTCCGGCGGCATTTTCGACGAAGCCGGCGACAATCCGCCGCGCCGGCTGCCGGCCCGCTTGCGGCCGCGCCCGACGGCCGTCGCCGAACCGGATCCCGACCCCGAGCCGGAGCTTGCGCCCACGGCATAAATGGGCTGCTTTCCGCGGCCGGCGATGGCAGGGTCAGGACGTGACCGAACTGACCTTCTCCGATTCCGTCGTCGTCGACACCGATCCCGAAACGCTCTACGCCCTGGTCTCCGACGTGACCAACATGGGTAAGTGGAGCCCGCAGTGCAAAGAGTGCTGGTGGGAGGACGAGGACGCCGGCCCGGTGGCCGGCGCCTGGTTCAAGGGCCGCAACGAGGCCGGCGACCGGGTGTGGGAGACCCGCAGCCAGGTGGTGGTTGCCGAGCCGGGCCGAGAGTTCGTCTGGGAGGTCAACGGCGGCTGGGTGCGCTGGGGCTTCACGCTCGATCCCGTCGACGACGGCACGCGCCTGACGCAGTCGTGGGAGTTCCTGCCGGCCGGGATCGCGGGCTTCCACGAGCGCTGGCCCGACGACGCCGAAGCCCAGATCGCGCTCCGGACCAAGTACGCGAAGGAAGGCATCCCGCTGACGCTGGCCGCGATCAAGAAGTCGGTCGAGGCCTAGGTGTACTGACCTGAGAGGTTAGGTACGCGGCTGGCAGGTGGTTGGCCGCCGAGTGCGTGCGCACAGACCACGCAGGTCGCTTTTGCGGCGCGCTGGCTGCACATCCGCGGTGTCCGCTCGCTCTCTCCCTTGGCAACTTCGATCTGGAGCCGTCAACTTTCCTTGACGTCAAGGAAAGTTTGACGGCCCGGGATCGAACCCGGCAGAGGAGAGCTTGCCCCGACTCAGCCCTGATAGGGCGGCGGGTACTGCGGAAAGTATGGCGGCGTAGCCGGCCGCTCCGCTCTGATCCACGCGGTGGTTGACGGCAGCAGCACCAGGACCATCGTGACGATGGGGAATGCCAGGCCGACAAAGGCGCTGACGGCACTTTCGGGCGAGTTCCAGTCACCCGACGTCACGGTGGTGGTGAAGACGGAGGTCATCAGGTTGCTCACGATGGCCACCGCACATCCACTGACCACCAGCCACCGGCCGAGCATCTTGCGGCGAAAGAGCAGCACGGCGCCGGCGATGAGCAGCACGCTCAGTACCGTGCCGAGCACGAGCGCGATGATCACCACGGCGACCATTCCGATGGCGAGGATGCCGAAGATGCTGTCGAGGAATTCGAGATCAGAGCGGTCGAAGTTACTGCCGATCGACGCGATGGCGATCAGGAAGAACAGCGAGACGGCGGTGATGCCGAGGCTGAGCAATCCGCCCAGTGCAGCCAGCACGCCGGCGGTGATCGCGGTGCCGCCACTCGGCTCGGCTGGGACCGCCGGCGCGGCGGGGTAGGCGCCTGGCTGCGGGTACTGCGGGTACGTCACGTTCTGCCTTTGCCGCCGGGTTCGTCCACTCAGCCCTGGTACGGCGGGTACTGCGGAAAGTACTGCGGGGCAACCGGATTGCGCTTGGCCTGGATCCACGCTGTCGTCGAGGGCACCAGGGCCAGCACGATGGTCGCGATGGCGAAGAGCACGCCGACCATGTCCGCGCCGATGCCGCGGCTGTAGGAATAGTCGCCGATCGAATCAGGCGTCAACGTGAAGTTGATCAGGGCGCTCAGAATGGAAATGCCGCATCCCGCGGTGATCAGCCAGCGGCCGACCGGTTTGCGCATCAGCAGGGTCAATGCTCCGGCGAGCAAGAACGCCCCGGAGATGATGTTGAGCGTCGTGATGGCGATCAGGCTTCCCCAACCGCTGTCGGTGGCCGATTCGCGCATCATGGCCGAGAGCCCGAGCGCCTGGGCAGACCCGCCGAAGAAGTGCGTCAACCCACCGAGTAGCGCCAGCACGCCCGCGGTGACCGCGGTACCTCCGCTGGGTGCAGCGGGCGTGGGTGGGGGCGGAAATCCGCCGGGATAGGCACCCGGTTGCGGGTAACCCTGCTGGTAGACGGGTTGCGGTGGGTAGCCCTGCTGCGGATATCCCGGGTACCCCGGCTGCTGCGGGGGCCCGGGCTGCCCCGGAAACCCCTGGCCGTAGGGCCCCTGCGGATAGGTCATGCGTCCCCCTCGCCGACAACGATCGTGCGCCTAGCCTAGCGATCGTGACGGCCCCGTCAGGTCGGTGCGTCTGAGTACCGATTTCGCAGCTCAGGGCCTCTTCGGGTAACCTGACCCGGTTGCCGACGCAGGCGACCCTCCTGCCACGGAACACGCCGTGGCCGATACGACCATAGGAGGTGATGGGTTCCACATGCGTCCATACGAAATCATGGTCATTCTCGACCCCACACTTGACGAGCGCACCGTAGCTCCGTCGCTGGAGACGTTCCTGAACGTCGTCCGCAAAGACGGCGGCAGCGTCGAAAAGGTGGACATCTGGGGCCGTCGCCGGCTGGCTTACGAGATCGCCAAGCACGGTGAAGGCATCTACGCGGTTGTCGACCTGAAGGCCGAACCGGCCACGGTCAGCGAGCTCGACCGTCAGCTGAACCTGAATGAGTCGGTGTTGCGTACCAAGGTCCTGCGGACCGACAAGCACTAGAAGCACCGAAGCTCTGCGGATTTGTCGCGGGCCTTGCGTAGGCTCGCGCCTAATTCACCCAATCCGTCCCAGGAGGATCTCGTGGCTGGTGACACCACCATCACCGTTATCGGAAACCTGACCGCTGACCCGGAACTGCGGTTCACGCCGTCCGGTGCTGCTGTTGCGAACTTCACCGTGGCCTCGACGCCGCGGATGTTCGACCGGCAGAGCAATGAGTGGAAGGACGGGGAGGCGCTGTTCCTCCGCTGCAACATCTGGCGCGAGGCGGCCGAGAACGTCGCCGAGAGCCTGGTCCGGGGGTCGCGTGTCATCGTGACCGGCCGGCTGAAGCAGCGCTCGTTCGAGACCCGTGAGGGCGAGAAGCGCACCGTGATGGAGGTCGAGGTCGACGAGATCGGCCCGTCCCTGCGGTACGCGACGGCGAAGGTGAACAAGGCCAACCGCAGTGGCGGCGGCGGTGGCGGCTTCGGCGGCGGCGGGGGTTCCCGTCCGTCCGCTGGTGGCGGCGCTCCGGCCGACGACCCGTGGGGCAGCGCCCCGGCTTCGGGTTCGTTCGGCGGCGCCGACGACGAGCCGCCCTTCTGATCCACGTAATTGGCTGGGCAACCAGCTAGACCCAGAAAGAGAAAGACATGGCCAAGGCCACCAAGCGGCGTCCGGCGCCGGAAAAGCCGGTCAAGACCCGCAAGTGCGTGTTCTGCTCCAAGAAGGCGCAGACCATCGATTACAAGGACACCGGACTGCTCCGGACCTACATCAGCGAGCGCGGCAAGATCCGTGCCCGTCGCGTCACCGGTAACTGCGTGCAGCACCAGCGCGACATCGCCATCGCCGTGAAGAACGCCCGCGAGGTTGCGTTGCTCCCGTTCAGCTCGGCGACTCGATAGGGAGGACTGAGAAATATGAAGCTCATTCTGACCACTGAGGTCGACCACCTGGGTTCGGCCGGCGACACCGTTGAGGTTCGCGACGGCTACGGCCGCAACTACCTGCTGCCCCGCGGCCTGGCCATCGTGGCCACCCGTGGTGCCGAGCGTCAGGCCAACGAGATCCGTCGTGCGCGTGACGCCAAGACGGTTCGCGACCTGGACCACGCCAACGAGCTGAAGCAGGCGATCGAGGCCCTCGGCCCCGTGTCGCTGGCTGTCAAGGCCGGTGCCGACAGCGGCAAGCTGTTCGGTTCGGTGACCGCGAGCGACGTCGTCGCCGCGATCAAGAAGGCCGGTGGCCCGAACCTGGACAAGCGCACCGTCGAGCTGCCCAAGGCGCACATCAAGTCGGTCGGCACCCACAAGATCGCGGTGCGTCTGCACCCGTCGGTCAACGTGCCGGTGTCGCTGGCTGTCGTCGCCGGATAGGGACGCAGTAGCTCAAACAGCAGAACGCCCGGGTGGAGTCAATCTTTGACTTCGCCCGGGCGTTTTCTGTTGACAGCGGGCGAATTTTTTCAGCCAATGTGCAAACGGTGATCTACGCCGGCTGTTAACCTGCGCGGCCCTTTTCTGCCATGCCCACGCAACACAACACGCCCGAGATGGCTACCTGGCACGACACGCCGAACCAATTCTCATACACAGGGTGAAAGCCGATATATAGGCCGCTGACCTGCATGTTTGGGAATTTACTTGCGAGTATTCCACAAGTTCTCCCCAGCCGGTCAACATCGCTGTCCACGCCTTTCCACATTTCATCCACAAGGTTGCTAACAGGGGTGGTTTCGGGCCGCGCCAGCAACGCCTAACGTGATGCGTCGCGCGACAGGTGAGCCGGCTTGCGGTCCGACTTGTCGGTGCGGTGAAGTACGGTCACAAGTAGCTCGTTCGAACGTTTGTTTGATATCGATTTTCGGGGAGGAGGAGCGCTTCGTGGCTGTCGCTGACGACCTGGGTCGTTCCGACATGGAGGAGCCGCCCAGCGAGGATTTCGGCCGGCAACCGCCGCAGGACATGGCTGCCGAGCAGTCGGTGCTGGGCGGCATGTTGCTGTCCAAGGACGCGGTCGCCGACGTCCTGGAGCGCCTTCGTCCCGGTGACTTCTACCGCCCGGCGCACCAGAACATCTACGACGCCATCCTGGACCTGTACGGCCGCGGGGAGCCCGCTGACGCCGTCACGGTCGCCGCGGAGCTCGACCGCCGCGGTCTGCTCAAGCGCATCGGTGGCGCGCCGTATCTGCACACCCTGATCTCCACCGTGCCCACCGCCGCCAACGCGGGCTTTTACGCCGGCATCGTCGCGGAGAAGGCCACGCTGCGTCGCCTCGTCGAGGCCGGCACGCGCGTGGTGCAGTACGGCTACGCGGGCGCTGACGGCGCCGATGTGGCCGACCTGGTGGATCGCGCGCAGGCCGAGATCTACGACGTCACGCAGACCCGCAGCAGCGAGGATTTCACCGTCCTGGAGGAGCTGCTGCAGCCCACCATGGACGAGATCGACGCCATCGCCTCCCAGGGCGGCATCTCGCGCGGCATCCCGACCGGCTTCACCGAGCTCGACGAGATCACCAACGGTCTGCACCCGGGCCAGATGATCATCGTGGCCGCGCGCCCGGGTGTGGGTAAGGCGCTGGCGCTCGACACCCCGCTGCCCACGCCCGGCGGCTGGACCACCATGGGTGACGTCTCGGTGGGCGACGAGCTGATCGACGCCAACGGACGGGCCACCCGCGTGGTCGCCGCGACTCCGGTGATGGAGGAGCGGCCGTGCTACGAGATCGATCTGTCGGACGGCACCACCATCGTGGCCGACGCGTCGCATCAGTGGCCCACGGGCCGCGGCATCGTCACCACCGCGACCCTGCGGGCCGGGGCCGACCGGCTCGAGCCGGCCTTGACCGCCGGTGGCCTGGCCGTGCTGACGCGTCCCGTGACGATCACCGATGTGCGCCGGGTGGAGTCGGTGCCGGTGCGTTGCGTCGAGGTCGACAACCCGGCCCACCTGTACCTGGCCGGGCGGTCGATGGTGCCCACGCACAACTCGACGATCGGACTGGACTTCATGCGGTCCTGCTCCATCAAGCACCAGCAGGCCAGCGTCATCTTCTCGCTGGAAATGAGCAAGACCGAGATCGTCATGCGACTGCTTTCGGCCGAAGCCAAGATCAAGCTCGGCGACATGCGTTCGGGCCGCATGAGCGACGACGACTGGACCAAGCTGGCCCGCCGCATGAGCGAAATCTCCGAGGCGCCGCTGTACATCGACGACTCACCGAACCTGACCATGATGGAGATTCGGGCCAAGGCCCGGCGTCTGCACCAGAAGGCCAACCTGCGGCTCATCGTCGTGGACTACATGCAGCTGATGACCTCGGGTAAGAAGTTCGAGTCCCGGCAGCAGGAAGTCTCGGAGTTCTCGCGGTCGCTGAAGTTGATGGCCAAGGAACTCGAAGTTCCCGTGGTCGCCATCAGCCAGCTGAACCGTGGCCCCGAACAGCGCACCGACAAGCGCCCGCAGGTGTCGGACCTGCGTGAGTCCGGCTGCCTGACGGCCTCGACGCGAATTCTGCGCGCCGACACCGGCGCTGAGGTCACCTTCGGTGAGTTGATGGCGACGGGGGAGCGGCCGCTGGTGTGGACGCTCGATGACCGCAAGCGGATGGTCGCGCGGCCGATGACCAACGTGTTCTACAGCGGACACAAGGAAGTCTTCCTGCTGCGCCTGGCATCGGGGCGTCAGGTCGAGGCCACCGCCAACCACCCGTTCATGACGCTCGATGGCTGGGTTTCCTTGGGCGACTTGGCCGTTGGTGATCGTCTTGCGGTGCCGCGGCGGGTACCCGAGCCCGTGCACACCGAGCGGATGGATCAGTCCGAGGTGATCATGCTCGCGCACATGATCGGCGACGGGTCGTGCGTAGAGCGCCAGCCGGTCCGCTACGCGTCGATCGATGAGGAAAACCTGGCTGCGGTGTCCGTCGCTGCGTGGCACTTCGGCGTGACGCCGATTCGCGACGAATACGCTGCGGCTCGCGTGACAACGCTTCGACTGCCCGCGCCGTACCGGTTGACGCACGGCAAGCGGAATCCGATTGCGGCGTGGCTGGACAAGCTGGGGCTCTTCGGGAAGCGCAGTTACGAAAAGTTCGTTCCCAAAGAGGTTTTCGCGCTGCCCAACGATCAGGTGGCGCTGTTCTTGCGGCACCTGTGGGCGACGGATGGCTCGGTGCGGTGGGACGAGAAGGTCGGTATCGGTCGCATCTACTACGCGACGACGAGCAGGCAGTTGGCGGATGATGTCGTGCAGTTGCTATTGCGCGTCGGTGTACTTGGGCGGATCGCACGGGTCAAGAAAGCTGGATATCGCGACTGCTGGCACGTTTACGTCGACCGCGCCGACAACCAGATCGCGTTCGTGACGAAGATCGGGGTGCACGGCGCCCGTGGGGATAAGGCTCGTGAAGTATTCCTCGAGCTGAAGAAACGGACTGGGCGGCCGGGGAGCGACACCCTTCCGCCCGCGGTGTGGGATGTCGTGCGATCAAAGATGGCTGTGAAGGGCTGGACGAATCGCGATCTCAAGCTTGCGACGAATGTCGTTGCTTCCGAAGAACGTTGGAAGACTTCGCCTGGTCGGGAAAAAGTCCACCGCATCGCAGCAGCGCTGGATGATCGTGAGTTGCACGACCTCGCCAGGAACGATGTCTTCTGGGATGAAATCGTCGAGATCACCAGTATCGGTGAACACGATGTCTACGACGGCACCGTCATGGGTACACATAACTTTGTAGCTAACTGCATAAATATGCATAATAGTCTTGAACAGGACGCCGACATGGTCATGCTCCTGCACCGCCCGGACTCCATCGACCGCGACGACCCGCGCGGTGGTGAAGCCGACATCATCCTGGGCAAGCACCGTAACGGCCCGACCGCGAATATCACTGTGGCACACCAGCTTCACTTCTCGCGGTTTACAAATATGGCGCGGTAGAGCGCTGCAGTCCTTGACGTCACACCCGACCACGGTCAGCTAGCGCACTGACCGGGTCGGGTGTGTCGTGCCCCCGGCAGCCGGTTAGGTCGGGAAATCCGCGCTGCGAGAGAGCGTTTCGTTGGCTCGGATGTCGGCCAGGTTCTGCTCCAGCGCATCGATGACGGCGTCGTATCCGCTGTTGCCCAGAACCAGCCGGTGGGGCGGCGGGTCCTGGGCCATCGCCGCGATCACCGCGCGGGCACCGCGGCGCGGATCGCCGGGCTGCACCCCATCCATCCCAACGAAGGCGGCGCGGACCTGTTCCAGCATGTCGTGATACTCCGGAATCGCTTCCGCGACAAGCTCGTTCGCGAATCCGGCGTAGGCGTTCGTGCGAAAAGCTCCCGGTTCGACCGCCAACACCGAAATGCCCTGTGCGGCAACCTCGTTGCGCAGCGCATCGGTGACGGCCTCAATGGCGAACTTCGTCGCGCTGTAGTAGCCGAATCCAACCGCCGACACCAGCCCGGCCACCGAGGACACGTTGACGATCCACCCGCTGCCCCGGGCACGCATCCCCGGCAGCACTGCGCGCGTCACCGATAGCACCGCGAAGAAGTTCAGCTCGAACATCGCCCGCAGTGAGGACTCGTCCATTCCCTCGATCGATCCATACCAACCGCGGCCGGCGTTGTTGACCAGCACGTCGATACCGCCGAAGTGCTCCTCGGCCATATGTACCGCGCGCTGCACCTGCGCCGTATCGGTGAGTTCCAGCGGCAGGACGAGAACGCGGTTGCCGTACTGGTCGGCCCAGGCCGCCAGCTCCTGCGGACGCCGGGATGTGAGCACCACGCGGTCTCCCGTCTCCAGCGCTGCCTCGGCGAAGGCCACCCCGAAGCCGCCGGGCGTGCCTCCGGTGATGAACCATCTCCTGCTCATGGCTCGATCACCAACCGGCTGATCGACGCGCCGTCGAGGGTGAAGCGGAAGTGCAGGTCGACGACCCCGCCGGGGAAGTCGCCCTCCAGGTGCTGCCCGAGGTCGATGGTGGTGTCAGTGATGGTCGCGCCGGTGAACTCGGAGGTGTAGGTGTATTCGCCGGCCGACGCGGTCAGCCAGGCCCCGATCTCGTCACGGCCCGGGTAATCGTGCCCCTCGTCGGTCACGACCGCATCGGCGGTGAACGTGGCGAGCGCTCGGCCGTCCTCCGGGGTGGTGAGCGCAGTCATGAATGTCTTGATGGTGTCCGGGAGTGCATCCCAATCTGTGGTCATGACCCCACGGTGGGGCTTCCCGTAGGGGGAGGGTCAAGCCTGTGCCGTGATGTTGACCTTGCCCTAGGGGGAGACTGCAGGATGGCCTCAGCCGATAACGCGGGCGGTGGATCGCATGAGGAGGGCGTCGTGGGCGCACAGGTTTCGATCGGTGACTTCGCCGTGATGACCAGCCTGAGTAGGAAGGCGCTACGGCACTACCACGACATCGGGATTCTCGAGCCGGCTCACATCGATGCGCACACCGGCTACCGCTTCTACGACACCAGCCAGGTCGATCACGCACACATCATTCGCCGGTTCCGTTCCCTGGGCATGTCCATTCCCGACATCAAGGCGCTGCTGAGCACCGACGACGCCGCCACCCGCACCGAGATCATCACGACTCATCTCGAACAGATGGAGGAGCAGCTGCAGCAGACCCGCGACACCGTTGGCGCGCTGCGCGAGTTGCTTTCTCCCGTGCAGACCCCCGCCTTTGTTGCAGTGCGCCATGAGCCTGCGCTGGCCGTCTGGTCCGTCGGCGCCACCATCGAGATTTCCGAGATCGACAGCTGGTTCGCGGCGACGTTGAAGAAACTGCTGGACGCCGTTGCCGCAGCAGCAGGCACACCATCCGCCGTCGTGCTGGGCGGCCTCTACGACCGGGCACTGTTCCTCGAATCGCGCGGCGAGGCAACCCTGTTCGTGCCCGCGCCGCAATCTACGGACCCACCGGAGGGCGTCCGGGCCGAGGTCCTACCCAAGGCCGAATACGCGGTGCTCACCCACTCCGGTGGTCATGACGAAAGCATCGACCGCAGCTACGGCGCCCTGGGCATATACGCCAACGAGCATCTGATCAGCGGCCAGGGTCCGATCCGCGAGCACTACCTCGGCGCCACGCCCTCAGATCCGACAACGTTCACCGCCACGGAGATTTGTTGGCCGATCTTCAGCACCACTCCACCGCCAACATGACAGCACCTCCTGGCATCGCGAAACTTCGGATTTCTGAGCCGGGCTGAAGTGCGCGCTGTGGGCCGCTGAACTCACCACTCTCACTGAGTCCGTGTCCAGTACGACTTACTCAACCAAAAGGTTGACAATGCGCGCCTCTGCGCGCACACTCGTACTCAACCAAAAAGTTGAGGAACACAATGACCGACCAGTTGTCGAAAGTATTTGCGGCACTGAGTGATCCGCTCCGGCGGGACATGGTGACCCGGCTGACGAGGGCTGACGCGACGGTCAGCGAGCTCGCCGAACCGTACGACGTCAGCATGCAAGCGGTCTCCAAGCACCTCAAAGTGCTTGAGGATGCCGGCCTGGTCAGCCGGGGCCGCGCAGCACAGACCCGGCCCGTGCACTTGGAAGCGCAGGTGTTCGACCTGATGACGAAATGGATCGAGCGTTACCAACGGCAGGCCGAACAGCGCTACCAGCGCCTGGATGCCGTGCTGGCCGAAATGAATGACACCGAAGTGAAACCGCGACGAAAGGGCAGAGCATCATGAACACCGCGCAGGCCGTCATCGAAGCCGACAAGGATGTTCCACTCATCCGCATCACCCGTGATTTCCATGCCACCCCAGCACAATTGATGAAGGCGCACACCGACCCGGAGTTGTTCGCCCGCTGGGTCGGACCTGACGGCATGGACACCCGGATCCTTGAGTGGGACGCCCGAAACGGTGGCAGCTGGCGTTATGTCGCGGTCCGCGACGGCCAGGAGTTCGGCTTCCGCGGGTGCTTCCACACCGTCGCCGACGACAAGATCGTGCAGACCTTCACCTTCGAGGGCATGCCCGACGACGTGTCCCTCGAGACGTTGTGGTTCGAGGATCTCGGCGATGGCCGCACCCGGTTGCACGCACAGTCGTTGGTGGACAGCTTCGAAGGACGCGACGCGTGGCTGGCCTCGGGGATGGAGACGGGCGTCGACCAGGGCTACGCCAAACTCGACGCACTGGTCGGCGAACTCTGAGTACCATGGCTGCCCTCACCGAGCTCACACCCGCTGACCGGCACCGCGCCATTGCCGCTGGGTTCACCGAACATGCTGCGGCGGTGCAGGATTGGTCAGCTCCAACGCCGGTGACCGACTGGACCGCGGGCGACATCGTCGCGCACCTGGTCGGTTGGTTCACCGAATTCCTCAGTGCGGGAGGCGTGGCGTTGCCTGCCGGCCCAGCCGTCACAGATGACCCGCTCGCGGCGTGGACCGCGCACACCGCGGCAGTGCAGGGTCTGCTCGACAGCGACGCGGCCGACGGCGATTTCAGCCATCCGATGGCGGGCACTCACCGGCTTGCCGATGCAATCGACCGCTTCTACACCGCCGACGTGTACATGCACACGTGGGACCTGGCCACCTCCAATGGCCGAAAGTCCGGGCTGGACCCCGAATTCGCCACGCACATGCTCGTGGGCATGGTCGGAATAGAGGACCTGCTGCGCTCATCGGGGCAGTACGGACCACCCGTCGCGGTGGCGGACGATGCCGACCCGGTGACCCGACTGGTGGGGTTCATCGGTCGGGACCCGGCGTGGTCGGCGAGACGGTAGGCGCGCTTGGTTGGTTGGACAGAGCAGACGCCATTTTGTAGCCTCCTCGACAACTAACGCACATGGACGGTCGGTTCGACAGAGCTGACGTCGACAGCGTCAAAGGATCCGCAGTCTTGAAGGTTCACTCGCGATTTGTGGCGAATCGCGCCGTCCACAGGCCCGTGGTCGGCGCCATCGCCGGAGTGGCGGCCCTGAGCGTGGTGTGGGGTGGCGTCGCAAGCGCCGACCCACCGCAAGACGGCCTGGCGCAGATCCACGAGTTGTCCCGCCAGGTCGAACAGCTGTCCGACACGATCCGCAATGCGCAGCCGGAGCTCGACGCGAAGCTGCAATCACTGAAGCAGGCGGACAAGAAGCACTCCGACGATCTCGCCGGCCTCGAGGCGACCAAAACCCAGCTGAACACCTACCAGCAGGACGTTGACCAGTATGCCGCCGCGGCCTACATGGGCGGGCGAACCGACGGCGTCAGCGCGATCCTGACCGCGTCGTCGCCCTCGAACCTGATCGACACCCTGGCCGTCCAGCGCGTGGTGGGCGCTGAGATATCCGAGCAGATGCGTGGCTTCCGCCAGGCCTACCAGGACGCGCGGGCCATCGAGGAGGCCTCGGCAAAGTCCGCGGCTGACGCGAAGGCGGCCGTCGACGCGGCCGCTGCGGTGCGAGCGGACCTGCAGAACATGCGTGCTCGGCTGCGGAAGCAGATGGCCGCCGTCAACGCGAGCTATGCCGCGTTGTCCCCGGCCCAGCAGGAGGGGTTGGTTCTTCCGACAGCGGCCGTCACGGCAGCGTTGGGTCCGATCGCGCCCATCCCCACGGTCGGGATGACCGGTCTGGTCCCCAATGCGAAGGTGATCGTGGATTACATCATGGCCACCTACCCCGGCGTGAAGTCGATTGGCGGCGTGCGCGCGGATCGGCTTCCTGATCACCCGAGCGGGCATGCGGTGGACATCATGATCGGCTCGGACATGGGTCTCGGGGATGAGATAAGGGCCGACCTCGAGAGTCAGGCGGCACGCTTCGGCATCGCCTACACGATGTGGCGGGTGGCTTCCCACTTCGACCACGTCCACGTGACCGTCTCCTGAGCTCGGCGACGGCCGACGCCGCTCACTCGATGTCGTGCGGGGCCTGATGTTCGGGCAGGGTTGCCACGTCTTCGCTTTCGGACACCAGGCAGGCGCGGCAGAAGTCCACACCGAATGGCGTGAGGTGGATCGAACGACGGACGACCTTGTGTGCGCGTACCGAGTGCATCGCGGCCAGTACATCCGGCTGCGCCTCGACAACCTGGTATTCCAGCGGGTCGCGTAGTTGCTCCTGCGAGAACCAGATCAGCCCCAGCCGGAAGAGGTTGTTCAAGTAGGCGGGGACCTGGTCCATATATCGCAGGCCGGCCCGCGGGCCGATCATGTTGAGGCCCGGAGCCACCAACCGCGAGGACACCATGCCGATGGGGCCGCCCGTGCGGACGTCGACCGCAGGCTGCGGTCCGCCGCGCAGGAGCAACAGCAGGATGCGGGCCTCGTCGGGCGCCATCTCCTCGAGGATGCGGGCGTAGGCGGGGTGACCGCGCTCGGTGTTCCACACGTCACGCGAACGGGTCAGCAGCGCCTGGCCCTGAGCGCGCAACGACTGCTCCATCTGGCGTTGACGCTCTTCCTCCTCCTGCTGATGCGTCACGTCGTGCGTCGTCGTCGTTGTTTCGGTGAGCGAGGCACTGACCTGGACGATGGCCTCCGACACCGAGACGCCGTTGGACACGGCCTTCGCCAGGTCACCGAAAACCGCGCCGGCCTGGGCGACGCCGGAGATCAGCTCGCGTGCGGTGTCGGCCGCGGATGCAGGGTCAGCGACGATCTCGAGTGCGCGACGACCGGTTTTGAGTCCCGCGACCAGGGTCCACTCGGCCGTACGCACCCATGCCGTTGCGGCCAGGCGGACCAGACCGGGCAGTGCTTCGCCGATTTCGACGCTCTTGGGCAGCAGCGACGAGGACGACTCCGGTGCGGGAGAAAACGTGGCGCTGACCGGTCCCCACTGGGCGTGGCGCCGCCTGGGCGTCGGGCGTTGGTCGTTACTCATGCGCGATCCGCCTTCGCTCCTCGCTGGACCCTCATGCCACACCGAGCCCCAAGAAGATCCCGTAGTGAAGGAAGCCACCTGCCGCACCCATGATCGCGCCGTGAGCGTAGAGCATCCACTCATCTTCCTTGATGGCCGACCGCAACATCTCCACGAAGTCGGTCGGGGGCAGTTCTTTGGTGCGTTGGGCGATCAGCGTCCGGATTTTCCCTGACTGCGCCTTCGAGAATTCTTCGTCCTTGAAGGGCGTCAGCGTCCGGCCGACGGCCTCGGCGGCGAAGCCTGCCTTGATCGAGTCGTACGCCTGGGCGCCGAGTGCCACCCGGGCGGCGCCCCGGATGGGGCCGGCCGCGCGGTCGATGGCGGGGCCGAGCGCGGCGGCCATCATCTGGCGGGTGCGGTCGCCGCTCGGGCCGTCGATCAGGAAGTCGCCGATGCGTTCCAGGGTGATGACATCGTCGGCGATGATCCCGGCGTACACGTCGGCGGCCTGCTCCTGCCGGCGCAGGAACAAGCCCTGGAACTTGATGCCGAAGTAGCGCGTCGGCTCGGTCGGTTCGAAGATGAGCCACATGCCGAGTGCGTTGGTGATCCAGCCGACGATGACGCCGAGCGCCGGCAGCATCCACCACGTGTGGAACCAGTGGTCGATGAACGCGACGGGGATGCCCAACAGGAACCCGAAGATGAAGCCGAAGTTGACCATGAGGTTCAGCTCGCGCTGGCCGATGTCCTTGAACACGCGGATGACGAGGTCCGGGTTCTTGCGGAAGTGCTCGATGACCATGATCTTGGGGTCGAGCAACTGGTCGATGTGGATGCCGATCTCGGTGGTGATCGACCGCACCACGTCCGGCAACTGCGACTGGACGCGCGCCACGATCGCGCGTTTGCCCACGGTCGGCAGGTCGCGCCAGAACTGGGGGTCGTTGGCGATCATCACCTCGTCGACCAGCTGCGCGATCTCGGGTTCGAAAAGCCTGACGATGTGCTCGGCGATCTTGTCGGGCTCGAGCTGCTGATAGAACTCCGCGGGCGTACCGAGCTTGGCAATCGCCTTGTCGGACGCGATGGAGCCCATCTTGGCTGCGCGCGCCGGCACGATGCCCTGCCAACCGACTCCGCCCTGCAGGATGCCGGGTATCTCCTGCAGTTTGTGCGGCAACAACCGCGCCAACTCGGCCATCCCCGGGATTCTGAAGCCGTGAAAGTTGACCGGGTAGAACAGCATGATCAGGCCGGTCCAGTTGATGAGCCAGCCGATCACCGCGGTGAACAACGGAATGCTCAGGAATGCGAACCACTCCGTCGGGGTGTGGATCTGGCTCAACGTCCAGTCGCGATTGACCAGCCAACTCCAGACTTCGTCGAGCGTCGTCCTCACCGCCTTTCGTCGAGCAAAGGTGATTAGCCGACGAGAACGGCTGCCTACCTGTGCGTGTGCACATTAGCGGTTGAAGCGGTGCCAGACCGTGACATGTGGAGGACCGCCGTGCCCTCAGTCTGTCGAGGGCCATCCGGTGGCGTTGAACACCGCTGTCGGGTCCAGGTAGTCGCGCCAGTGCGTCACTTTGCCGTTGGAGACGGTGACGATGGAGACGAACCGGTTGTCATAGTCGTGCCCACCGTGGACGGGATGCCCGTGTACCTCGTACTCGAGAACCACGACCGACGACTCCGGGTCCCAATAGCGCCGCAGTCCGCCGGCGCTGTGGAGCTTCATGTAGTCGTCGTAGCCGCCGTACAGCTCGAGCACTGCGTCCCGCCCTTCGACGCGGCGCGGATACCCGGGCACGGAGATCACGTACTCGAACACGACGTCGTCGGCGAGGAGGTCGAAGTAGTCCTCTCCCTCCACCAGGCCTTGCAGCCCGGTGCGGATGACGTCGAAGAACAGCCCGTTGGCGCCGAAGGCCGAGGCGTCGTCGATGTACTTGGTCACGTTGTGCTCCTGTCGTTCGTGTTTCAGTTGATCCAGGCTGCAGCGTTGCGCCGGGCGAATGCCCCGAAGTCGGTGGCCGGGCGGCCGAGTATTTGTTCGATGTCACCTGTGGGGATGGCGCCGGCGCCCGCAATGACGGAACCGGTCAGCCACCGCAGCAGCACCGCGTAGCCGGCCGGCACTCCGGCCGAGACCGCGCTGTCGATCCATACGTCCTGGTCGACGTCGACGTGCTTCACGGGGCGCCCGCTGACGTCGGCGATGAAGGCCGCGACGTCCTCGAAGGTCAGTGCGGCGGGACCGGTGAGTGAGTACGTGGCGCCGTCGTGCGCGGTCGGTTCCAGCAACGTGCGCACCGCCACGGCCGCGATGTCGTCCGCGTCGACGAATGCCTCGGCGCCTCCGCCGCTGGGGACGATGAGGGCGTCGTCCACAAGCGGCAGGTGGTCGTCGGTGAAGTTCTGCATCACCCACGCGGGACGCAGGATCGTGTGGGTGAACTCGTCGTGTTCGGTGGCCAGCTGCTCCACAGCCGCCAGGTCGATCACTGCAGGTGCCCGGTCTGCGCCGTAGGCGCTGAGCAGGGTGACGTGGTGGACGCCGGAGTCGACGGCCTCATCGAGTAGTGCGGCGACCTGGTCGGCGAACCGGATTCGCATCGTAGGGGCGACCAGGTACAGGCGGCTGACTCCGCGCAGGGCCGGCCGATAGGTCCGCGGGTCATCCCAGTCGAACATCACCGCGCTGCCGGTGCGGGAACCGGTGCGGGCGAGGGCGCCGTGCGCCGTGAGGGAGGTCGCGATGCGGGAGCCGGTGCGTCCGGTGCCGCCGAGTACAAGGACGGTCGGGGAGCTGGTGGTCATGTCTCGACTGTTCCGCCACAGGGGTGCGCGCATCGATGTTCTATCCGCTCGACTCGTTGTGCGAGCGTCTCATGTGCTTGTCCGCTGGGAGTGTCTCGCGCATCCTGGTGGTCGTGGACCTGTTGTACGACCACCTGATGCGCGCGAGGGCGACGGGAGCGGTGTTCGCCCGGACCGAGGTGACGCCGCCGTGGGGACTGCGGCTCGGCGGGTCCGTCGAACTTGCGGTACACGCGGTGACGCGCGGCCGGGCCTGGTTGTGGCGCGAGGATCCGCAGGATGCAACGGAGCTGATCCCCGGCGAGATCACCTTGGTGCAGGGAGGAGTGCCGCACCACCTGGCGCACGAGCCCGGCGCTGTGTGCCTGGACCCGGACGAGTTCCGGCGCCGGCTCCCGCCGACTGCGGCCCCGGATCACGGTGCGACCGTATTCCTTTGCGGTGCCTATCGATTCGCCGGCGACGTCGCCGGCGGTGTGGTCGATGCGCTGCCTGAGGTGCTGACCCTGTCGTCGGCCGAGGACGATCCGTTGCGCGAGATCATCAGCCTCCTGTCCAGGGAGCTCGTCGTCGTCGAGGCCGGGCAGCAGACCGTGCTCGACCGATTGCTGGACGTGTTGTTGGTGCTCGCGCTGCGCAGCGACTTTCGCAACAGCCCGGCGGCGCCGAGGTGGTATCGGGCCGCGGCCGACCCGCGTCTGCGGGATGCATTACAGGCCATGCACGACGACCCTGCCCGAGCCTGGACGGTGGACGAACTCGCCGCGGTTGCGGGACTGTCGCGAGCGGCGTTCGCGCGGATATTCGGTGAAGTGCTCGGGCAGCCACCACTGCAGTACCTCACCGATCACCGCATGTCGCGGGCCCGAGACTTGTTGCGCACCACCGATCTTGGCCTGTCGGGTATCGCGAACAGAGTGGGATATGGCTCGTCGTATTCGTTCACCACTGCATTCCGGCGGCACCACGATGTGCCGCCGATCGCGTGGCGGCACCAGAACGCGTCGGAGGAGTCGGTCCTTCGCGCGTAGGTTCTGGCAATGATGGGCCGATCACGGTGCCGACGGCGGTCCCGTTTGTGGTGGCGATGGTGAGGGTGGTGCCGGGCACCAGATTGTCGTCGACGCCGGTGGTCCCGGCGAACCAATCGTTGAGCCACTGTCCGGATAATTGCCTGAGCGCCAACGGATTCTGCGTGATCGGGAATCCGGCGACCAGGTGCACCAGGAATTCACTGACAGCGCTGCCGCCACCCATCGAATCGGTGTGGACGCCGCCGGACAGTACGACGCCGCTGAAATGGCCAGGCCGAGACCGGGATAACGCAGTGTCGACATTGCTGATGAAGTTCCACAGGTTCGGCGGTGATCCGATTTCCCGGACGGGGATGTACCGCCCGGTCTGTTGCTCATAGGCGTTGAGTTTGGCCAGCGCACCCGACAGCTGGCCCCCGGTGGTGACGGCGTCCAGCAGCAACACACCGGCCAGGTCGTCTGCCGCTCCGTAGCTCACCAAGTAGCCCGCGGTGCCGGATACGAGTGCGCCGCCGGCGGAATGGCCGGCCAGGGCAAACTGCGCCGGTAGCATCGCATCTTCGGCGCGCAGGCCGTACTGCCTGTCGTAGCCGGCTGCGATTGCACTGGATGTCAGCGCCGTGCGGTCGCCGACGAACAACCTGGCGATCGCCTGCTGCATACCAACACCGTTGACCCACAGCCCACTGTCGGCGAACGGGTTGGATGTCAGCGTCGGAACGACGACGACGCTGTGGGTGTCCTCGGCCAGCGACGCGGCGGTGTCGCTGTACATTGCGCCGACGGCGAAGAAGCCGTGCTGCAGCAGGATCATTCGCTCGGGTGCGCTACCGGCTGGGAAGTACCAGTCCGCCGGTACGACGACTCCTGTCGCAACTTCCAGTGTGGAACTGCGCACCGTGACGGAGCTGCCGGCTGGAACGGTAGGCGGCCCTGCCAGCAGTCGCTCCAGGTGGGTGACCGCACCGAAGATGAGCCCCGTGACGACACCGAGCAACGTCGGTGCGTGGCCAGGGACGGTTCCCGCCGCTGCACCCGCCTTCGTAGTCGTCACGGGCCTCGAGACCGCCGGGACCGCGGCGAGCGTCGACTCAGGCTGCGCCACCGGCGCGACAACTCTGGCGGTGTGCGGCAACCGAGCGAACGCGGAATCGGACCTCGTCACCTTGGCGGACCGGGATACCGCGGCGGGTGACGGTTTCGCCTCAGAAGCGGCGGAAGTCAGTGACCGCTCCTCTCGGTGCGTGGGGTCGGCGCGCGTCGACCGTGGGTTTGTGGCCGCAGGGGCAGACGAGTTGCGGGCGCGTCGTTCGCGCTTGTCGTCCAAGCGAGTGGGGACGTCCCGCTTGGCCTGAGCGCGCGTACTGATCGCGGAGTGCTCGGACCTGGGTGCACGGGTTGTGCCCGATGGCCCTGAATCAGCGAATGCCGGCCCCGGCGCGAGGACAATCATGGCGATGCCCCCGGTCAGCACCGTC
The DNA here is from genome assembly GCF_001905655.1 of Mycobacterium sp. ST-F2. Classification (GTDB taxonomy): domain Bacteria; phylum Actinomycetota; class Actinomycetes; order Mycobacteriales; family Mycobacteriaceae; genus Mycobacterium. Next base: position 32,122 of record NZ_JMHT01000020.1, read on the forward strand.
GCCGGCAATCGCGCAAGTCGCATCATCGCCCTACCGGTCGTCAGTGGCGCTGAACGCGGAAGCGAATGGCAGCGCTGTCTTTCCCGCTGTTTAACACACTCGGCGCCCTCCTGAATCACGATTGAACTCAAGAGTGGATTCGTCGTCGCTCCCCGAGTGGATGGGTCAACCTCGAGACGTGCGCACGTCCAGTCGATGAGGCCGCACCGTCATCGGCGGACAGCTCGGTGCCGAAGGTGTCGAGTTCGTCGCCCCGCCAACTGATCACAGCTTCACGATGGCCAGCGGTGGGCTGGACGCAATCGTGCTACAGCGACTTACCCACCAGCGCAATCAGATCGGCGATGCGGTTGGAGTAGCCCCACTCGTTGTCGTACCACGAGACGACCTTGGCCTGGTTGTCGATGACCTTGGTCAGTCCCGCATCGAACAACGAACTGTGCGGGTCGGTGACGATATCGGACGACACGATGGGCGCGTCGTAGTACTTCAGAATCCCCTTGAGCGGACCTTCGGCCGCGGCCTGCATGGCCGCGTTGATCTCCGCGGCCGTGGCGGACTTACCCAGCTCGGCGGTCAGGTCGGTGACCGAGCCGGTGGGCACCGGCACCCGCAGCGCGTACCCGTCGAGCTTGCCCTTGAGCTCGGGCAGCACCAGGCCGATGGCCTTGGCCGCACCCGTGGAGGTCGGCACGATGTTGAGGGCGGCGGCCCGGGCCCGGCGCAGATCCTTGTGCGGCCCGTCCTGCAGATTCTGATCCTGCGTATAGGCGTGAATCGTGGTCATCAGGCCGCGTTCGATACCGAATTCGTCGTTGAGCACCTTGGCAATTGGGCCCAGGCAGTTCGTGGTGCACGAGGCGTTGGAGATGATGTTCTGGCTGCCGTCGTACTTGTCGTCGTTGACGCCCATCACGATGGTGATGTCCTCACCGGTCGCCGGCGCGGAGATGATGACCTTCTTGGCACCGGCCTCCAGATGCCCTCGCGCTTTGGCGGCGTCAGTGAAAATCCCGGTCGATTCCACCACGATGTC
>NZ_JMHT01000021.1 GCF_001905655.1 Mycobacterium sp. ST-F2
CAACAAACCCGACTCTAATTCCGGGTGGACTCAGAATCGGGGACTCGCCATCGACGCTCCGCGCGACCCGGGCGAGCAGGAGCGCTGCCGCGACCAGCTCGTGCGTCCCCCAGGGCGCTGCGTCGCTCTCGTGAACGATCCTTAATGTCCGACTACGACGCGCCCCGCGGCGACCCGTGCTTGCCATGTATCCAGCACGAACTCCGCAACTGTAACGGTCGCGTTCAAAGCCAGCCTCGCGTGTCGCGTCAGCGCGACGCTTCGTTTTGATTGGCCATGGCCGATTCCGAGCTCGTTACGCAGTTCTGCAAGTGACTGGATTGTGGTGACGAGTGTGCGAAGAATCTGTTGCGCGGATTCACTGCCCTTAGCACTTCCGGGAACCGAATCTGCTTTCAGCTCAAGTAGATCCGCGACATGCCGATACAGCTGCGGAATGTCGTCGCGCGCGCCGTAGGTGACCGCAGATCGATCGAGGATGATCCTGAACAGGCTCTCAACAAGGTTCTTGGACGACGAGATCGCAGCCGCCGGATCAGAGGCCAGACTGTCACGAATACGCGCGAGGTGTTCTTCCAGCACTTCCGGATCGGGCACAAGTTCGCGCTCATCTAGGCGAAGGTCCGGGTTCGAGCCATGGAAGGAGTCGCGGCGCCGCCATCCGTAGACAGCATGGCCGCTGATCCAGTCGGCCGGGTAGAGCTCATAGCCATCTCTGGCGAGCGCTTCGTTGAAAGACTTGAGAAGTTTGCCGACTTCCTCTTCATCGGGTCTCACCAGCGGGTGCAGCATCTCAGCAAGGAACTGGAGAACGAGTTCGTCATCACCGTGTTGCAACCCAAAGCGACTGTCGGTGAATATCCAGTCGTCCGGCCAGTCTTCAGGGTTGTTGACCCGATGCTGCCGGATGTCGCCAACGGCGGACTTGTATCTCGAATCAGTGCTCGGCATTGAATCCAAGTCGTAGATCCGCGCCAAGAAGTCGGGCTCTTCCAGCCGTCCTTCCCACAGCACCTTCGACAGAGTGATGGTGTCGAAAATCCTGCGGCGCGTGACTTGGGTGATGAGCTTCGTTGACACGCCCTACAACTCCTTTGAAGCCCCGGCCCCGGTTAGATCGCGTTTCGCTTCAACAATTATGGGGACTTAGGCGACACAATCCCCGACCCGATTGAAACGCGCACCTGCGGCCAGCCTGCCCACCAAACACAAAGGTCACGAACTCTTCTGAGTTCGTGACCTTAATGCCGGCAGTTCGTAGAACTGCTGTTGAGTGGGCGAAGGGGGACTTGAACCCCCACGTCCCGAAGGACACTGGCACCTGAAGCCAGCGCGTCTGCCATTCCGCCACTCGCCCCAAACAACTGGGAGAGAGTATCACCACCCCCACCCCCGGCTCCAAATCCGCCGTTGACCAGCACCTTCTGGACAACCAAACCGCAGCGCCGAAGGTGCCCGCAGATCGCGACACCTCGCCCGATCTCGCTCCCGATGCGCCCCGACCACCTCCTGACCAGCGGCTTTCGAATTCTCACGATTCTGTTGGTCACGTATTACAAGGTCAGGCCGATACCATGCGTAACAGTGGTGTCCGCGGTTATCGCGCACATCACATCTGGACATCGAGACGAGGCGAGGCAGGAGTACATGGGTCTGGTCGACCGGATCGAGCGCAAGCTCGAAACCACGGTCGGAGACGCTTTTGCCCGCGTCTTCGGGGGGTCGATCGCACCCCCGGAAGTCGAGGCCGCATTACAGCGGGAAGCCGAATCCGGTGCCCACGATGTCGGCGGCGGTCGTATTTTGGCACCGAACGAATACGTCATTACGCTCAGTTACACCGATTTCGAGAAGGTGAACGCCGATCCTGACCTCACACCCAGTGCTTTTGCCAAACACCTCGAGGGATTCGTCCATGAGCGGGGATGGCAAACGTATGGTGAGGTGGTCGTCAGGTTTGAGCCGTCACCTGGCCTTCATACCGGCCAATTCCGCGCCCACGGCGCGGTCAACCCCGACTCAACCGCCGGGCCACCGCGGCCGGCACCCAGCGACCGCGTGCACACCGCAGAACCAGGAGTACCAACGATGACTGACAACCCGACCCACCGCCCCGGCCAGGGACAGGGCCAGCCAGGCGACGAGTACGACTACGGACGGCAGCCCGACGAGCAGCAGCGCGGTCAGCAGTACCCGCAGGACCCGAACCAGGGCGGCTACCCGCAGCAGGGTTATGGCCAGCAGGGCGGCTACGGGCAGCCTCACCAGGGTGGTTACGGCCAGCAGGGCGGCTACGGACAGCAGGGGGACCAGGCCGGTTATGGCGCGGGCCCGTCCGGATACGGCCAGGGCGGCTACGGCAGCCCCCAGGGTGGTCCTCCCGGACCGCCGCCCGTCGGTGCTCCGCAGGGTGGCTACGGCCAGCCCCAGCAGGGCGGTTACGGCCAGCCCGACCAGGGGTACGGCGGCCAGCAGGGCGGTTACAGCCAGCCCCAGCAGGGCGGCGGTTACGGCCAGCCCGACCAGGGGTACGGGCAGCCCCAGCAGAACTACGGACAGCCGAGCTACGGCCAGCCTTCCGGCCAGGGCGGCTACGGCGAGCAGAACTACGGTCAGCCCCAGCAGCCGAGCTACGGCCAGCCCGACCAGGGCTACGGCCAGCCCGCTGATCAGGGTTACGGCCAGCCCCCGGCCCAGGGTGGCTATGGCGACCCGGGTTACGGCGGCGCAGGTGCCGGCTACGCCGAGCCCGACTACGGACAGCAGGGCGGCTACGGCGGTGGCTACGGTGCCGTCGGTGCGAACGTGACGCTGCAGCTCGACGACGGCAGCGGCCGCACCTACCAGCTGCGCGAAGGCGCGAACGTCATCGGCCGCGGCCAGGACGCGCAGTTCCGCCTGCCCGACACCGGTGTCTCGCGCCGGCACCTCGAGATCCGCTGGGACGGCCACACCGCGCTGCTCTCGGATCTGAACTCGACCAACGGCACGACCGTCAACAACGCCCCGGTTCAGGAGTGGCAGCTGGCCGACGGCGACGTCATCCGGGTGGGTCACTCCGAGATCGTGGTCCGCGTTCACTGAACCCGGTTTCCGTCACCGGCCGGATGATCTTCGCACCGGCCGGTGACCGCCAAAGTATCGTGACGATGCCGACGGCTACCGGGCACCGGGCCCAGCCTCGACGCGGCAACGGAGAGGACGTCGGATGCAGGGGTTAGTTCTGCAGCTGACGCGGGTCGGTTTCCTTCTGTTGCTCTGGCTCTTCATCTGGTCGGTGCTGCGCGTACTGCGCACCGACATCTACGCACCCACCGGAGCCGTCATGGTGCGGCGCGGTCTGGCGTTCCGGGGCACCCTGCTGCCCAACCGGGACCGACGCCGGTACGCGCGCCAGTTGGTGGTGACCGAAGGCGCCCTCGCCGGCACCCGGATCACCCTGACCAGCCAGCCCGTTCTGATCGGCCGGGCCGACGACTCCACGCTGGTGCTCACCGACGACTACGCCTCGACACGGCACGCCCGGCTGTCGCCGAGAGGCTCCGAGTGGTACGTCGAAGACCTAGGATCGACCAACGGTACATACCTGGACAGGGCGAAAGTGACGACGGCGGTAAGGGTTCCAATGGGAACGCCGGTTCGAATCGGCAAGACGGTAATTGAGCTGCGCCCGTGACACTTGTACTCCGATATGCCGCGCGCAGCGACCGCGGCCTGGTCCGCGCCAACAACGAGGACTCCGTCTACGCCGGTGCCCGCCTGCTCGCCCTGGCCGACGGCATGGGCGGTCACGCCGCGGGTGAGGTCGCCTCGCAACTGGTCATCGCCGCGCTGGCGCACCTGGACGACGACGAACCTGGCGGCGACCTGCTGGCCAAGCTGAACGACGCCGTCCACGACGGCAACGCGGCCATCGCCGCGCACGTCGAGGCCGATCCCGAGCTCGAGGGCATGGGCACGACCCTGAGCGCCATCCTGTTCGCCGGCACGCGCCTGGGCATGGTGCACATCGGAGACTCGCGCGGCTACCTGATGCGCGACGGCGAGCTCACGCAGATCACCAAGGACGACACCTTCGTCCAGACCCTGGTCGACGACGGTCGCATCACCGCCGAGGAGGCGCACAGTCACCCGCAGCGCTCGCTGATCATGAAGGCCCTGACCGGGCATGAGGTCGAGCCGACGCTGACCATGCGCGAGGCCAAGGCCGGCGACCGCTACCTGCTGTGCTCGGACGGGCTGTCCGACCCGGTCAGCCACGAGACCATCCAGGGCGCCATGCAGATCCCGGACGTCGTGGACTGCGCCGACCGGCTCATCGAGCTGGCCCTGCGCGGCGGCGGCCCGGACAACGTCACCGTCGTGGTGGCCGACGTCGTCGACTACGAATACGGCCAGACCGCACCCATCCTGGCGGGCGCGGTGTCGGGTCAGGACGACGACACCCTGCCGCCCAACACCGCCGCCGGACGGGCCTCCGCCTTCAACCCGAAGCGAGCGGCAGCCGCAGCGAAAAAGCCTGTGGCACAACCTGATCCACCGGCTCGAAAGAAGCACACCCGGCGCAACCTGATCATCGGCGCCATCCTACTGATCCTGCTGCTCATCACCGGACTGGCCATCGGGCGCTATCTGATCCGGAGCAACTATTACGTCTCGGGCTACAACGGCTCGGTCTACATCATGCGCGGCGTCCCGGGCTCCCTGCTGGGGCTGCCACTACAGGAGCCCTACCTGCTGGCCTGCGTGGACACCCACTCCGAGATGACGATCATCGGCGTCGACGACACCCACCCGGGCTGCCAGCCCATGAAGGTCGCCGACCTGCGCGAGTCCGGCCGGGCCCAGGTCACCGCCGGCCTGCCGACCGGCACCGTCGACGACGCGATCCGTCAGCTCAAGGAACTCAGCCACAGCTCGCTGCTGCCGCTGTGCGCGCCGCTCGTCGTCACCCCGCCGACCCCGAGCCCCGCGCCGCCGCCGTCGCTGTCGGTGGTGCCGCAACCGCCGCGCGGTCCGGCCCCTGGTCCCGAGGCACCGAGTTCTACGACGCCTCCGGCACCCGCGCCCACAGCGGCACCGGCCCCCAACCCGTCCAGCCCCGCGCCTGCCCCGACCTCGCCTGCGGCTCCGTCCCCGACGGCCACGGCACTCCCTCCGCCACCTCAGGAGCCGGGCACTAACTGCCGGAACGCGTCATGACGACGCCGGAGCGAGCGAAACGACGGGAAGACACTCAGCCGCAGTCTCCGGTCGCGGTCGCTCCTCCGCTGCCCAATCGGCGTAATTCCGAATTGGTCCTACTGGGCTTCGCCGCAGTGATCACGACGGTGGCGCTGCTGATCGTCGAAGCCAACCAGGAGAGCGGCCTGCGGCCGGCCCTCGCCCAGTTCACCCTCGGCTTCATCGTGCTGTTCGGCGCCGCCCATCTGGCGGTGCGCCGCTACGCGCCCTACGCCGACCCGCTGCTGCTGCCGGTGGTCGCACTGCTCAACGGCCTGGGCCTGGTGATGATCTACCGGCTGGACCTGTCGTCGCACTCCCGTCCCGCGGGCATCCTGCCGGGCGGCAACGCCAACCAGCAGATGCTGTGGACGCTGCTGGGCATCCTGGTGTTCACCGCGGTACTGATGTTCGTGCACGACCACCGGATGCTGGCTCGCTACGGCTACATCTGCGGCCTGGTCGGCCTCGTGCTGCTGGCCATCCCCGCGGTGCTGCCCGATTCGGTGGCCGAGCAGTACGGCGCCAAGATCTGGATCCGGTTGCCGGGCTTCTCCATTCAGCCCGCCGAGTTCTCCAAGATCCTGCTGCTGATCTTCTTCGCCAGCGTGCTGGTCACCAAGCGCAGCCTGTTCACCAGCGCCGGCAAGCACGTGTTCGGCATGGACCTGCCGCGGCCGCGCGACCTGGCGCCCCTGCTGGTGGCCTGGATCGGCTCCATCGGCGTCATGGTGTTCGAGAAGGACCTCGGGGCGTCGCTGCTGCTGTACGCGACGTTCCTGGTGCTGCTGTACGTCGCCACCGAGAAGCTCAGCTGGGTGGTCACCGGGCTCAGCCTGTTCTGCGTCGGCAGCCTGGTGGCGTACCAGCTCTTCGACCACGTGCGGGTGCGCGTGCAGAACTGGCTGGACCCGTTCGCCGATCCCGACGGCGCCGGCTACCAGATGGTGCAGTCGCTGTTCAGCTTCGCCACCGGTGGCATCTTCGGCACCGGCCTGGGCAACGGCCAGCCCGGCACGGTGCCCGACGCCTCCACCGACTTCATCATCGCGGCGGTCGGTGAGGAGCTCGGCCTCGTCGGCCTGGCCGCGGTGCTGATGCTCTACACCATCGTCATCATCCGGGGGCTGCGCACCGCCATCGCGGTGCGCGACAGCTTCGGCAAGCTGCTGGCCGCCGGCCTGTCGGGCGCGCTGGCGCTGCAGCTGTTCATCGTCGTCGGCGGAGTCACCAAACTGATCCCGCAGACGGGCCTGACCACCCCCTGGATGTCCTACGGCGGCTCGTCACTGCTGTCCAACTATGTGCTGCTGGCCCTGCTGCTGCGGGTCTCGCACGTCGCGCGCCGTCCGCTGACCACTCGCGGCCCCAACCAAGCGCCGATCGCGGCGGCCAGCACCGAGGTGATCGAGAAGCAATGAACACCTCCCTTCGTCGCCTCTCCGGGCTGGTGATGGCACTGGTCGTGCTGTTGCTGCTCAACGCCACCACCACGCAGGTGTTCGCCGCCGACAGCCTGCGCGCCGATCCCCGCAACCAGCGCGTGCTCCTCGACGAGTACTCGCGCCAGCGCGGCCAGATCACGGCCAGCGGCCAGCTGCTGGCGTACTCGATGCCGACCAACGGCCGGTTCCGCTACCTGCGCATCTACCCGAACCCGCTGGTCTACGCGCCGGTGACCGGCTTCTACTCGCTGCAGTACTCGAGCACCGGCCTCGAGCGCGCCGAGGACAGCATCCTCAACGGCTCCGACGAGCGGCTGTTCGGCAACCGCATCGCGGACTTCTTCACGGGCCGCGATCCGCGCGGCGGCAACGTCGACACGACGATCGTGCCGCGCGTGCAGCAGGCCGCGTGGGACGCCATGCAGCAGGGCTGCGGCGGCAACCCGTGCAAGGGCTCGGTGGTCGCGCTGGATCCGTCCACCGGCAAGATTCTGGCCATGGTGTCGTCCCCGTCGTACGACCCCAATCTGCTGGCCTCGCACGAGGGCGAGAGGCAGTCCGCCGCCTGGCAGGCGCTGCGCGACAATCCCGACTCGCCCCTGCAGAACCGGGCGATCTCCGAGACCTACCCGCCGGGGTCGACGTTCAAGGTGCTGACCACCGCAGCGGCGCTGCAGGCCGGTGCCACCCCCGACACGCAGCTGACCTCGGCGGCGCGAATCACGTTGCCGGACAGCACCGCAACGCTGGAGAACTACGGCGGCGCGGCGTGCGGCGGGGGCCCGACGGTCTCCCTGCGCGAGGCGTTCGCCAAGTCCTGCAACACCGCCTTCGTCGAACTGGGTCTGCACAACGGCGCCGACGCGATGCGCACCATGGCCAAGCAGTTCGGCCTGGACACGCCGCCGCCGTCGATCCCGCTGCAGGTCGCCGAATCGACCGTCGGCCCGATCTCCGACGCCCCGGCCCTGGGTATCTCCAGCATCGGCCAGAAGGACGTCGCCCTGACCCCGCTGCAGAACGCGATGATCGCCGCGACCATCGCCAACCGCGGCGTCACCATGGCCCCTTACCTGGTCGACGACCTCAAGGGACCTGACCTCCGCAACATCGCGGCTACCTCACCGCACGAACAGCGGCGGGCCATCTCATCCCAGGTCGCAGCTACACTTACGGATCTGATGGTCGGCGCCGAGCAGGTGACGCAGCAGAAGGGAGCCATAGCCGGCGTGCAGATCGCATCAAAGACGGGCACCGCCGAACACGGCACCGATCCGCGCAACACCCCACCGCACGCGTGGTACATCGCTTTTGCACCGGCGAAATCCCCGAAGGTGGCCGTCGCAGTCCTAGTGGAGAATGGTGGGGACCGTTTGTCCGCAACCGGCGGTGCGCTGGCCGCACCCATCGGGCGGGCCACCATCGCCGCGGCGCTACGGGAGGGATCATGAGCGCGCGCGTCGGAGTCACGCTCTCCGGCCGCTATCGACTTCAGCGACTCATCGCCACAGGTGGCATGGGTCAGGTCTGGGAGGGCGTCGACAGCAGGCTCGGCCGACAGGTCGCCATCAAGGTGCTCAAGGCCGAGTACTCGACCGACCCGGAATTCGTCGAGCGGTTCCGCGCCGAGGCGCGCACGGTCGCCATGCTGAACCACCCCGGTATCGCCAGCGTCTACGACTACGGCGAGACCGAGCTCGATGACACCGGACGCACCGCGTACCTGGTGATGGAGCTGGTCAACGGCGAGCCGCTGAACTCCGTGATCAAGCGGACCGGACGGCTGTCGCTGCGGCACTCGCTGGACATGCTGGAGCAGACGGGCCGGGCCCTGCAGGTCGCGCACAGCGCCGGCCTGGTGCACCGCGACGTCAAGCCCGGCAACATCATGATCACCCCCACCGGCCAGGTGAAGCTGACCGACTTCGGTATCGCCAAGGCCGTCGACGCAGCCCCGGTCACCCAGACCGGCATGGTGATGGGCACCGCGCAGTACATCGCGCCCGAACAGGCCCTGGGCCACGACGCGACCGCGGCCAGCGACGTCTACTCGCTCGGTGTGGTCGGCTACGAGTCCGTGTCGGGCCGTCGCCCCTTCACCGGCGACGGGGCCCTGACCGTCGCGATGAAGCACATCAAGGAAGCGCCGCCACCGCTGCCGGCCGACCTGCCGCCGAACGTCCGGGAGCTGATCGAGATCAGCCTCGCCAAGGACGCCATCCACCGCTACCGCAGCGGCGGCCCGTTCGCCGACGCCGTCGCCGCGGTCCGGGCCGGACGCCGTCCCCCGCGGCCCAACCAGGCCCCGACCATCGGACGGGCCGCTCCCGCGGCGATTCCGTCGAGCACACAGGCACGGGCTGCCATCGAGCCCGCCCGACCCGCACCGGCCGCACCCCGGCCCCGGCCGGCCACCGGCAGCCACCGGCCGTCGCCGCCGGCCCGACGTACGTTCTCTCCCGGACAGCGCGCGCTGCTGTGGGCTGCGGGTGTGCTCGGGGCGCTGGCTATCGTCATCGCGATCCTGATCGTGCTCAACGCGCAGGACCGCCAGGACCAGAAGAACCAGCAGCAGTCGACGGTCACCAACACCATCACCGAGACCACCAAGACGCCGGGCGCACCGACGGGCCAGTCGCTTCGTCTCCCGGATCTGTCAGGACCGTCCATCTCATGACCACGCCCCAGCACCTCTCCGACCGCTACGAGCTGGGGGACATCCTCGGTTTCGGCGGCATGTCGGAGGTTCACCTCGGCCGGGACCTGCGTCTGCACCGCGACGTGGCGGTCAAGGTGCTGCGCGCCGACCTCGCTCGGGACCCGAGCTTCTACCTGCGGTTCCGCCGGGAAGCGCAGAACGCCGCGGCGCTGAACCACCCGGCGATCGTCGCGGTCTACGACACCGGCGAGGCCGAGACGCCCAACGGGCCGCTGCCGTACATCGTCATGGAGTACGTCGACGGCGTGACGCTGCGCGACATCGTGCACACCGAGGGACCGCTGCCGCAGCAGCGCGCCATCGAGATCATCGCCGACGCCTGTCAGGCCCTGAACTTCAGCCACCAGCACGGCATCGTCCACCGGGACATCAAGCCGGCGAACATCATGATCAGCAAGACCAACGCGGTCAAGGTCATGGACTTCGGCATCGCCCGGGCCATCGCCGACAGCAGCAACCGGATGACGCAGACCGCGGCCGTCATCGGCACCGCCCAGTACCTGTCACCCGAGCAGGCCAGCGGGCAGAACGTCGACGCCCGCTCGGACGTGTACTCGCTGGGCTGTGTGCTCTACGAACTGATCACCGGTGAGCCCCCCTTCGTCGGCGACTCCCCGGTCGCGGTGGCCTACCAGCACGTCCGCGAAGACCCCGTGCCGCCGTCGCAACGTCATTCCGGCATCTCCCCGGACCTGGACGCCGTCGTGCTCAAGGCCCTCGCGAAGAATCCCGACAACCGCTACCAGAGCGCCGCGGACATGCGGAACGACCTGATCCGCGTGCACGCCGGCGAAGCGCCCGACGCCCCCAAGGTGCTCACCGACGCCGAGCGCACCGCGATGATGGGCGCCGGCGGGTTCGGTGGACCGCGCAGCATGATGCCCGAGCCCATCAGCGTCAACCCGCAGCCGTACCGCTCGACGGACCGGGCCGCGACCCCGATCGGCCGGTGGCTCATCGCCGCGGCCATCCTGGCAGTGCTGACGGTCGTCGTCACCGTCGCCATCAACCTGGTCAACGGCAAGCCCCACGACCAGCAGATTCCCGACGTCCGCGGGCTGGCCCAGGCCGACGCCGTCGCCAACCTGCAGAACCGCGGCTTCAAGACCCGCACCCAGCAGCGCCCCGATTCCACGGTGGCGCCGGACCACGTCATCGGTACCGAACCGGCGGCCAACACGTCGGTGGCCGCCGGGGACGAGATCACCATCAACATCTCGACCGGCCCCGAGCAGCGCGAGGTCCCGGACGTCTCGAAGCTGTCACCGGCGGACGCCATGGCCAAGCTGCAGAGCGCCGGCTTCCGGAACCTCCAGCAGACGGTGTCGCAGTCGCTCCCGGACCAGAAGGACCGGGTCATCGCGACCAACCCGCCGGCCCACCAGACGTCGGCGATCACCAACGTCATCACGATCATCGTCGGCTCCGGGCCCGGCCTGGTCCCGGTCCCCGACACCAACGGCCAGAACGTCGAGGTCGCGACCAAGAACCTCAACACCGTCGGCTTCCTGACGATCCTGACGGCTCCGGTCGACAGCCCGAAGCCGGCGGGTGAGGTCATCGCCACCGATCCGCCGGCGGGCACCCCGACGCCCAAGGACGCGCCCGTCACGCTGAAGGTCTCGCAGGGCAACCAGTTCGTCATGCCGAACCTGGCCGGTCAGTTCTGGACCGACGCCGAGCCGAACCTGCGTGCCCTCGGCTGGACCGGCGTGCTGATCAAGGGCGCCGACGTACAGAACAGCGGTCAGCGCAGCAACGCGGTGGTCAGCCAGATACCGGCAGCCGGCAGCGGCGTCAACTTCGGCGCGTCGATCACGCTGAGCTTCGCCTCGTAGTTTTGCGGGGACGTCCTGGCAGCCCATTGCTCGCCACTATGTGAGAGTCAACGACCCCGGCAGCCCAACATCGCGTTGACTCTCACTTCAGGGTCGTGGCCACTCGGTCTTTTGCGCCCTCAGGTCAGGGTCAACGGGATTCCGGCCCCAGCAGCCGTTGACTCTCACCTCAGGGTCGTAGCTACTCGCACTCCCACGCCATGAGGTGAGAGTCAACGACCCTGGCAGCCCAGAACGGCGTCCACCCCTGAACCCACGGCACACGCCTCTCGCACGGCGTGGATGCAAGCTCGGTGACTAGGCCGTGCGGGTCGCGGCGGAGACGGCGTCGGCGACTTCCTGCTCGAGGCGACGGACCAGTCCCTCATCAGGCGCCTGACCGCAGAAGGCCAGCCAGTTGGCCAGCATCCGGTGACCGCCCTGCGTCAGGATGCTCTCGGGGTGGAACTGCACCCCGTGGATCGGCAGTTCGCGGTGCCGGACGGCCATGATCACGCCGCTGTCGGTCTGCCCGATGGCCTCCAGTTCGTCCGGCAGGGTCTCCGGCAGGATGGTCAGCGAGTGATAGCGCGTCGCCGTGAACGGGTCCGGAAGTCCTTGCAGCACACCGCTGTTCGCGTGATGCACCAGGCTGGTCTTACCGTGCAGCAGTTCCGGCGCACGGTCGACGGTGCCACCGAACGCCACGCCGATGGCCTGGTGTCCCAGGCACACCCCGAGTAGGGGGGTGCCGGTCTCGGCACAGGCACGGACCAGGGGAATGGACGCGCCGGCCCGCTCCGGGGTGCCGGGGCCGGGGCTCACCAGGATCCCGTCGAACTCCTTCGCGACGGCGGCAACGCCTTCGGGCGTGGAGACGCGCTCGTCGTCACTGCGCCAGACCTGCGCGTGCACCCCGAGCTGGCCCAGGTACTGGACCAGGTTGAACACGAAGCTGTCGTAGTTGTCGAGGACGAGAACCTGCATGTCGTCAGGCTACTGGGTCACCCGCGGAGTCGATCACTCAATATGTGAGCGGTCCGACCGGTTTGGCGTACTGGAGTTTGAGCGGCATCCGGTGCCCGACGACGTCCACCGACGCCCGCGGCTCCTCCGTGTAACCCAGCCCGAACCGCACCACGTACTGCTTGTACAAGGTCACCAGCGGCGCGGCGGCGAGCGCGGCGCGCATGCCGTCGACGTTGCCGATCACGGTGATGACGTACGGCGGACTGTAGGTACGGCCGTTGAGCAGCAGGGTGTTCCCGACGCAGCGCGGGGCGGAGGTCGCCAGGATCCGCTGGTCCTGCATCTGGACGGCCTCGGCGCCGCCCAGCCACAGCGCGTTGAGCACCGCCTGCACGTCCTGCTGGTGCACCACGAGGTCGTCGGGGGTGGCGTCGCGGGGGTACTGGCCCTGCGCGTTGCGCTGGGCGTCGTTGAGGCTGATGACCAGACCCGGCCCGCGCATCGGGTCCAGGCCCAGTTCCAGACCCAGTTCGTCGGCCCGGGCCGTGATGGCACCGAGCGCGGCGTTGGCGCCGGGGGTACCGCCGTGGTGGTTCTCCAGCTGATGCTGCAGGTTGTCGCGCTCCGCGGTGCGGGTGGCGACGGTGCGCTGCGCTTCCTTCACCATGTCGACCAGGCGGGGTGCGTCGCTGCGCCGGATCTCGCTGCCCCCGGACACACTGTGGGTGGTGGCCAGCAGAAGGCCCGCGAGCACACAGACCACAGGAACGCCGAATCGCCAGGCCGAGTGGCGGGCCGGCTGGTCAGGTTCCGAGGTCCTGTCCGTCCGTGGCCTGCGAGGCGACACGTCTTCTGCGTTAGGCTCTGGGTGCATACCGCTCCATCGTCGCACCGAATTGCCGGTTTTTCTCCACCGGCGCGGGTGTGCGGCACCGACAGTCCGCGAAGGTACCAATGCCCAAGTCCAAGGTTCGCAAGAAGAACGACTTCACCATCAACCCGGTGAGTCGGACGCCGGTGAAGGTCAAGGCCGGACCGTCGAGCGTGTGGTTCGTGGTGTTCTTCTGCTCGCTCATGCTGATCGGTCTGATCTGGCTGGCCGTGTTCCAGCTCGCGGCGCTGAACCCGGCCGGTACCCCGCACCTGCTGCAGTGGATGGCCGACCTCGCCCAGTGGAACTACGCCATCGCCTTCGCGTTCATGATCACCGGTCTGCTGCTGACCATGCGGTGGCGCTGAGCTGGGTCAACGGCCCCGGTTCGTTACATCCCGGTTTCGTTACGTAACCCAACTGGCAACCTGACGGAAACCCAATCACATCGATGTGATTCATCCCCATTGGGGATAGTGCCTGTGGATAACTTGCCCCCGAGGGTGTGGATGGCTTGTGGAACAAACTCAATGGAGCCCCCCGACGGCGGGTATCGCCGCCTGTGGACTCTTCGGCGTGGCGCTGGGCGCTGTAGCCCTCACTTCGGTCACTGACCTGCCCGGACGGGTTCTCGCCGGCATCGCCGCCGTCGGCCTGCTGGTCTTCACCACGTTGTCCTGGCGGGCCCGGCCGAAGCTCGCCATCACGCCCGCCGGGCTCGTGGTGCGCGGCTGGTTCGGGACACAGACTTATGCACAGGCCGACCTCAAGAGTGTGCGTATCACCGAGTTCCGCCGGTTGACCCGCAAGGTCCGGCTGCTGGAGCTCGACACCGTCGACGACCGGCTCCTGGTCTTCACCCGATGGGATGTCGGCACCGACCCCATCAACGTCCTCGACGCCCTGACCGACGCCGGGCTGATTCCACCGGGTCCCCGCTGACTCTGCGCCCACGGCGCACCGCACTCGCACTTGTGCGCCCACATCAAGCAGGCCCAACGCAAACGACGCGGCAGCCCCGGTAGGGGACTGCCGCGCCGCGCGTCAGGCTGGGATTCAGGAAACGGTGACCGAGTCGACGACGACCGGCTCGGTCGGACGGTCGCCGCGGTCCACCGCGGTGCTGGCGATGGCGTCGACGACCTTCTGCGACGCCTCGTCGACGACCTCACCGAAGATGGTGTGGCGACGGTTCAGGTGCGGGGTCGGGCCCACGGTGATGAAGAACTGCGAGCCGTTGGTGCCCGGGCCGGCGTTGGCCATGGCGAGCAGGTACGGCTTGTCGAACTGCAGCTCCGGGTGGAACTCGTCGGCGAACTGGTAGCCCGGGCCGCCGCGGCCGGTGCCGGTCGGGTCGCCACCCTGGATCATGAAGCCGTCGATGACGCGGTGGAAGATGACGCCGTCGTAGAACGGGCCGGAGGTGCCGCCCGAGGCGTTCTCGGTGGAGTAATCCTTGGTGCCCTGGGCCAGTCCAACGAAGTTGGCGACGGTCTTGGGCGCGTGGTTACCGAACAAAGCAATCTTGATGTCGCCGCGGTTGGTGTGCAGCGTCGCGGTCGCAGTCTGAATGGGGCTCGTCACGGAAAGTCAGTCTGCCACTCACATTTAAGACCCCGAAGCCGCCCCCACCGAATAACGTGGAAGGCCGAGCGAAGAACCGAGCCACGCTTCGGTGCTCCCCATTAATCGTGTCCGGCAGAGAGGTTGGTTGATGAGCACTGTCACCGAGAATGTCCCCGAGGTCAGCCGCCCCAGCTCCGGTGCCCGCCTGGGTCGGGGGCTGAAGTACTCGATCATCGGGCCGCTGCTGATCTTGCGCGGGGTGCTCGGATTGGGTGTCGGATCCACGGTGGGGACCGCCCGCTGGGTGGGGCGCCGCTGCCACCGCGGTGAGGATCCTGCGGGTGATCTGGCTGTGGTCGTGCAGACGGGCAGCAAGCGTCGTCGGCCCCTGCTCATTGCCGGCGCGACGGTCGCCGTCCTGGCCATCGGTGGCGTCGCGTTCTCGATCGTGCGGCGCTCGATGCAGCCCGAACCTTCCCCGCTACCCCCGAGCGTGGATGTGACTCCCCAACCCTAGTTTTCCGCGCTGAGACTGAGCTTGTGTGTCAGATCCGGCCTGAATCTGACATACAAGCTCCGTCTCGTGCGGTTCTAGGGTGCGAAGTAGAACGGTTCCCAGTAGCTCATTTCGGGGATTGCCACCACGCCCACTGTTCGGCTTCGTGGTGACTGGTTCAAGCATGTCTCCTCGACACTCATGTCGAAGCGGTAAGTCGAGCTCTCTGCAGACAACCCAGGTACTTTCTGCCTGCCCTGTTGTCCCCGATCATCCACAGCTGTCAACCGGTATTCACAGTTGGATTCGGGAAGGAAGGCCTCGATCGTCGTGCGCTGCTCCGCTGACAGGACCCCGTTGGTACGCAGCAGGGGCACCTGGTTCACATCGTGGGTGTTCAAGCCTGCGACCAGACGCTCGGCCCACTCGCTCTGCTTCTTCTGTCCATAGTCGCCCATGGACAATCCGTCCTCGCTTGACGGCATGGTGAACACCCACAGCAACGCAGCAACGACAATTACGGCCATCGCTACGAGGGCCACGACAATGCGGCCGCGCGTGACAATTCCCTCCGCCATCCGATCATTCCCCCGGATATCTCAAATGGACAAACTCGACTTGAGCAGGTGCCTGGGTGTACTCCGCCGAATCCGGCATCCAATCACCATGCAGCTTCACTCCACCCGAGTGCTGATTGATCACGTCGGTAGGCACCCCGTTCATCATCGTTTGGCCTGCATACACCGCGACATGGTTGATGTTGCCGTCTGCGTCCTTGTAATAATTCAGGTCGCCAGGGAGTAGCCCTGCACGAGACGGGGCGAGCGGGTCGAGGCCGTCGCGACTCGGAGTCGGCACAACACCCACGATCTCGCCCCGGCCGGAGTGCTGAGTGACGAAGTTGTGACTCTCTTTGGCCAATGTCCAGGTTTTCGAAGAGGTGTTGTGAGGAAATATCAAGCCATCATTTTGGTAGTACCAGTCGTCGCTGTCTCCGCGACGCCAGTCATCGATGCCGTTACCTACGTCGCCAAATCCGCCGGCCCGCATTACTTGCGACGCAAAGTTGGTGCAATCGAGGTCTCCGCCCCCAAGTGATTCGTAGTCAGGGTTGAATCCCTCAGCCCACTTCTCCGAATACTCCAGCGCGGCCTGGCGGCTCGGCGACAACTGCGGCGCTGGTGGCTGCGGTGGATTGAGCTTGATCTCGTTGCCAACAAGCTGCGTTCGGTCCCCGCTCGCATGACTTTCGTGTTCGCCATCGAACGAAATACACTCCAGCTCAACAGCTTTCTCTGCTAATCGCTTGCCGACAAATGTATCGGCTTGCACGAGTCGCTCCGCGTACCACCGAATTTCCTCAGCATGCTCGGCTGCAGCTCTGTAGCGTGCCGCCGCCGTCGACAAATCAACACGCGAAGTGTCGGTGACCGATAGGTCCGCCCTGACGCGAAACCCGTTCGACTCTGCGTGCGAGATAGCCTCCAACGCTTCGCGTTTCGCCGACTCGATGCCGTGTGCACCGCCTTCGGCGATCTCTGCAGACGCCCGCTGGACCTGATTCTGACGATCGACTACGGCTGCGTCTGCAGCCATACGGTTGACGGCTGCGTCTCTGGCCTCGCCCGTCCAGTCGAGATTGGAGACACTCGCCTGGTGCTGCCGAAAGCCTTCCTCCGACATTGCCGCTGAGGCACGCCACCGCGCCGCCGCCTCATACAGATGACGACTGTCCCATGCCTCGATCGCTGCGCGGGACGGCAATGCGTCGGTGGAGGTACGCGGGACGCCAGTCATCGGTGGCCCATCTTCACACCGTCACCGCAATATCCGCAGCGCCACCTCTGTCAGTCTCGTCGTAGCGACTACTGGCATTCCGCAAGCTATTCGCATGCGTCAAAATCCGTCGCGCCTGCCGGTCATGCACCCTGGTGACGGCCTTGTCCAGGGCCGCAATTCCCACTCCACTGTGCCGCGCCTCCGTCGGCACCGCTAGTTCCCCAATTTCCCCGCTCATGAGCGAGACTGCTACCGCTTCACCACTCGCGGCAGCGGCCGAAAGTCCACTTGTGTCAACGTTCAGATTTTCCACGCCAATCCCCCAATCGGCCGACCTAGTGGAAGCAAGCCACAACGGCATCCGAATTGCCCGCACCTGTCGAAGCGCTCTCCCCTAGCGTCCGCGACGAGTCAACTCATGGCAGCAACGCTACACCCCGGTGACGTTGTAGCCGACAGACCTTTGGCACGGTGCATTCGAAACGAAGAATCGCCCGCTCGCTCCAACACCGCGCCAGCCAACGAGATTGATAGGCGCGCCGGGACGGTCCGCGAGATGGAGAATGCAGCCCGAGCCCTCCCCGCTGCCCCCGAGCGTGGATGTGACGCCTCAGCCCTAGTTTTCCGCGCCGAGACTGAGCTTGTGTGTCCGATCCGGCCTGGATCTGACACACAAGCTCACGTTCGGCGGCCCCAGCTCGTGCAGGCCGTAATGAGGGCATCCGGATCGGTCACGCTGACCCCGAGCTGCCGCAGGGTGACTGACATCCCGACGACCTTGGCCTTCACCGGTGGATCGATGGTCAGCGCCACCACGCCGTCCGACGAACCGTTGACCAACCATCGGCCGCGGAAGCCGTGCACGCCCCAGGACGTGATGCGGCCTTCCCAGCGGCTGGCTTCCTTGATCGACGCCAACGGGATCTCGGCCGAGAAACCCCAACCCATGGTCACGTGCAGCGCGCCGTCGCGCACCTCCACTGCACTGTGCTTCGGCCCGAGACCGAACGGCACCGACAGCGGCAACATCCACTTCGCGTAGCTGATCTCTGTCGTCATAGGCGCAGCGTAGGACCGCGGTGTTGGAGCCTCCTTGGAATTTCCACGCACGTTAACCGGTCCTACATGCGTCAGTGACCACCGACGAAAGGGGGCCTCCGTGACGAACACGAAAGCCGCCGTTCTTGATCGTGGCGCCTAGGAGATTCGGCCTTGTCAAATCTGCTTGCGAAAGCAGATCCCGTTGCTGGCCAGGGGTTTATCCGCCGTCCAACTTCGGAGAGCCCTAACTACAACTTGTCGGATTTCATTTACAACTGTGGGCACGTAACGGGCACTGCGGACAGCACCCCTAACCCATGAGTTCATCGGGCCGCCACGCTGCCAGGCGCAGTTCAGCCAGCAGGTTCCGCGCGGCTTCCCAGACTTCCGACTCACGCGCTCGGTAACGGTTCTTCTGCAGGTCGGTCTTGTCGACAACGGGTATCAGCAGGCCACCACTACGGAGCTGCGTGAAGATTTCGCCCACTTGCTTGTCGGCAGCGTCTCGTAGCGTCTTAGAGATCATGCGGGGGTACACATCTTGAGCACCATCGGCAATCGCGTCGCCGATGGCCGCGATCACTTCTAGCTTGTGCCGGTTCCCAAAGAGTCCTTTGGACACGTTGCGCAAAGCCTCGTCGTCCACCGCATCTCCGCTACTATGTACGTGTTACGTAATAAGTAATAGGTGATCAGTATGACGTACTCCAATGGGAACACGCCACCGCCGATCAACTGTTACTTTCACAGCGCGTATTGACCACGCCGATCATCGAATGTACGTTCGATGATGAAGCGTTGGTCCAATGCCTGAGGCAGATGGGTTTGATGGAACAATGACGCACGCAAACCAGGAGTGTGCAGCGGTCGCTGGGAGTGCGATGAACCGCGCCGGTTCGCCGGCTTCTGGTTGCTCAACCTGCGGCTTTACGTTGTGGATTCCCGTGGCCGCACTTCGTGTATCGCAAGTCGGACTTTACAGCGACGCGCGTTTCCCAGGGCGCCTGATCGTCAGCCTCAACGATCATGTCGAACATTACGACCAGACTGATCCAGATCTGTTGTCGTCCTTCATGTCCGACCTTCAAGATGCATCACTCGTACTGAGGAAAATGTCCAACGTGGAGCGTGTCAACATCGCCATTTTGGGCAATAAGGAACCTCATCTACATGCCCACGTGATTCCTCGGCGTATAGCTGATGGCAATCACGGAGTTTCTCCATGGGAGAATGCGGAACCCTATTCAAAGCTGACTGAATCCGACCGGGTGATTTTCGTCGACCTACTCAAGCAGGGTTTTGAGGACGTCCGGCGGTGAGAGTCGGTGGTCTTTGACTAGAGCAATAGATAGCTTCGCGTATTCTTGGCAACATCATCCCAATCCAGGAAAATGCATTCGAAGGCCAGTTGCAACTCTTCGGCGGCGGCCCTGAAGACACGGTAGCCGTCATCCGACTTACGCGCCTCCCACGGGAGGGTATTCCAGCGCTTCCGTTTGTCTGCGCTCTCAGTGTTTTCAATGAACAGGTCGATAGTAGAAAAGACTGTTCGCACAGCATCTTTGACGGGGTCCGGGGCGTTCTTGGTGACTGTAGCCAGCCGCGCCAGCGGGGGGATCGAGTACATGTCTTTCAGGTAGACCTCCCACGGAACTTCAAGATCGCGCGGAGCAATCAGCGGGAGAATCGAGCTTGCAATAAAGTTCTTCCTAGTCGTTAGAAGCTTCAAATAGCGCATGACTGCCTTGGGCTCTTGGCCGCCAACTGGGGTCTTTGCCTGATAGTCGACCGTTATCTGGCGCCAATATCTCAGCATGTCATTGAGCAGGAACCTCGGCGGCCGAGCCTGTGGAACATCAAAAAGGGTAATGTATCTCCGAAGGGTGCTGCCAAGGATTTTCGAATGCACTTCGGCATTTAGCAGGCTGACCGACTCTTGAATGACTTCCATTCTGACGGTGTGCGTGGAGTTCGTATCGCCTTCCAACCCAACCTGATTGATGATGTCGTATATTCCGGCAGCCCTACCGAAAAGACCAGTGGCCCCAGGCGACTTGGATGAACCGTCGGCAGTTGCCTCAACGGAAAGACAGTCTCTGATTCTGCTCAAGAGTTCGTGCGGAACCGCGGGGTCCTCTGGCATGGCATCGACCAAGACAAGGTAATCAACATCACTTGCAGGCGTGTACTCCTGCCGAGCGAGAGAACCGAACGCAACGACATCCATAGCGCCTCCGCCCGAATCAAAATCCGCTAACGCCGCGCGCATTCGCTCTGTCGCTACTTTCGAGCGATCTACCGCCGCACTCAAATGCGGCACACGGTCCGCCAACCCTAGTTCACTGATTGATTCAGCGAGGTCCATGCCACTCCGCCTAACTGCCACACGCAGGTACCACCTACATCGGAAGGTATCCAGCAACAAACCGCATGGAGCCAGTCCGCTAAAGACGCTAAAGAACCCCCTGCAGCGGCAGGGTATCTGGGTGGACGGACGCCGGAATCAAAATGGGGAATCCAACACACAGACAGTGGCTCAACCGGATGCAGGACTCCGGGTCGAGTCATTCGCGCTACACAAGTCCGCCCGCTTACACCCCCGACAATCCGGCCGCCAGTAGGAGCAACCCGGATTGTGCCCCAGCATGCTGCTCACCGACAGCCAGGGCCGCGATTATGCGCGGCGGCAACGTGCGCCGACGGTGGTGGTCAGATGCGCTCGCAGCGGCCCTCCTGCTCCTGCACACAGGGCAAAACAAGCCGGGCGAGGACACATCGTGTCTACGACTTCAAGATGCACGAGCTGAGGCACACCTACGGCGAGACTCGCGATACAGGCCGCGCGAACCATCAAGGCCCTACCGCACATGCTCGGACACAAAGTCCGTCTGCCTAACGTTGGACCGTTACGGGCACCGGTACCCGTCGGAAGTCGATCCCGTTGGGTCGCAATCAACCAACGTCATTTGCGGCGGGCTCACACCAAAATGCGCGCACGGATAACACAAGCGGCCCCGGTGCCGAAGACCGAAGCCGTTGTTTTGAATTGTGGAGCCTAGGAGATTCGAACTCCTGACATCTGCCTTGCAAAGGCAGCGCTCTACCAACTGAGCTAAGGCCCCTCGATGGTGTCCGGGTGAATGGAGTGCCAGACCTCTGCGCCATGCCGGGTCCGCCAAACGGTGACCGCGGCCACTCCGAGCAAGGTACCGAGCACCAGCAGAACCAATCTCACGGTGCACCCTTCCGGTGGGGGAGTCGGTATTACCGACTTCCGTGGGCCTAGGAGGACTCGAACCTCCGACCTCTTCGTTATCAGCGAAGCGCTCTAACCGCCTGAGCTATAGGCCCGAAAGTGGCCTTGCGGCCGAGCGATGAGATTACCGTATGGGTACCTCTGCGCCCAAAACGCGACGTCAGCCGCGCCCGCAGGCCTGCTGACTAGTCCCGATCCGCGAGCGTCACCTCGACGCCGCCGACCAGATCCGTCGTCAGGTTGTAGACGAAAGCCGCGGCGGTCGCCATGGCCGTCAACAGCACGATGTTGACCAACCCGATGAGGGTCGCGCCGCCGAAAATCGTACTCGCAGAAACCAATTCACCGCCCGCGCCGCCACCGCTGGTGAGCAGATCGCCGACGTTGCTGTTGAGCTTGCTCCACACACCCATGCCACCGAGGACGAGGTACAGGAACGCGACGGCGATCATCCACACGAAGAACAGCGCCACCGACAGCACCAACGAGACCTTCAACACGCTCCACGGGTCGACGCGGCGCACCTGCATGCTGGCCCGCACCGGACCATCCTGACGGGCGCCCGCACGAGGCCGCGACGCCGCCGAACGGGCCGGGGCGGGGGACACCGTCGCGACGGTGCTGCGCGGCTCCCGCGGCTCGCCCGGCCGGCGCTGCGGCTGGCGGGAGAGGTCCGGGATCTCGCTGGCGTACGCGGCGTCGGGACGCGTCTCCGTCCGTACCGTTTCGGCAGTCCGGACAGGCTTGGGCGGCACGTTGCCCGTCGGGGTCACCGCGGGTGCCGCCGGAACAGCCGGCGCCGGGGGCGGGGTGTCCGGAGTGATGGCCGGCGTGATGGTCGTCTCCGCCTCCGAAGCCGACCCACCCCCGCTGCCACTGACGAACCGGTTGAGCCGGTCGTCCAGGCTCTGGCCGGCGGCCCCAGCTGCGTCAGCCGGGGCCCCGGAGCGGACCCGCTGCCAGGGCGGTGTCTCGCCGCCTGGGTCGGCCGCATGGGCACCGCCACCCGATCCGGTGGCCGGCCCGTTGTTGCTCGTGGGTCCGTCACCGGTACGGGTGTATCCCGGCTCGTTCGGGGAACTCACCTGGCGGCTCCTTCAATCTCCGGCGGCTGTGGGCAGTCGCAGCACTACGTTTCGTCGGTCTCGGTCTCGGTCGTCACCTCGACGTCGGTCTCGGTGTCACCGTCGCCAGGCTCGGCCTCTTCGGCGTTGCGCGCGACGGCAATCAGTGTGTCGCCCTCGCCCAAGTTCATCAACCGAACGCCCTTGGTCTGCCGTCCGGCCTTGCGCACCTGACGTGCCGCGGTCCGGATGACGCCGCCACCGGAGGTGATGGCGTACAGCTCGGTCTCGTCGTCGACGATCAGCGCACCGACCAGACTGCCACGCTTCGGGTCGTACTGGATCGTGAGGATGCCCTTGCCGCCTCGGCCCTGCGCCGTGTACTCGTCGATGGCGGTCCGCTTGGCGTAACCACCCGCGGTCGCGACCAACAGGTAGGTGTCCGGCACGACGACGTTGAGCGACAACAACCGGTCGTCTTCGTTGAACCGCATGCCCTGCACGCCGGAGGTGGCACGGCCCATGGGCCGCAGCGCCTCGTCGGTGGCCGAGAACCGGATGGACTGGCCGTTGGCCGACACCAGCAGCAGGTCCTCTTCGGCGGAGCACAGCACCGCGCCGACCAGTTCGTCGCCGTCACGCAGGTTGATCGCGACGATGCCGCCCGAGCGGTTCGAGTCGAAGTCGGCCAGCTTGGACTTCTTCACCAGACCGTTGCGGGTGGCGAGCACCAGGTAGGGCGCGTCCTCGTAGCTCTTGATCTGGATGACCTGAGCGATGCGCTCCTCCGGCTGGAAGGCCAACAGGTTCGCGACGTGCTGACCGCGCGCGGTCCGCGAGGCCTCGGGCAGGTCGTAGGCCTTGGCCCGATACACCCGGCCCTGCGTGGTGAAGAACAGGATCCAGTCGTGCGTGGAGCACACGAAGAAGTGGTTGACGATGTCGTCCTGCTTCAGCCCGGCACCCTGCACGCCCTTACCGCCGCGCTTCTGGCTGCGGTACAGGTCGGTCTTGGTGCGCTTGGCGTAGCCGGTCTCGGTGATGGTGACGACGACGTCCTCGCGCTGGATGAGGTCCTCGTCGGTGACATCACCGTCGGCCGCGATGATCCGGGTACGACGGTCGTCGCCGTACTTGTCGGCGAGCTCCTGGAGCTCGTCGTGGACGATGGCGCGCTGCCGCTCGGGCTTGGCGAGAATGTCCTCGAGGTCGGCGATCTCGGCTTCGATCTTGGCCAGATCGTCGACGATGCGCTGCCGTTCCAGGGCGGCGAGGCGACGCAGCTGCATGTCGAGGATGGCCTGCGCCTGGATCTCGTCGACCTCGAGCAGCTCCATCAAGCCGGTCCGGGCCGCGTCGGCGTTGGCCGACGCGCGGATCAGCGCGATGACTTCATCAAGAGCGTCAAGGGCTTTCACCAAGCCGCGCAAGATGTGGGCGCGTTCGTTGGCCTTGCGCAACCGGTACCGGGTGCGCCGGATGATCACGTCGAGCTGGTGCGCGACGTAGTAGCGGATCATCTGATCGAGACGCAGGGTGCGGGGCACGCCGTCGACGATCGACAGCATGTTGGCACCGAAGCTCGTCTGCAGCTGAGTGTGCTTGTAGAGGTTGTTCAGCACCACCTTGGCGACGGCGTCACGCTTGAGGTCGACGACGATGCGCAGACCGACGCGGTCACTGGACTGGTCCTCGATGTTGGAGATGCCGGCGATCCGGCCGTCGCGCACCTGCTCGGCGATCGAAGTGATGAAGTTGTCGTGGTTGACCTGGTAGGGCAGCTCGGTGATGACGAGCGAGGTGCGGCCCTTGGCGTCTTCCTCGATCTCGACGACACCGCGCATGCGGACCGAGCCACGACCGGTGCGGTAGGTGTCGGAGATGCCCTGCGTCCCCACGATCAGGCCGTGAGTGGGGAAGTCCGGGCCCTTGACCCGCTCCATCACCGCCTCGAGGGTGGTCTCCTCGTCGGCTTCGTGGTTCTCCAGGCACCAGTACACGGCCTCGGCGAGTTCGCGGAGGTTGTGCGGCGGGATGTTGGTGGCCATACCGACGGCGATACCGCCGGAGCCGTTGGCCAGCAGGTTCGGGAACCGGCTGGGCAGGACGGTCGGCTCCTGCACGCGGCCGTCGTAGTTGGGGATGAAATCGACTGTCTCCTCGTCGATTTCGCGCAGCATCTCCATGGCCAGCGGGGTGAGGCGGGCCTCGGTGTAACGCATGGCTGCCGCGGGGTCGTTACCCGGCGAGCCGAAGTTGCCCTGGCCGTCGACCAGCGGGTAGCGCAGCGACCACGGCTGGGCCATGCGGACCAGGGTGTCGTAGATCGACGAGTCGCCGTGCGGGTGGTAGTTACCCATGGTCTCGGCAACCGAACGCGCGGACTTGGCGTGGGAGCGGTCCGGACGGAAGCCCGAGTCGTACATCGCGTAGAGCACGCGACGGTGCACCGGCTTGAGGCCGTCACGGACCTCGGGGAGGGCGCGGCCCACGATGACGCTCATGGCGTAATCGATGTAGCTGCGCTGCATCTCCTGCTGGATGTCAACCGGTTCGATGCGGTCGCCCTCGGGCGGCATGGTGTCGGTCATCGGGTTCCTTCTGCGGATTGTTTCACGTTAAACATCGTGTTTTTCGGATCGGCTCAGCGGCCGACCTCACATCGCTTCGGTGTGGTTGTATTCCCACTTTTCGATCAGCGGCCCCAGCTCCGTCAGGAACTTGGCGACGTGGGGAGTGGTGCCGTGCAGGTCGAGCGCTTCCTTCGAGTCCCAGTGTTCGAAGCAGTGGAACAGCGACGGCTCATCCAGGTCGCGGTAGAACTCGTAGGTGATGCAACCCGGCTCGGCCAGGGTCGGGGTCACCAACTCGCGCATGGCCGCAGCGGCCTGCTCGGCCGCGTCGGGCGATACCTTGACCCGGATAAACGCGGTGTGCACCATCGATTTTCTCTCTTCTGTCTTGCTATCGAGCGCTAAACGTCAAGGAAGCGAACATCTTTGGCGTTCCGCGTGATGAAGCTGCGGCGCGCTTCGACGTCCTCGCCCATCAGGATCGAGAACAGTTCGTCGGCGGCGGCGGCGTCGTCGAGGGTGACCTGACGGAGCACCCGGACCGACGGATCCATGGTGGTCTCCCACAGCTCCTTGGCGTCCATCTCGCCCAGACCCTTGTAGCGCTGGATGCCGTCGTCGGTGTTGATGCGCTTGCCGGCCTTCTTGCCGGCTTCCAGCAGGCCGTCGCGCTCCCGGTCCGAATACGCGAATTCCGGTTCGCTGCGTTGCCATTTCAGCTTGTACAGCGGCGGCTGCGCCAGGAAGATGTGCCCGTTTTCCACCAGCGGCTTCATGAAGCGGAACAACAGCGTCAGCAGCAGGGTCGAGATGTGCTGGCCGTCGACGTCGGCGTCGGCCATCAGCACGATCTTGTGATAGCGCAGCTTCGAGATGTCGAATTCGTCGTGGATACCGGTGCCCAGGGCCGTGATGATGGCCTGGACCTCGTTGTTCTTCAGCACGCGGTCGATGCGGGCCTTCTCGACGTTGATGATCTTGCCGCGCAGCGGCAGGATCGCCTGGAACATCGAGTCGCGGCCACTCTTGGCCGAGCCACCGGCCGAATCGCCCTCCACCACATACAGTTCCGACTTGCTCGGGTCGGTGGAGCGGCAGTCGGCCAGCTTGCCTGGCAGGCCACCGATGTCGGTCGCGCTCTTACGCCGCACCAACTCCCGCGCCTTACGCGCGGCGACACGCGCCTGCGCCGACGAAACCGCTTTGTTGACAACCGTTTTGGCTTCGGCGGGGTTGGCCTCGAACCAGTGGGTCAGCTGCTCATTGCAGATTTTCTGCACGAACGACTTGACCTCGGTGTTGCCGAGCTTGGTCTTGGTCTGGCCCTCGAACTGCGGCTGACGGACCTTCACCGACACGACGGCCGCGAGACCCTCACGGATGTCGTCACCGGTGAGGTTGGCTTCTTTCTCCTTCAGCAGCTTCTTGTCGCGCGCGTACTTGTTGACCACCGTGGTCAGTGCCGCACGGAAGCCTTCTTCGTGCGTACCGCCCTCGTGCGTGTTGATGGTGTTCGCGAAGGTGTGCACCGACTCGGAGTATCCGGCGTTCCACTGCATGGCGATCTCGACCTCGTGGCCGTCGCCCTTGCCACCGAAGTCGATGATGCTCTGCTGGATGGCGCTCTTGGTGCGGTTGATGTGCTTGACGAAGTCGACCAGACCGTCGGGGTAATGGAAGACGCGGTGCTTGACCTTGTGCGGCGCGGCAGCCTCAGCGGCCTGTTCCTCGGCAGACTTCGGGGCTTCGGCGTGATCGCTGACCACCTCGTCGACCACCGCGGCCGGGGCGACGCGCTCGTCGGTGAGCTCGATGGTCAGGCCCTTGTTGAGGAACGCCATTTCCTGCAGCCGGCGGGCGATGGTCTCGAAGTCGTAGACCGTGGTCTCGAAAATGTCCGGATCGGCCCAGAACCGGATGGTGGTTCCGGTCTTCTTGGACGGCTCACCCTTGCGCAGGGTGCCGGGGACCGACTTGTCGTAGGTCTGGTGCCACTCGAAGCCGTCTTTGTGAATGTCGGCCTCGAGGCGGGTCGACAGCGCGTTCACCACGGAGACACCGACGCCGTGCAGACCACCGGAGACCTGGTAGGCGCCCTCTTCGAACTTTCCACCGGCGTGCAACACGGTCATGACGACGTCAACGGTCGGGATACCGGTGGCGTGCATCGCGACGGGGATGCCGCGGCCATCGTCGGTGACCTGGACACCGCCGTCCTCGAGAATGCGGACGTCGACCTTGGTCGCGAAACCGGCCATGGCCTCGTCGACCGCGTTGTCCACAACTTCCCAGATGAGGTGGTGCAGGCCGCGCTCGCCGGTGGACCCGATGTACATACCGGGACGTTTACGGACCGCTTCCAGACCTTCGAGGACCTTGATCGAATCGGCACCGTACTCAGCCGGCGCATCCTTCTTTTGGGCAGCCACGTCGGACGCGTCTCCTTGGGGTTCGCGGGGCGGTGAGGACACCGCACTCAGATCTGTCGACAGTCTACCGGTAGGCCCGGGCGGCACTGACTTTCTGACAGCGTTTTGACACGTCTGTTCGCGCCGTGCGGGGAATTTCTCGGGTTACGTCGCGTCCGGACGCTCCAGGGGCGTCATCTGAGACGCATCGGCGCGCTGAGCGACGCCGGAAAACGGCCTCAGCCGAAAGTGTCGCGGGGCCCGCGGGCCCCGAAATTACGCGGGCCCTTCTGCCACGTCGGGCCCGACGGACCGACGATCTTGAGCGACGTGACGATCCCGTCGCCGACGGCGGCCGCGATTTTCGCCAGAATCTGGGACTGCACCATCCGCAGCTGCGTCGCCCAGGCCGTGGACTCCGCCGTCACCGTCAGGATGCCCTCGCGCAGAGATGTGGGGGAGGCATGTTCCGCGATCTGCTCACCGACCACCGTCGACCACTGACCGAACACCGATCCCTCGGCCATCCGGCCCGACCAGCCCCGGTTACGGGCCAGGTCCATGGTCGCCGACCCCAACAACTGGGGATCCCGACGATCGGGCCCGGGGCCGGACCAGGTGCGCCGACCACCGCCGCGCTTGGCTTTCGAGACGGGCGCGTTACGGCCGCGGCCGACGTCTTTTCCTTGGCTGCGGGCGGCGCCGCGGGCTTCCTCCAGCGTGCGACGCACCAGATCCATGCCCTTGAGATGGGCCAGATGCGGTGGCGGGAAAGCACTTTCGGGCATGTCGGAATTCTGCGGTTCCTCGCTGCTCGGTCGCTGATTCGCTCCGCAAGCGTCGCTCATGCGTCCACCACCGAAATCCGCCCGCCCTCGTCGTCACGCATCACCACATTGATCCGGGTGCCGTCCCAGTCCTGCGGAATGTCGTCGGGCACCGCCGCGGTGACCAAAACCTGCTCCGCCGATTGTGCCACGTCGGCCAGCGCGCGCCGGCGTGCCGAATCGAGTTCGGCGAACACGTCGTCGAGGAGCAACACGGGGTCGGTGCCGTCGGTCCGCAGCAGTTCGTACGCGCCCAGGCGCAACGCCAGGGCCATGGACCACGATTCGCCGTGGCTGGCAAAACCTTTCGCGAGCTGGTCGCCGAGGCGCAGTTCGAGATCGTCACGGTGCGGGCCGACGAGGCAGACGCCGCGCTCCAGTTCCGCCGACCGGCGGCGGGCGAGTTCATCGAGCAACGCGCTCTGGTATGCCGCGACGTCGACCGATCCGGTACCGGCTTGTTCTTCGACGGCCTCGACGGAACTGCGGTAACGGACCGACGCGGGCCGTGAGGCCGGCGCCAGCAGGTGGTAGGCCTTGGTGATCTCTGGATGCAGTTCGTTGATCAGGTTGACCCGCGCGGCGATCAGTTCGGCGCCGTGGCTGGCCAGATGACCGTCCCAGACATCGAGCGTCTCGAGCGCGCCTGCGTCAGCACCGCGAAAACGACTGGCGCCCGCGGACTTCAACAGCGCCGTGCGCTGGCGGACCACTTTTTCGTAATCGGCGCGGACGCCGCCCAATCTGGGCCGACGGGTGCTCGCCAGTTCGTCGAGATACCGCCGGCGCTCACCGGGATCCCCGCGGACCAAGGACAAGTCTTCGGGTGCGAACAACACCGCCCGCAGGGCGCCAAGAATTTCACGGGCGGAGCGGACGGGGGAGCGGTTCAGCCGAGCCTTGTTGGCCCGGCCTGCGGTGATGTCGAGATCCACCGCCAGTTCCCGGCCCTCGTTGACGACGATGGTGGACACCACCGCGCGTTCGCAGCCGGACCGGATCAGGGGGGCGTCGGACGCGACCCGGTGAGAGCCCAGAGTGGCGGTATACCACAGGGCCTCAACGACATTGGTCTTGCCGAAACCGTTCTGGCCGACGAAGACGGTCCGTCCCGGCGCCAGTTCCAGGTCGAGCCGGGGCCAGGACCGAAAGTCGGTCAGAGTGAGTTGTCGAACAAACACCCTAGCCGGACTTACTGACCCTCTGCACGGCGTGTCCACCGAACTGATTACGAAGTGCCGCAACGGCTTTCATGGTCGGCGAGTCCTCCTGCCGGGACAGGAACCGCGCGAACAACGACGCCGCGATACCGGGCACCGGGACCCGCAGCCGAATGGCCTCCTCGACTGTCCACCGGCCTTCACCGGAATCCTCGGTGTAGCCGCTGATGTCGGCCAGCTCGGGATCTTCCTTGAGCGCCTTGGCCAGTAGCTGCTGCAACCACGACCGCACGACGGTGCCGTTGGTCCAGGCCTGATAGACCGCCTGCGGACTCTTGATCAGCGGCTCGGCGGCCAGCATCTCGTACCCCTCGCCGTAGGCCGTCATCAACGCGTACTCGACGCCGTTGTGCACCATCTTGGCGAAGTGTCCGGCACCGACGGGGCCGGCGTGGACGAAGCCGTCGGCGAGATCTCCCTCGGGCCGCAGCGTCTCGAAGATCGGCATGACGCGCGCGACGTCGTCGTCGCTGCCACCGACCATCAGGCCATAACCTTCGGTCAGGCCCCACACACCACCGGACACGCCGGCGTCGATGAAGCCGATTCCCTTGTCCGCCAACAGTTTTGCGTGCACACCATCTTCGGTGTACCGGGAATTGCCGCCGTCGATCACCAGATCGCCGGCGCTGAGCACCCCGGCGAGATCCTCGATGGTCTCGCGGGTGATCTCACCCGAGGGCACCATGACCCACACCACGCGCGGCGCCTCGAGCCGCTCGGCCAGGCTGGCGAGTGACGGGACGTCGCTCACCTCGGGCCGTGGGTCGTACCCGACGACGTCGTGGCCGCCACCGCGCAGACGCTCGCGCATGTTGAAGCCCATTTTTCCGAGGCCGATCAACCCCAGTTGCATCAGTGCTTCCTCCGCTGTTCGGTTCCGGTCAGCCCGGCAGGCGCACCGGCATCAGCAAGTACACGTAGTCGGTGTCCCCGGCGGGGAACGGTCCGGATCCCGAGTACTGATTCTCCCCGGCCGGCCGCAACACCGCAGGCTTGCTGGGGGTGGTGAAGCCGAACGTGACGCGGTCGGCATGCAGCGAACCCAGACCGTCGGTCAGGTAGGTGGGGTTGAACGCGATGGTCAACGGCTCGCCGTAGAACTCGACGGGCAGGTCTTCCTCGGCGCGGCCCACGTCGTCGGCACCGGCCGACAGCCGCAGGATGTCGTCGGCGAACTCCATCCGGACCTGGGCACCACGATCGGCGACCAGGGCGACACGCTTGATGGCCTCGGCGAGTTCGGCGACACCGATGGTGGCCACCGCGGTGTGCTCGGCCGGCAGCAGCTGGCGGAATTTCGGGAATTCCGCGTCGAGCAGGCGCGTGGTGGTGCGCTTGCCGTTGCTGCGGATACCCAGCATGCCGTCCTTGCCGACGGCCTGGCCGGCACCCAGCGACAGGTGCACCTCGGTGCCGTCGGCGCCGGACTTGGCCGACTCGGCCAGGGTCTTGGCCGGAACCAGCACGGCGGCTTCGAGATCCGGCACCGCGGAATTCCACGTCAATTCGCGCACCGCGAGACGGAAGCGGTCGGTGGCCGCCAGGACCACCTTCTCGCCCGAGATCTCGACGCGGACACCGGTCAGCATCGGCAGGGTGTCGTCGCGGCCGGCGGCGACGGCCACCTGACCGATGGCCTCGGCGAAAACGTTGGCAGGCACGATGCCGGTCTCATCCGGCAGCGCGGGCAGTGCCGGGTAGTCCTCGACGGCCATGGTCGGCAGGGAGAAGCGGGCGCTCCCGCAACTCAGCGCCACGCGGGTGCCTTCGACGCTCAGCTCGACGGGCTTGGCCGGCAGTGCGCGGGTGATGTCCGAGAGCAGCTTGCCCGACACCAAAACGCTTCCGGGAGAAGCGATTTCAGCTGCAACCCGAACCTCGGCGGACACCTCGTAGTCGTATCCGGAGATGGTCAGGCCGTCGTCGGAGCCGGTCAGCAGCACACCGGCCAGGACCGGGTTCAGCGGCCGGGACGGCAGGATCCGGGCGACCCAGGCCACGGCGTCGGCGAAGTCTTCCCGAACGAGACGGAACTTCAAATCGGTCAGACCGGCTGTCGTCGCCACGTCCATAGCGTCCCTTCGCTGTAACCCCACCACGCTTGCCTGCCGGATCCCGCCGTGAGGCGCGAACAACGCACCTCGGCGTTGGTTCCGGCTATCGAAGAACACCGTAGAGCGTTCTGCGTGAAGTTGAAAGCTAAACGATCAGGCCGGACAGCGCGTGACGACCCCCGGAAACCCGCCGGATCCGGTTGTCCACCGGGAGTTTCCCCAACGGCCTGCTTTTAGAAGAAGATCTAGAGGGATCTAAAGGTATTAGTAATAGGGGTTGTGCACGCTGTGGATGGATCCACGGAGTTGCTGGTCGGGGGCTCGCCGGCGGGATCTCGGGCTGTGAGCAGTCTGTGCAGGCGGCGTTAATCCAATCCGTGTATTTGTGGAGCGATCCGGTCGTGTGGATTGTTCTGAGCAAAATCCCAGGGTTTGTCCCATGTAGTACACAGCGCTGTGCACAGCCGAATCGTGTGACAAACGGTGCTTGTGATGCCAAAGATTTTTTTGGCAGACAGGTGCGCCGGCGCGAAAATCGGCCCGGATCTCGTCGGATTCGAGCCGAGGTGTTGGGCACGCTTGTGCCGAAAAACAACACCGGCCCGCAGGCGTGAGTGCCTGGGGGCCGGTGTCGGAAGAACTGCAATCAGTGCTTGGAACGCTGCCGGATCCGGGTGGTGAGCTCCTTGACGTGATCGAAAACCTCACGCCGCGAAGCCATTTCCTTCTTGATCTTGCGTTCGGCGTACATCACTGTGGTGTGGTCGCGGCCGAAGGCCTGGCCGATCCGCGGCAGTGACAGGTCCGTGAGCTCCCGGCACAGGTACATGGCGATCTGCCGGGAGAGCGCCACGGCACGGGTCTTACCGGGGCCGCGGAGCTCTTCCACGGTGGTCTCGAAGTACTCGGCCGTGGCCGCCATGATCGTGGCGATACTGATCTGCGTGGTGCCGGCGTCGGCGATGAGATCTCGCAGCACAATCTCGGCCAGCGACTTGTCGATCATCGTCTTGTTCAGCGATGCGAACGCCGTCACGCGGATCAACGCGCCCTCGAGCTCGCGGATGTTGCGGTCGATGCGGCTG
The DNA here is from genome assembly GCF_001905655.1 of Mycobacterium sp. ST-F2. Taxonomy (GTDB): domain Bacteria; phylum Actinomycetota; class Actinomycetes; order Mycobacteriales; family Mycobacteriaceae; genus Mycobacterium. The sequence goes on from NZ_JMHT01000021.1 coordinate 32,417, forward strand.
GCGATGAGTTCGAGTACGTCGTCCGGCACGTCCAGGCGATCCATCTGCGCCTTCTTGCGCAGGATCGCGATGCGCGTCTCCAGCTCGGGCGGCTGAACGTCGGTGATCAGACCCCATTCGAAGCGGGTCCGCAGCCGGTCTTCCAGCGTCGCAAGCTGTTTCGGCGGCCGGTCCGACGAGATGACGATCTGCTTGTTCGCGTTGTGCAACGTATTGAAGGTGTGGAAGAACTCCTCCTGAGTACTTTCCTTGCCTTCGATGAACTGGATGTCGTCGACCAGCAGGACGTCGATGTCGCGGAAGCTGCGTTTGAACGACGCGGTGCGGTCGTCCCGCAGCGAGTTGATGAAGTCGTTGGTGAACTGCTCGGTGGACACGTACTTCACGCGCATACCCGGGAACAGTTTCTGCGCGTAGTTGCCCGCGGCGTGCAGCAGGTGCGTCTTGCCCAGACCGGATTCACCCCAGATGAACAGCGGGTTGTAGGCCCGGGCCGGAGCTTCGGCGATGGCCAGTGTCGCGGCGTGCGCGAACCGGTTGGACGCCCCGATGACGAAGGTGTCGAAGGTGTAGCGCCGGTTGAGGCTCAGGTCGGCCGATTCATCGGCGGGTGGCCGGTTGAAGTACCGGGGCCAGCTCTCTTCCGCGGTGGTGAGCTCTTCGGCGTCGTCGTCCACCTCATCGGCGGCGGTGACCGGTTCGGGTTCGGCTGTCTCAGCGGGCTCCGCCGGGGCCGGCCGGTCGTCGGTTTCCGGGACCGCGATGCGAACGCCCAGGTCAACACGCTGTCCGAGATGACGGCTCAGCGCGGCGATGATCGGTTCGCGCAGGTGGCGTTCGATCTCGTTCTGGACGAACTGGGTCGGGACCGACAGCAACGCGAAGCCCTCGGTGAGCACCAGCGGCTGCACCATGCGCAACCAGGCCCGTTGCTGGGCGGTGAGCGTCGTGGTGCCGCCGAGGTCACCGTTCAGCTCGGCAACGACGCTTTTCCAGATGTCGGTGAACGATGCACCGGGGTTAGCGGTCAACGACGACTACCCCCTCGGAGCCGCCTGACCGGTGGCTCAATAAAACGACGACAATCTGTCCACATAGTTATCCACAGACTGTGGACAAAGTAGGAGAGTGTCGTCGTACTCGTGTTTTGCATGCAGGAAGCCCGCGCGCTGAGGCTCGTCACAGGAACGTCTGTGGGCTCGTAGCGTCGGGACCTCTCTGGCTCTTTGTCTGGCGCCGTCGTGCAACGGCATTGGCAGAAGCTAACAAGTTTTCTTGTCGTCCGCCAACCGTTCGGCAACATTGGTTTGAGGTTCTTGGGCGTGTCGGCTTGCCACGTGGCGAGTGGGACAACTGTGACGAACCCACGTGTGACCGGCCCCACGAGACGATGCGCTTCTCGCTACGAAGCGGTAACGGTTCCTGACGTGGGGGAGCGAGGTTTGACCCTGGGAATTCAGATCAGTACCCTCGAACAGTCGCCCACACGTGGCGATACGGCTGCGACCGGTATCAACCGGTACCGCGCCGGCTAGCAAGCAAGATGCGCGAGCTTACCAGCGACGACGTGCCCTCCGGCATGACTGGTTCATGTCGGTGGCGGGTGCGGGCGTCACATAGTTGAGGAGATACAGCCGTGGCCAAGGGCAAGCGGACTTTCCAGCCGAACAACCGCCGTCGGGCTCGTGTGCACGGCTTCCGTCTGCGGATGCGGACCCGTGCCGGCCGCGCCATCGTGTCGGCTCGTCGCGGCAAGGGCCGTCGCTCTCTCACTGCGTGATCTGACGCAGGATCAAGCACCGTGCTTCCGGCTCGTAACCGGATGACGCGCTCGACAGACTTTCGAGTCACCGTGAACCGCGGTGTCCGTGCGGCACAGCGGGATCTCGTGGTGCATTCACTGGCACCCGGGGCTTCCGGTGGCGCTGACTCGAACACCGAGGATGCACCGAAAGTCGGTCTCGTCGTAGGCAAATCGGTCGGTAACGCCGTTCAGCGGCATCGGGTGTCCCGTCAGCTCCGCCACGCCAGTCGGGACCTGCTGCCCGAGCTGCGTACCGGTGAGCTCTTGGTGATCCGGGCCCTTCCCGGCAGTCGCGACGCGGCAACGTCGACGTTGCACGACGAACTGCGAGTGGCGGTCCAGCGTGCGCACGCGAAGTCCGGACCCCGTCCATGACCGGGCGGCTGGCCCGCGGGCTGATCTTTCTCATCGAGCTCTACCGCAACATGGTGTCCCCGATGCGCCTGCCCAGCTGCCGGTTCAGCCCCACCTGTAGTCAATACGCCGTCGAGGCGCTGACCGAGCACGGACTGTTCCGTGGTTGTTGGTTGACGACAGTTCGGCTGGCCAAGTGTGGCCCGTGGCATCACGGGGGATGGGACCCCATCCCCGAAAGACGGTCCGCGGCAACGGCCGCGCAGTCAAGGAGCGATTCGCTTGTCTTTTAACTGGTTCAGTCTGGACTACATCTATTACCCGGTCTCGGGGATCATGTGGCTCTGGTACAAGCTTTTCGGCGCGATCCTCGGGGCGGAGAACTTCTTCGCCTGGGGCCTGTCGGTGATGTTCCTGGTCTTCACCCTCCGCGCCCTGCTGTACAAGCCGTTCGTCCGCCAGATCGAGACCACCCGGCAGATGCAGGAACTGCAGCCCCAGATCAAGGAACTGCAGAAGAAGTACGGCAAGGACCGCCAGCGGCTCGCACTCGAGATGCAGAAGCTGCAGAGCGAGCACGGATTCAACCCGCTCCTGGGCTGTCTGCCGATGCTGGCGCAGATTCCGGTGTTCCTGGGCCTGTTCCACGTTCTGCGGTCGTTCAACCGGACTGAGGGCGCCGGCATGGGCATCGGTGCCCAGGCGCTGTCCATCGAGCAGAACCGGTCGATCGGCAACTATTTCTTCAGCGCCACCGACGTCAGCCACTTCCTGAACACCGATCTGTTCGGTGCGCCGTTGGGCGCCACCATGATTCAGACCGGTGAGAGCCTGAAGGCGTTCGCGCACTTCGACCGCATGTCGGTCATCCTGGTCGGCATTCCGCTGATGATCATCTCGGGTATCGCGACCCACATGAACAGCCGGGCCTCGGTGGCCCGGCAGAGCCCCGAAGCCGCCGGCAACCCGCAGACGGCGCTGATGAACAAGCTGGCGCTCTACGTGTTCCCGTTGGGTGTCGTGGTGTCAGGGCCGTTCCTGCCCATCGCCATCCTCATGTACTGGGTGGCGAACAACATCTGGACCTACGGCCAGCAGCACGTGGTGTTCAACCGCATCGAGAAGCGTGAGGCCGAGGAGAAGGAACAGGCCATCGCGCGCCGTTCCGCGAACGCGCCCGCCCCCGGTGTGAAGCCGAACCGATCGAAGAAGGGCAATCCGCCGGCGGCCGCGGCCGGCCCGGGCACTGACGTCGAACAGACGGGTACCGAGCTCGGCGGCACGGAGTCCGATTCCGCAGGGTCGAAGCCGGCCCCGGGCGCCAAGCCCAACAAGAAGAAGCGTTGACCGGTCAGAGGGTAAAGACCCTGAGCGACGGCCGGTGCAAGAGGGAGAAGGCAGGGATATGACAGACACAGAAACGCAGGCGGACGCCACGGAAACGCCCGAGGCCCCGACGTCGGCTGCGGCCGCTCCTGCAAGCAAGAGTGACGATCTGGAAGAGCGCCTGGTTGCCGAAGGCGAGATCGCCGGTGACTACCTCGAGGAGCTCCTCGATCTGCTGGACTTCGATGGTGACATCGATCTGGACGTCGAAGGCGACCGCGCGGTCGTCAGCATCGACGGCGGCAACGATCTGACCAAGCTGGTGGGCCGCAAGGGTGAGGTGCTGGACGCGCTCCAGGAACTGACCCGCCTGGCCGTGCACCAGAAGACCGGCGAGCGTAGCCGGCTGATGCTGGACATCGCGCGCTGGCGGCGTCAGCGTCGCGATGAGCTTGCGGCCCTGGGCCAGAAGGTGGCCGAGCGGGTGCTCGCATCGGGTGAGCGCGAAGAGCTGTCGCCGATGACGCCGTTCGAGCGCAAGATCGTGCACGACGCCGTGGCGGCGGTGGACGGCGTCCACAGCGAGAGCGAGGGCGTCGAGCCGTCTCGCCGGGTGGTCGTCCTGCCTGATTGAGCACCTTAATTACATCGATGTTGTTCGTCGGCGGCGAGCTGGCGGGGAAAGCGGAGGCTGTTTCACGTGAAACATGGTGAAGCCCCATCCCCACCGGCCGCCGCCGTCGACGTTTTCGGCGAGCGAGCCGAACTGGCGCAGCGCTATGCCGAGATTCTTGCGGGCGACGGAATCGAACGCGGACTGATCGGACCATCCGAAGTCGGCCGGTTGTGGGACCGTCACGTGATGAATTGTGCTGCGATAGGTGAGTTGGTCTCCAGCGGCGAACGAATCGGCGATATCGGCAGTGGAGCAGGCCTCCCGGGCATCCCGTTGGCGCTCGCCCGGCCCGACGTTCACGTGGTGCTGATCGAGCCGCTGTTGCGTCGCGCGGACTTCCTCCGCGAAGTCGTCGACGAGCTGGGGATCGACGTGACGGTGATCCGCGGTCGTGCCGAGGAGCGGACGGTCCGCGCGGAAGCCGGCGAGCTCGACGTCGTCACGTCGCGTGCGGTGGCAGCCCTGGACAAGCTCGCCAAGTGGTGCCTGCCGCTGTTGAAGGTGGACGGCCGGATGCTCGCCCTCAAGGGGGAGCGCGCGGCCGATGAGATCGTCGAACACCGTCGGGTACTCAACTCACTCGGTGCTGTGGACGTAAGGGTGGTGAAATGTGGCGTGAACTATTTGACTCCGCCCGCAACCGTGGTCGTGGCGAAGCGCGGAGCCAAGCGCGCGGGAACCGGCCGTCCGGCCAAGAACCGGCGATGACGTCGTCGACGGGGGAGGGCAACATGTCCCGGGCTTCGGAAGCGGCCGGCCCGGCCGCCACATCAGGAAAGGCAGCAAGCGATGCCGATGTTTCACGTGAAACGTGGACTACAAGCGTGACGATGGATACGCCGATCGGGGCGGAAGCCGAACGCGCTGTCCAGATCATTCACGGAGCCAAGGGCCAGCAGCTGCCGCGCCCGCAGCATCAGCGGGTGTTCACCATCGCGAACCAGAAGGGTGGCGTCGGTAAGACCACCACCGCGGTCAACATGGCGGCGGCGCTCGCGCTGCAGGGACTCAACGTTCTGGTCATCGACCTGGATCCCCAGGGCAACGCCAGCACCGCGTTGGGTATCGAACACCGACCGGGCACCGCGTCGTCGTACGAGGTGTTGATCGGGGAGATCACGCTCGAGAGCGCGTTGCAGCGCAGCCCGCACAACGAGCGCCTGTACTGCGTCCCGGCGACCATCGACCTGGCCGGCGCCGAGATCGAGTTGGTCAGCATGGTGGCACGTGAAACCCGGCTGCGGAACGCGCTCGCCACACTGAAGGACCACAACTTCGACTACGTCTTCATCGACTGCCCGCCGTCGCTGGGTCTGCTGACCATCAACGCGCTCGTGGCGGCACCGGAAGTCCTCATCCCGATCCAGTGCGAGTACTACGCCCTGGAGGGCGTGGGTCAGCTGCTGCGCAACATCGAGATGGTCAAGGCCCACCTCAATCCCCAACTGGACGTGACCACCGTCGTCCTCACCATGTACGACGGACGCACCAAACTCGCCGATCAGGTGGCGATGGACGTTCGAGACCACTTTGGCGATAAGGTTTTGCGGACCGTCATCCCACGCAGCGTCAAGGTTTCCGAGGCGCCGGGATACGGCATGACGATCCTGGATTACGACCCGGGATCACGTGGAGCAATGAGCTATTTGGACGCCAGCCGTGAACTCGCCCAGCGCGGCGAGCCGGGAGTGAGGAAGTAACGATGTCGCAGCCCAAGAAGCGCAGCGGACTCGGTCGGGGGCTGGCGGCGCTCATCCCGACCGGTGCTCCCGAGGATGGGCAGCAGGACACTTCGCTGCGGATGGGGTCCGCGGCCGCCGACGTGTTGATCGGTGGCGGTCCGATCGCGCCGATCAACGGGGCGGCGGCCGCAGAGTCGGCCGCGGCGGCCAGGGCAGAAGCCGAGGCCATTGGGGCGGTGTACCGCGAGATCGAACCGTCGGCCATCCAGCCGAACCCGCGCCAGCCGCGCAGCGTCTTCGACGCGGACGCGCTCGCCGAACTGGTGCACTCGATCCGCGAGTTCGGGCTCATGCAGCCCATCGTCGTCCGTGAGCTGAGCCAGCCCTCCGGTCCGCACCGCTACCAGCTGATCATGGGCGAGCGCCGGTGGCGTGCCTCGCAAGAAGCGGGCCTGGCCGCCATCCCGGCGATCGTCCGCGAGACCGCCGACGACAACATGCTGCGCGACGCCCTGCTCGAGAACATCCACCGCGTCCAGCTCAATCCACTGGAAGAGGCATCGGCGTACCAGCAGCTGCTGGAAGAGTTCGACGTCACCCACGAGGAACTGGCGACGCGCATCGGCCGGTCGCGCCCCGTGATCACCAACATGATCCGGCTGCTGAAGCTGCCCATCGCGGTGCAGCGTCGGGTGGCGGCCGGCGTGCTGTCGGCGGGCCACGCCCGTGCGCTGCTCGCTCTCGAAGGGGGAGCGGAGAAGCAGGAAGAGCTCGCGGCCCGGATCGTCGCTGAGGGACTGTCGGTGCGTGCCACGGAAGAGGCGGTCACCCTGGCCAACCGCGACGGTGACAAGCCGGCGCCGGCCCCGAAGCGCAAGCCGATCCAGATGCCCGGGCTGCAGGATGTGGCCGAGCAGCTGTCGACGGCGTTCGACACCAAGGTGACCGTGAGCCTGGGTAAGCGCAAAGGCAAGATCGTCGTCGAGTTCGGCTCGGTCGACGACCTTCAGCGCATCGTCGAACTGATGAAGACAGAGCAGGGCTAACTGGCCATTTTTGGGTCTGCGAGGGCGTGACCCAGCCCTAGGGCCAGTTACGTCACTGTGACGGTGACATTTTCGGGGTGCGTTGGGCGGGGAGGGAACCGCGATGTTTCACGTGGAACAGTTCATCGTTCGGCCGCCGTCGATCCCGACTGAACAAATCGGGTCGGCGGCGCCGGCTTCTCTTATCCTGGAAAGGCAGCCTGATCCGATCGGGCGGACGACGGGAGTCTGGTGACATCACGAATCACGCCGCTGCGTCTCGAATCGTTCGAGCGGCTGCCGAAGCATGCGCGGCGTTGCGTGTTCTGGGAAGTCGATCCGTCGGCGCTCGGTGACAGTGACCATCTCAGTGACCCAGAATTCGAGAAGGAAGCATGGCTGTCGATGGTCATGCTCGAGTGGGGATCGTGCGGACAGCTCGCGGTCGGGTGCGATCCGGACCGTGCCGAGGACCCCAATGACGACGCGCCCTGTCTGGGCTACGCGTTCTATGCACCGCCGCGCGCGGTGCCCCGGGCGGCGCGCTTTCCCACGGGGCCGGTCAGTCCCGACGCGGTTCTGCTGACATCCATTGGCGTCGATTCCAGCGAGGAAGGGGATGCGCTGCCGCGCCATCTCATCGCGGCCGTCGTCGCCGATCTGGTTCGTCGTGGTGTGCGTGCGTTGGAGGCGTTCGGGCGTACCGCCGAGGTCGCGCAGATCGCGGGCCCGCAGGGCTGTCCGGCAGAATTGGCGGCGACGGTCGAGGCGTTCGGGGAGTGCGCCGTCGAGCAGTGCGTCATCGAAGCCGACTTCCTTCAGGACAACGGCTTCGAGATCGTCGCCCCGCATCCGTACTTCCCGCGGCTGCGGTTGGAACTGGAGCAGGGACTCGGCTGGAAGGCAGATGTCGAGGCGGCACTCGAGCGACTGCTCGACAGCGCGCAGCTGCAGCAGCCCGTCGGCGCGGTCTCCAGCGCGGTGCTGTGGACGCCGCAGCGCTGAGTCGGTAGGTATGGGCCGACCGCGTTGGTCGGTTGGTTCCACGTGAAACAGCGGCTTTCCCGTACTCTCGCGGCCATGGGGGAGCTGCCGCCGAATCCGGATAACTCCGGCCTGCTCTATGTCGGCGACGGCAACAGGATGTACTGGGAGACCCGAGGCAACCCGGCCGGGCGCCCTGTCCTCATCGTCCACGGCGGTCCAGGTGCCGGCCGCTCCCGCACCGCGCACAAGCAGTTCGACCCGGACCTCTTCCGCATTGTGGCCTTCGATCAACGCGGCTGCGGCGACAGCGTGCCGAGCGCCGCCGATCCGTCGACCGACATGTCGTGCAATAGGACGGAGCATCTGCTGGCCGATATGGAGGCGCTGCGGCGGCATCTGGGGATCGACCGGTGGCTGTTGTACGGCGGCTCCTGGGCATCCACGTTGATCCTCGCCTACGCGCAGCGGCACCCGGAGCGCGTGCTGGGCATCGTGCTGATCGGCGTGACGATGACGCGTCCGCAGGAAGTCGACTGGCTGTATCGAGGGCTGCGGCTCGTCCGCCCGGGGGAGTGGGAGCGGTTCCGGGCCGGCGTGCCCCAGGCGCATCGGGACGGCAATCTCGTCGAGGCGTATCGGCAACTGATGGAGCACCCTGATGCCGCGGTGCGGGAGCAGGCAGCCGCGGACTGGTGCGCGTGGGAGGACGCCGCGATCGCCCACGAGGCGTCGGGGAAGCCCGGTCAATACTCGGAGAAGATCGATGCCGCACGACTGGCCTTCGTCCGGATCTGTACCCACTACTTCGCGCACGCGGCGTGGCTCGAAGACGGTCAACTGCTGCGGGATGCATACCGGCTGGACGGCATTCCGGGTGTCCTGATCCATGGCCGGCTCGACCTCTCCGCGCCCGTTCGGACGGCGTGGGAACTGGCGCAGGCATGGCCCGACGCGGAGCTGCGGATCATCGAGGACTCGGGGCACACCGGCAGCGCGGCGATGGCGGCGGCGATCACGGAGGCCGTCGCGCGGTTCACCCCGGCGGGCTGACAGGGTGAGGTTCCACGTGAAACATCGGCCGCCGCGGGGCTGTTTTCAATGCGGCGTGAGCCGAAGGATCGGGATGCGTCGCCCGGCCTTCGCGGCCTGTACGCGGTAGTCGCCGTACCCGGCGTAGACCCGCTCGGCGAGCGCGTAGAGACGCGTGTACTCGTCGGCATCGGTCACCTCTGTGGCCCGGAATTCTTCGTCGCCCAGGGCGCAATCGGGGTTGTTCTTCAAGTTGTGGTACCACCCCGGATTGGTCGGTTTGGCGGAGTTGGAGGCCAGCACGATCACGTCGGGCCCGTCGTGGAAATAGGCGAGTTGGCACACGCGTGGGCGGCCCGACTTGGCACCCGTGCTTGCCAACGGCGCAGTGACGGTGCCTCCGAGGACCCGCGGGTATCGGCCACCGGTTGTCCGATACAACCACGGGTCCACATGAAACGAAACGTGCCGAGCGAAGAACTGCCCCGGCCGCGAGCGACCGAAGTTCATCAGTGCGGTGTACCGGTAGCCGTGGGGTCGGTGCGGGTCGACGTAGTGCAGTGACATGGTGGCTCCTGATCGATGGGGTGGTCAGATGAGTCTGCGAGCGGCCGGGCGAGAAACCATCGGCGCGGACGCGTAACCCTGGACGCCAGAGGCGTAGGCGCACTACGGGGCAGACGGCGTACCGGCTACGCGTCTGCGCTGATGTTTGTGATCCATCGAAGCCGCACGCTGATTAGCATGAGCGAACTGCGTGCGGGTATCCCATTGGCTGACTGGAGCGACGTGGCCGTGAGCGAGCTTCCGACCGGAACAGTGACGCTGCTGTTGGCTGACGTCGAAGGCTCCACGCGCCTCTGGGAGACGCAACCCGACGAGATGGCCGCCGCCATCGCTCGACTCGATGAGACCGTGGCCGACGCCCTCATCGCCCACGCCGGGGTTCGGCCGGTCGAGCAGGGGGAGGGCGACAGCTTCGTCATCGCCTTCGGCTGTGCATCGGATGCCGTCGCGTGCGCGGTGGATCTGCAGCGGGCACCGCTGGCGCCGATCCGGTTGCGCATCGGCATCCACACTGGCGAGGTGCGCATGCGGGACGCCGGAAACTACATCGGCCCGACCATCAACCGGACGGCGCGGCTCCGGGATCTCGGCCACGGCGGTCAGACACTGCTGTCGGCAGTGACGGCGGCACTGACCGAGGATCAGCTTCCGGCGGGAACGTCGTTGACGGACCTCGGCACGCATGTGATGCGGGACCTCCCGCGGCCCGAACGCGTGATGCAGCTGTGCCACCCCGATCTCCGGAACGACTTCCCGCCGTTGCGCACGCCGGGCTTCGCCGTCGCACACGGACTGCCCGTTCAGCTGACGACGTTCATCGGTCGCCGCGTCGAGACCACGAACCTGAGCGACGCCCTGGCGACCAATCGGCTCGTCACCCTCACCGGAGCCGGCGGCGCGGGCAAGACGAGATTGGCGGTCCATGTCGCTGCGACGGTGGTCGGCGACTACAGCGACGGCGTCTGGTACGTCGACCTGGCACCGCTCACCAATCCCGACGCTGTGCCCGCCACCGCGGCCCGCGCGCTCGGACTGCCCGACCAACCCGGCCGCTCCACCATCGACACGCTGTTGCGGTTCGTGCGCGGCCGTCGGCTCCTCTTGGTGGTCGACAACTGCGAGCACGTCCTCGACGCGAGTGCCGGATTGGTCACCGCTCTGCTCGGCGCAGCACCAGCTGTCACGATTCTCGCCACGAGCCGGGAACCGCTGGGCGTGCCGGGCGAGGTGGTGTGGCAGGTGCCCTCGCTGTCGCTCACCGATGAGGCAGTCGAACTGTTCGCCGACCGTGCTCGCCTCGCCCGTGCCGACTTCACCGTCACCGAGGACAACGCCGCGACCGTGGCCCAGATCTGTCAACGGCTTGACGGCATGCCGTTGGCGATCGAGTTCGCAGCGGCCCGGGTGCGGGCGTTGACGCTGTTCGAGATCCGGGACAGCCTCCATGACCGCTTCCGGCTGTTGACGGGAAGCTCCCGAACGGCGGTACGCCGGCAGCAGACGTTGCGGGCTTCGGTGGATTGGTCGCACGCACTGCTGAGTGAACCCGAACGCGTGCTGTTCCGCCGGCTCGCGGTGTTCCATGGTGGCTTCGATCTGGAGGCCGCCCAGGCGGTGGCTGCGGCGGACGTCGCGGAGCGGTATCAAGTGCTCGATCAGCTGAGCCTGCTCCTCGACAAGTCGTTGATCGTCGCCGAGAACGCGGGTGGCTCCACCCGGTATCGGTTGTTGGAGACCGTGCGCCAGTACGCACTCGAGAAGCTGGGGGAGTCCGGAGAAGGGGACGACATCCGGACGTGGCACCGAGACCACTACGCGGCGCTGGCGAGCGAACTCGATACCCCGTGGAGTCTGTGGGGGAAGCAGCGGCGATTCGACGACATCGACCGCGACATCGACAATGTGCGGGCAGCGTTCCAGTGGAGTCACGAGAACTCTGACATCGGCGTCGCCGCGACCATCGCGTCGTCGCTGCAACCGCTGTGGCTCAACGGCGGCCGCATGCGTGAAGGACTCGCGTGGTTCGGGTGCGTCCTGAGTGAGCCCTGCGCGCCCGTTCTCGAGACCATGCCGGCCATCCATGCGCGGGCCCTGACCGACAAGGCCATGCTCGGTGCGTGGGCGGGAATGCCCAACAGGGAAGAGGCGCAACAGGCGCTCGCGATTGCGCGCGGGGTGGGCGACCCCACCATCCTCACCAGGACGCTGACGACACGCGGATTCATCGCGGGTAACGCGGAGATCCCCGGGGCGGCTCGGCCGTACATCACCGAGGCGGTCGCCCTGGCGCGCGCGTTGGGTGACCAATGGATGCTGCGCCACATCTTGCTCTGGCAGGCCCAGGCGGCCGCCGTAGCGGGCGACCCGGCCACGTCGCTCGCATCCGCCGAAGAAGTGCGCCAAATCGCGGAGGCCCTCGGTGACGGGGCGAGTTGGCGTGACTGGCGGCAGAACCTCGGTTGGGCGCTGTTGATGCAAGGCAACCTCACCGAGGCGGTCGCGCAGTTTCGCATCGGCGTCGCGGACGCCAAGGAGGCGCACGATCCGATCTGGACGATCGCGGGTCTGCAAGGTCTCGGATTCGCACTGGCGTTTCAGGGCGAAGCCGCCGAAGCGCGTTCGGCGGCAGAGGCTGCACTCGCCGTGGGTGCCGAGTTCGGTGACTTCATCCTCGGCCTCGGCTACTCGACACTGGCCATCGCGGCACTGGCGGCCGGTGATGTCACTGCCGCCCGGGAATCGGGTCAATTGGCACAGCGGTCCCTCAGCGTCCAGCCGGCCACCGCGGTCACCACGCTCGTGCGGATCGCAGAGGCATCACTCGCCGGTGGTGATCTCGTCGAGGCGCGCCGGTTGGTCGACGCCGGTGTTGCCGGCAACACCGGCTGGCATCTGATGCTCGCATTGACCACGAGGGCCCGCGTGGCAATGGCCCAGGACCAACCCGATCAAGCGTCACGTGACGCTCATGCCGCGCTCGCCCTCGCTGTCGAAGTTGGCGCCGCGGCCGGAATTCCGGACATCTTCGAATGCCTGGCGGCACTGTCCGGTGATCACCGCGAGGCAGCCCGCCTCTACGGCGCCGCGGACATGATCCGGGGACAACTGGGCGCAGTCCGCTTCCGGGTACACCAGGCGGGCTATGAGGCGTCGGTGGCGGCCAGGCGAGAAGCCATGGGGGAGACGGAGTTCGCCGCCGCGTGGGCAGATGGGGCGGGGCTGTCCGCGGCGGAGGCGATCGCGTACGCCCAACGCGGGCGGGGGGAGCGCAAGCGCCCGGCGAGCGGTTGGGACTCGCTGACACCCGCCGAGCGGGACGTCGTGAAACTGACCTGTGATGGCTTGGGCAACAAGGACATTGCCGCGCGGCTGTTCGTCTCACCCCGGACGGTGCAGACGCACCTCACGCACGTCTACAACAAGCTGGGACTCAGCTCCCGAGTCCAGCTGATCCAGGAGGCGGCACGGCGGGGATCACCGCACGTCGGTCGATCGCCGCCTCGGCGATCCCGACCAGTTCCTCGACGACCTGCTGCAGCGGCCGGGTCGTATCGATCTCGTGCGTGGCCGACCGCCGCAGTAATGGCTCGATCTCTTTGATGTCGGCCAGGATCCGCGCCCGCTCTTCCGCGGTCTTGCCGAACGGATTGTTCGTGCGACGCTGGACTCGGTCCAACACGACATCGATTGGGGCGGTGAGGAGTACGACGGCATCGAACCGGGCGTAGAAGTGCCATTGATTGGCGACAGTGCCCTGAACGAACAAGGGCCGTTCGCGCCGCTGGTTGAGCAGCGCGTCGATGAGCGGCTCTCGCCAGAGCGGCTCGCCGTCGATGACTTCGATCCACGGACCGTCGTCGGTGTCGACGGTGGCATAGCCCCGTTGAGCAAGGCCGGCCAGCGCCGTCGACTTGCCGACGCCGGACATGCCCGTGACGAGAACCGCAGCGTTACGACTCATGCGAACTGATTCGGCCAGGCCAAGTCGGCGCCGGATGTGCCATCAGCGCGTCCCGCAACAGATTTTCACGCTCTCATCGCACGCTCGTGGCGGAAAGCCTTACAGGAGAAGGGCTTAAGCCCCGGCCTGGCCGGCCTGTTCCACGGACATCTCGTGGGCCAGCAGTTCGGCGAAGGTGAAAGTGCCTGTGGGACGGTCGTTCTTGCCCAGCAGGTACAGCCGCTTGACGGCGGCCAGGATGCCTTCAGCGATGGAGTCGCGGTGACCGGGGGAGGTCAGCAGCTCGCGGTCGTGCGGGCTGCTGACGTAACCGATGTCGACCTGGACGGTGGGCATCCGGGTCAGCCGCAGCAGGTCCCAGGTGCGGCCGTGCGTACGGCAGTCGCGGAAACCGCTACGCGCCACGACTTCCCGCTGAATGAAGTCGGCGAGATTGCGGCCGATGGTGGACACCGAGCCGTGCGAGTTACCGAAGTAGAACGAAGCGACACCGTTGGCTGCCGGGCTGGGCAGGCTGGCGCACCGCAGGCTGATCATCAGATCGGCGCCGACCGCGTTGGCCGTCGCGGCGCGCTCGGCGTCCGACGGGCTGCCACTGACCGGTCGGGACAGGAAGGTGTCCATGCCGATGGCCGTCATGCGGCCTTCGAGGCGGCTGGCGAGATCCCAGAGCACGTCGGCCTCGCTGACCGGGCCGGACCGGCTGGTCATGATGAGCCCGCGGTCGTCGCCGCCGCGGCCCGGATCGATGATGATCCGCTTTCCGGTCAGGCGGGGGCCGCTGCGCCGCACGAGTTCCTCTTCGCGGATCGCATGCGGTGAACCACCGGTGACGCGGGAACCCAGGAAGTACAGCGAGCGCAGCGTCTCCGGTCCGCAGATGCCGTCCGGGAACATGCCGTACTCGCGTTGGTAGGACATCAGGCCGTTGTGAGTCTGCAAGCCGAAGTGACCATCGACGAGACCGGTGTAGAAACCGAGATCCTGCAGGCGCGCCTGCAGGGTGGCGACGTCGTCGCCGTACATGGGGGCACCGAACTGGTGCGACAGGGTCCGCGCCCCGAGCCGGTACGAGGCCTCTTTCAGCGCGCGGTAGGTGGCCTCACCGACGGTGCCGTCGACGAGCAGCCCACGCTGCTGTTGGAAGGCCCGCACGGCCTGGTCCAGGTCCTCATCGAACAGATCGAGCGCGACGTGCTTGCCGGTGGTGAGATCCGCGTCGGGACTGTCCAGCAGTCCCAGGGCGGCCAGTGCGGCCCGAATCTCGGTGACCGAACCTCCCCGGTCACCGCGACGCAGTATCGACATTCCTGGCCTTTCAATCACGGACGCCAGGCGGGCGGACAGCTGCGCACTGGCGGGACGCCGAGTCCCATTGTCGCAGACGCCCCGCCGGAATCCGCAACTTCACAGGCAGCAGCGGTGCGCTCCGCCGAATCCGGCGGGTGCGCAGCCGCTGATGGCGATCAGAGGTCGTCGGCGATCTCGCGCAGCAGGGCCGCCTTGCCCTTGGCCCCGACGATGCGCTTCACCGGCTCGCCGTCCTTGAACAGGATCAGGGTCGGAATCGAGACGACGTTGAACGCGCGGGCGGTCTCGGGGTTGGCGTCGACGTCGAGCTTCGCGACGGTGAGCGCCCCGGCCTTCTCACCGGCGATTTCCTCGAGAACTGGGGCGATCATCTTGCACGGTCCGCACCAGGTCGCCCAGAAGTCGACCAGCACCGGGGTGGCGCTCTTGATGACGTCGCTGTCGAACGAACCGTCGGTGACGGTCTGCGTTGCGCTGCCCTCGCTCATGTACTGCTCCTCTCGGGTGAACTCTGTGAAAGACGATCAGCTGTGGTGCTCGGCGAGCCAGCGCTCGGCGTCGATGGCCGCCGCACAGCCGCTGCCGGCCGCCGTGATGGCCTGCCGGTAGGTGTGGTCGACCAGGTCGCCGGCGGCGAACACACCGTCGAGCGAGGTGTTGGTGGTGCGACCCTGCACCTGCACGTAGCCCTCGTCATCGAGGTCGACGAGGCCGCGCACCAGCTCCGAGCGCGGGTCGTGACCGATGGCCACGAACACTCCGGTGACGGGCAGCTTGCTCTCCTCACCGGTGACGGTGTTACGCAGCAGCAGCCCGCTGACCTTCGAATCGCCTTCCACCGCAACAACTTCGGTGTTGGTGACGAAGGTGATCTTCTCGTTGGCCTGGGCGCGTTCGAGCATGATCCGCGACGCGCGGAACTCCTCGCGGCGGTGGATCAGCGTCACCGAACGGGCGAAGCGCGTGAGGAAGGTCGCCTCTTCCATCGCGGAGTCACCGCCGCCGATGACGGCGATGTCCTGGTCACGGAAGAAGAAACCGTCGCAGGTGGCGCAGGTGCTGACGCCCTGGCCGATCAGCTCCTGCTCACCCGGGACGCCGAGGTGACGGGCGGCGGCGCCCATCGCGAGGATGACGGCGCGGGCCTGGTGGGTCTCGCCGTCGACCGTGACGGTCTTGATGGGGCCGTCGAGCGACACCGCCTCGACGTCCTCCATGCGCAGGTCGGCACCGAACCGCAGCGCCTGCTCGCGCATCTCCTCCATGAGCTCGGGGCCGGTGATGCCCTCCTTGAAGCCCGGGTAATTCTCCACCTCGGTGGTGGTCATCAGCGCGCCGCCGAACTGGACACCTTCGAAAACCAGCGGCTTGAGCTGGGCGCGGGCCGTGTACACCGCAGCGGTGTAGCCGGCCGGCCCGGAGCCGATGATGATCACGTCGTGCACGGTGTCTGGGGTGGTCATGGCCGCCTTTCATCTGGCTCTGGTCAGGCTCATACCTGGTTGGCCTGCTGCCAGAGTCGGTACGCCTATAACACCAGGGTAAGTGCCGGTGTTCCCGGCCGTCTGGCGGGCTCCGGGGCGGTCAGCGGCTCGATTGTGGCGACGGGCCCGCAGCATCGTGGATGACGGCATCGGCGATCAGGCCGGCGTCGGTCGAGCCGCAGCCGGCAGACACCACCAGGGCCAGCAGCGAGCCGCGATCGGTGCCGGGAAGCAGCAGGAGCACCTGGGGTTGGTCGCGGGCGGTCAGGGTTGCCGCGCCCAGAACCGGCGTGGTGGGGGAGTAACCGAGCCTCTGCAGGCAGGACCGCAACCGGTCCGCTCCGGCGAGCGCCCCCAACTCGGGTGCCTTGTTCCGTAGCCCGAGAATCTGCCGGTCGGACCACGGCATGCCCGCCTGGCGCTGCACGGTCAGCGACGACGCTGTCGGGCCGGCGGAGATTCGTGTGGGTTCGCCGGGTGAGATCAGCAGAAGCGCCGTCGCGAGCCCGATCGCGACAATGCCCGCCACCGCACCACCGACGACGGCCGGGCGCAGTGGGCGCGCGCCATGACCGGCAGTGTGGCCGGGGATGACGTGGTGCCGCGGGGTGTCGACGAGCTTGTCCGCGTCGGTG
Source organism: Mycobacterium sp. ST-F2 (assembly GCF_001905655.1). Taxonomy (GTDB): domain Bacteria; phylum Actinomycetota; class Actinomycetes; order Mycobacteriales; family Mycobacteriaceae; genus Mycobacterium. The sequence goes on from NZ_JMHT01000021.1 coordinate 49,258, forward strand.
CCGTCACTGGCGCCGTCGGCGATGGAGTCGGTCACCCGTCGTGCCCAGGTCACGAAAGGAAATCTAGCGGTTCGGGCCGATTACCCGAAACCCCAATGTTATTCGCGCGTACCCACATCATTGGCGGCGCTGAGCCGCTGGGCGGGAAAACCGGCCGATTCGCATGTCCGCGTGACGATCTCGGCGGAGTCGGCGACGAAGATCCCGAACACCACCTCGTCTGTCGGCACGGCGATCAACGTCGACATGCGGACCCGCGCGCCATCGGTGGACAGTGACGCAGCGGTGGCGCTCAAGGCGTCGGCAGCCTGCGCCAGTGCCCCGTCGATGAAACTCGGGCTGTACCACTCGACGAGATAGCAGGGTTCCATCGGGTCCATCGTGAAACCTATTGTCGTAGGGCTAGTGCTGCCCTGGTTGGGGCGTCGTTGGCGCGAAAATGCTTTCCGGTGTGCTGATTTCGACGGTCAGTGCTCGGTGGGGTCATCGAGACGTTGGATGTCGACACCGTCGACCAGGTCAGCGCCTCTGGTGACCGACCGGGCTACCACGTGACCGAAGTTTCGACGTGGCCGAGTTCGGCGGTCTGTCTGCCGGTGGCGTCCCTGCAGGAGAGCACGGCGTTGTAAGTAGTGAATGTTATTGCGCCGTTGAAGGTTTCGGTGTGGCTGCCGTTTGCCGGCACGTTGAACTGTCGGGTTGTCTTCTTCGGGACGGCGGGGTTGATCGAGTTTGTCGTGGCGGTGTAGTTGCACGTTGCCTCGAGCTTGGACGTGTTGGTGACGTTGAACGTGAGTGTGGTCAGGCCGGGATCACCGAAGGACGCCTGAATCGCATTGGTCACGATGGGGATTGGTGCGCACTGCTGGCCGGCCGGGACTGTAGGCGTGGGCGAACCCTCCGGGCATTGGATGGGCGGCTTCTCGACAGGCTTGTTGGCGGGCACGCCGTTGGTGGTGTCGGCGGCCTTCGGATCCGGTCCGGGGTTCTCCAGCGGTTTGCCGAACACGATGGTCACGACGTCGACGCTTCGGTCTTCGTGACGAATGAAGCCCACGCCGAATTCGGTCCAGTCGCATCGGCTGATGAAGGCTCCCGCGCCACGCTTGTAGGCGCTGTTGATCGCGGCGGCTTCGGGATCACCCGAGCCCAGGTACGGGATCCGGTGCCCGCTATAGGTCATATCCGTGTAGGCAGCGCTGATGTCCTCGGTTCGCGGATACTGCACGCCACCCAATGGTCAGATTTGCAACGCTGCGCCGTCGGTTCATTTCGATGCCGCGAAGGGCCAGCGAGTATTGATCAAATACACCCCCGATGCCCACTCTTGCTCGGACGCCATCTTCGCCTTCCATCTAGACGGCCAAGGGGCCGGCGCTCCGACGGTGGGCCACCCCGGTCAGACCATCAGTGGAGTCCCGATGACGATCGGCGCGACGGGCGGTCACGATGCGAGTCTCACCGCGGTCGGGAAACCGGGCGGGTGCAACACCGGCACGCTCGAGTCATGGGGTGGCACCCTGGTTGTCGATGGCGTTGCGTAGCCGGCCATTCCGTGCGCTGCGGCTGCGTGGTGGCCGCGGTGGCGCGCTCTCAGTCCGGCTGCTGTGCCAGGTGGGCCAGCGACCGTGCGAGTTTCGCCCGGGCCCGTGAGCAGCGGCTCTTCACAGTGCCCTCCGCGATACCCAGCATCGCCGCGGTCTCGGCGACCGAGTAGCCCTGCATGTCGACGGCGACCACTGCGGCCCGCTGCTCGACCGGTAGTCGCAGCAGCGCCCGTTCAATCGCCACGACCATCTCCACGTGATGGGCCGGGCCGGGCACCGAGCAGGCATCGTCGCGGAGTTCGTCGGTGCTGTAAATGCTGTTGTGCCGCAACCGATCCACGCAGGAATTCACGACGATGCGGCTGAGCCAACTGCGGACCGAACTGTCGTGCCGAAACCGGGGCGCATGGCAGTGTGCCTTGAGCAGCGCGTCTTGCAGGGCGTCGTCGGCATCCCGCGGGTCGTTGCTTCGCACGCGCGCGAGCCGGTAGAGCAGGCGCCGGTGTCGGCGTACCAGTTCCTCGAATGCGTAACGGTCCCCGGCGATGTGCGCTGCCAGTAATTCAGCGTCGGACGTGTCCGACAGTTTCCCCCCGAAACTCCCCACGTCCGAACCATAAATCCGGTTCTGGAAGGGGCCTGACGCGAATTGGCGGACACGGCTGTGACCTGCACAAACCCGGTTTCCGGGCCTGTGGATAACCTACGCGGCGGCCTTCACCACGACGTTCGAGATGTCAGTTTTGCTCTTGCCGTCGACCGAGCCCAGCGTCGAGATCCAGATGAGCAGGTGCGACGTCGGTTGCGCGTTGCTGATCGTGATGGTGTTGGTGCCCGGCTTCATGGTCGCCGGCTGTGTCAGCACCGTGGTGGCGTCCAGTGAGGCCGGTGTCGCCGTCTGGGCGGACCGGATCTGGATCGCCGTACCCGTGCTGGTCAGGTTCAGGCTGACCGACGCGACGGTAGTCGCCTGGGGCAGGTTCAGCATGAGGCCGACGCCGTTCTTGAAGCTGGGGAACGGGGCCGGATCGGTGTAGACGTCGGTGGACCAGGCGTCGCCGGCGGCGCCGGTGATGGCCTTGCCCGCGGTCTCCGGCGAGTCGGCGCCGCCGCCGGGCGAGAACACCGTAACACCAACGGGTTTCACCACATTGCCGGGCGTCGGGGCGCCGCTGGAGGTCGGATGCTGACTGTTGAGGCCGAGTTGCTGCTTGTCCAGGCCGCCGCCGACGTCGCCGAAGATGCCCTTGAGCACCGACGCCAGCACCAGCAGGGCCACCACCAGAATCGCGCCGCCGACGCCCACCCCGATCATCAGGGCCCGGCGCCGCTTGGCGGCGGCTTCGATGGCTTCGGCATCGGCTTCGTCGAGGACCGCCGAGCCGTCGATGGGCTCCAGCAGTTCGGTGGTCTCGGCGACGGTGGTCGCTTGCTGAAGCAGGTTCAACAGCGTTGGGGCCGAACGGATTCCGCCACCGTCCTGGACGGCGCGCGCCGCCGCGGCGGAGATCTGGAACGGGATGGTGCCGTCGATCGAGCGCGGTTCGACGGGCTGGCCGGCGCTGTTCTGCGTCGCGGGCAGCATGCCGCTGAGGGCACCGGCCTCGGGCAGCGGCCACCGGTTGATCAGCAGCGCGTACAAGGTGGCGCCGATGCCGCGGATGTCGTCCTCGGGCGTGGCCGACGGCAGCGTGCCGGGGAAGGCGAGTACTACGTCGCCCTCGATGCTGACCCGGATCCGGCCCGGATGGTCGACAGACAGTGCGACGCCGGCCCGGTGCGCGGACTCGGCCGTCGACGCCAGGGACTGGATGGCGCGGGCCCCGCCCATCGGGGACGGATTGGTGGCCGCGACTTCGGCGAGCGAGCCGCCGCGGATCCATTCGCTGACCACCAGGCCACCATGGCCCAGCCGGGTGACGTCCAGGATCCGGGCCAGCCCGGGTCCTTCGATATGGCTCAGTTTGCTTGTCCGGGTGAGGATTTCCTGGACCATCGACTCGGGCAGCTCGGCATCGGCGTCGACGAACGTCAGCGCCACCTGGCGATCGAGCGCGATGTCGAGTGCGTGCCAGAACTGCAGATCGGGTGGTCCGCCGTGGAAGACGAGCAGCCGGTACCGGCCGTCGGCGACGACCGCGCCGGCCCGCAAAGCGACATCGTCGCCGCCTGAGGTATCCGGCGTGGGGGCGGATCCCTGGTCCGCGGGTGCGTCGGTCACCGCAAATCCTTTCCGAAGCCCGCCCGTGGTACCACCTTTCGGGTTTGCCCCTGGGGTGGCGGCCGCATCCTGCCGCCGTGGTACCGGAGGTGAATTGCCGTGTCCAGGGTACGGGAACCCGGCTCTCGCGGAGTCCGGTACAGCAGAGCTGACCTGGACTGCCGGGGTCGGCGCGGGGGTACCGCGGCCCAGTCGGCGCTGTACGAATGCGATGCCTGCCTGGGCCTCCGGCACCTTGGCGGCGACCAGCACCGCCACGATCACCGGCAGCATGATCAGGCCGAGCAAAACCAGCCGCAGCAACGATCCGCCCGCGCCGCCGTGCTCGGTCAGCCGGGCGAAGCCCAGCAGCTTGTCGGCCAGGTAGGCGAGCAGGCCGGCGCCGAGCGAGGCGCAGATGGTCACCAGGATGGTCCGGATCACCGGCAGCTCGATCATCCGGCCGCCCGGCGGCCGCAGCGCCGACCGCAGCAGCACGTAGCCGACGGTCGCGCCGGCCAGGAAGCCCAGCCCGTTGGCCAGGCCCAGGTAGCCGGCCACGAGTTCGCGATCGTCGGTCAGGTGGGGGACGATCAGCGAGCCGACGATCTTCACCACGGTGATCACGACGATCAGGACGATCGGGATCCACGGCTGTTCGCGCGCGTAGAACACCCGAAGTTCCAGCAGCACCATGGAATACGGGATCAGGGTGAACGCCGACAGGGTGATGGCCATGCCGAGGTAGCCGGCGTCGGTGGCCCCGAAGTTGCCGTACGCGAACAGGGCGCTGCCGATCGCGGGGCCGCCGACGGTCATGAAGGCGACGATCGGGATGAGCGTCACCATGGTCAGCCGGGTGGCCAGCGAGAAGTCGGCGAGCACCGCGGGGGTGTCGTTCGCGGCGGCGTTGCGGGACAGCCGCGGCATCACGACGGTCAGCACCGTCACGCCGATGATGCCGAACGGCAACTGCAGCAGCAGCCAGGCGTAGTTGTAGATCGCGGGGCCGGATGCGGCTGCGTGGCTGGCGATCTCGTTGCCGACGATCAGTCCGATCTGGCTGATCAGGACGTACAGCATCATGGCCACGGCCATGGTCCCGAACTTCTTGAGCCGCTCGTCGATGCCCCACAGTGGCCGGAGGTCGACGTGGTGCCGGTGCAGGGCGTACAGCAGCACCCCGGCCTGGGCCACGACGCCGAGGGTCGTGCCGATGCCGAGCACCAGCAGTTTGGCGTTGCCCATCTCGACGGGATCGATCGAGAGTTCGCCCGGGACAAGCACATACACACCGAGCGTGATGATCGCGACCACGTTGTTGATCACCGGCGCCCAGGCCGGCGGCCCGAAGACGTTGCGGTTGTTCAGGATTGCCATGTAGACCGAGGTCAACCCGTAGAAGATGATCTGTGGCAGAAGCAGATACGCGAAGGCCCTGGTGAGCGGCTGGTTCACCTGCGGGTCGCTGCCGAGCATCAGGCGCACCAGCAGCGGTGCCGCCGCGACCGACAACACCGTCGTCACCAGCAGCAGTGCGGTGGCCAAGGTGACCAGGCGCCGCACGAACGCGGTGCCACCGTCGGCGTCGTCGCGCTCGGCGCGCGCCAGCACCGGCACGAAGATCGCGGTGAACGTCGCCTCCAGCACCAGCGCGGCCACCATGTTCGGCAGCTGGTTGGCGACCGTGAACGAACTCGACAGCGCCGCACCGAGAATCGCGGCGAGCAGCACGATGCGTAGGAAGCCGGTGATGCGGCTGACGAGGGTGGCGACGGCCATGCCCCAGGACCGGGAGACGACGGCGGCGTCGGACAGTTCGGCGCGCCGGGGAGACGTGGCGGCGGGGGCCTCGCCACGGGGGGTTCGCGGCGCGCTCATGTGTCCTCCGGCGCGTGGGCGATGGCGGTATCCAGGGGATCGGGCCGCAGCGGCCGCGAGTGGTGCGGGCGGTCGAGGTCGGCGCGGTCGGGTTGCCCGCGGAACCGGTGCCACAGCCGTCGGCCGGCCAGCAGGAACAACACCGCGCCGGCGGACAGGGTGATGAAGAACAACACCTTGCCGTAGGCGTTGGAATGCACCGAGAGCCGGACGGGCTCGCCGAGGGTGAGTCCGTTGGCGGTGCGCAGGGCGACGTCGACCGCGACGCGCTGGGTGAAGTGGACTTCGATGGGTACCCGCAGCGGCAGGTAGCCCGGCGGCAGTTCGATCTCGCCCATGTCGGTGACGGTCATGCCGGGCGGCGCGTCGATGACCAGCCGCACCCGGATGGGCACCGGCAGGTCGTTGCGCAGGGCCAGGGGGAGGGGACTGCGTTCGGTGGCCAGCGTGTACGAGCCGCCGGGGTTCACCACGGTGACGGCGTGGAACAGGTCGTCCATGGTGTGCTGCGTGGTGGTGACGCGCTGCTGGGCCAGGGCCTCGCGGACGGTCGGGGGCACCGACTGCGTCAGCGCGCGCAGCATGTCCTCCCGCAGCGGCGCCGTGTACTGGTCACCCGTCAGCCCCGTCTGGGTGTTGACGGTCAGCGCGGCCGTCAGACCCCAGATCCGCTCCATGGTGGTCGAGATCTGGCTGGTGACGCCGTCGCCGTAGCGGGCCTTGGGGTTTCCCGCCGCATTGTCGGGCGGCGTGGCCGTCGGCGTTGGTGGCAGCGCCTGCGCCTCGGCGATCACCGCGGGCATCGGGCGGGCCACCGCCAGCCCCGAGTGGATGGCCGTGGCCACCGACGTCAGGATCGCCTGCGCGTCGTCGGGCGTCACATCCCACGCCAGCGGTGGCATCAGGATCTGATTGCGGGGCTGCGCGTCGGGCTGCAGGCCCCGCCACAGCACGGAGGCGATGGCATCCTGGCGGCGTGCGACCGGGGAGTCGTGGATGAGCGGCACGTGCAGCGAGCTATCGAGGTACCCCGGTGAGATCGGGGTCCGTCCGGCGCCGGCCAGGGCCGCGGCGACACACGGATCGAACGGCGCGACGGTGACCTTGTCGCCGTATCGGCGGGGCGCGGTATCGGCTGGTTCGCCGGACTCGTCGGCGGTGACGGGGGCCGCGGCGATCGCCATGGTCGGCTCGGGCTGGGCGGCCAGCAGCCGGACTGCCGGGCCCGTGAGCGGGCCGTCCCCGACGACCGTGGCACCCCGCAGTGACGTGATGCCGAGCAACTGATTGACGATGGGCCCGGCGTCGGTGATGGCGGTGGTGCTCAGCACCGCATCGCCGACGCGCTGCAGCGCGCGCAGGTCGGCCTGGGCATACACCGTCGGGGTGACGCACACCCGCTGCGCGAGTTGCCGCAGCCGCTGCAGCCACTCGGTCGCGGCCTGCTGGCCGGTACCGGGGTGGGTGGGGGAGTTCAGGCCGGCCGCCGGGTCGTCGGAGACGACGTAGCCGCCGCTCATGGCGTTGACGGTGATCAGCAGGTCGGGATCGATGGCCAGGCACATCGCGCCGCGCATCAGGCCGCCGGGATCCACCTGGTCGTTGGTGGCGAAGTCGGCCGCGGCCAGCAGGGTGTCCAGGCGGCCGCCGTTGGCCAGCGAGGTAGCGAGGTCGTCGTCGGAAAGGCGGGCCGGTTCGGTGCGGCCGGGGACGCCGGGGGCCAGGTGCGGACGGTCGGCCAGCGGCCACAGCAGCGTCAGCGCGACAGGATGTGCGGTGTCGGGCGGGACGACGGCGTCGATGGGCTGCTGCGAGCTCGTACCGCCCGCGGCAGGCGGGGTGGCGGGCACGCCCAGAACCGGCAGCAGGAAGCGCGCGTCGTCGAGGCGGGCCGCCGACCCGTAGTCGGGTGTCCCGTTGACGTTGACCAGAAGCGGATAGACGCCGGGCTGGTCGATACCCAGCGCGGGGTGTTCGGCCGAGCGCACCGGGTACGCGAGCCGGAACGGCACGCTCTGCCCGCGGGCCAGGTCCTGCGAGACGGTGGTGAAGTCGCCGACCGCCGAATAGTCCGTCGGCTCCCCGGCGAGCGTCGTGCGCAGCCCCGGCGACGACGTCACCGCCGGCGCGTGCTCGAGGCGCACCATGACGTCGTGCACCGGACGGTCCCCGACATTGGTGACGGTGCCGCTGACGGTCACCACGGGCTCGCTGGTGGTGGTGACGACATCGGGGGTGACGTGGTCGATGCGCAACTGCAGGAACGTCGTCCCGCCCGGTTCCCCGGCCGACGACTGCGGCGTGATGGGGGCGGTGAGCAACAACAGCAGGGCGGTGACTGCCAGGACGCGCAGGAGAGCTGTCGAGGCCGCCAACCTGACCATCACGACCCGGGTCCGCAGCCGTTCGCGCGGCGGCCGGGTTGGGTATGGGCGGAGTCGTCGGTGCGGTGGTTCCGCGTGCGGGAATGGGTCTGTGGGCGGCGGCGCGGCGCGGTGCGCGGCAGCGGCGGCAGGGCGCCCGGACCATCGGTGTGCAGTTTGTCGATCAGTTCCCCGGCGACCTCGGCGAGTTTGCGCTCGTCGGCGTAGGCCAGGCGGGACGGCAGTTCCCGCAGCGGCACCCAGGCCACCTCGGTGACCTCGACGTCGTCGTCGGAGAGCTCGCCGCCCAGGAATCGCATCAGGTAATGGTGCACTGTCTTGTGGACGCGGCGGCCCTCGGTCACGAACCAGTAGTCGATACTGCCGAGCGCGGCGAGCACGCCGCCCTGCAGTCCGGTCTCCTCGGCGACCTCGCGGATGGCGGTCTGTTCGGCTGTCTCACCGAGTTCGATGTGCCCCTTGGGCAGCGACCACAACATCCGGCCGCGCCGGTCGATGCGGCCGATGAGGGCGGCCATCTGGGTGTCTTTGGGGCCGTCGAGGCCGTCGATCACCAGCCCGCCGGCAGACGTCTCGTGGACGGTGCGCAGCCGGTCGTTGTTGGACTTGCGGGCGGCAGGGGTGGACGCGGCCGCCGCGGCAGGGACCGGTTGTGCGGTGGTGTCACGGGTGGGCGCTGCCGAATCGGTGTCGGTGCGCTGGGCGTTGTCGCTGGGCGGACCTGCCGAGCGTCGACCGCGACGTCGCCCGCGGCGCCGTCGTGGTTTGGCACGCTCGCCTTCCGACACCCAAGCGATAGTAGCTGCTCAGGTTGGGCGGTCTGTCCCCCCTCGCCGGTCAGTGGCCCAGTTGTGACCGTGCCGCGATGGTGGGTGGTCCGGTCGCGGGGTGGGCGCATTAGGCTCATCGGACGTGCCGAACGATGCAAGCGCCGAAGGCGGACCGGAGCGGAGCTCGCGCAGCGACCCGGCGACACTGCTGACCGCTGCTGCGGTCGCACTGAATCAGCATGCGGATTTGCTCGTGGACCTGGGCCGGCTGTTCGCCGCGGCGGGTCACGAGCTGTATCTGGTGGGCGGCAGCGTGCGGGACGCACTGCTGGGTCGCGAGCTGAACGACCTGGACTTCACCACCGACGCCCGGCCGGCGCAGCTGCAGAAGTTGTTGCGCGGCTGGGGAGAAGCGTTGTGGGACACCGGGATCGAGTTCGGCACCGTGGGCGTCGCCAAGTACGGGCAGCGCATCGAGATCACGACCTTCCGGGCGGACAGCTACGACCAGGTGTCGCGTAACCCCGAGGTGGTGTTCGGCGACCGGCTCGAAGACGACCTCGTGCGCCGGGACTTCTCCGTGAATGCGATGGCGGTCCGGATCAACCCCGACCTGCCCGCCGGCATCGGTGAATTCCACGATCCCCTGGGTGGCCTGACCGCACTGGCCGACAAGGTGCTCGACACCCCGTCGGCGCCGCAGGTGTCGTTCGGTGACGATCCGCTGCGCATGTTGCGGGCCGCCCGCTTCGTCTCGCAACTGGGTTTCTCGGTGGCGCCGCGCGTGCTGGAGGCCCTGATCGAGATGGCGCCGCAGCTGGGCCGGATCACCGCGGAGCGTGTGGCCGCCGAGCTCGACAAGCTGATGCTCGGTGCCGACCCCATGGCCGGCGTCGACCTCATGGTGCAGACCGGGCTGGGCGATGTGGTGCTGCCCGAGGTCGGTGCCATGCGGATGGCCATCGACGAGCACCACCAGCACAAGGACGTCTACCACCACTCGCTGACGGTGCTGCGCCAGGCCATAGATCTGGAGGAGCCCGAGACCGGTCCCGACCTGGTGCTGCGCTGGGCCGCGCTGCTGCACGACATCGGCAAGCCCGACACCCGTCGCCACGAGCCCGACGGCGGCGTCAGCTTCCACCACCACGAAGTGGTCGGCGCCAAGATGACGCGCAAGCGCATGCGCGCGCTGAAGTACTCCAAGCAGATGGTCGACGACGTCTCGCAGCTGGTGTATCTGCACCTGCGCTTCCACGGCTACGCCGACGACAAGGGCGAAGGCAACTGGACCGACTCGGCGGTGCGCCGGTACGTCACCGATGCCGGCCCGCTGCTCAGCCGGCTGCACAAGCTGGTGCGCGCGGACTGCACCACCCGCAACCGCCGGCGCGCGGCGCGGCTACAGGCCAACTACGACGGGCTCGAGCGGCGCATCGAGGAGCTGGCCGCGCAGGAGGATCTGGCGCGGGTGCGTCCGGACCTGGACGGCAACGAGATCATGACGTTGCTCGGCATCCCGGCCGGGCCGCAGGTCGGTGAGGCGTGGCGGTTCCTCAAGGAGCTCCGGCTGGACCGCGGCCCCCTGTCGCACGACGAGGCCGTCGCCGAATTGCAGAAATGGTGGAACGCCAGAGGCTGACCATCCGTCCAATCAGGTATGGACTACTGCCTGAGTGACGGGGACGGGTCGGCGTCGTGGTGGCCGGGGGAGCCGGCCGTGGACGCCGACGGTGACGGGACGCTCGACGGCGTGCGGCTCGATGTGGACGGCGACGGCTTGTTCGACGACGCGCTCGCCGACTTCGACGGTGACGGCCGGGCGGACCACGCCGTCGTGGATCTGGACGGGGCTCAGCGCACCCTCACCGACGACGGATCCGGCACGTGGGCCGTCGGCTCGGGGCTGCGGTGGTTCGGGTTGGACGGCACCGAACAGAGTGGGGGAGCGGTCGTCGACTTCGACGGTGACGGCGCGGCCGACGACCGGCTGATCGACGCCGACGGCAACGGGCTCGCGGACCGGGTCCTGGCCGGGTCCGTGGCGTACGCCGACACCGATGGCGACGGCCGGTGGGACCTGCAGCTGACCGACACCGATGGTGACGGCGCGGCGGATTCGGCGGGTGGGGTGGCGCGCGGGTAGGCGGCCCACCGCAGCCGGCGGCGTGGCCGAGAAGGACCGTATGGCTGCGAATCGGCTCGCATCACGACCATTTGGTCCTTCTCGGCGAGTCAACGCACGGCTCAGTCGCGGCCCGCTCCCGGCGGCCCGGCGAAGGCCTGGGCGATGGTCAGCCACTTCTGGGCGTCGTCGCCGACGGCCGTCACGTCGAGTTCGCGCAGCGGCCGGCGCTGGGTGACGAGTAGACAGAAATCCTCTGCCGAGCCGGTGACCCGCTGCGCGGCGTCATCCGGCCCCCAGGTCCACAGGCCGCCGTCGGGCGCGGAAAGTTCCACGTGAAACACCTCGGTTGGCGGGGCCAGCTCGTGCAGCGTGAACGCGAAATCCCTTGTTCGCACCCCGATGTGCGCGATCGACTTCAGGCGGGCCGTCGGCTCACGCCGCACCCCGAGCGTGTCGGCGACGTCGGCGCCATGCGCCCAGGTCTCCATCAGCCGGGCGCTGGCCATGGACGCGGCGCTCATCGGTGGGCCGAACCACGGCAGCTTGCGGCCGTCGGCGACACCTTCCAGCGCGTCGTGCAGGGTGGCGCGGGTGGCGCGCCACTGCGCCAGCATCTCGGCCGGTGGCGTCGTCGCGAGTTCCTCGGCGCCCTCGTCGACGAAACCGAGCGGGTTCTTCCACGCTTCGGTGAGCGTCGCGGCGAAGGCGTCCTCGTCGGTCACCGCCAGGACGGACACCTTGTCGGTCCACCACAGATGCGCGATCTGATGGGCGATGGTCCAGCCTTCGGCCGGGGTGGGCGCGGCCCACTCGGAGGCCGGCAGTTCGGCGACCAGCCGGTCCAGGTCGTCACTTTCGGCACGCAGATCGGCGATCACACCGGCAGCAGCATTGGGGGCCATGGCAGCACCCTAGACGGTACCGCCGGTTCTGCTGCGCTTGCCCAGCGTCGCGTGCAGGGCCAGCCCGATGACGTAGACGACGGCGCCACTGGCCATCAGCGCCGAGGACTTGCCGTCGGCCGGGATCACGGCAGCCGAGGCGGTGATCGCGATGATGAACGCCAGCCAGAACAGCGAGTCCTGCACCGCGAAGACGTGGCCGCGCAGCGCGTCGTCGACGTCGAGCTGCATGGCCGAATCCGCGCACAGCTTGACCACCTGACCGGCGGTGCCCAGCACCAGGCTGCACACGATCAACACCGGTATCTGCAGGCCCGCACCGGAAAGCTGAACCACCGCCGAGATGGCGAGGGCCCCGTTGGCAGTCGCATAGCGACCCCAGCGGCGCACCGCGGCCGGCATGACGACGTTGCCCAGGAACGACCCGAGGCCCGCGGCGGCGACGAACACGACGGTCACCGCGAACCCGGCGACGTGTTCGCCGCCGCCGTGCCGGACGATCACCAGCACCATCAGGGTGTTGATGCCGAACACCATCCGGTGCGCCGCGAGACCCGTCAGGGTGGCCGTCACGGTCGGCACGTTCGCCACCGACCGGAGTCCGTAGATCCAGCCGGTGATGACGGCGTAGGCGACCGAACCGTGGACCGCGCGGACGCTGTCATCAGGACCCAGGAGGTGGCGGTGGAAGCGCACCGACAGCCACAGCGCCACCGCGACGGCCAGCGCCGCCAGCCAGATCACCACGGCCGAGCTGGTGTCGCCGGCGCCCAGCAGCCACCGGGGCAGCAGCATCACGTTGGCGCCGACGAACGCCGAGACGGCGCCGCAAGCGGTGGCCACCGAGTTCATCGACACGACGTGTTCGGTGGGTACGACGTGCGGCAGTGCGGCCGACAACCCGGAGGAGACGAAGCGGGTGAAGCCGTTGACGATCAACGCACCGAACAGGATCCACTGGTCGGACGCGGCGTTGGCCAGCAGCGCGCCGACGCAGATCATCACCAGCAGCCGGCCGAGGTTGGCGGCGATGAGCACCTGCCGGCGGTCCCAGCGGTCAAGCAACGCGCCGGCAAACGGACCCAGCAGCGAGTACGGCAGGTACAGCGCGGCGAAGGCGCCGGCGATGGCCAACGGGGTGGCTTGTCGTTCCGGACTGAACAGGAGCCCGCCCACCAGACCGGCCTGGAAAAGTCCGTCGCCGAACTGGCTGACCGCACGCAGTTCCAGCAGCCGCCGAAAGTCGGGCAGGGCCTGCACCGCGCGCAGGACGACGTGATGGGGGCGGTCGGTCACTGGAATATTCGTGTCCTGATTTGAGGGTGCCGGGCGGGATCGAATCGGCCCGCTCCACACTACAAATATCCCGGCGACCCGTGTGCGTAGGTCACGGCGAGGGCCGGCGAGTGCGATGATGGAGGGCGTGGCGCAGTCAGAGGAACCGGAGGATTTCATAGCCCCTGCCGCGCACCGGATCCGGGCAGGGACGCTGCTGCTTGCCAACACCGATTTGCTGGAGCCGACGTTCCGGCGCAGCGTCATCTACATCGTCGAGCACAACTCCGGTGGCACGCTCGGCGTCGTCCTGAACCGCCCCAGCGAGACGGCCGTCTACAACGTGTTGCCGCAGTGGGCGAAGCTGGCCAAGAAACCCAAGTCCATGTTCATCGGCGGACCGGTGAAGCGCGATTCCGCGTTGTGCCTGGCGACCATGAAGGTCGGCGTCGACCCGGCCACCGTGCCCGGGCTGCGCCACGTCCAGGGCCGCATCGCGATGGTCGACCTGGATGCCGAACCCGAGGAAATCGAAGCCGCCGTCGAGGGCGTCCGGATCTATGCCGGCTACTCGGGGTGGTCGGTGGGCCAGCTCGACGGTGAGATCGAGCGCGACGACTGGATCGTGCTGTCGGCGCTGCCGTCGGACGTTCTGGTCGAGCCGCGCGTGGATCTGTGGTCGCGGGTACTGCGGCGCCAGCCCATGCCCATGGCGATGCTGGCGACGCACCCGATCGATGTGAGCCGGAACTAACTGCTTCCGGGGCTTGACCCTTACGCAACGTCAGGCCTCAGCCTTATCGATGTGACGCAGGAGATGCCGGTGGACGGACTCACCGTGGGCGAAGTCGCGGAGCGATTTGGCATCACGGTCCGGACGCTTCACCACTATGACGACATCGGGTTGTTGACCCCGAGTCGGCGCAGCGCCTCGGGATACCGGGTGTACACGTCGGCCGACCTGACGCGCTTGTCCCAGATCATCGTCTACCGCCGGCTCGAGTTCTCTCTCGATGAGATCGCGAGCCTGCTCGATGAGGGCGACGAGGTCAGCCACCTGGTTCGTCAGCGCGAACGCGTCATGTCCCGCCTCGACGAGATGAAGGACCTCGTCGAGGCAATCGATCAGGCATTGGAGAAAGCGATGACCAACACCCCCATGACCGACGACGACATGCGCGAACTCTTCGGCGACGGCTTCGACGACTACCAGGCCGAGGCCGAGCAGAAGTGGGGCGAGACGCCGGAGTGGAAGGAATCGCAGCGCCGGGCCAAGTCGTACGGCAAGGACGACTGGGTCCGGATCAAGGCCGAGGGCGAAGCCGTCGAGAAGGCGTTGTCCGACGCCTTCCGTGCCGGACTTCCGCCCGACTCCGAGCAGGCGATGGCTGCCGCCGAACATCATCGAGTCCATGTGAATCGGTGGTTCTACGACTGCCCGCCGGATTTCCACCGGCGGTTGGGTGACATGTACGTCAGCGATCCGAGATACGTCGCAACCTACGACGAATCATTCGGACTTCCGGGACTGGCGGCCTACTGCCGCGCAGCGATCCATGCGAACGCGGACCGTACGGGTAACTAGCTGCAGGACAGCGTGCAGCTGGCGCAGCTGCCGGCGCAGCCTTCGCCGGCGGGGGCGTTCTCGCGGGCCATCATGGCGGCTCCGGCCTTGGCGCCCTGGTAGCAGCCGGCCGCGAGGGTGCCGACGGCTCCGATGACGCACACCATCAACACCATCAGGCCGGTGCTGCGCGGTGCGACGAGCGCGACGGCGCCGCCCGCGGCGAGCATCACGGCCGTCGCGAGTTGGATGGGCGCCACGGAACGCAGAACGCGCGGCACGGTGTCATCGGAATGGGGGCGGCGCAGCGACCAGGCGCCGACGCCTGCGGTCACCGCGGCCGCGCACAGGCACAGCACGGCGGCGATCAGCATGCCCCTCAGGATAGGGGCGGCCGGGCGGCCGATCCAAACCGGCGACCGGTCAGCGGCCCGTGCCGGGAATGGTCGCGGTGAGCGGCATGGCTCCGGCGGCGTGCGGCGCGACGGCGGCCGGCGCCGGAACCATCGGTGCGGCAGGGACCGGAGCCGGAGCTGCTGGAGCCGCGGGTGCGACGGCCGGCGCCGGTACAGCGGCCGGGGCACCGGGCGCGCTGACCTTGAAGCCGTTGACGATGGCGTCGGTGGCGTTGCCCGAGGCCACGGTCACCTGCGCGCTGGTCGTCACCGACAGCGTCACCAGGTAGCGGTCGGCGCCGGACGTGGCGATGACGTGCCGCCGCGAGGTGTTGAGCGTCATGTTGTTCTCGCGGAACGTGCCTTCGATGATCGACGACGGCATGCCGTAGAAGTCCGCCATCGAACCGTCGGTGGACCGCCACGCGACCTGCTGCTGGCTGTCGATGAAGCCGTGGCTGATGGCTTCGCGCGGGTCGAAGTCGCCGACCAGCTTGTAGACCTGCAGTGCGGCGTTCGAGGTGTAGAGGCCGTCGCCGCCGACGCGGTCGGCGATCACGGCGAAGGCGTCGGGCACGTTCGGATCGGGTACCGCGGCCCAGCCCGGCGGCACCGGCAGGACGATGTTCAGCGCGGTGAAGCCGGCGGCCGTCTGCCGCTGCATGGCGACGTTGTGGGCGTGGAAGAAGTCGGCGATGGTGCCTGAGGCGGCCGGCGGCAGGGTCGGCGCGGGGGCCGGGGCGGGAGCGATTACCGGTTGTGCGACGGCGGGCTGGGGGAGCGTGGCGGGCTGGGGGAGAACGGCCGGTTGCGGCACCCCGGCGGCCTGGCCTGCGGGAATGAAGGCGGGACCGGCCGGCTGAGCGGCTGCCGCCGGCGCCGGGGCGGCCACGGTAACGGTCTGGGTCACGGTCGCCGGCGCCGGGACGACGGGCTGGGGCGGCAGGGGATCGGCTGCTGCGACGCTGCCGGCGAAGCCGACGACGCCCGCCAGGCCGGCGGCGACGCCTCCTGCCAGAAGTCGCCAGTGGCGGGCGTTCTCGAACATGTGGCGCCAGTCCTTCCGCTTCACTTCTGCCTCACGCGTTGCACTGGAGCCGACTGTATGTAGGGCCGCGTCGTGGCCACCAGATCCGACGCGCACCTGCAACCGTGCTCTGACCGCACTGCAACGGAACCGAGACCAATGGCCATCGGTTGGCGTGATGCAGGTCGCGCCGGGGGCGTTTATTACCCTGTGCACGTGAGCGAATCCCCGAATGCGCAGGCAGGCGTGCGTCCCGAGGCGGCTGCGGCCGCTGACGCCGACAGCCCGCAGCACCGTTACAACGCCGAACTGGCCGGCCACATCGAGGCCGACTGGCAGCAGGTGTGGACGGACCGCGGCACCTTCAACGTGCCGAACCCCGTCGGCTCGCTCGCACCCACCGACGGCTCCTCGGTGCCCGCGGACAAGATGTTCGTGCAGGACATGTTCCCGTACCCCTCGGGTGACGGCCTGCATGTCGGCCACCCGCTCGGCTACATCGCCACCGACGTGTACGCCCGCTACTTCCGCATGACGGGCCGTAACGTCCTGCACGCTCTGGGCTTCGACGCCTTCGGCCTGCCCGCCGAGCAGTACGCGGTGCAGACGGGGACGCACCCGCGCACCCGGACCGAGGCCAACATCGTCAATTTCCGGCGGCAGCTGGGACGCCTGGGCCTGGGTCACGATGCACGCCGCAGCTTCGCCACCACCGACACCGACTTCTACAAGTGGACGCAGTGGATCTTCCTGCAGATCTACAACGCCTGGTTCGACGCGGCGCAGCAGAAGGCCCGGCCGGTCTCCGAGCTGATCGCCGAATTCGATTCCGGCGCAAGGACTCTGGAGGACGGTCGCGACTGGTCGGCACTGTCGGCCGCCGAGCGCGCCGAGGTCGTCGACTCGTACCGCCTGGTCTACCGCTCGGATTCGATGGTCAACTGGTGCCCTGGTCTGGGCACCGTGCTGGCCAACGAAGAGGTCACCTCCGACGGCCGCAGCGAGCGCGGCAACTTCCCGGTGTTCCGGAAGCGCCTGCGGCAGTGGATGATGCGCATCACCGCGTACTCGGACCGACTGCTCGAAGACCTGGACGTGCTGGACTGGCCCGACAAGGTCAAGGCCATGCAGCGCAACTGGATCGGCCGCTCCACCGGTGCCGCCGTGCTGTTCTCCGCCGGCGATGCCGACATCGAAGTCTTCACCACCCGCCCGGACACGCTGTTCGGTGCGACCTACCTGGTGCTGGCTCCCGAGCACGACCTGGTCGACTCCCTGGTGGCCGACGCCTGGCCCGCCGATGTCGACGCGCGCTGGACGTCCGGTGCGGCCACTCCGGCCGAGGCCGTCGCGGCCTACCGCGCCGCCATCGCGGCCAAGTCCGACCTGGAGCGTCAGGAGAACAAGACCAAGACCGGTGTCTTCACCGGTGCCTACGCCACGAATCCGGTGAACGGACACCAGGTTCCCATCTTCATCGCCGACTACGTGCTGGCCGGCTACGGCACCGGCGCCATCATGGCGGTGCCCGGCCACGACCAGCGCGACTGGGAGTTCGCCACCGCCTTCGGCCTGCCCATCGTGGAAGTCATTGCCGGCGGCGATCTTTCGGAGTCCGCGTACACAGGCGACGGCGCGTTGGTGAACTCCGACTACCTGGACGGCCTTCAGGTTTCCGACGCGAAGGCGGCGGTGACCGACAAGCTCGTCGCGGCCGGCCGCGGCCAGGCGCGCGTCGAATTCAAGTTGCGGGACTGGCTTTTCGCCCGCCAGCGGTACTGGGGCGAGCCGTTCCCCATCGTTTACGACGCCGACGGCCAAGCCCACCCGCTGCCGGACTCGGCGCTGCCGGTCGAACTGCCGGACGTGCCCGACTACTCGCCGGTGCTGTTCGACCCGGACAACGCCGACAGCGAGCCGTCGCCGCCGCTGAACAAGGCCACCGAATGGGTGCACGTCGACCTGGATCTCGGTGACGGCCTGCAGCCCTACACCCGCGACACCAACGTCATGCCGCAGTGGGCCGGCAGCTCCTGGTACGAGCTGCGCTACGCCGACCCGCACAACTCGGAAGCGTTCTGCGCCAAGGAGAACGAGGCCTACTGGATGGGCCCGCGGCCCGAGATCCACGGGCCCGCGGACCCGGGTGGCGTCGACCTGTACGTCGGCGGCGTCGAGCACGCCGTGCTGCACCTGCTGTACTCGCGGTTCTGGCACAAGGTGCTGTTCGACCTCGGCCACGTCTCGTCGCGCGAGCCCTACCGCCGCCTGGTGAACCAGGGCTACATCCAGGCGTTCGCGTACACCGATGCCCGCGGCGCCTACGTCCCGGCAGCGGAAGTTGTTGAGCGCGAAGGCAAATTCTTCTGGACCGGACCGGATGGCGAGATCGAGGTCAACCAGGAATTCGGCAAGATCGGCAAGAGCCTGAAGAACTCCGTCTCGCCCGACGAGATCTGCGAGGAGTACGGCGCCGACACCCTGCGCGTCTACGAGATGTCGATGGGTCCGTTGGAGGCGTCCCGGCCGTGGGCGACCAAGGATGTCGTCGGCGCGCACCGGTTCCTGCAGCGGGTGTGGCGCGTCGTGGTCGACGAAACCACCGGCAAGCCAAGGGTTTCCGACGACGCGGTGTCCGACGAGACGCTCAAGCAGCTGCACAAGACCATCGCCGGCGTCAACGAGGACTATGCGGCGCTGCGCAACAACACCGCCGCCGCCAAGCTCATCGAGTACACCAACCACCTGACCAAGGAGGGTGTGACGGCCCGCGCCGCGGTCGAGCCGTTGGTGCTGATGGTCGCGCCACTGGCCCCGCACCTCGCCGAAGAACTGTGGCGTCGTCTCGGCAGTGAGAAGTCCCTGGCGCACGGCCCGTTCCCGGTCGCCGACGAGCGCTACCTGGTCGACGACACCGTCGAGTACCCGGTACAGGTCAACGGCAAGGTGCGCGGCAAGATCGTCGTCGCCGCCGACGCCGACAAGGCCACGCTGGAAGCCGCGGCCCTCGCCGACGAGAAGGTGCAGGCCTTCCTGGCCGGCGCCACGCCCAAGAAGGTCATCGTCGTGCCCGGCCGGCTGGTCAATATCGTCGCCTGACTCGGGATTCGTGCACGATTTTCCGCGGTCGGCGCGGAAAATCGTGCACAAATCCCTCGGAAATCAGCGGGGGCGGATGATCACCTCGTGCTGGTGGGCGTCCGCGGGCGTGGCCACGATCTGCGCGATCACCTGCGCCACGGTCGACGGCTTCAGGAACCGCTCGGGGTTGTAGTCGCCGCCTTCATAGGCCACCAGGTTCCACTGCATGTCGGTGTCGATCCGGCCCGGGTACACCGTCGTCACGCGCAGTGACGGTTCGTCGGCGCGCAGGGCGTCGGCGAAGCCCCGCAGCGCGAACTTGCTGGCCGAATACGCCGCCAACCCGGGGGACGGGTTGCGGCCGCCACCGGAGTTGACGAAGATGACCTGGCCCCGGGCCGCGCGCAATGCCGGCAGTAGCGGCAGCGTAAGTCCCACGGCGCCAAGCACATTCACTTCCATGGTGGCGCGCCACTCCTCGATGGAGGACTCGCCGACCCGCCCCGGGTACGCCACGCCGGCGTTGTGCACCAGCACATCGAGTTCGACGATGGGCTCCACCGTCGCCTCGACGCCCTCGTAGTCGGTGAGGTCCATGGGCCAGGTGGTCGCGCCGAAGCGCTCGGCCACGGCATCGAGTTCGGGCGACGGCCGGCCGGCCAGGAACAGCGTGTGCGTCGGCGCGAGGGCTTCGGCGATGGCCAGTCCGAGGCCCCGGGAAGCGCCGGTGATCATTGCGGTCGGCATGGCGTGAGCCTACCGATCAGCGAATCCCGGGGCGGCGACGCACAATAGACAGCGATGCCACCCGACCACAGCTTTGCGCCCACCCAGCTCTCCGCCCGCGCCGCCTACCTGCTGCGCGGTAATGACCTGGGTGTCATGACGACGGCGGCGCCGCTGCTGTATCCGCACATGTGGAGTTGGGACGCCGCGTTCGTGTCGATCGGTCTGGCGTCGTTGACGGTCGAGCGCGCGGTCGTCGAGCTGGACACGCTGCTGTCGGCGCAGTGGGCCAACGGCATGATCCCGCACATCGTCTTCGCCAACGGCGTCGACGGCTACTTTCCGGGCCCGGCCCGGTGGGAGACCGCCGCCCTGGCCGTCAACGCGCCCCGCAGCCGGGACACCTCCGGCATCACCCAGCCGCCCGTACATGCCATTGCGGTGCAACGGATTCTGGACCACGCCCGCACCCGCGGCCGGTCGACGCGCGTGGTCGCCGAGGCGTTCCTGGACCGCCGGTGGGACGATCTGGTGCGCTGGCACCGCTGGTTGGCCGAGGCCCGGGACCCACAGGAACACGGCCGGGTGACGCTGTATCACGGCTGGGAGTCCGGCATGGACAACTCGCCGCGGTGGGACAGCGCATACGCCAACGTGGTTCCGGGCGCGGTGCCCGAATACCAGCGCGAGGACAACGCGATCATCACCGACACCAGCCAGCGGCCGTCGGACGTCGAGTACGACCGCTACCTGTGGCTGCTGGAGGAGATGAAGTCCGTCCGTTATGACGACGCGCTGCTGCCCAAGGTCATGAGCTTCCAGGTCGAGGATGTCTTCGTCTCGGCGATCCTGTCGGTGGCGTGTACGGTCCTGGCCGAGATCGGCGAGGACTACAAGCGCCCGAATGCCGATGTGCGCGAACTGTATTCGTGGGCCGAGCGGTTCCGTCAGGGCGTGGTGGCGACCGCCGACGAACGCACCGGCGCGGCCCGCGACTTCGATCTGCGGGCCGGCAAGTGGATCCAGAGCGAGACCGTCGCGCAGTTCGCCCCGTTGCTGTGCGGCGGCCTGCCGCATGACCGCGAACGCGCGCTGCTGCGCCTGCTGGAGGGCCCACGTTTCTGCGCGCACCCGGATCTCAAGTACCCGCTGATCCCGTCGACGTCACCGGTGTCCCGCGATTTCCGGCCGCGCGAGTACTGGCGCGGCCCGGTGTGGCCGGTGATGACGTGGCTGTTCTCCTGGTGTTTCGCGCGCCGCGGCTGGTCCGAGCGCGCGTCGATCCTGCGCCGGGAAGGCCTGCGGCAGGCCAGCGACGGCACGTTCGCCGAGTACTACGAACCCTTCACCGGGGAACCGCTCGGGAGCATGCAGCAGTCGTGGACAGCGGCCGCCGTTCTCGACTGGCTGGGTTGACTCAGGCCGTGTTGCCGCGCGCCTCATCGCGGCTCGTTCCTCGCCGCTTGATCGTTGCGCGGCTAGTCGTCGTTGCTGGTGGCCAGTTTCTCCAGCGGCGCAAGGGCCTTGGAGATGTTGTCGATGTCCTCGGGCGTCAGCTTGGACATCATCGCGATCAGCACCTTCCGACGGGCTTCGAGGGCCTCGCGGTGCTGCACCAGTCCCTTCGGTGTCACGTTCACCAGGACGGCGCGCAGGTCGGAGGGGTCGCGGGACCGCTTGACCAGACCGAGCTTCTCGAGCCGGCGGATCGCCACCGTGGTGGTGGGCGTACGGACCCGTTCGTGGGCGGCGAGTTCCGTCATCCGGATGGGTCCGCGGTCCAGCAGGGTCAGCAGGATGGACAGCTGCGCCAACGTCAGATCGGCGCCCGCCTCGGCGTCCTTCGGGATTTCGACGCGTCGGCGCATCACGTTGAACAGCTTGGAGAGGACCTGTTGCAGGTCTCCTGCAAGGTCCGCGACCTGCGGCTCCGTCGACGACATAGTTCGATAGTCTAACGTGTATGCCGGATACTGGCCGGTATTAGACAACCTGCGCCAAAAATTGACGTAAACGTTGAGTTTCCGCGGATTCGAAGATCTGCTCGGGGGTTCCCGTCTCGATCACCCGGCCGCCGTCCATGAACACCACCGAATCCGACGCTGACCGGGCAAAACCCATCTCGTGGGTGACCACCACCATGGTCATGCCGTCGGCCCCGAGTTCGCTGATGAGCGCCAGGATGCCCTTGACGAGTTCGGGATCCAGGGCCGACGTGGCCTCGTCGAAGAACATCACCTGGGGGCTCATGGCCAAGGCGCGGGCGATCGCGACACGTTGCTGTTGCCCGCCGGAGAGGGTCGCGGGACGGACGTCGGCCTTGTGCTTCAGCCCCACCCGATCGAGCAGTTTCAGGCCGAGTTCGCGGGCTGCATCGGCGTCCAGGCGCTTGAGCTTGCGTGGTCCGAGCGTGACGTTCTCCAGCACCGTCCGGTGCGGGAACAGATTGAAATGCTGGAACACCATCCCGATCCGCTGGCGCAGCTGATCCGGGTTGTCCTTCAGGACCGAGCGGCCGTCGAGCAGGATGTCGCCGCGGTCCGGTTCGTACAGCCGGTTCAGGGTGCGCAGCAGTGTCGACTTGCCCGAGCCCGACGGCCCGATGACTGCCGTCGTGGTGCCGGCGGGGACATCCAGATCGACGCCACGCAGGACGCCATTGGCCCCGAACGACAGGTGAATATCCTTGGCGGCCAGGGAAACTGCCTGCGGCGTGGTCATATGATCTCCTGGGTCGCGACCTCGGCGGCAACGGGCTTGCCCGTGCTCAGCCGCCGGTCGATGTAGTTGACCAGATGGGTCAGGGGGACGGTGAGGGCCAGGTAGAACAGCCCGGACGCGACCAGGGGAGACAGGTTTCCGGTTTGCGCGTTGAGGTCGCGACCCACCTGGAACAGCTCGCGCTGACTGGCGATCAACCCCAGGAAGTACACCAGCGACGACGCCTTCAGCAGCGAGATGAACTGGTTCATCAGCGCGGGCAGGACCCGGCGCACGCCCTGCGGCACCACGACCAGCCGCATCGATGACGGGTAGCCGAAGCCCAGCGCGCGCGAGGCCTCGAGTTGGCCGGCATCCACGCTCTGGATGCCCGAGCGCAGAATCTCGCCGATGTAGGCGCCCGCCATGAGACCGAGCGCGGCAATTCCCAAGGGGTACGGGTTGTTTCCGGTCAACGAGCCCACCACCGGCCCGATGCCCAGCCCGATCACCAGGATGATCACCACTTCGGGCAGGCCGCGGAAGATGTCGGTGTACACCCGGGCCGGCCAGCGCAGCCAGCGCGACCGCGAGATGCCCGCGATGGCCAGTGCCATGCCGATGATCAGGCCGATGATGCTGGCACTGACGGTCAGGATCAGCGTGTTGGGCAGGCCGGTCTTGAACAGGTCGGGGATGGCCTGCCGGTACAGGTGCCAGTCCAGGAACGCGTCTTTCAGTTGCGAGAGCGTGGATTTCGGCGCGGGACCGGCCGCCGGCGCCGCTGACGCATGCGACGCGGTGATGGCGTTGAAGTCGGGCAGCTGCGGCAGCGGCGCGGCCTTGGATCCGGGCTTCCAGCCCGGCGGCAGCGCGCGTGGCACCCAGTTCTCATAGAGCCGCGCCCAGGTGCCGTCGGCGATCACCGCGTCGAGCCCCGCATTGAGGGCGTCGATCAGCGGCTTGTTGTCTTTCGCGACGGCATACGCGACGAAATTGTCCAAGCTGAAGGTGTTTTCGACGATGCGCGCCGGGTCACCCGGTTGCACGGTGCCGGAGGCCTGCTGAGACGGCGCCACCCAGGCGTCGATCTGCCGGGTCTTGATGTTGGCGTACACCGTGGCGTAGTCCGGGAACTTCACCGGTTCCAGGTGCAGGGTGTCGACGACGTAGGCCTCCTGCACGGTGCCCTGCACGACGCCGATGCGCTGCCCGGCCTTCAGCGCGCCGAATCCGTTGATGGCCGATCCGGTCGGGACGACGAGCGAGAAGTAGCCGAAGTCATAGCCATTGGTGAATCCGACGGTACGGCGCCGGGCGTCGGTGGTGGTGATGGACGACGATCCGACGTCGAACCGCCGGGACGCGACCTGGGCCAACAGCCCGGCGAAATCGGTGCCGACGAAGTTGACGCGCAGGCCGATCTTCTCGGCGATGGCCCGCAGCAGCTCGTTGTCGAATCCGGTGAACTGGCCGCTGGAGTTGATACAGATGCTCGGCGGGGCATCGGACAGCGTGCCGACGGTCAGCACTCCGGGCGTACCCAGCCCCAACGCCTCCGGCCGCACCGTGGAAAGCGGCTGGGTACCGGGCGTCGTGTACTTGTCGGTGCCGTCGCCCTGGGCGGCGGTGGCCAGGTTGGTGGGCAGGGCGCTGGCGCTCTGCACGCCCGGCGGTGCGCACTGGTCGGTGGTGGCGCCGGCTGGGACTCCCACGGACAGCGAACAGACCAGGAGTGCCACCAGTATCGCTACCGTCGCACGCAGGAAAGAGGTCACGCACGTCAACCTAGCGGGTGCCCGGCCGAATTCAGCGGCTTCAGCTCGCCGGGAATTCATTCGGCCGGGCAGCGCCGGCTACCGGCTGTCGCGCCAGCGGCACAGGGCTTCGGCGTGGCCCAGATCGTAGTCGGGGCCGTTGACCCCGACGGTCAGCAACGAAACCCCGAGTGCGGTAAGCGCTTCGGCATTGGCGATCAGGCCGTCGCCGCTGTTGTCCACGCCGGCCGAGCGGACGATGGTGTTCGGGTCGCGGCCGACGTCGGCGCAATGCCGGTCCAGCACGGCGGCCTTCTCCGGGTACGTCGCCGCGGTGGTGAAGCTGTGCCAGATCTGCGCGTACTCCGCGACGAGCCGCAGCGTCTTGCGCTCGCCCTGGCCGCCGATGAGGATCGGAATGTCGCGCACCGGCTGTGGGTTCAGCTTGCCCAGGCGCGACACGATGCGCGGCATGGCGGCCGCCAGGTCGTCGAGTCTGCTTCCGGCCGTACCGAATTCGTAGCCGTACTCGTCGTAGTCCTTCTCTTTCCAGCCCGAGCCGATGCCCAGGATCAGCCGGCCGTCCGAGATGTTGTCGACCGTCCGCGCCATGTCGGCCAGCAGTTCCGGATTGCGGTACGAGTTACAGCTCACTAGGGCGCCGATCTCGATGCGCGAGGTCTGCTCGGCCCAGGCGCCCAGCATGGTCCAGCATTCGTAGTGCGCGCCGTCGGGGTCGCCGTACAGCGGGAAGAAGTGGTCCCAGTTGAAGGCGACGTCGACGCCGAGGTCCTCGGCGCGCCGGACCGCGTCGCGCATCAGGCCGTAGTTGGGGGAGTGCTGGGGCTGCAGTTGAACGCCGATGCGGATGGGTTGGGTCATGACCCCACGCTAACCGCCGAGGACGCCCCGCAGAATGTCGACGAGTGCGGCGGGCTGGTCGCCCTGCACCGAATGACCCGAGTCGGCCACGATGTGGGTCCGCTGGAAACCCGGCGCCCCGGCCGCGAACGCGGCGGCATCATCGTCGTTGACGAAGTACGACTTCGCGCCTCGCACGAGCGTCGTCGGCATGGTGATGGACGGGACGTCGTCCCACAGTCCGTTGAAGTTCGAGTAGCCGTCTCCTCGCGTCAACGAGTCGTACCGCCACGTCCAGGTGCCGTCGTCGAGTTGCTTGGCATTGTGAAAGACGCCGCGGCGCAGCGAGTTCCGGCTGCGGTGCGGCGACGCGGCCACGGTGACGTCGAGCATCGCGGCGAAACTGGGGAAGCTCCGGTCGCCCCTCACCAGCGCGACGGCACCCAGCTGAGCCTGCGTCATCTGCTCGTGCCGTTCCGGCGCCGACGGCGTGACGTCCACGAGCACCAGCTCGGGTACCAACGCAGGTTCGGTCGCGGCGATCCGCAGCGCCGTCAGCCCACCCAGCGACATCCCGACCACCAGCCGGGCCGACGGCGCGTGGCGCCGAATCACCGGGGCCACGGTCGACGCGTTCAGCTTCGGCCCGTAGTCGCCGTCCTCGCGCCAGGCCGACCGCCCATGCCCGGGCAGATCGATCGCCAGCGCCGGCACTCCGAGGCCCAGGATCACGGTGTCCCAGGTGTGCGCGTTCTGTCCGCCGCCGTGCAGGAACACCACTTCGGGCTCCGCGACGCCCCACTTCAGCAGGCTGATGGGCCCGTCCTCGATCCGCGACACCGTCGGCAGCGGGCCGTCGGCGCCGATCTGCTCGGCGTTCTCGGGCAGCAGCGCGAACTCGTTGAGCGTCAGCAGTTCGTCGTCAGAAATCTCGAGGGCCACGTCTGCGGACATTACCCCCGGCGGCGAGGCGTGCTCAGCTGCCGATCGTTCCGTTGTCCTTCCACACCGCCACCACAGAGGGGCGTGCGGTGCCGTTGCCGCCCTCGGGCCACCGCGAGACCGGGTTGTCGATGCTCTTGTCGTCGTGCTCGCCGGGGTGCTGGACGCAGACCGTGACGAGGTCGTCGGTGACGACGGGGCCGCACGTCTCGGCGCCGAGCGGCACGGTGAGGAACTGCTTGGTCTCCCCGCGGTTCGGGCCGCTCAGCGCGACGGCGAACAGTCCGTCGTTGGACTTCAACGCATTACCGTCGGTGGCGATCCAGAGGTTGCCGTGGCTG
Organism: Mycobacterium sp. ST-F2; assembly: GCF_001905655.1. Classification (GTDB taxonomy): domain Bacteria; phylum Actinomycetota; class Actinomycetes; order Mycobacteriales; family Mycobacteriaceae; genus Mycobacterium. Next base: position 75,739 of record NZ_JMHT01000021.1, read on the forward strand.
TCGAAGGCCAGGTTGTCCGGGCAGGAAATCGGGCTGACCTTGGTCTTGTCGAACCCCGCGTAGTAGGTGTCGGCGGCGGCGGGGTCGCCGCAGACCAACAGCAGCTCCCACGTGAAGTCGGTGCCGGCGTGGTTGTCGACGATCTCGAGAATCTGGCCGTTCTTGTTGTCGTTGCGCGGATTCGGCGCATCGGGGCCCGGTTTGCCCTCCGCGCCGCGCTTGGAGTTGTTGGTGAGGGCGACGTACAGCTTGCCGGTCTTCGGGTCGGCTTCGAAGTCCTCGGGCCGGTCCATCTTGGTGGCGCCGGCCTTGTCGGCGGCGAAGCGGGTGAACACCGCGGCCTCCGCCGCGCTGATCCCGGGCACCAGTGATTCGGCCCGACCCTCGGGGCCGGACCGCAGCAACGGCAGCCAGGTTCCGGTGCCGCGGAACGCACCCGTGCTCGGCAACTTCCCGGTGCCGTCGATCTCGGCGGCGGGGATGTCGCTGGACAGCTTGGCGACGTACAAGGTGCCTTCGTCGAGGATGGTCATGTTGTGCGCCATCGCCGCCGGCTCGCGGCCGGGCTGAATCTTCTTGCTGGACACGAATTTGTACATGTAGTCGAAGCGCTCGTCGTCGCCGCTGTAGGCGACGACGGTGCCGTCGGCAGTGACGTAGATGTTGGCGGCTTCGTGCCGGAAGCGGCCCAGCGCAGTGTGTTTCACCGGGGTGGAGTTCGGGTCCCACGGATTGAGTTCGACGATGTAGCCGAACCGGTTGACCTCGCCCGGCGTCGCGGCCACGTCGAACCGCGGATCGAAGGTCTCCCAGAGCATCTCGGACGGCTTGAGCTCGATGCCGTAGCGGGCGAGGCGGGTCGCGTCTGCCGGGGTGGCAGGCGCGGTGCCGGCCGGTGCGCCGAAGTAGCCCTGGAAGTTCTCCTCGCCGGAAAGCACTGTGCCCCAAGGGGTTATGCCGCCGGAGCAGTTGGCCATGGTGCCCGCCACGCGTCTGCCGGTCGGGTCGGCAGCTGTCTTGACGAAGTCGGTGCCCGCCGCGGGTCCGGTCAGGGTGAACGGGGTGTCGACGGTGATGCGTCGGTTGTACGGGCCCAGAACCGGTTTGAGGCCGTCGGGGGTGCGCGCGACTTCCACGACGCCCATGCCCATGGCGGCGATCTCGATGTCGAACTGCTCGCGGGTCGGGTGCTTGGGGTCGTAGCCGGGGAACATGAATTGCGGTGTGACGTACTCGAAGTTGGTCACCAGCAGGAAGTGGCCGGGCCGGTCGGGGATCGGTAGCAGCCCGGCGAAGTCGTTGTTGAACCCGAACTGGCCGCGCTGCGCCGCGGCGGTCTGCGCCGTCACGTCGAATTTCGGCGCGCCCGGCAGCACGGGGTCACCCCAGCTGATGACCACGGACTGCCGGTAGCCCTCGGGGATGACGACGGCGTCCTCGCGGTTGGGTGCGACCGCGGCGAATCGCATGCCGGGCGGTGTCGACGAGGGCGCAGCGGACGAGGTGCCTGCGGCGGGCTGCTCGTCGCGGCCGCACGCGGCCAGGGCGGGACCGGCGCCGACGGCGAGCACCGCGATGCCGGTCGCGCGGAGCATCGACCGTCGGGACACGGCCTGCGCGATGTCACCGAAGTACTCGTTGTCGCTGGTGTTCGGCAGCGGCTTCGAGCACGCGTCGCCACACTTGTGGCGGCACGTGACGTGCTGGCGCGACGACCGGCCGTCGTGGGTCAGGAGCAGGTTCAGCGGAAACAGGGCCACGATGCTGGAACCTATGACAGCTGAACCAGCAGCTGGGAAAGAACTGGTGAACTGCTGGGAACGCCCGCGCCCGACCCGGACGAAGTGCCTAGCCGACCGGGGCGGTGGTCCGGATCAGGTGATCGAACGCCGAGAGCGCTGCTGTCGCACCGGCTCCCGCCGCGATGACGATCTGCTTGAACGGCACCGTCGTGCAGTCGCCGGCGGCGAACACGCCGGGGACCGATGTCTGGCCACGCTCGTCGACGACGATCTCGCCGCGCTTGGACAGCTCGACGCTGCCCTCCAGCCACTCGGTGTTGGGCAGCAGGCCGATCTGGACGAAGACGCCCTGCAGGTCCAGCTGGTGCGACTCGCCGGTGGTGCGGTCCTGGTAGGTCAGGCCGGTCACCTGGTCGCCGTCGCCGAGGACCTCGGTGGTCAGCGTGCTCAGCAGGATGTCGACGTTGGGCAGGCTGCGCAGTTTGCGCTGCAGCACCTCGTCGGCGCGCAGCACCGAGTCGAACTCGATGAGCGTCACATGGGAGACGACGCCGGCGAGGTCGATCGCGGCCTCGACGCCGGAGTTGCCGCCGCCGACGACGGCGACGCGCTTGCCCTTGAACAGCGGTCCGTCGCAATGCGGGCAGTAGGTGACGCCCTTGTTGCGGTAGTCGGCCTCGCCGGGCACGTCCATCGCGCGCCAGCGGGCGCCGGTCGCGAGGATGACGGTGCGGGCCGTCAGCGAGGCGCCGCTCTCCAGCGCGATCTCGATGAGGCCGCCTTCGTCGATCGCCGGCAGCAGCTTCGCGCCGCGCTGGGTCTTGATGACGTCGACGTCGTACTCGCCGACGTGGGCTTCCAGCGCCGCGGCGTACTTGGGTCCTTCGGTGTGCGGGACGGAGATGTAGTTCTCGATGGCCATGGTGTCGAGCACCTGACCGCCGAACCGCTCGGCGACCACGCCGGTGCGAATTCCCTTGCGGGCGGCGTAGATTGCGGCCGCGGCCCCGGCCGGTCCACCGCCGACGACCAGGACGTCGAAGGGGTCCTTCTCGGCGATGGCCTCGGCGGTGCGCTGCGCGGCGCCGACGTCGACCTTGCCGATGATCTGCTCGAGGGTCATGCGGCCCGAGTCGAACACCTCACCGTTCAGGAAGACGGTCGGGACCGCCAGCACCTTGCGCTGTTCGACCTCGTCCTTGAACAGCGCGCCGTCGATCGCGACGTGGCTGATGCGCGGGTTGAGGATCGCCATCAGGTTCAGGGCCTGCACCACGTCGGGGCAGTTCTGGCAGGACAGCGAGAAGTAGGTCTCGAAGTGCAGGTCGGCGTCGAGGCTCCGCACCTGCTCGAGCAGCTCGGGGGCTTCCTTCGACGGGTATCCGCCGACCTGCAGCAGCGCCAGGGCCAGCGAGGAGAACTCGTGGCCGAGGGGGATGCCGGCGAACCGGACCTCGACATCGGTGCCGGTGCGGCGGATGGCGAACGACGGCCGGCGGGCGTCGTCGTCGGCCCGGGAGTAGGTGATCTTGTCCGACATTGCCGCGATCTCGGTGAGCAGGCCGGCCAGCTCGGCGGACTTGGGACCGTCATCGAGGGAGGACACCAGCTCGATGGGCACGGTCAGCCGCTCCAGCAGGGACTTCAATTGGCCGGCGAGTGCGGTGTCGAGCATGCGGATCAACTCCATCGAAATAGGAATGGTGGGCCGGTGTGGCCCGAAAGATGTTGGGGGCGAAGACTTCTGGACAGCGGTACGGGCCGGAGCCCGTACCGCCGACCAGCAGTGAAAACTAGATCTTGCCGACGAGTTCCAGCGACGGGGCCAGGGTCTCTTCGCCCTCTTCCCACTTGGCCGGGCAGACCTCGCCCGGGTGGTTGCGCACGTACTGCGCGGCCTTGACCTTGCGGACCAGCTCGGCGGCGTTGCGGCCGATGCCCTCGGCGGTGACCTCGGTGAACTGGATGATGCCGTCGGGGTCGACCAGGAAGGTGCCGCGGTCGGCCAGGCCCTCGTCCTCACGCAGCACCTCGAAGTCGGTGCTGATGCGCAGGGTGGGGTCGCCGATCATCGCGAACTTGATCTTGCCGATGGTGTCGGACGAGTCGTGCCACGCCTTGTGGGTGAAGTGGGTGTCGGTGGACACCGAGAACACCTCGACGCCGAGCTGCTGCAGCTCGTCGTAGTGGTCGGCGAGGTCGCCGAGCTCTGTCGGGCAGACGAACGTGAAGTCGGCCGGGTAGAAGAGGAAGATGGCCCACTTGCCCGCGATGTCGGCTTCGGACACGGGGATGAAGGTGCCGTTCTTGTACGCGGTCGCGGAGAACGGCTTGATCTGCTTGTTGATCAGGGCCACGGGAACCTCTCTCAGGTCACTGTCGGATGTCTTTACGGAGCCCACCCTAGTGCCATTTTCTGGACTAATTCCAGTTTAAAGAGGGCTGTTGTGGCCAGTCTCACAACCGCCGGCCTGACGGTCCCGACGCCCCAAACGCCAAGTGGGCGGCCAGGTTTCACCTGGCCGCCCACTCTGACGTCGAAAAACTACCCCTCGATGAAGGCTTCCAGCTGAGCGCGCGCGAGGTCGTCGGCGACCTGCTCCGGCGGGCTCTTCATCAGGTAGGCCGAGGCCGGCAGGATCGGGCCACCGAGGCCGCGGTCCTTGGCGATCTTGGCGGCGCGCACGGCGTCGATGATGATGCCGGCCGAGTTGGGGGAGTCCCAGACCTCGAGCTTGTACTCCAGGTTCAGCGGCACGTCACCGAAGGCGCGACCCTCGAGGCGGACGTACGCCCACTTGCGGTCGTCGAGCCACGCGACGTAGTCCGACGGGCCGATGTGCACGTTCTTGTCGTAGACCTTGTCGGCCAGCGAGCCGGTCAGGTTCGAGGTGACGGCCTGGGTCTTGGAGACCTTCTTCGACTCCAGGCGCTCGCGCTCGAGCATGTTCTTGAAGTCCATGTTGCCGCCGACGTTCAGCTGGTAGGTGCGGTCCAGCGTGACGCCGCGATCCTCGAACAGCTTGGCCATCACGCGGTGGGTGATGGTCGCGCCGACCTGGCTCTTGATGTCGTCACCGACGATCGGCACGCCGGCGTCCTCGAACTTCTTGGCCCACTCCGGGTCGGAGGCGATGAACACGGGCAGGGCGTTGACGAACGCGACCTTGGCGTCGATGGCGCACTGCGCGTAGAACTTGTCGGCCTCTTCGGAGCCGACGGGCAGGTAGGAGACCAGGACGTCGACGTTCGCGTCCTTGAGGGCCTTGACCACGTCGACGGGCTCGGCGTCGGAGACCTCGATGGTGTCGGCGTAGTACTTGCCGATGCCGTCGAGGGTCGGGCCGCGCTGCACGATGACGTCGGTCGGCGGCACGTCGGCGATCTTGATGGTGTTGTTCTCGGAGGCGCCGATGGCCTCGGAGAGGTCGAAGCCGACCTTCTTGGCGTCCACGTCGAACGCGGCGACGAACTTCACGTCGCGCACGTGGTACGGGCCGAACTTGACGTGCATCAGACCCGGGACGGTCGAGTTTTCGTCGGCGTCCTGGTAGTACTGCACGCCCTGCACGAGCGATGCCGCGCAGTTGCCCACGCCGACGATTGCGACGCGTACCTCGTTCGACTCAGACATGTGACGGTCTCCTTTTCCTACTCTTTCAGTGCATTCGCCGGGGGCGCGTGCGCTCAGGTTTGGTCGGCGTGGCCTTGTGACGGCGGTGCCGTCGGTCCGGCGGTTGCCACGCGCTCGGCAGCTATCAGCTCGTTGAGCCATTTCACTTCGCGCTCACTGGACTCGAGCCCGAGCTGATGCAGCTGGCGGGTGTAGCGGTCGAGTGAACTGCTGGCCCGTGCGATCGCCTCGCGCAGACCTTCGCGACGCTCCTCGACCTGACGGCGCCGCCCTTCCAGGATTCGCATCCTGGCCTCGGCGGGCGTCCGGTTGAAGAACGCCAAGTGCACACCGAATCCGTCATCGGTGTAGTTCTGGGGGCCGGTGTCGGCGACGAGCTCGGTGAACCGTTGCTTGCCGGCGTCGGTCAGTTGGTAGACGCGGCGGGCGCGGCGCACCTTGGTCGAACCGAGCGGCGCCGCATCTTCGACGATCAGGCCGTCGGCCTGCATGCGGCGCAGCGCCGGGTAGAGCGAGCCGTACGAGAACGCACGGAACGCACCCAGCAGTCCGGTCAGCCGTTTGCGCAGCTCATAGCCGTGCATGGGGGACTCCAGCAGAAGCCCCAGGATGGCCAGCTCCAGCACAGTGTCACCTCCCGACATGAATTGACGGCAACGCATATTGAGCGCTAGGACGCTTCAACACCTCGCGCCATAGTATCGCGCCGATATATACGGGGCCAATCGACTGCGCACATGGAGATGATTCAGGCTCGGTAGCCTCTTGGAACGACAGGGTGGTCTCGGCGATCGGCGACCGCCGCTCGCCGATTAGGAGCCGTTCTGCGGGCTCTCGCATGCTTTACCAGACTTCGGCTGGCCGAGCCGACGACCCGCGATCAGCCGGGGTGCGGTGCGCACGGACGGTGGGAATGGTCGTGCGTCGCTGCACACGTCCTGAATGAGGCTAAGTCCCCTGGGGTGGTGGGAATTCGGGGACGGGGCTGAGGTGGGC